>VBEC01000079.1 GCA_005883615.1 Chloroflexota bacterium | reverse complement strand
CCAGCGGCCACGTATCCCGATCTGGGTCGTCGGGGCGTGGCCCAGCGAGCGGTCAATGCGGCGCGTCCTCCGCTGGGATGGGATCGTCACGCAGACCGATGCCGTCGGAGAGGTCACGGCGATCGTCGAGTACGTGGAGCGCGAGCGGCCGGCGGACCTTCGGGATCAGCCCTTCGAGATAGTCGTCCAGGGCTCGACCGCGGCCGACGATCCCGCCCAGGCTTCCGAAACGGTCAGACCGTACGTGGACGTCGGCGCAACCTGGTGGATCGATGCCGACTGGGACGCCGCGCCGGTCCATTCGGTTCGCCGGCGCATCCAGGCAGGGCCGCCAGGCATGTGATGATCGCTGCGGAAGGCCTCGCGGGTGTTGACCGTTGACGCCATGCCGGAGCCGGTGCATCACGCGGGAAACCCGCAAGATGTGGAGGGCGACCAGCGCGCCGATTGAGTCTCTGGCTCCCACCTGGCGCGCAGCGACCCCCGCCACGGCTGCCAGCGCGGACGTACCATCCCACCGCTCAGGGAGTATCGCCGGGGATCTGGTGTTCGAGGGACTGGTGCGGCCAGCGGCATGACAGATCGACCGAGCTCCACGCGGACCCACGGGTTCCTTTTCGCGGACCTGCGCGAGTACACGAGCTTCGTCGAACGTCGTGGCGATCGGGCGGCGACGGAGCTCCTTCGGGTGTATCGGGAGCTCGTACGCGGCGTGCTTGCCGAGTTTGACGGCGCCGAAATCAAGACTGAGGGCGACAGCTTCTACGTCGTCTTCGCTTCGGTCGGGAGCGCGGTCAGCTGTGCGCTCGCGATCCAGGACCGCGCCGCCGGCACGACGGCTTCGGATCCTGAGCGTCCCATCACGGTTGGCATCGGGATCCACGCTGGTGAGATTGCCGAGACGACCGAGGGGTACGTCGGCTCGGCGGTCAACATCGCGGCGCGTGTCTGCGCACTTGCGAAGGCCGGGGAGGTCCTCGTGACTGACACGGTCCGAGCGCTGACGCGCACCGTGCTGGACGTGTCCTACCAGCCGCTTGGTTCCCGTCAGCTGAAGGGTGTCTCGGAGCCGGTCGCGATCTTCCGGGCTGTGCCAATTGGTGGAGGCGTGTCAGCCCCGCGGCCCGTCAGCCGCTTGCGCAGGTGGGGGCGACCGACGAGGCGTTCCGTCGGCTCAATCGCGGCCGTGCTCGCATTCGCCGCGGTTCTCGTCGCCGTGGCGCTCCTTGGCTGGAGGGCTGTAAACCCGACCTCGAGCACGTCTCCGAGCCCGACCACGGCGAGCCCGACCTCGGCCCCAAGTCCAACGCCCTCGGGTGGACTGACGGCTGCCCAGGCCGATCTCCTCGACCGCATCCCGTCGAGCATTCGGGACACCTGCCAGCCAAGTCCGACGAACGAAGTGACAGCGAGAACCATCGCCAGCCTGGCATGCTCGCCGAACGCCGCGACGGCTGAAGCGGATCGAATCTGGTACGAGTCCTTCGATCCCGCCTCACAGTCGCCCCTCCCGCAAGCGTTCACCAGCCTCGTCAATCAGCACGCGATCCCGCATGGCGACTGCGCCCGTTCGGCTGCCGCCTATGGCGCCTGGAGCCTGCCCGGAGCCTACGCCGGGCAACGACTTTGCTACACGGATCAGGACGGACGCGCCTGGGTCGTATGGACGTACGACGTGCTGCGCATCCTCGTCCGCGCAGAGCGATTGGACGGCCAGAGCACTCCCCTCTTCAAATGGTCACGAACCATCGCCGAGCTGCTCAGCTAGCGCTGCAACACGAGGTCCGTGAGCCGCCAGTTCCAGAAGGGCGATGCGGGGTCGAGACGGCCCGATGCCAATCCCACTCCCTGCGCGAGGGCGGTCTTTCCTCCAAACGCGTACGCGAAGATGTACGGGCGTTTGGCGGCGAGGATCTCCTGGATGCGACGGTAGATGGTCGCTCGATTCGCGAGGGCATAGGTCGTTGACCCTTCGAGCAGGAGCCGATCGACCTCTGGATCGCTGAATCCGATGTAGTTGGTGTCATTCGGGTGTTGGGCGCTCGTGATCCGGTCGCTCGCCCAGCCGCCTTCCGCGTCGTCCGGGTCGACGCCGATGACCCAGCCCCCCAGGTACAGGTCGAACGGGTGCTTCGTCCCGGGTTCGTTGTGTGGCCAGGTCATGATCATCGAGCGGAGATCTGGGAAGAAGCTCTCCGTGCTGACGGTGATGTCGATGCCGCAGTCGCGCGCCTCGCTCGCGACGATCCGAGCAAACACGGTGCGGTCGGGGAAGTCCGAGCGAACCAGCAACTTGGACGCAAGCCTTTGCCCTTTGCGCACGTACACATCGTCGGCGCCCATCCGCCAACCGGCCTGCTCGATCAGGCGACGTGCGGCGACCGGATCGCGCGGTCGGCTGCTGAGCGCATTGTTGTAGGCCCACGACGACGGCGCGACATCCGAGTTGATCGGAACACCAAGCCCGCGAGTCGCGGCCTCGACAGCATCCGGTTTATCGATACAGCGATCGAGTGCCTCGCGCAGGTTGGGATCCGCAAAGATGTGGCCCGGACGAAGGTTGAACTGGATGGCGAGGTAGCCCAGCATCGCGTATCGGACGAAATGAAGGTCTGGATTTCGCTTCAAGGCCTTCCACGTGTCCGAGTCGAATTGCTCGGGGAGTTGTTGGATGTCTGTGCCGCCCGTTGCGATTGATCGCGATACCTCTCCGGACGGGGGCGTCGACAGATCGATGACGATCCGGGACGTCTTCGGTGGACCTTCGTGATAGCCGGCAAACGCCTCGAGGACGAGTTCTTTGCCGGGCTGCGCCTGGCTCACCTTCCACGGTCCGGTCCCGGTCGGACGGAGATTGAAGGGCAAGAGCGGATAGGCCGCCGCGATCGCCTCCGTGCGCTTGAGACCGAGCGCCCAGATCGTCCGGCCCAGCTGGCCGGTCAGGTCCCCGAGGAGATCGCACGCATTTGTGCGGATCGCGGGGTCCGCGGGCTCCAGGCCGATTGACCTAACGGTCGCTTGGGTCGCTCTCAGCAGCTGCTCGCATCGCGGCTCGGCCTTGCCCAGTGAGACCTCCTCGGCTCGCTTGGCCATGGCATCCAGATCTGCCAGGGGCACGGTCCGAGCCTTCGACATGAACGCTTCGAACTGTTGGGTGACCACCTTCCGAGAATCGATCATCACGATGGGCAGGATCGACGTGATGAACGGCGCCCATTTGTCGACCAGATGAAAGCGGACCGTCAAGCGATCGACAGCTTCCACCGATTTGAGGTGCTGCTGGATACCCGGCACTCGATCCCCCTCGTCGCAGATCTCGAACGAGCACGTGCGAGCGAGCGCGAGGCCGTACGTGAAGGCAACGTCGTCCGCGGTCAGCGGGCTGCCGTCATGGAACGAAGTTTCGAGCAGGTGGCAAGTGAACGTCAGGCCGTCCGGCGTCAGGTCGCAAGGGCCGTCCGTGAGGTCCGGGATGGGCGCCAGCTGGTCGTCAAACTTGTACAAGCCGTCGGAAACCAGTCGCAGCAGCGTGCCGGGATCGGAATAGGGTCGCGTCGCCTGGAAGTTGGCGTTCGAGAGCGGGCCAACCCCTGTCGGTGGTGTGTTGATCCAGACAGGCATCAAAGACGCCGCCATGGAGATCCTGATCGTGTCAGCGAAGGAGGCGGTCGGGCTCGGTGCGGCGGATGGCGGTAGAGTCGGGCTGGGGGGCGCCGGGCTGCACGCCGCGACGAGGAGCATCGTCGCGAACAGACCCCGGACCGACTTCGGCCGCATTCCCGCGAGTCCTCCGCTCGACGTCCCGCGCAGCTGAACGCGCTCGACAGAATGTAGAGGACGCTGGGAAGGAGGATCAGTCTGTCTCGCCGTCTCCGGAGGGTCGTCCGGGCGACAGGTTCATGCTCAGGATCTCGTCCTCGGTCATCAACACGAGCGGTCGCAGGTGAAAACCGCCGTCGACGACCAGGTCAGCCCCCGTGATGTAGCCGGCGACCCGATCCGACAGGAGCATCGCGGCGGCCGGCCCGCATTCGACGGGTTCGCCGAGGCGCCGCAACGGGATCGACCGAAGGAGCGAGGGTCCCAGCTCAGAGTCGGCAACAGCGCGCTCGAGGTTCGCGCCCAGGCGGGTCGGGAACAGGCCCGGCGACAGCGAGTTGACCCGGATCCCGAGCGGCCCGAGCTCGAGCGCGAGGGTCTCGGCGAAGGCCCGAAGCCCGACCTTCGATATGCGGTAGGCGCTCTCGCCATACGCCGGGTTGAACTGGATCGTGGAGGCGACGATCAGGATGCTGCCCCGACGCCGCTCGACCATATGGCGGGCAACCTCGCGGCAGGCCCACATGCACGCCTTGAGGTTCGTGTCGAGCGTGTGGTTGACGTTCTGCTCCGTCAGGCGGGTGACCGGCTCGTGCCAATGCCCCCCTGCGTTGTTCACGAAAAGGTCGAGGTGCCCCAGCTCTCCGATGGCCGTCTCGACCATACGGACGACTTCACGCTTGCGGGAGACGTCGACCGCGATCGAGACCACGCGTCCGCCGGACGCTCGAAGCTCGGCTTCCGTGGCCGACTCGGGATTGCGACCCGCAATGGCGACGTCGACGCCCTCGGCGGCGAGGCTGAGCGCGATCCCGCGCCCTATTCCGCGCCCGCCGCCGGTGATCAGGGCGGTCTGCCCGCGAAGCCCGAGGTCCACCCGCCGCCCTCGCTGATGCGAAGTCAAAGGCTTTGACTTCACCTACAATAGCCGACCTGAAGCGCGGTGCGGGAGGGCGGACATTGAGCCGGAGTGCAGTCCTCAGGCAGAGCATCGAGGCAGGCAAGCTGGTGGTCGCGATCGGCGCTCACGACGCGCTCTCGGCGCGACTCATCGAGCGGGCGGGCTTCGACGCGATCTACGTGGGCAGCTATTCGACAGAAGCCGCGTTCCTGGGCGGTCCGGACCTGGCGCTGATGTCGAAAACCGAGCGCCTCCTCATCACCCGCAACATCGTCAAGGCAACGACGGTGCCGGTGGTCGTCGACATCGAGGAAGGCTACGGCAACGCCATCAACGTGATGGACGCCGTGCGCGATTTCGAGGCCGCGGGCGTCTCCGCCGTCCATCTCGACGATGAGAAGCTGCCGTCGAAGTGCCCCTTCCTGCCGGGCATCCCCCGCAACGACCTGATATCGGTCGAGGAGATGCAGGGCAAGATCCGGGCCGCCCGCGATGCTCGCGAAAGTCCCGACTTCATGATCATCGCCCGTTCGGACGTCATCGGCAGCATTCCGCGGGAGCAGTACTACGAGGAGCGGCGGATCGAGGAGGTTGCCCGACGCAGCAACGCCTACCTCGACGCGGGGGCGGACGCGGCCTTCGTGATGGCCCTCACTCGCGAGGAGCTGCAGTACTTCCGTGACAACATCAAGGGCCCGCTGGTGGGCATCTTCGCCCCGGTCGAGCCGCTCGCGATTCGGGAGTTCGAGGAGACCGGCTACCAGATCGTGATCGGATCGTTGGTCTCGCTGTACATGGCAGCCCGCGGGCTCGTGGATGGACTCAAAGCGCTCGCAGAGACGCGCGACTGGAATGCGGTCACCGGCCAGATGATCGATGACCCCGAGTTCTTCGACATCGTCGGGCTCCAGGATTACGGCGCGGCCTACGATCGCTACGGCATCGAATAGCCGGCACGGTCGGGCGGCCTCCCGTTCGGGCCCGAGCACTACCCCGATTGCCACCCCCACTGAGGCTTCCATGAACGACGAACCGGTTCTTGGTCCGCTCTGGAACATCGGCTGCAAGACGCCGGACGTGGGGGCCGAAATCCAATTCCTGGAGCGACTCGGGGGGCGCCTGCGTCTCCACGAGACGCTGCCCGGATTGGCCGGTCCGATCGAATACGCCATCCTGGAGCTGGGCGGCACACGGATTCTCCTGACGCCCTCGCCGGTCTTCGAATCGGGCCTTGGATACGATCTCCGACCGGGGCTCACGCACGCCGTCTTCGAGGTCGAAGACCACGACGCGGCAATCCGCGAAATCTCGACGGCAGGCGCACGACCGCTCACCGAGCCGCGGTCGATCGAGGCAGGGTTTGGCCGCCGGCGGGTGGCGTTCTTCCAGTCGCCAGGGGGGCTGGTGTTCGAGGCACTCAAGATCGACGAGGCCCGGATCTAGGTTTGGTGACCACGGCCGGGACAAGTCTTCCGACGGCGAAACCCGGGAGCCTCGACGAGCAGCTCCTGTCACGGGACTTCCTGCAGGATCCCTATCCCACCCACCGTCGCCTCCGGCGGGAGGACCCCGTGCACTGGTGCGAGCCGTGGCGGATGTGGATGGTGTCGCGCTACGAGGACGTCCGGACCGTTCTGCTCAAGGATGGAACGACCTTCTCGGCCGTCGGCCAGACCAGCGCAGCGCTCGCTCACCTTTCATCGGTCGAGCACAGCCAGCTCGAATCGCTGCAGCGGATCTTCTCGGCCGGGCTGCTGTGGTCGGACCCACCGGATCACACGCGGATTCGGTCGGCCGTGAACAAAGCGCTCACGCCACACGACGCGGAGCGCATGCGCCCGCGGCTCGACGGGATCATCGCCTCGGTCGTCGACGAGCTCCCAGTCGGTGAGGCCTTCGATTTCGTCGAGCGCGTTGCGGCCCCAGTGCCGGTGAGCGTGCTCGCGGCGCTTCTGGGGATCCGCGACGAGGATGTACCTCGCTTCCGGGCGTGGGCGGACACGCTGGCGGCCTTCATTGGCAGCCCACGGCCGACCGCGGACCTCGCGCTGGCTGCCCAAGCCTGCGTGCTCGAGGCAGGCGAGTTCATCGGCTGGCTGCGAGAACGACGGCGACGAGAGCCGACGGATGACGTCATCACGCGACTCGTCACCGAGCCGCGCGCGACCGACGCCCTGACCGACGACGAATTCACGGCGACGATCATCGTGCTGCTGGTAGGCGGTCATCGGACGACGACCGCGCTCATCGCCAGCTCGATCCTCGCGCTGGCCCACCATCCCGACCAGGAGCGAGCGCTGCGGGGCCAGCCATCGCTGATCACGACCGCCGTCGAGGAGTTCCTGCGCTTCGAGGGCCCCCACCAGCGGACGATCCGGATCGCGCGCGAAGACTCGTCAATCGGCGACCGGCCCGTTGCCACCGGGGAAGTCGTCGCGCTGCGGAATGGCGCTGCAAATCGCGACCCTGATCAGTTCCCGGATGCGGACGACCTGCGCCTCGACCGCACGCCGAATCGCCACCTCGCGCTGTCGGCCGGACTCCACTTCTGTATCGGAGCACCACTCGCTCGCCTGGAGGGCGCGTCGGCCGTGACGGCGATGCTCCGGCGGTTCTCTCGGCTGGAGGTGCTCGAGGACGAACCGTCCTGGCTCGAGAACTACACCCTTCGTTCGCTGACGCGCCTCACCATTCGGGGATCCTGAACGGCTGCTTTGTCGCGGATACCAATGGGAGTGGTGGTAAGGGCGAGGGTCGCAGGTTTTCGCCGCCTCGATCATCCCGATCGTCCCGTGGCGAGCGCGGGCCGGGATGATACGAGAGGGCGCCGCAGCCTCTGAGGCCGGGCGAGGCGGTCTGCACCACCGGGATTGGTATATCGGGAGACTACGGCGCCGCCTCGAGGTTGAGGAAGTTGGTCGTGACCACGAACGAGCCTTTGGCTTCCGCTGCGGCGGTGATCTCGTCGAGATCGACGTCGCGCCCAAGCTCGGCGGACACGAGTGCGGCGATGGCGTATCTCGTGATCTCCATCCCGTCCTCGCCCGTGTAGATCGGCTCCCCGCCGTCGCGCACGACGTCGATGAACTGACGCGTGCTGCCCACGAACGACGTCGACCAGTTGCGCTCGCTGGGCGAAATGTCCTCCAGGTAGGTCTCCACCGAACCGTCCCGATAGACGACGATCGGCGGGAAGGCGGGACTCTCGGACATCCGGTTGCCGCGAAACATCTGGCGGTCTCCCGCGGCGGAGCACTGGTTGATCCACATCACGCCTCGTTCGCCGACGACTTCGACGAACTCGTCGAGCCAGAACTCGAACGGTGTCGCCATCTTCGGCGAGAACGAGAAGTCGATCTGGGCGTAGCGGTTGGCCTCCCGGTTCGCCTCGGCCGGGGATCGCCTGAACCTGCCGCGGATCAGCGCCGGCGCATCGAGGGGTGAGTCGCGATCGATCCATGCCCCGATAGTCTCCAGGTCGCGCTCCATGAACCAGCGCACCAGCGAGAACTTGTGGAAGCCGTCGTCGCCAACGAGCGGGCTCGTTCCGGCGGTCGCGACGCTCGATCGCCACGACCTGGGATCGAACGGCCACGGCCAGGGCGATCCGTCGCGTTTGCCGGTCATGGTGTTGACCCGCATCGAGATGAGGTCGCCGAGCACCCCGGAGTCGGTGAGCTCCTTTGCCTTGAGGTAGACGGGGTAGAACACGAAGTTTTCGTAGACCTTGAGCATGCTGCCCGCGCGCCTGCAGGCGTCGATCATCTCCTGGCACTCGCCGAGCCGGTTGGCCATCGGTTTCTGGACGCTGACGCCCTTGACGCCCGCTTCGGCGCAGGCCAGAACCTGCTCGTGGTGGAGGAAGTGGGGCGTGAGAATCTCGACGATGTCGAGGGTGTCGCGTTCGAGCATCGACTGGATGTCCGGGTAGTACCGCCCGTCCGGGAGCTCGTATCTGCGCAGCCACTCTCTTGCTTTCGACTCGGTGGGGCTGCACACCGCCACGATCTCGGCGTCCGGATGGCCCAGGTACCCGAGCACGTTCTCGTGGCTGATGTGCCCGAGGCCGACGAAGCCGACCCGGAGCCGCCGGCGCTTGCTACTCGCCATCGACGAGGACCAGGCGGGCTCCCTCGGGCTTGAGGTCGCGAATCGCGGCGAGTCGCCCGCCCAGGCCGTCCAGCAGCATCGTCAGGTCACGACCGATCGAGATCATGCGAAATCCGCTCGTCAGCCAGGCTTGGGCTTGTGCGACTGTGTGGCAGCCGATCCCGGCAATCAGACCGTGGCGGACGCAGATTCGGACCAGGTCCTTGCAGCGTCCCACGACCTCCGCGTCCAGGACGTCGTGAGGTTCAAGCGCGAGCGAGACGGCCAGATCGGCGGGCCCGACAAACACGCCGTCGACCCCTTCAACCGAAGCGATCGATTCGGCCCGGTCAAAAGCGGCCCCGGTTTCCAGCATGACGAGAAGCAAGCCCTCGGTGGGCCGACCGCCGCCCTGACGCCCGAATGAGGCGCGCGTCGGCCCCCAGCTGCGTTCCCCCGCCGGCGGGTAGCGCGCGGCGCGCACGGCCCGCTCCGCGTCCTCGACCGAGTTGACCATCGGGACGATGACCCCGGCCGCCCCGGCGTCGAGCGTTCGGCCGATTTCACGCGGGCTGTTCTCGCCGACGCGGACGAACGCCGGCGTACCCGTGATGGCGACCGCCTGGATCATGGCGACCATCGCGTCATAGCCGATGAGACCGTGCTGGCGGTCGATGCAGACCCAGTCGAATCCGGCGTGGGCCACCCCCTCCGCCACCAGGGCGCTCGGCACGACGCACCACGCCCCGAACGTCGTGGAACGGGTGAGCGTGTCTCGCAGGTCCGCGCCCGTCGGAATGTTCACAGGAGCTCCTACTTGATGCCGGTCTGGCTGACGCTCTGGATGATCTGCCGCTGTGCGAAGAGAAACGCAAGAAGCGGCGGGATGACCATCACCACCGCAACCGCGAGGATGAAGTGGAAGGGCGTCTGATAGAGCGAGCGCAGCTGGGCCATCGCGAGCGGCGCGGTGGCCAGCTCTCGGCCGCCGACGACGATGAGCGGCCACAGGAATTCGTCCCAGCTCGACAAGCCGACCATCACGCCCAGCGTCACGAGGGCCGGGATGCACTGCGGGATCACCACCTTCCGGAAGATGGTCAGCTCGCTGGCTCCATCGACACGCGCCGCATCGACATAGTCGCTGGGGATGGTCGAGATGTACTGGCGCATGAAGAAAACCCCGAACGCTGAGGCCGCGGTCGGCAGGATCAGCCCCTGGTAGGTGTTGACCCAGCCCAGACCCTTCACGATGAGGAACAGCGGAATCATGATCACCTGGAGGGGTAGGAGCGTCATCGCCAGGACGCCCAGAAACAGCTGTTCGCGCCCGCGGAAGCGGTACTTCGCGAAGCCGAACCCTGCCAGCGAGCAGAGAACGAGATTGATCGCCACCTGCGAGGACGTGACGATCACGCTGTTCAGCAGCGGTCGCGAGAAATCGGTGGCCTGGATGGCATCCGGGTAGTTCTGCGGCTGGATGGGATCGGGGACCCACTGCACCGGAATGGCAAAGACCTGCTCGAGAGGCTTGAGCGACCCGGTAACGATCCAGGCGAGCGGAAAGAGGGTCACGGCCGCCAGCGCTAGCAGGACCGCCAGCCGAACGAGGTTGGTGGACTGCCGCCGCAGCCACTTCGATCTCGCCATCAGTAACCGATCTCCTCGCGCACGCGGAAGACCCGGAAATAGATCACGGTGAGGGCGAGGATGAACACGAACCCGATGACGGAAATTGCGGCCGCACTGCCCATTCGCAGATCGCGCAGCCCCTCCTGGTAGATGAGCATTGCGACCGATCGAGTTGAATTTGCAGGGCCTCCTCCGGTCATGATGAACATCGGAGAAAACACTCTCAATCCGGCAACGATCGTTTGAACGACGACGACCGCGAAGACAGGCCGCAGCAATGGCAGGGTGATGTGGCGCAGGAGGGCGAGCGTCCCGGCCCCGTCGATCCTGGCTGCCTCGGTCAGGCTCTCAGGGATCGATGCCAGTCCCGCCAGGAAGATCACCATGAACCAGCCCGCGGACTGCCAGATGCCGAGCAATGAGATCCCGAGCAAGGCGGTCTGGGTGTTGGTGAGCCAGGGCACCGAAATATCCAGGACACCGTTGATCGGCCCGTTCAGTCTCAGCAGCAATGCCCAGGTGACAGCCATGGCCACTGACGAAAGGATCGTCGGCACGAAGAAAACCGAGCGAAAGAGGTCCCGGCCGACGATCGTGTCCTTCAGCAGCATCGCAATCAGGAAACCGAGGATCCACGAGGCAGGCCCGAAGAGGAGCGTGTAGCCGACGGTCACGCCGACCGCCTGCCAGAAGTTTCGGTTGCCGAGCAGGTCGAGGTAGTTCTCGAACCCGACGAAGGTTGGCGGGGTGAAGAGGTTGTAGGTGGTGAGGCTGACGACGAAGGCGTAGACCGTTGGGAGA
Source organism: Chloroflexota bacterium (assembly GCA_005883615.1). Lineage (GTDB taxonomy): Bacteria > Chloroflexota > Limnocylindria > Limnocylindrales > CSP1-4 > CF-16. The sequence continues at coordinate 91,204 of VBEC01000079.1, read as the reverse complement.
AGGTTGAAGGCGACGAACAGGAAGATGATGGGAAGCGTGAACAGCAGGCCGGTGGACTCGTTGGTCGCGGGACCACCCCGTCGCGGAAGCGACAGCCCGAGCAGCTTTGAACGCGCCCTCGCTGTGTCTACCGCCATCGGCTCCGTGGGAGTCCTCCCGATCTGCTACTCCGGCGCAGATTCTGTACGACCTGAGGCCCGGCGGGGGGGCGGCCGGGCCTCAGAGTCTGGGAATGGCGGTTACTTCACGATGTCGTTGATCTGCTGGGCGACCTGGTCGAGTGTTGACTGGACCGGCGTTCCCTGGGTGGCCATCGCCTCGAGCTGACCCCTGATCAGTCGCGCGATGTCGGTGTACTTGAGCGACTTGAAGATGTGCTGGCCGCCTTCCCGGTTGGCGGCGATCACGTCGCCGAACGGGGTGTCCTTGACGGCCTGCAAGGTCTGGATGTCCTTGACCGGTGGCCAGATTCCGACGTCCTGCACGATGCCGTTCGGATCGGCCGTGAGGTTGCCGATGTACTTCCAGGCCACGTCCTTGTTGGGCGACTTCGCGTTGACCACGAAGGACCAGCCCCAGAACACGTTGCCGGGCTTGTCTGCGGTCATTCGCGGCAACGCGAACGCCGTGTAGTGGCCAAGGAGCTTGCTGTTGGTCGGCTTCAGGAAGGCGCCGTAGAACCATTCGCCAGCCAGGCCGCAGGTCTGGTCGCCGCTCGCCACCGCAGAGTGGATCTCGCCCGGGACCGTCGGACCGATGTTGGGGTCACCAAGCGTTCGGCTGATCTTCATCATCTCGTCGACGGCCGTGACGGCGGCCGGCTGGTTGATCGTCGAGGACTTCCCGTCCGCTGCCAGAACCGACCCGCCGGTCTGGGCGAGGAACTGGGTCAGTGTCTGCATCGACCAGGTGTCGTCCTGGTACATCGGCAGCTTGATGAAGTTGTGCGTCCACTTCCCTGACGCGTTCTTGTAGAAGTTGGGGTTGCCCGCGATGACCTTCTGGCCCATCGCAAGGAAGTCGTCCCAGGTCTTGATCGACACGGTCGCCGGGTCGACGCCGCCCTTCTTGAGCTGGTCGTTGTTGCAGTACAGGTTGTAAAAGCTGATGGCGTCGGGGATGCCGTAGATGTTGCCCTGGGCATCGGTCCAGGCGTCGAACGCACCATCAACTCGAGAGGCCTTCAAGGCATCCACGGACGCGTAGCCAAGCGCCGTCAGGGCGTTGGCGTCGATCGGTGCCAGCTGGCCAAGGCTGATGATTCGAGGCGCCTGCGGCGAGATGACCGAGAAGATGTCGGGGGCCGTGCCCGTGGCCAGGGAGCTCGTGATCTTGTCTTCGTAACCACCCTCACCGACAGGCGGGATGCTGGAGTCGTACTTGATCGTCACGCCCGGGTTGGCGGTCTGGAAGGCGGCCGCTCGCGCCTTCTGGTAGTTGGCGAAAGGCGGGAAGTCGTAGTACCAGTGTGTCAGGGTCACCGGGCCGGCTGGACTCGGCGACGCCGCCGCCGATGCTGCTGTCGAGGCTGAGGCGCCTGCCGTCGAAGGCGACGCCGACGAGGTGGCGCCCGCACACGCGCTGACGACCAGCGTGATGGTTGCAGCGATCGCGGTGATGCGCTGGGGTTTCCGGTCCATGGATCGACTCCTCCTCAACGTTCTCGGCCGGCTTGCTCGCCGTTTCCTATTGGTTCGCCTGGTTGCTCTCGCTACTCGAATCGACCGCCGCCGGCTCGCCCACCCGCTGGGGATAGGCAGGCACCAGGCGCCAGTTACCCCCGGCCTCGAAGACGCGCTGATGGAGCTCCGCCTCCACGATCACAGCGACGATCGGAGCCTGACGACGCGCATCCTCGGGGGTCAGGATTTGCATCGGCCAGTCGCCGAAATAGGAGCCGCCAAGGTGACCATGAAGGTGCGATGGGCGGAGCCGCGCGACGACAGAAACGGGGTCCAGCGGTTCCCCGGTGGCCTTCTTTGTCGCGGACACCTGCTCCGGCCAGCTGAGCGACCAGGAAACCTCCTTGCCTTCGGCATTCGAGTCGGCCTCCGTTCGCGTGATCCGGCCAGACCCAAGGAGCAGTCGGTCGTTCACCGACCGGAGGACCTCTTCGACGACCGGCGACAGCAACCGAGCAGCGTCCTGGAACGTGCTCTCCTGCGCGACCCGGCTCGCCGCTCCCTCGTAGGTCTTGGCCCGAAGGTCGGCAAGGTGACGGAACAGATCCTCGTCATGGGCTTCAGAGATCAACTGCCAGGGGGCCCGTGGGCCCCGCTGGCGAAAGCCCAGTGCCGACGAGATCTCGCGGGCGGCACCGGAGGCCATTCCTCCGAACTCATCAAACTGGCCCGCTGCGGTCCCATCGCAGGGCCAGGCGATCGCCACCGCGCCTACGGGCCTGGACTCGAAATCGAAGATCGCCGCGCCGACCGCGCAGCCGCGCGGCCGGTACTGGCCTTCGTCGACGCTCCACCCTCGTTGCGCGACGACCTGCAGCTCGGCCATCCGCGTTCCGCTGGGTCGGTAGTCGGCAGGCAGGAGCTCGGGCTGCCCACTGCTCAGGACCGCCGCTTCGATCGCCACGCTGACGGCCGCCGCGCTCCCGAGTGGCCAGGAATCCCCGATCTGTGCCCAGTTGATGACCGGCGCGTCGGAGAGCTCCCGCGCGACGCAATACAGCTTGCCCGCGTGGAATTCGGCCAGCACCACGGTCTCCGATGTCTGGCGTTTGAGGTGGCGCAGGATCGGGAGCGCGACCTCCCGGAGTTCGATGTGCCGCAGGTGCTTCGCAGCGAGGGCAAGCAGCCCTCCGGTCAGGCGATAGGTCCCGTTCGGCTCGTCCTGGGCCACCCACCCTTCTCGAACGAGCTCACGAATGGTGCGGTGCGTCTGGGCAACCTCGAGCCCGATTGCCCGGGACAGCTCGGTCACCCCAAGTCCCGGAGGGTTCTGCGCGAGGGCATCGAGCACTTCAAGGCCAACAGGTGCATGGGACCGTCGGTTCGTGCGCGGCGTGTGCACCCGAGTAGCTCCTCTCATCCCACCTCCGGACGCCGCGGCGCCTACCTCGCCGATGGTATGGCCGCCGGCGGTGATGTCAAGACCTTTGATCTTGCGGCGCGCAGGTTAGGACAACGTCTTTGACTTTGCACTACGGCCTGCTACTTTGCCGATCCGGGCCGGCGGGCGCAGGCCGGATCCAGCTCGGCTTCCGGCCCGGCTCGAATGCCAATCCTGTGTTCCGAACCCTTGAACGGGGCGCGCGATATCGTGTCCGACGGAGGCACGCTATGGCGTTGAGTTTCGAGCGAGACATACGGCCGCTGTTTCGGGAATCCGATCGTCGGTCGATGGAGTGGAGGTTCGACCTCTGGAGCCACGCTGATGTCCAGACGAACGCCTCGACGATCCTCGGGCGACTTCGGGAGGGCACGATGCCCTGCGACCGGTCGTGGCCGGAGGCAGATGTGGACAAGCTGAGCCACTGGATTGAGGAGGGGATGCTCCCCTGACGAGAACGTGCTACCCTGCGCTATCACGTATGGAGAGCACGCCGTGTCCAGGATCCTCGTCACCGGTGCCAGCGGTTTCGTGGGAAGCCATGTGGTGCCGGCGTTCATCGAGCGCGGTCACGTCGTCGCAGCGCTCGTACGCTCGGAGGAAGCAGGCGCGAAGGTGCTTGGTCGGCTGCCGCACAACCAGCGATCGAGCGTCGAGCTCCGATCTGGAGATGTGACAAGGCCTGAGACTCTGAGCGCCGCTTTGCGCGGCGTCGATGCCGTCCTGCACCTGGTTGCGATCCCGCGCGATTGGGATGGTGGCTCGACCCTCCGCCGCGTCAACGCAGAGGGGACTCGCAATGTGGTCGAAGGGGCCCGCGCCGGGGGCATCCGTCGCTTCCTGCACCAGGCCGCCCTCGGCGTGATGGATGACCCGCAGCTCCACTACGCCAGCTCCAAGGCGAAAGGCGAGCAGATCGTCGCCGAAAGCGACCTGGACTGGACGATCTTCAAGCCATCGCTCCTGTGGGGTGAACGCGACGGCTTCTTCAATATCATCGCGGGGCTCATCCGATTCTCGCCCGGAGTGGTGCCGATTCCGGGTAGCGGTAGCAGTCGATTTCAGCCGCTTTGGGTGCACGACCTCGCCAGGGTCATCGTCACGGCGCTTGAAAGGCCGGAGGCGGTCCGCTCGACCTACGAGCTCGGCGGTCCGCGGTACTGGACATATCGCGAGATTGCGCAGGAGATCCTGCGCTCGATGGGCGCCCACCGGTTGATCCTGCCGATGCCAGTTCCACTGATCTCCCTCGTCGCTCGTGGCGCAGAGTCCGCACACATCCCGTTTCCCGTGGCGAGCGACCAGCTTCGCCAGCTCCGCCTCGACAACGTCGGGCGTCTGGACAGCGTCGAATCGGATTTCGGCTTCGCGCCCGCCGACATGGCCGGCCAGCTCGGATATCTCCGGCGGCGCAGGAGGGATCAGGAGCCAATACTGAGCGAGATCCACGGGGGACGGTAAGGAGGCTGTTATGGAGAAGGCCGGCACATTGACCGAGCTCGCCCGGGAGCTCTTCAGCGATCTGGATGCCGAGCGGTTCGACCAGCTGGCCGAACGCGCGACGGATGACGTGCAGGGTGTGGACGAAATCTCACGCCGGTGGCTCCGTGGGCGGGCCGCGATGCAGACCTACCTCAACGGCCTGCGCGGCAATATCACGGGCATCCATTCCGAGTTGCGGGACCCGACCGAGGCCGTGTGGGGGGACGTCGGTGTCCTCACCGCGACACTGGAACAGACCTACTCGCTCTCGGGTCGAAACGAGACGATCGTCGCGCCTACCTCGATCCTGTTCCGCAGAGAGGACGGAACGTGGAAGTTCGCTCTGCTGCACTCGGTCCCGATTCCTGAGACGGCAAACTCCTAGGGTCGCGCGGTTCGCAGCGGCTGCGATGCCGCTGTGCCGAGCGACCGTGTTTTCCGAACATGTCCCCGCCACGTAGACTCGCGTGAGTGGTCACCTGTCCGAACTGCGGTGCGGAAAACCCTGAGCGGGCTCGCTTCTGTTTGAACTGCGCGTCCCCGCTCGGCACGGCGTCGGCCTTGGCCACTCGACTGGAAGAGAGGAAGACCGTCACCGTCCTCTTCTGCGACCTCGTCGGCTTCACGACACGTGCCGAGCGCAGCGATCCGGAGGACGTCCGCGAGCTGCTCGACGCATACCACGCAACCCTCCGTCGCGAGATCGAACGTTTCGACGGCACGATCGAGAAATTCATCGGCGATGCCGTGGTCGCGGTCTTTGGCGCGCCGGCGGCGCACGAGGACGACGCCGAGCGGGGCGTCCGCACCGCCCTGCGGATTCTCGACGCGGTCGCCGAGCTGAACGAGACCCGCCCGGGCCTGGATCTGGCCGTCCGGATCGGCGTCAACACGGGCGAGGCGCTCGTTGCGATCGGCGGAGCCGCCGGAGACAGGGCGGCCCAGGGCCAGGGCATCGCCACCGGGGATGTCGTGAACACGGCATCGCGGCTCCAGACGATTGCCCCGGAGGGCAGCGTCGTCGTCGGGGAGGCCACCTTCCGCGGCACGCGCAATGTGATCGAATACCGCGACCTCGAGCCGGTTGCCCTAAAGGGAAAGTCGGAGCCGGTGGCGATCTGGCAGGCACTCACGGCGCGCAGCCGGTACGGCGTCGACGTCGATCAGCGGGCATCCACTCCCTTCCTCGGGCGGGCGCACGAGCTCGCCCTCCTGCGCGAGACGTACCGGCGAACCGTCGACGAGTCGTCCCTCCAGCTCGTCACAGTGACCGGCGAGCCCGGGGTCGGCAAGTCGCGGCTGCTGTGGGAGTTCAAGACTGCCCTCGACGACGATCCGGACGTGCTCGCGTTCTGGCGACAGGGCCGCTGCCTGCCCTACGGCGAGGGAATCACGTTCTGGGCGCTCGGCGAGATGGTGAAGAGCCACGCCGGCATCCTCGAATCCGACGGCCCCGCGGATGCGGATGCAAAGCTGGCGATCTCGGTGGCTGCCGTCATCGAAGACCCGCGTCAGGCCGAGTGGGTCAAGTCGCGCCTGTCGGCGTTGGTGGGAGTGGCCACGGCCCAGGTCGATCGAGCTGAATCGTTCGCTGCCTGGCGGGCCTTCCTCGAAGCCATCGCGGCGCATCGCCCACTGGTGCTCGTGTTCGAGGACATCCACTGGGCGGACGACGCCCTCGTCCAGTTCGTCAACGACCTGACCGACTGGTCGACGGACGTTCCCATCCTCGTCGTGTGCACCGCGCGCCCCGAGCTGTACGAACGACACCCCGGCTGGGCGGGCGGCAAGCGCAACACGACGACGCTGGCCCTATCTCGCCTGTCCGACGAGGACACCGGGCGGCTAGTGTTCGCCCTGCTCGCCCAGGTCGCCCTCCCCGCCGAGGTCCATGTGGCGCTGCTCGACCGCGCCGGAGGGAACCCGCTGTTCGCGCAGGAGTACGTGCGCATGCTCCTCGATCGGGGCATCCTGCAGCGTCGAGGCCGGAGCTTCTCGATGGCATCGGACGCGGACATCCCGCTACCGGAGACGATCCAGGCCGCCATCGCGGCGCGCCTCGACACGCTCACGCCGACCGGCAAATCACTGATCCACGACGCCGCCGTCATTGGCAAGGTCTTCTGGTCGGGCGCGGTCGCATCGATGGGCGGGATCGACGATGGGGTCGCGAACTTCGGCTTCCACGAGCTCGCCCGCAAGGAGCTCGTCAGACGGTCTCGAATGTCGACGGTGGACGGCCAGGTCGAGTACGCCTTCTGGCACGCACTGATCCGGGACGTTGCCTACGGGCAGATCCCGCGCGCGGCGCGGGCGCGCAAGCACGAGCTCGCGGCGGACTGGATCAAGGCGGTGGCCGGCGAGCGCGTGGGTGACGTTTCGGAGCTGCTGGCGTACCACTACGAGCAGGCGCTGGCGCTTTCGACGGCTTCGGGTCACGGCATTGACCTCTCGGCCCTGCAGGCGCAGGCCCTCGAAGCATTGAAACTGGCCGGCGACCGAGCCATGTCGCTCGACACGCGGAAGGCGTTCGCGCTCTACCGGCGCGCGCTGGAGCTCGCACCGCATGGAACACAGGAGCGTGGACGGCTGCTGGTTCAGCTGGTCCTCTCGGGCGGCGTGAGCTTCGGGGGCGCGGGACAGGTCGAGCCCCGCGATGTCGAGCGACTGCTGACCGAGGCAGCCGAAGTGTTTCGCTCTTTGGGCGATCAGTTGGGATTGGGCGAGGCCCTAACGCTCCTCAGCCGCCAGCTGTGGCTTCGCGGAACGCCCGAGGCAGGAAATGAGAGGCTGACCGAGGCAATCGCAATCCTGGAGGCTGCACCGGCCGGGCGCGAGCTCGCCCAGGCGTATTCGGAGCTGGCCGGTCGCCATATGCTCGCCTCGCGGTTCGTCGAGAGTCGACCGTTGGCGGAAAAGGCCATTGCGCTGGCGCAAAGCCTCGGTGCGGACGACATCCAGGCGCGCGCTCTCCAGTTCACGGCGACCGCCAAGCTCGTGCTCGACGGCGACATGTCCGGGATGGCCGACTATCGGACTGCCCTCGCAATGGCTCTGGAGAACGGGCGCCTCGGCACCATCGACGCCGGCTACGACAACCTGGCCGATTTCACCCATGACCTCGAAGGCCCCGAGCAGGGCCTCGCCATCTACCGAGAGGGCATCGAACTGGTGCGCGGCCGAGGGGGCTCCGTTCTCTGGATGACCGCGGAATCGACCTGGCCACTCTTCAACCTCGGGCGTTGGGATGAGGTGATCCGCCTCGCGGACGAGGTCATCGAAGCCGATCGAGACGGCCCGACGCAGCTCACCGGCCTCGTGCTTCCAGAGAAGGCGCGCGTTCTCGCCTACCGAGGACGCGCGGCAGAGGCACACGCCCTCATCTCGGACTTCCTGCCGCGGGCGCGGGAGATGCGCGACCCGCAAGTCTTCGTGAAGGCGCTCGTCGCTGGAGCGGCCGCTTCCCTCGAGCTCGATGACCCGGCCGGGGTCGTGCGACTCATGGACGAGGTGGTGACATCCGGCAGTGCCTGGGATGTCCGCTACTGGTCCATCCCCGAGGGAGCGAGAGTGCTCGTCAAGGCGGGCGACGTGGACCTTGCCGAGCGACTGGTGGAAGGCACCAATCCGGATCCGGCCTACCCGGGCGTGAAGGCGGCCGTCGCCTTCGGACGCGCGGCCATCGCTGAGGCGAGGGGTCGGCCGGATGAGGCGCTCGCGCTGTATCGCCAGGCTAGCGAGTGGTACTCCGCGAGAGGATCGCTCCTGATCGATTCTCAGGCCGTGCTGGGCGCGGCGCGTTGCGAGATCGCCCTGGGTTTGGCCAAGGACGCCGGCCCCCAACTCAAGCGCGTCGGGGACTTCTATACCGGCCTGGGAGCGACCGCCCTGCAGGCCGAGGTCGACGAGCTGAGCGGCCTTGGCATGCCGCATCGGGCCCGTGCCGGCTTCGGTCACTAGATTCCCGACCCGAGGTTGCGGCGGCGCACCGGAATAGGAGCGCGACCCGTACGAAAGTACCAGGACGTCCGTTATCGTCGTGTAGCGGGAAGCTCGCGGGCGACCCGAACCCGAGTCCCTGGATATCTGGGGACGACTCGCCCAGCGGAGAGAAATGCGAAACCAACTCCTGGCCGAAATTGACGAAGAGCTCTTGGGCAGGCACGGAATGGCCGGCCGCGAGCCGTTCATCGAGGACGAGCGGAGGCGGCTCCTCGAGCGTGTCCGAGACGATCTCCAGCGTCGAGAGCTCAGCTCCGAGCTGCTGTGGTTCGTTGCCGAGCGCGCCTCGAAACGAGCCTGGCGATCTTCGAAGTCGGCGGCCGAAGGCTCCCCTGTCCGCTTCGGCCCAACGCCCGCTCGCGCTGCCTGAGGCACCCTGCGCGGTTCGGCCGGTCAGGGAGGGCTCGCGGCGCCAGCGCCTCCACCCTGCGTGGCGGGACGCCACATCGTCGTGATCACGTGGTCGTCGAACGGCGACCTGAACTCGCCGAGGCGACGGAATCCGACACGCTCGTAACGACGGTCGTTGAGCGGGTTCGTGGACTCGAGATACGCCGGCATCTCCTCGGGGTCGATTCGTGCAAGGTTGTCGGCGAGGAGCGCCATACCGATCCCCTGCCCGCGATGAGCTGGGTGCGTACCCAACAGCGACAGGTAGTAGTACGGCTCCTTCGTTGGGCGTGCGGCCGCAAAGCGGTGAAGTAGCCCGGAAAGGAGTCCGGCGCGTTCGCCCAGGTGCTCGGATGCGAGTCCGTCGAAGGCTTCCTCCTGCTCCGAGGACATGTCGTTGCCGCCCGGCGGGATCCAAATCGTCACTGCCTCGCCACCGACCGTCATCCACACCCATGGGTAGCGCAGCGCACCCTCGATCCAGAGGCGGAACAGGGCTCGCTGATGGTCCACCCGCCCGTCAGATCGGGCGAACGCGACCGCCCAGACCGGATCCTCTGCGAACGCAAGGGTGATCGTGTCGGTCACAACGTCGAGATCGCGCAGGGTCGCGATTCGTGCTGCCAGTCGAGTGTCCACGCCGTCAACTCTAATCGCGGGACCTCGAGGGAATCGGCGCTAGACTGCCTGCAGGTTGCCCAGCCACCGATAGCGATCGGCCCGGGTCGGTGGGTATCAGGGGATTCTCAGGTTCGCTCGATAGATTGCCCCGGCGGCAGCCGAGCATCGGCTGACCAGCCCCCGAGCGGAGCGACGACTGGAGCTCGTTCTGTCGCATGACCGAACCGTGGGACGCGGAGTCCCCACCTCCGACACCGACCAGGCAGCCGAGGTTGAACCGCCTCGGCGGGCGCCTGCGGCCGGCGGTCCCGGTGGCATTCGGTGTGACAGCTGCCCTGATCGCCATCCTCATCTATGGCGCATTCGTGCCTGGCCCCAAGCCATTGACCCAGGGTGACGTAAACCGCGCGATCGCTTCGGCTATGGCCTCGGCGACACCTGCTCCACCCCTGTCCGTGCATGCCTACGAGGTCGCCCGGCCATCGCTGGTGCTGATCGAGACGCAGGGCTCGGGCTCGAACGGGACGACGGACAGCGGCCTTGGCAGCGGAGTCGTCATCGACCAGAACGGCGACATCCTGACGGCCTTGCACGTCGTCGCCGATGCGACCGGCATCCAGCTGACGTTCGCCGACGGAAGCCAGTCGGCCGCCCAGATCGTCACCAAACAGGCCGACCAGGACATCGCCGTCCTTCGGGCGACAACCCCGCCGGCGCAGGTCGTTCCTGCGACGCTCGGCAATCCCAAAGCCCTGCAGATCGGCAGCGACGCGTATGTCGTCGGAAATCCCTTCGCATTGACCGGCTCGATGACCACGGGCGTGGTCTCCGGCCTCGATCGTTCGTTCCAACTTCCGAAGAGCCAGCAGGTGCTGAAGGGGCTCATCCAGATCGACGCCGCCGTCAACCCGGGCAACTCGGGCGGACCGCTGCTGAACCGAGATGGCCAGGTGGTCGGGATCGTGACCGCCCTCATCAATCCCACCCAGCAGGACGTGTTCATCGGGATCGGCCTCGCCGTGCCGATCACCACCGCAGCCGGCGCGGCCGGTCTTCCGCCGTACTGAACATCAAGCCGTATCGGGAGTAGACGCAGTGGACCAACTGTCGGCCGAACAGATCAAGCCGATGGAGCGCGTGCTCTACGAAGTCAAGAAGGTCATCGTCGGCCAGGACCACCTGCTGGAGCGGCTGATCGTCGCGCTGCTGGCGCGCGGCCACGTCCTGGTCGAGGGGGTCCCCGGCCTGGCCAAGACGATGGCCATCAAGACCCTGGCGGACGCGATCGGTGGCGAGTTCAAGCGCATCCAGTTCACGCCCGACCTCGTCCCGGCGGACCTGATCGGCACGCGCATCTACAACCAGAAGACCGGCGAGTTCAATACCTCGCTCGGCCCGGTCTTCACGAACCTCCTCCTCGCGGACGAGATCAACCGCGCCCCGGCGAAGGTCCAGAGCGCGCTGCTCGAGGTCATGCAGGAGCGCCAGGTCACGATCGGGCACGAGTCGTTCAAGGTGCCTGATCCCTTCCTCGTGCTCGCGACGCAGAACCCGATCGAGACCGAGGGCACGTACGCCCTGCCCGAGGCGCAGGTCGACCGCTTCATGCTCAAGGTGCTGGTCGACTACCCGAGCTCAACCGAGGAATTCGTCATCGTTGAACGCATGACGGGGGCGTTAGCCGCCGTGCAGAAAGTGCTGTCGACCGACGACTTGCTCGGTCTCCAGGCGCAGGCCGACCGCGTCTACGTCGACCCCGCGTTGTTCCAGTACGCCGTCCGACTGGTCACGGCAACCCGGGCGCCGGCCAAATACGGGCTCGAGGAGATCGCGCGTTACATCACCTACGGCGCGAGCCCACGAGCGTCGATCAACCTGGTGCTCACGGCGCGCGCCCTCGCCTTTGTCAGAGGCCGGGATTACGCACTGCCGCAGGAAATCCTCGACGTCGCGCTGGACGTCATGCGTCACCGCCTCGTGCTGTCGTTCGAGGCGCTCTCGGACAACGTGACCAGTGACGCCATCCTGAAGCGAGTCATCGAGAAGACCCCCGTACCAGTCGTGCCCTTGCGGGAGCAGACAAACGTACGCGTCAGCGCCTGAGCGCATCCTCCAGCGGCTCGACTGGCAGGTCATCCGCCGGCTGGACGGCCTGCTGCAGGGCAACTACCGGACGCTGTTCTACGGCAACGGGGTCGACTTTGCCGACGTCCGCGAATACCAGCCCGGCGACGATGTTCGCTACATCGACTGGAACGTCACTGCCCGGATGGACACGCCGTACGTTCGCCAATACGTCGAGGATCGCGAGATCACGGCCTGGTTCCTGCTCGACCTTAGCCCGTCCGTGGACTTCGGGACCATCGACACGGAGCGCCAGAAGCGGACGGTGCTGATCGACTTCGTGACCACGCTCGCGCGCTTGTTAACGCGTCACGGGAACCGGGTCGGCGCGATGTTCTACGGCAGCACCTCCGTCGAGCGCACGATTCCGCCACGCGGCGGACGGCCGCAGGTGTTGCGCCTGATCGACGACCTCCTGAAGTATCCCCGCCTGACGGCCGCGCCGTTCACGGACCTGACACCGCTGCTCGAAAGCGGGCGAAGCTCGATCAAGCGCCGATCGCTGATCTTTATCATCTCGGACTTCATCAGCGCGCCCGGCTGGGAGCGACCGTTGAATCTGCTCAACCGGCGCCACGAGGTTCTGGCCGTGCGGCTGTTCGATCCGCGCGAGGCCGAGCTGCCGGACGTCGGCCCGCTCATCATGCAGGACGCCGAGACGGGCGAGCAGCTCTACGTGGACACGCACGACAAGCGGTTTCGGGCGCGCTTCGAGAGCGCGGCAGCGCAACGGGAGGCAGCTCTCAGCGAGGCGTTCAAGCGGTCCGGGGTAGACGCCGTCTCGCTGTCGACCGACGAAGACCTCGTGCGCGCGATCGTGCGCATGGCCACGCTTCGGCACGGGCGCCGGAGGTAGCCGCGTGTCCTTCCTCTGGCCGACGATGCTCGCCCTGCTCCTGCTCATCCCACTGGGAGCCTGGCTGTACCTGCTCGTGGGAGCCCGTCGGCGGGGGCGCCTGGCCGGCTTCGGAGGGCTCGCCGTCGAGCCCTCGGCGGCGGCTCCCGCGCGTCGGACTCGGCTGCGCCGTCGCGTCACCGCGGCGTTCTTCGTGGTCGGCTCCACCGTCATGGTCATCGCCCTCGCCCGACCGCAGGCGGTTCTCAGCCTGCCCAGGCTCGAAGGGACGGTCATCCTGGCCTTCGACGTCTCGGGCAGCATGGCTGCCGATGACCTGAAGCCAACCCGCATGGAAGCGGCGAAAGCGGCGGCCCGCGCATTCATCGAGCGCCAGCCGGCAAGCGTGCAGATCGGGGTGGTCGCCTTCAGCGACGGTGGCTTGTCGGTGCAGGCACCCTCGAACCAACAGGCCGATGTGCTCGCGGCGATCAGCCGCCTCACGCCGACGCGCGGTACCTCGGTCGGCCAGGGCATCCTGGCTTCCCTCAAGGTGATCGCGGCACAAGAAGCGGGATCGAACCCGGACTACTACACGAACCGATCGCCTTCGGCGTCGCCCTCCCCCAGCCCGACGCCAGTCCCTGCCGGCACGCACACGTCGGCCGTCATCGTGCTGCTCACCGACGGCGAGAACAACCAATCGCCCGACCCGCTCCAGGCTGCCCAGGCCGCCGCCGACCGTGGGGTGCGCATCTACACGGTGGGCGTCGGAAGTGCAGCCGGCGCCGATCTCAAGATCGACGGCTTCACGGTCCACACTCAGCTCGACGAGCCGACGCTCCAGCAGATCTCGCAGATCAGCGACGGGAGCTATTACAAGGCTGATAACGCGGACCAGCTGCACTCGATCTATGACAACCTCGACAGCCAGCTGGTACTCAAGCCCCAGGCGACCGAGATCACCTCGATCTTCGCCGGGGCGAGCTTGCTGATCCTGCTGATCGGGGGCGTGTCGTCGCTCGCGTGGCTCGGGCGGGTGCCCTGATGCTGGCAGGTCTCTACCTGACGCAGGCCGAGGTGTCCTGATGCAGGCCGAGGTGTCCTGATGCAGTTCCTGTGGCCCGGCTTCCTCGCCCTGCTCCTGATCGTGCCTGCGATGATCGGCATCTACGTCTGGACGCTGCGCCGCCGCCGGCCTTCAGGGGTCCGCTACTCCAGCCTGTCGCTCGTGCGCACGGCGCAGCCCGGCTCCTCGCGCCTCCGCCGGCACCTGCCATTCGCTCTGTTCGTGGTTGGGCTGGCCAGCCTGGCCGTGGCCCTCTCACGGCCGGTGACGATCGTCAGCGTACCCGCCGGCCAGACCACGATCATCCTGGCCATCGACGTCTCGGGCAGCATGTGCTCGACCGACATCCAACCGACCCGCTTGCAGGCCGCAGAGGACGCCGCGTCGTCCTTCATCCAGCGGCAGGGCTCGACCACGCAGATCGGCATCGTCGCGTTCGCAGGCTTCGCCGAGCTCGTCCAGTCGCCGACGAACGACCAGGAGCTGCTGCTGGACGCCGTGCGGAGCCTCGCCACGGGACGGCGAACGGCCATCGGGAGCGGGATGCTAGCCTCGATCGACGCGATCGCCGGCATCGATCCGACGGTCGCGCGCAGCCAGACCGATCCGCCAACCGGGCCCGATCCGTCGCCCGTTCCGAAGGGTGCCTATGCCCCCGACATCGTGGTGCTGCTGACCGACGGTGCGAACAACGCCGGTCCGGCACCGATCGACGCCGCCAAGCAGGCGGCGGATCGGGGCGTCCGCGTGTACACGATCGGGTTCGGGTCGGCAGACGGTGGCGCGATCGATCCGGTCTGCGGACCGCAGTTCGTGGGTCGAGAACCGGGTGCGTTCGGAGGCGGCTTCGGCGGTGGCGGAGCCGGTGGCGGCCCGGGATTCCGCCGCGGCATCGACGAAGCCACGCTCAAGCAGGTCGCCGACATGACCGGCGCGACGTACTACCCAGCCGAGAGCGCAGGCGACCTCCAGAACGTGTTCAGCAATCTCCCGACGTCCCTGATCACGAAGCACGAGGTCATGGAGGTCAGCGTGGCCTTCGTCGCGGTGGGCTTCCTCCTGGCGATGCTCGGAGTCTTCCTCGCTCAGCTCTGGCGTCCGCTGCCCTAGCACCGGGCCGGGGTCCAACGCCGCCCGGCTTCGCCGGCAATCTCAGCCGCCCGGCTTCGCCGGGAATCTCGGCCGCCCGGCTTCGCCGGCAATCTCAGCCGCCAGCTCGGAGGCCGCCAATCTCGGCCGCCAACCTCGGCCGCCAACCTCCAATCTCGGCCGACAATCTCGGCCGCCAACCGAGGCCGCCAACCTCCAATCTCTCAAATACGAACCCCCATCCTGCCAACGCCAAAGCCGCCGGCGGTCGCGAAAACCGCAGCGAGTTGTCCCGGCGCACGTTGCGATCGGGACAGACGGTGGTTGGTCCGCGGTCCATCAGTCGCGTCGATCGAGGTTGTGACTACCCGGGTTCGTACTTGAAGGCAAGTGGCGCGGCACGTCTCTGTGGGTCGACCTGCCGGGCGCTAGCCCTCCATTCGGAGCTCTTCGAAGTCGAGCTGACGAGAGGGATTCGGAGCAAATACGAACCCCTGTGGTGCCAGCGCCATTGTCCGGGGAACTCGACCGGGAAATCGCTGCGACTTGTCCCGGTCGATGTTCGCGACGGGTTGGCCGGCGGTCGCCTACCCGGCAGGGTCCCGCTCGATCAGCGTTACGACCACCCCCGTTCGTATTTGAGGCAAGAGGCAGGCCGGGTCGCTAGCTGTCCCCATCCTTCGACGTCCGCGGGCGATTGAGCCGTAGCCCTGTCTCGCCCACGAACACCTTGAAGACCTTCCAGGCGTCGGGGTTGTCGCCGGGTTCGAGGTCGCCGTTCGTCACGAGCAGCGACTGCCCCATGAAGGCGAGACCCCAGGGCGAGTGGAAGAGCGGGCTCGAAATTCGTCGGATCTCATTGCCGGCGGGGTCCAGGACCGCGATCTGATTCGGACCGAGCAGGCTCACATAGAGGTTGCCCGACTTCGCGAACGCGAGACCGGTCGCCTGGGGCGGGGCCTGCGTCGGGTCGAATGGGAACTCGTGCACCAGCTCGAGATCCGATGCCGTCGGATGGTCGACCAAGCGAACTCGGTAGATCAGAGCCGCGAGCGGGTGGTCGAGCGACACCGTGATGGAGAAGTACAGCCACTTGCCCGTCGGATCGATCCGCCCGCCGAGTGGCCCGCCCGCGAAGCCGAAGAAGCCGGTCAGCCGGGCATCGGTGAACCAGATCGAGGCCATGCCATCGGGAGTGACACGCCAGATCCGGGGCTTGTCGTCGGGCACGTAGAGGTTTCCCGCCCCGTCGAACACGAGGTCGTTCCACATCGACTTCATCCAGTCGCCACTGAGGCCCGTGCTGGCGGGCACCTGGGAGAACACCTCGGGGGCGGCGGGGTGCTTGCTGAGGTCGAGGCGGAGGATGCGACCATTCATGTCGGCGACATACAAGTGATGGTTCGGCTTCGGGTTGCCATCCAGGGCCAGGCCGAACAGGCCCATATCGGAGTTCACCCCGGTTGCGATGCTCGTCGTGCCCACCAGGTTGCCGCGCCTGTCGTAGGCGAAGACACGCTCGCCGTCGGAATTGAGGTGGCCACCGTTGGGACCGGCAAAGAAGTCACCCGCGCTGGTCGAGATGTAGACGCGGCTCCGGTCGACGGCAACGCCGAAGGGATGTCCGGGTGCCGGCACGGTCGCGAAGACACTGACATCGCCGATGGCGGGTCGAGCGTCGGGATTGCTCGCCGACGCCGGGCTGATGCCTGGACCAAGAGCGATCGCCGCGGCCGCCGCGACGAAGCTGAGCACCGACCACCATCGCCGGCCTCGATGCCTGCCACCAGGCCTGGCGAGCATTCCAGCTCGGTCGTTGATGCGCAGATTCATCGCTCTCGTCCTCCTGATCCTTGGCCGCTTGGCGGGTTCAGTCCTTCGCCTTGCAATCAGACGACGAGCAAGAGCACTGGGAATCGACAAGTCTCGGAGTCGGCGCCGAGATGAGGTTCCGCTGGCAAATATCAACCAACATGGTGTTAACGCTTTCGGTGGCCGAGCGCGACCCGGAAATCGTTGCGATTCGGCCCGACCGACGTTCAGGACGGGATGCCCTGCCGTCGCCTGATGGTCCAGCGCCCCTCGGATAAGCGTTTAGACCACTCGGGTTCGTATTCGAGGCAAAGGCAGGCCGCACCGAGCGACGGCGCGGCTCGACCCGCGTCGCATTCAGGCCTCGGACACCCGGGATGCCGTCCGCCGATCGATCAGGTAGCTCATGCCGGTCAACGCGATCCCAACGAGCACGATGAGGAGCACCACGCCGAAGAACGGATTTCCGGTCGAGACGAGCAGCGAGAAGAGCCCGAGGCTGATCACGGACCGGACGACAAGGGTCGTGGTGTACAGGATTTCGACGCGGTGGCGGATGATCTGGACGATGAGGATGCCGAGCGCGACGAGAAGCAGGCCCGCCAGCCTCAGCGGCGGCTCCTCATACGTTTGGTTCGATAGCAGCAGCTTCGTGGCGAACGTCGGCGCAATGAGCAGGAGGAGTCCCGCCGGTAGGAGGTAACCCGCGAGGTAGTACAGGCTCAGGTGGGTGCGCCTCACGATGCTCCTCCTCCGATGTGCCCACCGGTCCGGCCGAAGGGCGAGCGTTGCATGATGCAATGGACTGTAAGCATCGAGTAGCCGGCGTGGTGGCGCGCGGTGAACACCAGTACTGAGCCCCGGTCCATCCCAGGCCGGCTCCCTCGAACCAGCCGAAGCGCTACAAGGCCTTGGCGGACGAGTTTGGACTGGAGATCCTCGACAACTGGTCGGACGAGCTTCACGCGAAGTACGGCGTCACCCTCGGAGGGCCACGCAGCCCGGGTTCGAGGCTAGACGCGTCCGGCCCAGATCCCCACGGGTTCGAACTGCATGGGGACGTCGACAAGGATGAGCTCGCTGGGCGCCCTCCCGCGGATCCGCAGCGGAGGCTGGTCGGTCACCTTCGCGGCATCGCCCGTGGCGAGCACCTCGTCGTCGACGGACGCCTCGCCGCCAATCAGATAGACGTACGCGCCCCGGCCCGCGCCGATCGCGTGGGTCACCGCGATGCCCGGTGCGAGGGAAGCTACGTAGACCGCCGCGTCCTGGTGGACCTTCACGACGTCACCGCCTTCGGGGCCGATGACCTTCAAGAGCCGATTCGTCCGATCCTCCTGGGTGAACGCGCGCTGCTCGACCGCCGGCGGAAGGCTCGGCGTGTCGGGCAGGATCCAGATCTGGATGAAGCGCATCGGCTCGGTTTCCGAGGCGTTCTGCTCGGAATGCCAGGCGCCGGCGCCGAGGGTCATCCGCTGGACCGAACCGGCAGGAAGGGGTCCCGGCGCGCCACCGACATTGTCCTCGTGGCGGAAGAGCCCGTCGACGACATAGGTCAGGCCTTCCACGTCCCGGTGTGGGTGCAGCGGCCAGATCCCGCCTGGGATGAGCCGGTCGTCGTTGAACACGCGCATGGCCCCGAAGCTGTCGTTTTCCGGGTCGCTGTACGTGTCGAACGAAAAGTGCCAGCGGGCGCTGAACCACTCGCCGTCAACCCGGTGGATCTCCGCGTCCCGGCGGATCTTGATCAAGGAGTGTCTCCGGCGCCCCTTGTCCCCACGAGGCGTTCGATCTCCACCAGCGCTTCCTCGCCGACGGCGAGCCCAGCCTCGGCCAGCATCTTTCGACTTACGCTGAGGGACAGGCGGCCGCCCCCGGCGGGCATCGTGTTCGAGGTGAACTCGGCACCTCCCAGCGTGCCCGCCACCCGCATCTGCTTGAGACCTCCCAGCGTGGCGGTCATGTCCGCTGGGATGTCGACGACCGCGAGGCCGGCCGCCTGCTCCGGCCGCCAATAGCGAATTATTCCGCGGAAGCTCGATCGGTCGGCCACGCCGTCACCTTATGCCGAAACGAGGCTATTCGGGCGGCAGCTCCCGATACACGAGGTCCAGGTCGACGCCCTGGCTGCGCCGGATCATCCGCGCGCCGTAGTAGACGACCAGGCCGATGACGACGATGCCGCCCATGAACGCCGGGATCCACCATACGTTCTTGGCGTCACCGTACAAGGCAAGAGCGGGATAGCGAATGGTCAGGTATGTCAGGAAGAGCATGACCAGGATCGAGAGCGGCGCGACGATCTTGAGCACAGGGATGCCGCCCCAGCTGACGTTCGCCGGAGACGCGCGGTACAGATCCGGTCGCCGGTCCGGGAAGACGAACGCGGCGACGCCGACGATCACGACGCACACGACACCAGCCAGAACTCCCAGCGCAAGCCACGTCGCGAAGTCCGTCGAGAGGATGCTCCAGGCGAGCATCAGCGTCACCAGGCCCATGACCAGCAGGATCGCCGGCACCGGGGAGTGCGTTCGGGTGTTGACTTCGGTGAACTTCTCCGGCAGCAGCCGGTCGAACGCCCACGCGAACACCGTGCGGATCGGCATGAACGTGTTGCCGACCATCGCCGGCAGGCTCCAGAACAGGAACGAGCCGACGATCAGGATCGTGACCACCGGGATGTTGAATACGAGCGAGGCCATGAAGTGGTACCAGGGCCCGCTGGGAATGGCGTACGCGCCGCCGGCAATCGCACCGCTCGCCGCGTCGGTCACCGTGTTGACGGCGACCATGAAGTCGTAGCCCGTGACCTTGAACAGGAGCAGGACGCCGATGACGATGAAGACGACGTCCCAGATCAGGGCGCCGAACATGATCGACAACTGACGGCCGCGGTTCGCAGCGCTCCTGAGTTCCCCGGCCAGGTATACAGACCACCAGTTCCACATCATGAAGACCATGATCGCGAACACCGTCGGCAGGGTCGCGTCCACGTTGCCGACATTGGGCGCCGCTCCCTGGGCCTTCGCTCCGGCTATGACTGCCGCGGCATCGCCGCCTCCAAACTTGGTGTTGAGCGCGGTGAAGTTCTTCACGAAGTCGGCGTTGCTACCGATCAGCAGCACCACGAACGCCAGGAACGTCCCGACCGAGGCGATGATCCAGAACACGTTCTGCCAGCGGAACGTGGTGCGCACGCCGGCGATGTGGATCACCGTCATGAGGGCGATCATCGCGAACCCGCCGATGAAGATCCAAAGCTGGTCCTTCTGGAAGCTGGTCCCCCAGCTCGTCAGGGAGTCGTTCCCGAAGATGACACCGAGGACCACGAGCACGGGACCCAGAGCAAAGACCGGGAAGTAGCGCGCCCAGAAGGTCGCGCCGATCATGGCCGACAGGGCCGCGCCGAAATTCGAGATCGTCGCGAGCGGCGGCGAGAGGATGCGGCTGACCCACACGTAGTCCCCGCCGGTCCGGGGCATGCTCGACGCGAGCAAGGCCATCATGATCAGCACGGGGATGTTGAGGACGAACGAGATGATCGTCGCCCAGACGAGATCGGCCCCGGGGAACGCACTCAGCGCGAAGAACACGCCCCACGCGAGCGTGGCGCCGACGGGCGCCGAGAAGACCGCGTTGTAGATGGTCGCGTCGAGGGCCGACGCCTCCCGGACGAGGCCGGTGCTCTGACGGACGAAGAGCTGGCTGCCGCCAGCCTCGGTCGATGCCATGCCTACCTCCTGCCGTGCACCTCTCCACCAGGTCCGGTCGTCAGCGCGGGCACCTTGACAGCCGTCGCCCTGTGCGGCGATAGTCGAACACAATCGAACACCCTTCGTCAACTGATCGTGCGCCATTGGAGGGGTGCGGGTGTCGAAAGCTGTACCGCCGCCGCACTCCCGCTCCCAAGCAGCGGCTGAGCCGTTGAAACGTCACCCCATCTATGCGGTCGACCGGCGCCACCGCATCCTCGAACGCGTCGCCGCCGAGCAAACGATCCATGTCGGCGAGCTGGCTCGCGAGCTGCGTGTCTCGGAGATGACGATCCGGCGCGACATCCGGCGCCTGGAGCGCGACGGATTCCTGCGTCAGACCTACGGAGGGGCCACGGCACACATCACGCGCTCGTTCGACGTGGCATTCAACGCCCGTGCCCTTCAGCACACGCGCGAGAAACGGCTGATCGGGATGCGTGCGACACGACTCATCGAAGATGCCAGGACGGCATTCGTCGGGATCGGCACGACGGCCGAGCAGTTCGCTCGCTACCTGAGCCCGCGCGACGAGCTGACGGTCGTCACTGCCTCGCTCCCGATCGCCAGCCTGCTCGGGACGCGGCCCTTCCAGGTCGTCGTCCTGGGCGGCACGGTTCTTCACGACGAGCTCAGCTGCGTTGGACCTGCCGCCGTGCGAACCCTGGAGCGGTACCGCTTCGACGTCGCCGTCATCGGCGCCGCTGGGCTCTCGACGCGCTGGGGAATCACGGAGCTGACAGACGCCGAGGCGGAGATCCAGCGCGTCGCCATCGACCGGTCCGAGCGCCTGATCGTCATCGCCGACGGCTCGAAGATCGGCGCCGCGACAAACGCCGTAGTTGCGCCTGTGGACCGCATCAGCGTCCTGGTCACCGACCAGTCAGCCGACCCGGCAGAGGTCGCCACGCTGAAGAGCGCCGGAGTGGACGTCGTGTTCGCCAGCGCCGAACGAGCCTCCGAGGGCCGCGCGCGCAACGACGCTGACCGATCCCGGCCAGCGATGGTCGCGGCGGCACCGGCCGGCTGAAGGGGAGGAGACAAGATGAGCTCACTGGGGGACCTGTTCGGCGTCCGCAAGCCAGTCATCGCGATGCTGCACTTCCCGGCGCTACCGGGACGACCGCGCCATGATCGGAGCGGCGGGGAGGCCCGTCTCCTGGACGCGGTGGGCAGTGACCTGCTGGTGCTCCAGGACGCCGGTGTGGATGGCGTTCTGTTCTGCAACGAGGCAGACCTGCCGTACCAGCTCAGGGTCGGGCCGGAGATCCCGGCCGCGATGGCGGCGATCATCGGAGAGCTGCGGCGGGACCTCCGAGTCCCCTACGGTGTGAACGTCCTGTGGGACGCGATCGCGAGCCTTGCGCTTGCCCGGGCCACGGGCGCCCGCTTCATCCGGGAGGTCCTGACGGGAGTCTACGAAAGCGACCTTGGCATGATCGAGCCGCGGATCGGCGAGATCGCCGGTTACCGCACGGCCATCGGCGCCGACGACGTGCTGCTGTTCGACAACGTCCAGCCCGAGTTTGCCAGCGCGATCGGGTCCCGCAGCGTTGCGGATCGGGCGCGCGGAGCTGCCTTCCTGGGCGTCGATGCGATCCTCATCAGCGGACCGGCGGCGGGCGCGGCGCTGGACATGCGCCACCTCGCCGAAGCCAGGGAAGCTGCCCGGGACACGCCCGTTATCGCCAACACGGGCGTTCGCGCGGAGCGAATCCGGGAGATCTTCAGCATCGCCGACGGCGTGATCGTAGGCACCTCACTCAAGGTCGATGGCGTCACGTGGAATCCAGTCGACCCCGAGCGCGCCCGGCGCCTGGTCGATGCCGCCGGGCAGGCTCGCTCAGCGCTGCCGGTCGGCTGATGGCGAAGGGCTCGACGACGAAGGTGTTCTTCGCAACCGACCTGCACGGCTCCTCCAAGTGCTTCCGCAAATTCCTGAACGCCGGTCCGTTCTACGGCGCCGACGTGCTCGTGCTTGGCGCCGACCTCGCCGGCAAGGCCATCCAGACCATCGTCCGCTCGCCGCACGGGCGCTGGCGCTGTCAATTCGTCGGGACCGAGTACGACGTTGCCGATGGCGACCAGCTCGCCGATCTCGAGAAGCTCATCGAGGACCACGGCTACTACCCGCTGCGGGTCGAACCGGGTGAGTTCGACGCGATGCAGGCCGAAGGGCGCGTCGACGACGTCTTTCTGGGACTGATGCAACGCCGCCTCGCGGGCTGGCTCCAGCTCGCCGACGAGCGCCTGCGACCACAGGGCTTGCCGTTCTTCTTCATGCTCGGCAACGACGATCCAGTCGAGCTGCGCGAGGTGCTCGACGAGGCGCCCTACGGCACGCAGGCCGAGGGCCGCGTGGCGCAGCTGGACGACGACCATGAGCTCGTCAGCTGGGGCTACTCCAACATCACTCCCTGGCACAGCCACCGCGAGCAGACGGAGGAGCAGCTCGATGCCTCGCTGCGGGACCTCGCATCCAGGCTGACGGATCCGGCGCGGGCCGTTTTCAATGTCCACGTACCGCCCATCGCGAGTGGGCTGGACGATGCTCCAATGCTGGACGAGAACCTTCGCGTGGTCCAGGTGCTTGGCCAGGTGAAGTTCGCGCCGGCAGGCAGCCAGGCGGTACGCGATGTCCTCACTGACGTCCAGCCGCTGCTCGGCCTTCATGGGCATATCCACGAGTCCACCGGCATCCGCCGTCTCGGGCGGACGCTTGCCATCAACCCTGGCAGCGACTTCTCCACCGGAGCGCTCAACGGGGCATTGGTGACGCTCGAGCGCGACAGGATCGCCGCCCACCAGCTGGTCCGCGGATGAACCGCGCGGCCCTGAAGTGCACCCAATCGAGAGCGGGCGATCGCTCGTGGAAGGATGCGCTCGTCGCGGTCGACGTTGGCACATCCGGCGCCCGAGCGGCGGCATTCGACCTCGAGGGCGAGCGTCGACTCGAGATCCGGCGCCCGTACCCGACGCACATCCCCAGGCCCGGCTGGGCGGAGCAGGACGCCGCCCGATGGCGGTCTGCGGCGCTGGCGGCCCTGGGTGAGCTCGTCCGACGGCTGGGTCCTCGGCGCCGCGTCCATGCCATCGGCCTGACCGGCCAGTGCCCGTCGCTCGTCGTGCTCGACGCTGCGCAGCGTCCTGTCCGGGCTGGGCTCATCTATCGCGACAACCGCGCGCTCGAGGAGGCGCGCCGGATTCGCGAAGCGTTCGGCGAGGCGGAGATCCACCGCCGGACCGGCCACCTGCCGTCCGCCTTCCACATCGCGCCGAAGCTGCTCTGGCTGCGGGCAAACGAACCGGAGACGTGGCGACGGGTCCGGCTCGCCCTGCAGCCGCGGGACTTCGTCGCCATGGGCCTCACCGGCGAGGCCGTAACCGACGGGACGCACGCGGCGGCGACCCTCGCGTTCGCTCTGCGCGACGGGGACTGGGACCGTGACATCCTGGGCCGCCTGGACCTGGAGCCGGGCCTCTTTCCGCCCGTCCGTGCGTCCACCTCGGTGGTGGGCACGCTTCGGCCCGCCGTTGCAGCGCGTCTCGGGCTCCCTGCCGCGACTCCCGTCGTACTGGGCGGCGCCGATTCGCAGTCGTGCGCCCTGGGAGCGGGCGTAATTGGGCCGGGGCCGGTCAGCGAAATGGCCGGTTCGTCGACCTGTCTCAACGCCGCGGTGCCACGGCCCCTCGACGTGCTCGAGGTGACGCATTATCCGAACGTCGTCCCGGGCAGCTTCAGTACGGAAACCGGCATCAACACCACCGGCGAGGCGGTCCGCTGGCTCGCCAACCTGCTCTACGGCGGGCGCCGAGGAACGGCGAGCGGGCGGGACTTCGCCCGACTGGACGCCGAGGTATCGCGCGTGCCGCCTCTCGCCGGTGGCGTGCTGGCGCTACCAGTTCTAGGCGACGGCGAACGGACGGATCCGGCCCTGCGTGGCGCGTTCGTCGGTCTGTCGCTGCGTCACGACCGCGCGGCGCTCGCCCGGGCGTTGCTGGAGGGCGTTGCCTTCGCGATCCGCGGCCAGCTCGATCTGCTGCGTCAGGGCGGTGCGCCCGTGACCGAGTTGCGGGTCTCGGGCGGAGATGCCAGGCTCGGGACCTGGAACACGATCAAGGCCGATGTGACCGGTGTCCCTGTGTCGACCGTTCCAGGCGACGCGGCCGTAACCGGGGTCGCGATGCTGGCCGGGATCGGCGCCGGCGTGTATCGCGACGCGGCCGAGGCCATCGCGCGCTGTGTCAGGCGGGATCCGCCGATCCAACCAGATGCGAGGCTGTGCCAGCTCTACGAGGGCGGGTATGCGGCCTGGCGATCCCTCGCCGAGTCCCGCGCCGTTCGGACGACGGAGGCCGGCTGATGCGGGTGCGGCTTGGGGTGAATACCTGCTTTGCCGTCAAGCGCTGGCCGCGACCGGCGGATTGGGCGCCCATCGTTCGCGACCGCCTTGGCCTGGGGCTCGTCCAGCATTCACTCGACCTCGTCAACCTCGACGCTGGGCCCGCTGGGATCGACGGCCAGGCCGACGCCATCCGGACCGCCGCGAGCGCTCATGGTCTGGACGTCCAGTCGACGTTCACCGGGCTCGCGGCCTATTCGTCGAACATGCTCCTCGATCCGGAGCCGTCGCGGCGCGAAGAGGGCGCAGGCTGGTTCGAGCGGGCGATCGCCTTCAGCGCGACGATCGGTGCGGGGGCAACTGGGGGCCACGTCGGGGCCTACTCGGTTGGGGATTGGCGGTCAGCCGACCGGCGAGCGGCCCTCTGGAAGGAGCTCAAGGTTTCGCTGGAGCGCCTTGCCGGTGACGCCCGGCGCGAGGGTCTCGAATGTCTTGTGGTCGAGAACCTCGCTGCTGCACGGGAGCCCTCGACCATGGCCATGATCCGCGACCTCCTCACCGACGGCGACGCGGGCCATGTGCCTATCCAGCTGTGCCTCGACGTCGGCCACATGTGCGTCCCCGGAACGACCGGGCAGGACCGCGACCCGTACGCCTGGCTGCGGGCGCTGGGTGGCAGCGCGCCGATGATCCAGCTCCAGCAATCGGACGAGCATGGCGACCATCACTGGCCGTTCACGCCGGAGCGAAATGTTGCCGGCCGAATCGACGCCGACCGGGTGATCGGAGCGCTCGGGGAGAGCGGCGCGGACAAGTCGCTGCTGCTCCTCGAGGTGATCCCCCCGTTCGAAGCAGACGACGACAGTGTCCTCGACGATCTCGAGGTGTCGGTCGAGTATTGGCGCGAAGCCATCGACCGCCAGGGTGCGGAGGCCGCCTGATGCAGACTGCACCAGCCGTTCGCGAGCGCCTGACTGAAGTCCTGAGCGAGATCGTGGCGATCGACGCGCGCAATCCATGGCTGATCCCCGGTGCACCCGGCGAGACCGAGATCGCCGCCTGGTTCGCGGCTCGGGTCGAGGCCCTTGGGATCCCGGTCGAGCTGGAGCCAATCTCGCCGGGGCGGCCGAACGGGATCGCGCGGCTCGGTTCCGGCGAGCCACCGGTGCTGTGCCTCAATGCGCACCTCGACACGGTCGGCGACGCCGGCTGGCCCGATCGATGCTATTCGGCCGCGCTCACGGGCGATCGCCTCGTGGGTCTCGGTGCTGCGGACGACAAGGGCCACTGCGCGGCACTACTCGTCGCGCTGGAGCAGCTCCTGGAACGCAAGATCGCCCTCCGGGGGACGCTCCTCCTTGCCTGGGTCGCGGACGAGGAGGCCGAGTCGCAGGGAACGAGCGAGCTGATCGTCCGGCATCCGATGGACGCCTGCATCGTCGCAGAGCCGCTCGGGCTCGGGCGGGCACTCGTCAGCCACCAGGGCTTCGGCTGGCTCGACGTCACGGTGGCCGGCCGTGCCGCCCATGGCAGCGCACCGGAAAAAGGCATCGATGCGATCGCGAGGCTTGCCGAGCTCACCCGTCGCCTCGACGCCCATGCCGAACGGACGTTCCGCGCCCACCCGCACCCCCTCAACGGCGTCACGGTCTATCACGCCAGCACGGTCCGTGGGGGAACCGACTACGCGACGTACCCCGCGGATGCGACCCTGGGCATCGAAATCGGAACGCAGCCCGGCGAGACGATCGCCGACCGGGTAGCCGAGATCGAGGCGATCGTGACCGGGATGCGAGTCGAACTCCCCGACCTCGAGGCACGCGTCGACGTGCGCCTCCATCGCCCACCCTTCGAGGCGAATGGCCATGAGCGGCTGTGGGACGCCCTGGACGGCGCGAGCCGCGACCTCCTCGGCAGGTCGCCCGAGCCGGTCGGCGAGAACGCCTGGATGGACACCGGCCTCCTGGGGGCCGCGGGCATTCCATCGCTCTCGATCGGCGCCGCCGGCGAGAATTTCCATGCGCCGGACGAGTCCGTCGACATGGCCGAGCTTGCGTCCGTGACCGAGCTGCTGATTGCAACCGTCGAGCGCTACCTGGCGTGAGGAGGGACTGATGGCAACCGCCGCGACCTATTCCACGAGCCGCTCCGAGGCGGCCTACGAGGCCGCTCAGGAGGTGATCTCGGGCGGGGTCAACAGCGGCGCTCGCGGGCCGCAGGCCGGCTGGATCCCGGGCCCGCCGGTGGTGGCGCGCGGCGAAGGCGCGCTGGTGTGGGACGTGGACGGCAACCGCTACGTCGACTACCTGCTGGCCTTGGGACCCATGATCCACGGCCATCGCCACCCCCAGATGACCGCCGCGGTGCGCGATGCGATCGAGTCGATCGGCACGATGTTCGCGCTTCCTTACGAGCTCGAGGCGCAGGCAGCCCGGGCGATCGTCGAGGCCGTGCCCTCGGTGGAACTCGTCCGGTTCGGCAATTCGGGGACCGAGGTCGTGTTGCACGCGTGCCGCATCGCGCGTGCCGCAACCGGCAAGGACGTGATCGTCCGCTTCGAGGGCCAGTATCACGGCTGGGCGGACCAGCTCGAGTGGAGCCACCACCCGCCCCTGGCCGCCGCCGGGCTGGCCAGGAGCCCGCGGGCCGTTCCCGGTTCGCCAGGGATTCCGGAGGCATTCGGCAAGACCCTGGCGGTCCTGCCCTGGAACGACGTCGATGCGGTCGAGCGGCTGGTCAAGCGGCGCGGTCACGAGATCGCGGCGATCCTTACCGAGCCGATCATGGGCAACACGGGCGTAATCCCGCCGGCTCGGGGCTATCTCGAGGCGCTGCGCGAGATCACGCGCGCGAACGACATCGTGCTGATCTTCGACGAGGTGATCAGCGGCTTCCGCGTTGCCTACGGCGGAGCCCAGGCGTACTACGGGGTGACTCCGGATCTCACGACGATGGCCAAGGCGCTTGGTGGCGGCTTTCCGGTGGCCGCGGTGGGCGGTCGGCGGGACCTCATGGAGGTCGTCGCGGACGGAGAGGTTCTGCACGCCGGAACGTACAACGCCAATACGGTCGCGGTCGCGGCCGCGGCGGCATCACTGGAGGTGCTGCGGCAGCCCGGGATCTACGAGCGGCTCTTTGCGACGGCCGAGCGGCTCACGGCCGGAATCGGCGACGTCTTCGAGCGGGCGGGGGTGCCCGTCGAGGTGCAGGGCGTCGGTCCCATGTTCCAGTTCTGGTTCAGCAAGACGCCAATCGCGGACTATCGAGCCGCGGCGCCGCACCTCAACTCCCCCAAGTACGCAGCGCTGGCGCGCGAGCTGCACCGCCGCGGGGTGCTCGTGCATCCCTCGAACATCGAGCTGTGGTTCGTCTCCACGGTCCACAACGACGCTCTCGTCGACGAGACGCTGGCGGCGTTCGAAGACGCGGTGAGGGCGGCAGGAGCAGCCCTTCGTGACTGAGCTCTTCACGACCGTCTACGGTCGCGGGCTGGTGGACGAATTCAAGGAGTACGTTCACCGGCCGTACGTCGTCGCCACGATGGCCGACCTGTGGCCGCGTTTCGCCGATTCCTTCGACGACGGGCACGTCGGCCCGCTCCTGGTGCGCTCGATGGAGCGGAGCGAGGTCGAACGCGACGTGGCCGCGCTGCCTGAGGTGAATGCCGTGATCGGCCTGGGCGGCGGCCAGGCTTTGGACACGGCCAAGTACATCGCCTGGAAGCGGCGGGTGCCGCTCTTTCAGGTACCCACTGCCATGTCCGTCAACGCGGCGTTCGCCCAGCGTGCCGCCGTTCGTATGGACGGAATCGTCAGGTATGTCGGCTGGGCCGTGCCTGAGGCCGTGTACGTCGACTTCGATCTCATCCGCAGTGCGCCCACAGAACTCAACCGTTCCGGAGTGGGCGACATCCTCTGTTATCACACGGCCCACTGGGATTGGCGTATGGCCCGCGACAGCGGGCAGATGGAGGCGCGATGGCCATATGACGAGCGACTCGTGGAGGAGGCGCGGGTGGCATTCGACCGCGTCGTCGAAAACGCAGCGGCAATTCACGAGGTGTCCGACGTAGGAATTCGAGCGCTCATGGAGTCGCTGCGCTGGGGAGGGGCGGCGTTTCACAACTCGGGCTGGAATCCGCGCCACATCGAGGGCGCCGAGCATTTCGTCTTCTACGCCCTTGAATACCTGACCGGCCGACCATTCATTCATGGCCAACCGGTCACGCTCGGCGTCCTGCTGATGAGCGCGCTGCAGGAGAACAGACAGGAGTGGATCCGGGAGGTCGCCGATCGGGTCGGCGTGAGCTACCGGCCGGAGCAGATGGGACTGACCTGGGACGACGTCGCGGCGGCTCTCCGCATCCTGCCCGAGCACGTGCAGCGGGCGGGGCTGTGGCACACGGTCGCCAGCCAGCGACCGATCAACGAGGAGTTCATCGCGCGCACGCGTGAATGGCTCCAGGCGTAGGCCGACGGTGAGGACCGGCTCGGCGAGGAGGTAGTCGAGATGGATCGACACAAACGAACCAGACTGGATTTGAGCGTACTCATCATCCCCGCCTTGCTGTTCGCCGCGTGTGCGGGTCAGGGCCCGGCATCGGCAAGTCCGGCTGCGGTCAGCCCGAGCCCGGCTGCCGCATCGCCCTCCGGTTCGGCCGCCAGCCCGTCGGCCGCCGCGTTCGACTGGATGAAGTACAGCGGCACGCAGATCACGTTCCTGGCCAACCAGCATCCCTGGACGGACGGCATGACGCCGCTCCTGGCCGAATTCACCCAACAGACCGGGATCAAGGTCAATGTGCAGCCTTTCTCGGAGGACCTGTACTTCGACAAGATGGAGCAGAACCTGCGCTCGACCACCAACAGCGCGGACGTCTACTTCCTGCCGATGGACTCGACCGGCTTCGACCAGTTCAGCGCCCACTTGATCGAGCCATTGACCCCGTATGTCAACGATCCGGCGAAGACCGCATCAGACTACGACCTGAAAGACTTCCCCCAGGGCTTCCTGCAGCCGGGCACGTATCCGCCGGGTGACGCGACCGCCCAGCTCTACGGCATCCCCATCTCCTTCGAAACCTACATCCTGTTCTACAACAAGGACCTCGTGAATCAGTACCTCGGCGGCACCGTCCCGGCGACCTTCGAGGACCTGATGAAGGCGGCTGCCGACATCACGAAGAGCGCTGGCTCCAAGGGGATCTCGGGCGCGGTCATGCGGGGGATCCGCTCCGACGCGATCATGGACACCCTGTCTGGCGTCGTCTGGAACGCCTGGGGCGCGACCGATGCGCCGCCACCGTACGGCCTCTGGTTCAACGGCGGCTGGGACAAGCCGCGTCTGACCGATGCCAAGGTCTGCCAGGGCCTGACGAATTACGCCAAGATGCTGGCTGCCGGGCCGTCCAACAGATTTGCGATCGACTGGCCGGACGCGAACACCCTCTTCAGCCAAGGCAAGACCGCGTTCTTCATTGATGCCAGCCTGTTCGGGCCAGCCTATGAAGACACGACGAAATCACAGGTCGCCGGCAAGGTCGGCTATGCGGTCCTGCCGCCCGTCGCGGGTGGGGATGGAAAGTCGTACACCGGTCACTGGCTGTGGGGCCTGGGCATCCCCAAGAACTCGAAGAACAAGGATGCCGCGTGGTACTTCGTCCAGTGGATGACCAACAAGCAGAACACGTCTCGAATTGGAACCGCCACCGGAGGTGCGCCTCGACTCAGCTCGTATAGCGACCCGACCTACACCGGCAAGCTGAATGCTGACTACATCAAGACCGTCAACCAGGCCATGCAGACCTCGCGCACGACGGTCGTCTTCAAGGCGGGCTGGAAGGACGGTGCGCTGGCCATCGTCGATGGAATGCTGGCGATTGCCCAGGGCAAGGATCCGACCGCCTCGTGCGCGAAGGCGAACGACGCACTCGGCAAAGTGGTGAAGTAGGCGGCGTCCGGCTCATCTCATGACCGCCATCGCAGGGGTATCGGCCAGGTCACGCTCCGATCGGGGCGGACGCTTCCTTGTGCCCCTCGTGGCGGTCATGGCCCTCACCTCGATCTATCCCGCGGTCTACTCGCTCATCTACAGCCTGTTCGACTGGAACTGGGGCCAGCGGCTCAACTTCGTGGGCCTGGCCAATTACGTGGATGTGCTCGCCAGCGATCGCTTCCGGACCGCCCTCGTCAACACGGTTGTGTTCACGGTGTCGGCGGTCAGCGTCGAGCTCCTCCTTGGCCTCGGCCTGGCCGTCGCCGTGAACCGCGTGGGTCGCGGAGGGGGGTTCGTCCGCACCCTTCTCCTCTTGCCCTTGATGGTGTCCGGGATCATCGTCTCGGTCGCCTGGAAGATCCTGCTCGATCCGACGGTGGGCCTCGTCGGCTACGGCGCCGAGGTCCTTGGCTTTCCGCGGCTCGGGTTCCTGGGCGATCCAGGAATGGCGATGGGCTCCATCGTGCTCATCGACACATGGTGGCAGACCGCGTTCGTCTTCATCGTGCTCGCGGCCGGCTTGCGCGCCCTGCCCGCCGAGCCACTCGAGGCTGCCGAGGTCGACGGTGCGTCCGCCTGGCAGCGCTTCCGGTACGTCGCCCTGCCGTTGCTTCGGCCGGTGATCCTCATCGTCCTGCTGTTCCGGACGATCGACTGCATGAAGGTCTTCGCAATCATCTTCGGCACCACTGGTGGCGGGCCGCTGACCACCACCGAATCCGTGCAGGTCCTCGCCTACCGCACTGCCTTCAAGCAGCTCAACATGAGCGTCTCGATGACGATGATGGTCATCTTCACGGTCATCGTGCTGGGTATTGTCCTGGCCTATCAGCGCCTCGGCGCCGGCCGGGAGCTGACGCGTTGAGGAAGCCCGCCGGCCCGAGGCTCGGGGCATGACGCGCGCCGCGGTCCAGGTGCTGTCGCGACCGGCCGTGCTGGCGTCGTATCGCGCGCGCAAGCGGACGGCGCTCGTCGCAGCGTGGGTCATCGTGGTCGTGGCGCTCATGGTCACCCTGTTCCCCCTGCTCTGGCTGTTCGAGATCTCGACCAAGCTGCCGCGCGACGCGTTCAAGACGCCACCCGACCTGATCTATCTCCCGGACTTCAGCAAGTACCTCTCCATCTGGCAGACGGCCGGCTTCGGCCAGGCGTTCATGAACAGCATCATCGTCGTCCTCGCCGGCGTATCCCTGACGCTGCTGATCGCCACCCCGGCGGCCTATGCGATCGTGCGCTTCCGGATTCGAGGCGAGCGCTACATCAAGTTGTGGCTGCTCCTCGCCTATACGACCCCCGAGTTCCTGTTCGTGATCCCGATGTACGTCCTGTATCAGTCGTTCGGCCTGTACGACACGCAGCTCGGGCTGGCGTTCATCTACCAGGTCTTCGCCGTGCCGTTCGCCGTCTGGCTGATCCAGGCGTTCTTCCACGAGGTGCCGAGGGAGTTGGGCGACGCGTCGCGAGTCGACGGCGCGTCCGAACTCCAATCGCTCATCCGCGTCTACCTGCCGCTCGCCGCGCCGGGCCTGGCGGCAACCGCGATTCTCGTCGGTGTCAACATGTGGAACGAGGTGACGATCGCCCTGGCGCTCACCTTCGACCAGGCCCGAACCGTCACGGTCGCCGTCGCCGGGTTCCGCGGTTATGCCGCCGTGCGCTGGCAGGAGATGACGGCTGCGGCCGTGACGGCGGTTATTCCGATGCTCATTTTCGCCGGCCTGGCACAGCGCTACATCGTCAGGGGCCTGACCTTTGGGGCAGTGAAATGACCGAGACCATCGACCTGGCTGGACGGCGTGCATTCGTGACTGGAGCCGGCCGGGGAATCGGCCGCGGCATTGCCCTTCGGCTTGCAGGTGCGGGGGCCGATGTCGCCGTCAATGACCTGGATCCGGCGACAGCCGCGCGAACGGCCGACGAGATCAAGGGAATGGGCCATGCTTCGGCCGGAATTCCGGGTGACGTCTCGAAGGCGGACGAGGTGCAGCGTGCCTGCGACGAGGCCGAGGCCGCGCTCGGCGGGATCGACATCCTGGTCAACAACGCCGGCATCTCGCTCTATCGGGGCATTGTCGAATGCACCGAGGACGACTGGGACCGCCACCTCAACATCATGGCCAAGGCGACCTTCCTCACGATGCGCCGGCTGGCTCCCGCCATGATGGAGCGAGGCTGGGGCAGGATCGTGAACCTCGGGTCCTACGTCGCCCAGATGAATTGCACGACGAAGTACTTCGGCCCCTACTGCGCGGCCAAGTTCGCGGTGGTCGGTCTGACGCAGGTCGCGGCGCAGGAATTCGCGCCGGCGGTGACCGTCAACGCGGTCGGCCCGGGCGACGTCGACACGGACATGATGGCCCGCGAGTGGGAGCTCGAGGGCGGTCGACGCGACCTCGATCCGACCGTGGTCAAAGAGGAATACCGGGAACGGCTCATCCTCGGGCGCTTCGAGCGGCCGGACGACATCGCCCGCGCTGTCCTGTTCCTGTGTTCACCTCTTGGCGATCAGGTCACCGGCAGTCATCTGATCGTGAGTGGGGGCCTTCCGTACCACAACTAGGCGCCGATCAGGCGCGGCTGACCCCCACCCGCCTGACAGACGACGGCCGCGCTGTCCGGGTTGGTCACCGCGAGAGGCCGGTGGTCTGGCCGACCTCGATCAGGTGTCCGTCCGGATCGCGGATGTATGCCCTGACCTCGCGGCCGTGGTCCTTCGGCTCGGTGAGGAATTCGGCGCCCTTGGCGGACCACTCCCGGTACGCCTTCGCGATGTCGGCGACGCGGACGTTGAGGAAGGCGCTCGTTCGGTCGGGGTCGGGTGGCGTCGTGAGCGTAACCGTGGGCTTGTCGTCGGTCGGGCCGCCGCCTTCGTTGAGGATCAGCCACGTGTTGGCGACTTTCATGATGACCGGGTCCCGCTCGATGAGGACCTGTCCGTCGAACAGCGACCGGTAGTACTCGCGGGATCGGACCTGGTCGGAGACCACGAGGAATTGGGTAATGACGAAGCCTTCCTTGGGAGATGGAAAGTCATCCGGGTTCATTTCGACCTCCGATCTGCTTCAGCAGGTTGCTTCAACAGCCAAGTTTAGGTGCGAACGAGCTCGTCGAATCGGGTAGCGGGAGCCGCCTCGATCCCGGCCACGGCCGGCTCATGAAGGAATGGGTCGCCATCCCGACGCGACAGTCGCAAGGCTGGAAGAAGATTGCGGACGAGGCGCTCGAGTTCGTGAGATCGACCGAATCGCGCTGAGCGGGCCCGCCCTGAATTCGACTTGACCCCGGGGCAGCCGACACGGACAGTTTGGTAGTGGCCGCCACCTACAACCAGATCGCGGCGCGAGGGCTCGAGCGCATCTCCGGCCTGAGCGAGGGGCTCTTCGCCGTCGCCATGACCCTGATCGTGCTCGAAATCCGAGTGCCTGATCTTGGCCCCACGCACAGCGACGCAGCGCTGTGGACCGGACTCGTCGCCCTGGGGCCGCGGTTTCTGACCTACCTCCTTAGCTTCCTGACTCTGGGCATCTTCTGGAGCGGTCAACAGACGCAGCTCAACTACTTCGCGCGAGCCGACCGGCACCTGGCCTGGATTCATCTGGGGCTGCTCGCAACCGTCGCCTTGCTGCCGTTCTCGACCTCGCTGCTCGCCGACTACATCGAGCTGAGGCTGGCGCTGCTTGTGTATTGGGCCAACATCGCCGCCTTCGGCGTGTTCATCTACGGCATTTGGGCGTACGCCACCCGAGCCGGCTTGCTCAAGGAGGACGCCGACGCCATGGTATCGGCGGCGATCAGGCGACGCATGGTGGGCGCCCAGGCCCTCTACGCGGTGGGTGCTGCCCTGTGGATCTTCAGTACCTTCCTGAGCATCGCCTTCATCGTCCTCGTCCAGCTCAACTTCGCAATCGCGCCGCGGGTCCGCTTCCTGTCGCAGCTATAGGCCGAGGATGCGGGCGGCAACCGTGCAATGAGCGCTCCACCCTCCATCGCTCTCGGCTTCCAGGTCTGGAGCCAGTTCACGACCTGGGATGCGCTCATGAGCGCCGGTCGGGCAATCGACGAGCGCGGCTTCGAGGCGCTCTACTCGAACGACCATTTCATGCCGGTGGCCAGCTCCGCGTCGCGCTCGCCGGGCGGCGAGCATGGGCCGGTGCTCGAGGGCTGGATCGTCCTGGCCGGCTGGGCGGCCGTAACCCGGCGGGCCCGACTCGGCTGCCTGGTTAGTGGCGCCGGCTACCGGAACCCAGGACTGCTCGTGAAGATGGCGACCGCGCTCGATCACGCGTCCGGCGGGCGAGCGATCATCGGTCTTGGCGCCGGGTGGCACGAGGCCGAGCATCGTGCGTTCGGCTTCGGCTATCCGTTGCTCGGAGAACGCATCAGCCGCCTCCAGGAGCAGGCGCGGGCGATCCGCGCGCTGCTGGACGGAGAGGCGGTTACCACGCGGGGGACCTGGGTGCAGATGGATGATGCGCGCAATCTTCCACCACCCCGCGGGGATCTGCCCCTGCTGATCGGCGGGTCCGGAGAGAAACGAACCCTCCGCATCGTGGCCGAAACCGCGAACATCTGGAACGGGGAGGGCGCCCCGGACGCGATCCGGCACAAGAACGCGGTGCTCGACGGGTACTGCCGCGCGATTGGTCGAGATCCAGCTGCGATCCGCCGGACTGTCGGAGCGCCGCCCGTGCTGATCCGCCCGACGGCTGCGGCGGCGCGCGGGCAGCTGGCTACGATCCTGGCCGGCCACGGCATGCCCGAGGCCGAGGCTGCGGAGGCGGCTCGCGCCACGCCCTTCGCTGGCAGCGCGGACGACGTCGTCCGGGCGCTCGAGGCTTACCGCGACGCGTGCGCCGAGGCGGTCGTCTTCGATTGGCCGGCGCCTTTCGATGATTCGACGCTCGATGCCCTGGCCGGGCCCGTCACCGAACGGCTCGGCTGACTCGCCCGTCCGGAGTCGCAGCCGTCATGGGATCCGGTTCATTCAATGGTGAATGGATTCGGGCAGGCACCCCGCATGCAGGCCGGCCCGATAAGGCAACCGGTGCTCTCTGCATTCGTGGTGGCGTGCCAAACCCATTCGATGGTGAATGGCGCCTCGCAGGCGTCGCCCCGCGTTCGCTCTTGACAACTGACTTCGGGCGCCAACAACGCAATTCGCGAGGTTGGCGGCGTGTTCGGTGTGGCTGTTTTGGCACCGGTCTTCTCGGCGAACGGGTCGTACGTCTCCCCCTCGGCGTACGTGGCCGGCCTCGTGCCGGCGGTGTGGGTCGGGGCGGCGATCGTGGCATTGGCCGCGGTGACCGCGCTGGCCATTCCCGGCCGAATTCGCGTGGGTGCGTCCGAGCCCGTGCGGGCGACCTCGGGCTCGCCGGCCCTCGAGGCCTCCGGCACCAGGTGATGGGCCCGGGAAGACCGGCACGGCCGGGGAGCCGTCACCGTTTGAGGGGGCCGACGGCGGCCAGGCTGAATAGTCGGCTGCTAGTCGCGCAGTGGGCCCCTCAACGCCGAGCGCGCGGCGTACCAGCCGCACAGCCCGTGTACCCCATTGCCCGGCGGAGTCGAAGCCGAGCAGATGAACACGCTGGGATCGGGCGTCCGGTATGGGTCGAGCCGGATTGCCGGCCGGGTGAAGAACTGGCGCAGATCCTGGAGGCCGCCGGCGATGTCGCCGCCGACGTAGTTCGGGTTCTCCGCTTCGACCTCGGCCGGGCCGCGCTCACTCGTACCGATGATCAGGTCCCGAACGCCGGGTGCAAAGCGCTCGATCTGGGCCAGGATCGCCTGCGTCATGTTCACAAGCGACCCGTTCGGAACGTGGCAATACGCCCAGACCGTGTGCTTGCCCGCCGGTGCCCGGGAAGGGTCGAACAGCGACGGCTGGACGAGCAGCACGAAGGGGCGTTCCGAAACGCGGCCATGGCGTACCGCGTCTTCCGAGGCGGCCATCTCCTCGAGCGTGCCACCCAGGTGGACCGTCGCGGCGCGCAGGATCTTCGGGTCTCGCCAGGGGATCGGGCCGTCGAGGGCGAGGTCGAGCTTGAAGACTCCGGGCCCATAGCGGAACCGACGCAGCTGGCGGACGTACCAGCGACCGAGGAGCCCGCGGCGGAGGCGCTCTTCGCCGACGACCGCCAGGACACCCTTCGGCGACAGGTCCAGCAACGACGCCCGGCGGGGAGGCAGCTCGTTGAGGGAGGCGACATGCCGGTCCGTGACCACCTCCCCACCGAGCTCCGCGAGATACGAATTCAGCGCGTCGGCGAGGCGCTGGGAGCCCCCTGCGGTGATGGGCCAGCCGACCGCGTGGGCGCTGCTGAGGAGAACGAGCCCGAAGGCCCCACTGAGAGGCTCGGTCAGGCGCAGCATCGAGTGCGCCGCGCAGCCCCCGAGCAGCGCGCGCGCCTGCGGCGTCTCGAATCGCCTCGCGAGGCGCGTCACGGACTGGATCGCATGGCGCCCGAAGCTCGCCGCTCGGACGGCCGTCAACGGGTTGAGCGGAATGTGGAATGGGGCCGCGAGGTCCATGACCAGATCCCAGCGTCTCGCGACCGGACCCAGCAGGCCTCGATAGGCCTCCGCGTCCGGGCCGAGGGAGGCTGCCGTCTCGTCGAGGGAGCGGAAGGCGAAGGCGGTCTCTGAATCGTCGAACGGATGGGCCAGCTGCACCTCTGGCTCGATCCACCGCAGTCCGTGCCGGTCGAGTGGCAGCTCACGGAAGAAGGGCGACGATCGGGCCAGCGGGTGAACGGCGCTGCACACGTCGTGGACGAAGCCCGGCAGCGTCAGTTCGGCCGAGCGGCTCCCGCCACCGACCATGTCCGCTCCCTCGAGAACCTGCACGGCGCGTCCGGCTCGGGCTAGGGTGATCGCCGCAGCCAACCCGTTCGGACCCGCGCCCACAACGACCGCGTCGAAGGCCGAAGGCTGGCCGACCATGGGTCAGTCAGCGCCTCGACGGGTGGAAGCCGGCAGGTCCGGATCGAGCTCGGCCTCCCGGGCTTCCCCTCGTGGCGCCAGCGTGACCGTGGGCAGGTAGTCCCCGACCGGTTCGCGGTACCACCAATGCCCGGTCGCGCGTCGCTCCTGCCACGTGGTGTAGCGGTAGCGGTAGTAGAGGGCGCGGATGTAGCGCGGCGGCTCGCCGGTAGCGAAGGGATCGCGCCGGATCAGAGCCCGGATTGCCGGGTCACCCTCCAGCAGCTTCTGAAGCAATGGCATGAACCACTCCCGGGCGTACGCAGGGGACAGTGCGGCGAACCACATCAGCCAGTCCAGCCTGAGATGGTAGGGCGCGATCTGGGGCGGCCGCCGGGCAGGATCCCCCGGCTTGCCGATGAATTCGTACTCACGCCAGTCGCCGGGACGGGGCAGCTCTTCGGCCGTGCCCTCCACGATCACCTCGTAGCGCACCCTGGTGACGCTGCCAAACGCCCCGTACGTGTTCACGAGGTGGAGCTGGTTGAAGCTCTGGTTCATGACCTGGCCCGGGCTGATCATGTTCGCGACTGGCCACCAGCTGAGGACCACGACGAGCGCTGTCAGGAGGAGCACGACGCCCACGAACCAGGGCGCCGGATCGGTCAGAAGGGGCAGGCTGAACCCAACGAACACGCGATAGAAGTCGTCCGGGATGCCGGCCAGCGCCGCAACGATCGTGATCCAGTTCAGCCAGGCGTAGTTGCCGCTCACGACGAGGTAGCCCTGGGTGCCGATCATCACCAGGGCGGACAGTCCCGCGATCGGCTGGGGCAGGAAGAGTCCGAACGGCGCAACGAGCTGCGCGAAAAAGTTGCCCAACACCTCGACCCGATGGAGCGGTCGCGGCAGATGGTGGAAGTACCAGCTCAACGGGTTGGGCATGGGCTGCGTCTCGTGGTGGTAGTCGAGGCAGGTCAGATCGCGCCAGCACGGATCGCCTCGCAGCTTGATCAGCCCGGCCCCGAATTCGACGCGGAAGGCAAGCCACCGAAAGAGAATCAGGATCAGGAACGGCGGCGGCGTCCGGTCGTCGCCCAGGAAGATGGCCAGGAATCCGGCCTCGAGCAGGAGCGATTCCCAACCGAACGAGTACCAGCGCTGCCCGACGTTGACGACGCTCAGATAGAGCACCCACAGGACGACCCAGGTGAGCATCGTGACGGGCGTAGGAGCCAGCTGCGGCAGGCCGAGCACTACCGCGGCGGCGAGGATGCCGCCGAGCCATCCGAAGGCGACGGCCAGCCTGTCCGAGTAGTGCAGGCGGAACAGGGTCGGCGCATCGCGGAATCGCGTCGAGCGCAGGAATTCGGGCACCGGCAGCAGCCCGTTCTCACCGAGCAACGGCCGGAACTGATGGATGACGGTCGCGAACGCGAACAGGTAGATGGCCCCGAGCAGGCGCTCGAGGATCTCCCTCGCCAGCCAGTAATCAGGAGCCGAGAACCAGGGCATGGCCGTTCGGGAAAGCATCCCACGATGCTCACCCGAGCGCGGGGCGAGACGATGGACCGATCAGGCCTGGGGTGGCAGGTGTCTCAGGCGTCCGAAGGAGAGATCGTCCTCTGTCACGAGGCGAATCGAGTCGGTGAGGTCGCGATTGACGACGAGGGTCCCGACCCACTGGCGCTTGCGCTGGCCGCCCGACCAGTACTCGATCCAGGCTTCGGTCAGCGGGATCATCGGCGGTCGCTCGCGCAGGCTCGCTATGGGATCGACGCCAGGCGCCGCGTGAACGTAGCCGCCGATCAGATAGTGGCGAGCCTGGACGGCGACGGGGTGCTTGCGCGTTCTTCGTCGCTGGTTCTCGTCGCCCCGTGGATGTCCGGCGTGGACGGCGATCAGCTGGTCGCGGAGGACGAGGATCTCCGTCGCGATCTCCGTCGTGCCGCCGGTCAGGCTCTCGATCTCGACGTTCGCGAGGTGGAGCTCGTCGTAGGCGTTGAGGAGGTCGGTGAGACGGTCGGCGTTCAAGCGGACCCAGCCGAAGACTCGCGAGTCCTCGGCGTATGCCTCGAAGGGCACCATCGGAGCGTCGGACACCGAGTCGGGCTCGAAGACGTCCTCGGGCGCCCGGTCGAGGATCAGGCTCAGGCGGCTGGACAGACCTGGGGCCGACATGCGCGGCAGGCTAGGGCGCACTCGGTCCGGTCGAAACTACCTGATCGTACCGAAAGGCGGTGCTCCCGGTCACCATCCCGAAGGCGCCTCGTCCAACAGGGCATTTTCCCTATGGACTGAGGGCCCCCTGCCGGCGTACCGTCACGAATCCGAGGGTTGGGTCCGAGCCGGGCGAGGGATTCGGGAGGCACGACATGGGGCGCTTCGTGCGCTGGAGTGGCCCGTCAAGCGTGGCGCGCAGCCTGGCGGCCGGAACCGCCGCGGCCGCACTGATCCTGACGCTCCTGCCCGCCGACGTGCTTGGCAGCCAGGCGGGAGGAGGCCAGGCGGCCCTCTCCGGCTCGGACGCGAGCACCAGGCCGACCAAGGTGATCGTGCTGTTCAGGGATCGCCCCGGCGCGGCAGCCAGGGCCGCGGTCGAGAAGGCCGGCGGTAAGGTGAAGCGCACCTTCCACCTGATCAAGGGCATCTCCGCATCCGTCCCGGCCAATGCGATCGCCGGACTGCGGCACAACCCGCTGGTTGCGGAGGTTGACACCGACCTGACGCTCACGGCGAGCGACCTCGAGTACGACAACGCCTGGGGCGTCAACCGGATCGGTGGCCAGGCCACCTTCCAGGCGGGCATCACCGGCGCCGGCGTCAAGGTCGCCATCATCGATACGGGCATTGACTACATCCACGACCAGCCGCCCTCCGCCGAGCCGCCGGTCGTCGACCCGGAGCTGCTCGGCCACTACAAGGGCGGCTACGACTTCGTGAATAACGACACGGATCCGATGGACGACAACGGCCATGGGACGCACGTGTCGGGCATCCTGGCCGCCGAGCACAACGGCTACCTCGTGGCAGGTGTGGCCCCCGACGCCTGGGTGTACGGGCTGAAGATCCTGGACGCCAGCGGGAACGGCGACGAAAGCAACCTGATCGCGGCGCTCCAGTGGTCGGTCGACAACGGCATGCAGGTCGTCAACATGAGCTTGGGCACGCACGACCAGAACGCGGCGCTTCAGCAGGCGGTCCACAACGCATATCTCACCGGCCTGCTCATGGTCGCCGCTTCCGGCAATGTGAATCCCCTCAGCTGGATCGAGCTGTTCTATGGCTGTCCGGTGGCATATCCGGCCGCGTACCCGGAGGTCCTTGCCACCACCTACACGGGCAGCAACGACCAGCTGACCGGATACTCGTGCACCGGACCGGAGGTGGATTTCGGTGCGCCCGGCGACAACATCGTC
Source organism: Chloroflexota bacterium (assembly GCA_005883615.1). Classification (GTDB taxonomy): domain Bacteria; phylum Chloroflexota; class Limnocylindria; order Limnocylindrales; family CSP1-4; genus CF-16. The sequence goes on along the minus strand of VBEC01000079.1, from coordinate 50,288 downwards.
TCTACGGTGCCCGTTGGCACCTGCATGTTCTGCTCGCCAAATGGCTACAACTGGTTGAGCGGCACCTCGATGGCGTCGCCGCACCTGGCCGGCGCCGTGGCGCTGCTGGTCGGCTACGGAATGACCGACACGAATGGCAACGGCACGACGTTCGACGAGATCCGCGCTCATCTCTGCGCGACGGCCGACACGGCGAGCTACCCGGCGAGGACCGATTCGCGCTATCCGAACTGGTACGGCTGCGGGCTCGTCAACGTGCAGACCGCGCTCATCACGAACCCGCCGGGCGGCGTGGTCAATCATCCGCCGCTGGCCACAGCCGACACTGCCAGCGTGGCCGAGGATGGATTCGTCGACGTGGCCGTCCTGGCTAACGACTCCGATCCCGACGCGGGCCAGACCCTTAGCGTCTCCGCCGTTGGCAGCCCGTCGCACGGCACCGCCAGCCTCCAGCCCAACGGCTCGGTCCGCTACACGCCGGCCGCCAACTACAACGGCGCCGACTCCTTCACGTACACCGTATCCGACGGCAACGGCGGCACGGCCCAGGGCACGGTTTCCATCACCGTCACTCCGGTGAACGACGCCCCGGTCGCGAACCCGGACTCGGCGAGCGTGGCCGAAGGCAGCTCGGTGGACGTCCCGGTCCTGGCGAACGATACCGACGTCGACGGCGATTCGCTGTCGCTCGCGGGGGTCGGCGCGGCCGCGCACGGGACCGCCTCGGCCAACCTCGACGGGACCGTCCATTACGTCCCGTCGGGAAGCTACACCGGCCCCGACTCGTTCACCTACACCGTGTCCGACGGGACCACGACGGCCCAGGGGAGCGTATCGATCAGCGTGACGGCGATCAACCATCCGCCAGTTGCGAACGCGGACTCCGCTACCGTGGCGGAGGACGGGTCAGTCGACGTGGACGTGCTGGCCAATGACACGGACGTCGACGGCAACACGCTCTCGCTAACCGGCGTCGGCGCGGCTTCCCACGGCGCGACCTCGGTCGTGGCCGGCAAGGCGCGCTACGTGCCGGCCGCCAACTACAACGGCTCCGATTCGTTCACGTATACCGTATCCGACGGCAATGGCGGCACGGCGCAGGGCACGGTTTCCATCACCGTCACTCCGGTGAACGACGCCCCGGTCGCGAACGCGGACTCCGCGACCGTGGCGGAGGACGGGTCAGTCGACGTGGACGTGCTGGCCAATGACACGGACGTCGACGGCAATTCGCTCTCGCTAACCGGCGTCGGCGCGGCTACCCACGGCGCGACCTCGGTCGTGGCCGGCAAGGCGCGCTACGTGCCGGCCGCCAACTACAACGGCTCCGATTCGTTCAGTTACACGGTGTCCGACGGGACCGCCACGTCCACCGGCGCCGTATCGATCACCGTGACGTCCGTCAACGACGTGCCGACCGCGGCGGCGAAGAGCGCCATCACGACGACGGGGACGCCCGTCACGATCACGCTCGACGGCACCGACGTCGAGACCTGTGAGTTGACGTTCAGCATCACGGATTCGCCGCTCAATGGATCACTTGGTTCGATCGCGGGCCAGGCCTGCTCGCCGGGCTCCCCCAATGCGGACCACGCCACCGTCACCTACACGTCAAACGGCGGCTTCGTCGGCAACGACCAGTTCACCTATCGGGTGGCCGACGGGTCGGGTGGCTCGACCACCGCGACCGTGTCGATCGCCGTCAACGCCGTGACGACGCCAACCGTTCATATCGGCGATCTCGATGGATCTTCGCTGACTCAGACGAAGGCCTGGAACGCCACGGTCACGATCGTGGTCGAAGACGGCAACCGGGTGGTCGTCGGAGGCGCGACTGTGACCGGAACGTGGAGCGCCGGTGCGACGGGCACGTCCACCTGCACGACGAGCTCGAGCGGCGTGTGCACCGTATCCAGGACCGGGCTCAAGAAATCCCTCGCCAGCGTTGTCTTCACGGTCACCAACGTGTCGAAGGCGGGGTACACCTACCAGGCGTCGGCGAACCGCGACCCCGACGGCAGCAGCAACGGGACGACGATCACCGTCCGGAGGGTCTGACTTCCGACGTCTGCCTCGGTCAGGAGGCGGTTTGCGCGCGCGTGGAGCGCGGATTCACGCTTGATCGAGCGCCTGCCGCAGATCGGCGATCAGGTCGTCCGCCGCCTCGATGCCGCATGACAGGCGCACCAGGGCGTCGGGCACCTGAAGCGGAGAGCCTGCCACCGACGCATGGGTCATCACGGCCGGAACCTCGATGAGCGACTCGACGCCGCCCAGGGACTCGGCCAGCGCGAACACGCGAGTTGCCTCGCACAGGGCAATGGCCCTCTCTGCGGCATCCCGCCCGTGATGCCCGCCCGCCGCCGGTATGAAGGAGACCATTCCGCCGGCAACGCGCATCTGGTTCCGTGCCAGTTCGGCTTGCGGATGGGCATGGCGGCCCTCCGTCAAGCCGGGATAGCGGACCAGCTCGACGTCGTCACGCTCCGCCAGCATGCTCGCGACGGCCATCGCGTTCTGTGCGTGCCGCTCGGCCCGGAGCGCGAGCGTCCGGAGGCCGCGCAGGACGAGGAAGCAGTCGAACGGGCCGGGTACGGCGCCCATCGCGTTCTGCAGGAAACGGAGTCGTTCGGCGAGCTCGGCACGGCCCGTGGCCACCACTCCATTGACCGTGTCGGAATGGCCGGCCAGGTATTTGGTCGCGGAATGGAAGGCGATGTCGGCGCCGAGCTCGATCGGCCGCTGGATGGCCGGCGAGGCGAAGGTGTTGTCGACGACAACGATCGGATGCTCACCTCGGGCGCCCGACGACTCCCGAGCGGCCTCCGCAACGCGGGCGATGTCGACGAGTTTCAGCCAGGGGTTGGTGGGCGTTTCGAACCAGACGAGTCGCGTGCGCTCCGAAAGGGCCTCGGTCAGCGCGTCGCGAGAGGTCATGTCCACGAAGCGGATGCGCACGCCGCGCGGCCGGAGGACCTTGTCGAAGTAGCGGAATGTCCCGCCGTAGACGTCGTCTCCGACCAGAATCTCTTCATCCGGGGCGGCCAGCTCGGCGATCGTGACCGTCGCCGCCGACCCGGAGGCGAAGGCGATGCCGTGCTCGGCGCCCTCCAGCGTCGCGACCGCCCGCTCTAGTCGGGCGCGCGTCGGGTTCTGGGTGCGCGCATATTCGAAGCCGCCGCGCGGGTCACCCACCCCGTCCTGCGCGTACGTCGACGTCTGGTAGATCGGCGGCGCCACCGCGCCGGTCAGCTCGTCGGGCTCCTGGCCGGCGTGGACGGCGAGGGTATCGAGCTGCCAGCCCTCATCGACCTCGTAGCGCTTGGCGAAGCTCCTGCCGGGGCCTTCAGGTTGCGCCTGGCTCATGGCCACGTCCGCGCGTCGGTCGTGAGCACTCCACCGTTACGGAGTCGAAGCATGGCCGCTACGCCCCGCCCGATCGCGGATGGTGGGCGAGATACTCGAGCAGGTCGAGCTTGGTGATCACCCCGGCGGGTCGTTCCCCCCTGACGGCGATCACAGCAGAAGCGGGACCGGACAGCAGGGCGAAGGCCTCGTCGAGCGTGGCCGACGCGTCGACCAGCGGCAGTGGGCCGTCCATGACCTCGCCGACGGTGCGGCCGACGACCGAGGGATCGCGGAAGGCTCGATCGAGCAATCCCTTCTCCGAGATTGACCCGACCAGGCCCGCCACGGCAACGCCTCCCGGGTCCTCCGACACTGGCATCTGGCTGATTCCGTATTCCTGGAGCGTGTTGATGGCCTCGCCAACACGTTCGGTCGTTCGGGCGACCACGAGGTCCGGCAGCTCGTCGCCGTGGTGGCGGTCGGCCAGCAACTCGGCTATCCGGACGACGGCCCCCGTGGTTGGCAGGAGCCCGTTGACGCGCATCCACTCGTCGTTGTAGAGCTTGCTCAGGTAGTTGCGGCCGCCGTCCGGCAGGAGCACGACGAGCGTTGCGGCTCGCCCGGTCCGCGCCGCGGTCAGCTCTCGGCCAACCTCGAGCGCGGCCACCAGCGCCGTCCCGCACGATTCCCCGGCAAGGATGCCTTCTTCGCGGGTCAGTCGACGAGCCATCGCGAACGCTTCGCGATCGCCGACCCGGATCCAGCGATCGACGGACGTGGGATCGAATGTCCCGGGCAGGAAGTCTTCGCCAACGCCCTCGGTCAGGTAGGGATGGGCCAGGTCCCCCGACAGGACGCTGCCCTCGGGATCTGCCCCGACCACGACCAGCTCGGGGTTCTCGCGACGCAGGAATCGGACCGCCCCCGAGATCGTTCCGCCGGTACCCACGCTGCACACGAAGTGGGTGACCCGCCCGTCCGTCTGCTCCCAGATCTCGGGGCCTGTCGTGTTCTCGTGGGCGCGCGGATTCTCCGGGTTCCAGTACTGGTCCGGCTTGTATGCGCCGGGGATGTCGCGCGCCAATCGCGTGGCCACGCTGTAATAGCTCTCGGGCGACTCGGGCGGCACGTTCGTCGGGCACAGCACCACCTCCGCGCCGTAGGCCCGCAGGAGTGCCTGCTTCTCGGCCGACTGCTTGTCGGCCATGACGAAGATGCAGCGATAGCCCTTCAGCGCGGCGGCAATCGCCAGGCCGTGGCCAGTGTTGCCGCTCGTCGGCTCGATGATGGTGCCGCCCGGCTGGAGGAGGCCATTGCGTTCCGCCGCCTCGATCATGGGCAGCCCGATGCGGTCCTTCACAGAGCCCCCGGGATTGAGCATCTCGAGCTTCGCCAGGAGCAGCGGCTGCTCATCGGTCGCGCCGAGGTCGCGAGTGATCCGGCTCAGGCGAACCAGGGGCGTCCGGCCAACCAGCTCGAGAATGGACTCGGCGAACTGCATCCCGGCGAGGATAGCGCCCGGGCCCGCACGCGGAGACCGCCCCGTCAGTGCTCCCCATCCGGGACAATGTGTCCGACAACCACCACCTGAGGGACGGATGGCAGGGAAAACGCGCGGACGTGGCGGCCTCCGCGACAGACTTCTCGTCAAGCCCGGGTCAACCGTGAACCTCGCCGACGTGGATCCGAACGAGACATTTGGCCATGTGAAGGTCACCGCCGAAGTCAAGGTCGCCGCGGATCTCGAGCGCCTTACGAGCCTTCAGGAACGGCTGTGGGCGGAGCATCGGCATCGTGTGCTGATCGTCCTGCAAGGCATCGACGCGTCCGGCAAGGACGGCACGATCACGCATGTCATGAGGGCTTTCAACCCGCTGGGTTGCCGCGTCGTTGGGTTCGGTGTCCCGAACCCGGTCGAGCTCGCGCACGACTACCTCTGGCGGGTCCACCAGGTCGTGCCGGGCAATGGCGAGATCTCCGTCTTCAATCGATCCCACTACGAGGCGGTGCTGGTCGAGCGAGTCCACTCCCTGGTGCCCCAGGAAGTCTGGTCACGTCGCTATGACCAGATCAACGCGTTCGAGCAGATGCTCGTCGAGGAAGGCACCACGATCCTCAAGTTCTTCCTGCACATCGATCGCGACGAGCAGAAGCGGCGACTCCAGGCACGGGTGTCCAACCCCACCAAGCGCTGGAAGTTCAAGATGGGCGACCTCGCGGAGCGCAAGCTATGGGCGGACTACATGGCGGCCTTCAACGAGGCCCTCATGCGATGCTCGACCGAGCAGGCGCCCTGGTTCGTCATCCCGGCCAATCACAACTGGTTCCGGAACCTGGCCGTCGGCGATATCGCGGCCGCGTCGCTGGACGCGTTGGATCCGAAATATCCGCCCGGCGAGCAAATCCCCAAGGATCTCAAGATCGAGTAGCGCTCCCGTTTGGATTGCACGGAGGTGGGCACCGCCGCCCTCAAGCCAGTTAGATCCTGCCGACGCCCTGCCCCTCATCGCGGTCGAGCCGGCCTGGCCGTAACAGCAGCCAGGTAAGTCGCCGCAGGCGGCGGGAATGCCTGGCCGGATCGACGGTCGGCGGGTAGATCTCCTCCACCGCCGGGCCGAGAACATCGGCCAGCCGAGCCGTCAGCCGGCGGGCGAGTTGCAGCTCCTCGTGTGAGCCTTCAGGCGGGAGGACAGCGTCCCAGGATGCTCCCAGCAGATCCGCCGCGGTCGCCGGCGGCAGGATGCGAGTCACCATGCGCTTGCCGAGGTAGAGCTCCTCGCTGCCGGCCATCGCCAGCGGCACGATCGTCGCGCCTGTCCGGATGGCGATCAGCGCGGCCCCATGGCGGAAGGGGCCGAGACGGCCGGGAGCACCGCTGACCGTGCCTTCGGGCATCTGCACGAAGACGGCCCGATTGGCAAGCACGGCGCGCGCCGAGGCGACATGCGGCTCGATGCCAAGGCCACCGCGCCAGACCGGCAGCAAACCGCCAAGCCGGCGGATGAGCACCTCGCGGGTTCGCGAGGTGAACGTCGAGGGGCCGCTGCCCAGGAACCAGCAGCGCGGCTCGAGCGGCAATGCATGCATCACCAGGAACGGATCCATCCAGCCCCGGTGCGCTGCGGCGATCACGATATAGCCACCGTCCGGAAGGAGCTCCCGGCCCGAGGTCTCGACCCGGAAGCGGAAGACCCCGAACAGGACGATGCGAGCGAGCAGCCGAGTTGCCCGATAAAGCCAGGACGCCTTCGCCTCCGGCGGACGGCCCAGCCAGGCGAGGCCCTCGCGTGCACCACCTCGGGCCGCGGCCATGGCCTCGGGGTTGATACGTCCCGGCGGGAGCCTGCGTCTGCCTTGCGGGGAGGAGGCTCCTTCGGTGGTCACCCGTTTTCGGGGGCCGGCGTTGCCCGTGCGTCGGGTGGCGGAGTTTGCTCCGGTTCGGGCGTCGCTCGGGGCGGTCGCGAGTGCCGAACCAAAAGGATGGCCAGCGCGAGGAGCACCGATAGCCCCGCGGCGACCTGCGCGGTCGGGATGCCGAAGAACAGCCAGTTATTGCTCTTCAGGCTCTCCAGCACGAACCGGACGGTCCCGTACCAAACGAAGAACACGAGCAGCAGATCGCCCGGGCGGAGTCGGTCGCGGAAGCGCCGGCCCAGATACAGCAGGACCAGCATTCCCAGGAAGCCGGACAGCGACTCGTACAGGAACAACGGCTGGAAGTGCTGCCCGTCGGTCGCCGTCGAGGCCAGGTCGGCGGGGCACGGATAGCCCTGCGTGCGATTGCCGCACTGAATGGCGATTCCCCATGGAAGATTTGTCGGCGAGCCGTACAGCTCCTGGTTGAAGAAATTGCCCCAGCGCCCGATCGCCTGCATCAGGAACAGGCTCGGCGCAACGATGTCCGCCCAGACACCCAACGAATGCCGCTTCCAGCGGACATAGGCAACGCCGGCAAGCGTTCCGGTCAGCAGGCCCCCATAGACGCCGAGGCCCGAGTAGGGCGGCAGGACGATGGAAAGCAGATCGCTCTTGTAGAGCTGCCACTGGTCGATGACGTGGTAGAGCCGCCCACCGATAAGCGCAGCGATGGCGACAACCAGCATGCCGTTGAAGACCAGCTCCGGATCCTGCCCACGGAAGCGCGCCTCGCGACGGAGGAGCCAGTACGCGGCCCCAAGGCCGACGGCATATGCGATTCCGTACCAATGCACGGCAAGCGGGCCGATCTGGATGGCGATGGGACTCGGAGTGAGGTCGAGCATCGCCCGGGAGTGTAGCCCGAGGGCCGCCCGGGAGGCTCCTGCGCGACAGGACCGGCAGCCGCGCAACGCAGGCCCTCTCCAGGGTCGAGCGGGCTGCCCGACCTATACTGACCGCCGCATGGAGCTCGCGATCGTGGCGGCCGCCGACCATCCACCTCACCGGCGGCCGCCCCGCCGATGAACACCGAATTCAACTGGTGGCTGCTCATCGTCGGGGTCGTGGTGGGGGCAGGCCTTGTATGGCTCGTCCTGGCCGACGTTCGCCGGCGCGAGGACGAGGTCGGCAAGGCCGAGCGCGGTTTCGAGGCGACCTGGATCGCCGACACGATGCGCTCGTCGGGGATGCGGATGGAGCCGGAGATCGCCGAACGGGTCCTCGAGCTCCACCAGCTCTACCTGTCCAGCCTGCCGCCCGATGAAGCCCCGACCGAGGGCCCCGACGAAGCCGCCGTCGACTCGCTCGAATCCGAAGGGCCTCCGTCGCGGCAGGAGACGCACGCCGCCACGGCCCGGACCATCGACACCTACTAGCCCAGGAACCCGCCGGGGGCCGAGCAGTCAGCCGGCGGGAGACGCAGTGCGCACGGTCTGGGGAACCGTACCGACGTGGAGGGCGACGGCCCCCAGCGACAAGCGCCGGTACGACACCCCCACGAGCCCTGACCGACGCATCGATTCGGCGAGTCTGTCGGCGTCCGGGAAGCCCTCGAGCGACTCCGGCAGGTAGCGATACGCCGCGCCTTGCCTGAATAGCGTGCCCAGTGCCGGGGCCAGCCGTCGGAAGGTCGCGTGGTAGATGCGGCCCCAGAGCATTGGCCTGGGCATCGACAGCTCTAGGCAGACCACTCGGCCGCCGGGCCGGACGACCCGAGCCAATTCGCGGAAGCCCGCTTCGAAATCGGACAGGTTGCGCAGCCCGAAAGCGATCGTAGCTGCGTCGAACTTGCCGGTGCCGACCGGAAGCGCGAGCGCATTGCCAAGTTCGAACCCGAGCTGCACCAGGTCGCCGTACGCGCTTCGGGCGCGCTCGATCATACGTGGCGAGATATCGACAGCGACGACCCGCCCAAAGGGCCCGACTCGCTCCGCGAGCTCCGCCGCCAGCTTGCCCGTCCCGCAGGCGACGTCGATGGCCGATTCGCCGGAGGCAAGTCCCGTCGCCCGCACCGCTGACCGCCGCCAACGCCCATCGAGGCCGAGGGTCATCAGCGTGTTGACGCGGTCGTAAACAGGAGCGATTTCGTCGAATATCGCGGCGACTTCGTCCTCGGGAACCGAGTTTCCCTGCCGTGCGCCGCGGTCCATTTCGTCGTCCGACCCGGGCGTAGCGTCGTGCCGCGTCTCGGGAGAATCGTCGATCTCGGGGGGGTGCGTGATTGTCATAGGCCGGGTTCCGTGTCAGAGCGGTGCAGTTAGGACAGTTTGCCCCTCCTGAGAGCTCGGCGTGACGTCAACCAGCGAGATCCCGAACTGGGTTGCGCGATCGACCTGCGCGAGCGTAACGACATTTCTGTCGAACCAGTACGCCAGCCCCGCGGCGAACGCCATCTCGCCGACGCGAGTTCGCTTGCCGTCCAGCTCCAGCCAGCAGCGGTACTGCTTGCCAGCTGGCGGGGGCGGCAGTCCACTGGTGAACACGAGCAGGTCGCGCGTTGCGGGCGAGAAGAGGACCTTGCCGCTGGTTGTTCCGTCGCTGCCTTTGAGGATCGCCTCGCGGGCGTCGGGGGCCCGCTGGATCTCGGCGGCCCAATCGACGATGTCGACGAGGTCCGCGGTCTCCCGGTTTTGTTGATCGTTCCGAGCGTTGTTCATGACCACGCCAGTGCCCAGCACCGACAGAATCACAGCTGCCGCCAGGCTCGCCGCCCACACTGCCGGGTGGCCGAGGCGGCCAGTGCGAAATCGTCCGACGCGACCCGGCACCGAACCGTCCCGGGGCGCTCCCCTGTCCGTGCTCGCGACTCCGGATCGATCGCGCCCAACCGTACGAATGAACGCGAGGGTGCGCTCACGCATCTCCGGCTGAGGTTCGCTGGAGATCACCCGGCGCAGAACCACCGACGTCCGGAGCAGCCGCTCGAACTCGTCCGTACAGCTCGCGCAGCCGGCCAGGTGCGCCGCAACCGCGGCGGCTTCGGGTGTGTCGCCGGCGGCAAGCCGGTCGAGGCCTTCCGGCTCGACCGCCGCGAGCTCGAGCAGCTCTCGCGCCTCGGCGTGGGTCATGAGTTCGACCCCCGTCCCTTGCTCATCGCTCGGTGGCCGGTACAGGCTCGGTGACCGGCACTGGAATTGTGGCCATCTGCGCCTCCGGGCCGGCGTCACCGCCCAGCGCCTCGCGCAGACTCAGGAGCGCCCTGCGGGTCCGCGTCTTGACAGTTCCGAGTGGCCAGCCCAGCCGCGTGGCGATCTCCGATTGGGTCAACTCGTCGCGGTACGCGAGGAGGATCACTGTCCGCTCCACCTCTGGCATCTCGTCGAGTGCCGCGCGCAGGGTGGCCCGAAGCTCCGCCGCTTCGAATGCCGCCTCTGGCCCGGGTGCGGGTCGCGCACCGCCGAGCACGTTTCCGACCGCTGCGATTCGCTCGAGCGCCTGGCCGTCCGGCTCGTCCTGTCCGCGCCCGCCGGAAACCGGTACCACGGTCGGTCGTCGGCCGATCGCCCGGAGCCGGTCGACCGTTCGATTTCGAGCAATCGTGTGGAGCCAGGCGGCAAGGGAGCCGCTCAAGGGGTCATACAGCTCCGCTCGGTTCCACAACGCAAGGAATGTCTCCTGGACCACTTCTTCTGCTATCTGCCGATCACCGGTCAGCCTGCTGGCCACCGCGAAAATTGCCCCGACGTGGCGGTCATAGAGGGTTCCGAGCGCGTCCTCCGAACCAGCCGCAACCTCGCGGACGAGGGCAGCATCGTCAGGGGTGCTGGTTCCCACCTCTGTCATGGGTACGCTTTCGGCAGCGTTGCGGTTTCGCCCATTACCAGGTACCCGCCGTTCTGAGTCGGGGCCGGTCGGTCAGTGCTCCGGCCGGAGCGTGGGCCTCCAGACACTCGACGCCCATGGGACCCACCTTCGCATCGTGCTCCGTCCCGGCCGGCAGGTCGAGCCTGTCACCGACCGACATCGGCACCGATTCCCCACGGGCCGTGAGGCCGAACACGATAGCGCCCTGGCTGACCACGAGCACCTTGTCATAGGTGTGGCTGTGAGCCTTGTAGCGAGCAGCCGGACCGTTGGACCAGGGCGACGCGTGGATACCCTCGTCAGCGAGGTGGCCGAGGAGCCCCGATCGGTCCATGGGTCAGCCGGCTTCCGAGCCGGGTCCATCGGTGGTGCTGGGCGGCGGCGCCTCGCGCGTCGGACTCGTCAGGTCCGCAGCCACCGCGCGCCAGGCGGCATCGGCCTTCCCGGGATCGTCACCAATCGACGCTGCGGTCATGAGGAAGGCCAGCGAGAAGATCGCGCCGGCGATGATCGACAGGTGGATCGGCCAGCGCAGCCACAGCGCGAAGAGGCCGAGGACGACGAGGCCCGTCAGGATGGCCACGGCGAGCGATCTCATGGGCCCGAGCGATCTCATCGGCTCGACCTCGACGCCACGCTAGGAGACCGCCACGCCGATGAGGTGACCGACCAGGAACGTAACCGCGGCAGCGGCGGCCCCGATCGCCACCTGCCGAGCGCCTGAAAAGACCAAGCCCCGGCCGGTCAGCAGGCTGACGCCGCCACCAACCGTGAACAGGGCCACAGCGCTGAGGGCGATGCTCGCAGTGAACGCCGCCGAGCCCGACGTGACGACATACGGCACGACCGGCAAAGCTGCACCGAGGGCGAACGCGCTGAACGACCCACTGGCCGCTCCCCAGGGCGAGCCAAGCTGCTCCGGATCGAGCCCGAGCTCCTCGCGGATGAGCGTCTCCAGGGCCGCTTCCGGATTTCGAAATATCCGCTCGGCGATGCGGGCGGCTTCGTCCGGCGCGAAACCCTTGGAGCGATAGACGGCCGCCAATTCGGCCTGCTCTTCCTGGGGCATGGCCTCCAGCTCGGCTCGCTCGAGGGCGATTTGCCGTTCATAGAGCTCCCGCTGGGCCTTCATCGAAACGTATTCGCCGGCGGCCATGCTGAATGCACCGGCCAGGAGTCCCGCGATACCCGCGAGAAGGATGAAGCTGTTCTGCTGGGACGCCCCGGCGATGCCCATCACCAGCGAGAGGTTGCTGACGAGCCCGTCGCTGACTCCGAAGATGACTGCGCGAAGGGTGCCCGACTGACCGGCTCGGTGCCACTTCTCGTCGCGCAGGATTTCGCCGACCGCCCGGAGGCCGGGGCCCTCGTGCTCCTCGACGGGCTTCCGCCTGGCCGCCCCTTCGCGGTCGGCAGTGGCCTCCTCGCGGCCCGCAACGACCTCGGCGGTCGCGTCGCCTGAGCGCTGGAGTTCGAGGCGCCGCCAGATCGCCGCATGCTCGCGCTCGTCGGCTGCGATCGACTGCACTTCGGGGGAGCTCTGTGCGTCGTAGGCGTCTTCCTCGTCGCCCTCGAGGGCGCGCACCAGGTCCGAAACGGCGTTGGTCCCGAATAGCCTGGCGAGGGTGATGATCAGCCGTACCCGCGGGCGCGGGCCGTCGGGCGGTGGCACGTCGACGCCCTGTTCGCGGAGCTTGCTCGCCCAGATGTCGGCGTGGCGCCGCTCGTTTCCGGCAATCGTCCGGAACGCGGCGGCGCGGCGACGGTCCTTCTCGATCGACGCCAGCGCGTCGTACAAGGCGATCGCATCGCGTTCGAGCTTCAGGTTCTCGAGGCTCTGCCGGGTATCGCTGGGCGCGCTCGTGGGCTGACTCCCTGGTGGTGCTGGGCGGTCCATGCTACCAACGGTCCGCGACCCGGGCTCTCGCCTACACTCGGGTCATGAATCCGCCCCAGCCCCTTCGCTATCTGTCGGCGGCGGACGTCGAAGCAGCAATGCCCGACTTACAGGAACGGCTCCACTTAGCCGAGCAGACGATGGTTGCCCTGATCGAGGACGCCGAGCTGCCCCCGAAGATCGGGGTTCATCCCGAGGCAGCCGGCTCGTTCGCCCACGCCATGCCCGCCTCTCTGCGCAGCTCGAACCGCGCGCCGGCGCTCCTCGGAATCAAGTGGATCCTCGGCTTCCCCACGAACAACTCGGCCGGATTACCGGCGCTGCACGGGCTGGTCGTGCTCAACGACGCGACCACCGGCGTGCCTCGAGCGATCCTGGATGCGGGTCCGATCACCGCTCAGCGCACGGCCGCGATCTCGGGCGTCGCCATCAGCCGATTCGCACCGCCCCTCGAGGGACGTTCTCCGCGAGCGGCCCTGATCGGAGCCGGAAAGCAGGGTCACAGCCACCTGCCGGTGCTCGGCCATGCCTTGCCGGGCGTTGACCTGCGACTGTTCGATCGACATCCTGATCGTGCCGAGAGCCTCGCACACGATGCCGAGAAAACAGCCGGCATCGGGTCTGTGAACGTGGCCGGCAGCGCTCAGGAAGCAATCGCCGACGCCGACGTCGTCGTCACCGCGGCAACCCTGAACTCGACGCGTCAGATCATGACCGAGGACTGGCTCGCGCCCGATAACCTCGTCGTGCCGATCGACTATTCGACCTACTGTCATGCGGACGTTGCGCGCAATGCGGCGCTCTTCCTGGTCGACGAACGAGGTCAGTTCCTGGCGAACCGGGATGCCGGAGAGTTCGACGGCTACCCGGATCCGACGGCCACTCTGGGCGAAGCAATCCGCGACGGCATCGAGCGCCCTGCCAGGGGTCGAGTCGTCGTCAGCCACCTCGGGGTCGGCCTCGCCGACGTCATCTTCGGCGACGCGATCCTGGCGGCCGCGGAGGCACGGGGCATCGGGACGATCCTGCCCGCCTGACGGGGGGCAGCGGTGAGTTCGATCAACGGCGGGTCGATCAGCGGCGATTCGATCAGCGGCGATTCGATCAGCGGCGACTCGATGAGCGGCGATCCGGCCTCCGCCCTTACCCTGACGCGGTGAGCAGGACCACGGAACGGCGAGCGGACCTCGTGGTCGTGGGCGCTGGGACGATGGGCACCTGGACTGCCTTGTTGGCAGGTCGATCCGGGCGCTCGACCATCCTGGTGGACGCCTTCGGCGCCGGACATCCGCGAGCCACCTCCGGCGATGAGAACCGGATCATCCGCAACTCACACGGAACAGATCCGTTCTATTCGCGCTGGGCGCGGCGGGCTCGAGAGCACTGGATCGCCCTGGGCGAGCAGGTGGCCGAGCAGATCTTCGTCCAGGCGGGTGTCCTCTGGTTCGCTGGTCGCCGGGACGGCTTCGAGGCGGACTCCTATCGCACCCTCGCTGCCCTCGATATCCCCGTCGAACACCTCTCGCCCGAAGAGGTCGGCGCGCGCTGGCCGCAGGTCGGCCTCGATTCGCTGTCGTTCGCCCTGTTCGAGCCCGAGGCAGGCTTCCTGCTCGCCCGGCGGGGCGTGGCTGCCGCGGCTCGCCAGTTCGGCCGTGAGGGCGGGACGTTCCGGCTGGCAGACCTCCGGCCGGGGCGGACGGACGGCCATCGGCTGCTCGACGTGGTCGACGGCGCAGGCGAGAGGATCGCGGCCGGGACCTTTGTATTTGCCTGCGGACCGTGGTTGCCGGGTCTGTTTCCAGAAGCCGTTGGCAGCCTGATCAAGGTCACCAAACAGGACGTGATCTACATCGGGCCGGCTGCCGGCGATGGCCGATTCCGCTCAGATAAGCTGCCCGCCTGGGTCGACTACGACGAGGCGTTCTGGGGCGTGCCGGCCCACGATGAGCGTGGCTTCAAGATCGGCCCGGACCGGGAGGGGCCGCCATTCGATCCCTCGAGCGAGGATCGCGTCGTCGATTCCTCCAGCATCGACGTCGTCCGGCGCTATCTCGCCCTGCGCTTCCCGGGCCTTGCCGATCAACCGATCGTCGAGACCCGGGTGTGCCAGTACGAAACCACGCCGGACACCCATTTCCTGATCGACCGACACCCCGATTGGGACAATGTCTGGCTGGTTGGTGGCGGTTCCGGGCACGGCTTCAAGCACGGTCCCGCGATCGGCGAGCACGTCGTCGCCCGGCTCGATGGGCGCGCCGTCGGGCCCGATGAGGAGCGCTTCGGCCTGCGGGAGCGCGAGCCGCAGCCAGGCATGCGCACGGGCGGTCACCAGCCGGCCCGGGCCTGACTGTGGCCGACCTGCTCCTTGGCATCGACGTCGGCAGCACCACCTCGAAGGCAGTCCTCTGCCGGCCGGACGGCGCGGTCCTGGCAGAGGCCCGCCGAAGTCACTCGATCGAAGTGCCGCGGTCCGGATGGGCCGAGATGGACGCCGATGGCGTGTGGTGGAGCGAGGTCTGCTCGATCTCGCGCGAGCTCAACGGCAAGGTCCCGCAGGGCGATCGAATCAGCGCCGTCGCTGTCAGCGCGCTTGGGCCGTGCCTGGTGCCGGTCGATAAGTTCGGGTGGCCCTTACGACCGGCGATCCTGTACGGCGTTGATACGCGCTCCGGCCCACAGATCGAGGAGTTGGAGCGGCGCTACGGCCGGGAGTCGATTCGCGAGCTTTGCGGCAATCGCCTGAGCAGCCAGTCGCTCGGGCCCAAGATCCTGTGGTTTCGGGAGAACGAGCTGCACCTGGCCGCACGGACCACCCGCTTCCTGACGGCATCCTCATACCTTGCGTTTCGGCTGACGGGCGTGGTCGCGATCGACCGCCACACCGCGTCGCATTGCGGTCCGCTCATCGACTTCGGGGCCATGCGCTGGACCGATCGATTTGCCGAGGGCATTGCGACGGCCGAACAGCTGCCACCCGTCCGCCCCACCACCGAGATCCTGGGCGGGGTCACCGCTGCCGCCTCCCGCGAGACGGGCCTCCACGCCGGGACCCCCGTCGCCGTGGGCGGGGCGGACGCCATGGCCGAGGCGATCAGCGTCGGCGTGGTAAGACCCGGCGACCTGATGGTCATGTACGGCAGCAGCGGCTTCCTGTTCCTGGTGACCGGCAAGCGCTTCGACCATCCGGATCTCTGGGCCACGGCCGGGGGCTTCGAGGGCCAATACGGGCTGGCCGGCGGGCTAGCGACGGGGGGCTTGGCAACAGCCTGGTTCCGCGACACCCTTGCTCGCGAGCTGACCGAGGCGCGGGAGCTCGGCGGACTGTCGGCCTTCGCGGTCCTCGCTGAAGAAGCTGCTCGTTCACCCGCCGGCGCCCGCGGTCTGCTGTTCCTGCCCTATCTGTCGGGTGAGAGGACGCCTCTGTTCGACCCCGAAGCGCGTGGGGTCATGACCGGCCTCACCCTGACGCACAGCCGGGCAGATGCCTACCGGGCTCTCCTCGAGGGAGTGGCCTTCGCGATTCGGCACAACCTGGAGGTCATGCGGGAGACGGGCGCACCGATTCATCGGGCCGTCGCGGTGGGCGGCGGGACGCTCAACAGGCTGTGGCTGCAGATCGTCTCGGACGTACTGGGCGTCGCGCAGATGCTTCCCGAGCAGGCGATCGGCGCCGCCTACGGAGATGCCTTCCTGGCCGGCCTGGCAACGGGGGTGATCCCGGATGCCTCGCTACTGGATGGCCAGTGGGTGCAGATCGCCTCGGTGGTCGAGCCAGATCCGGCAGCGTCTGCCGCGTACCAGCCGATCTTCGAAGCCTTCCGGGCGCTGTATGCCGAGACGCGAGACACGGTCCATGCCCTCGCCCGCTCATCCGAGGTGTGACCTGGTCTCGCGTCCTGGGCGTGTCCTCGGCGGCCGTCTGTGGGACCACTTACGCACCCGGTGCGGACAAGCACAGCTCGACGGGCATCCGAAGGCGCGGCCTCCCGAGTTTCTGTCCCTGCCCACGCTCAGCGAGGGTCGGCAGGTACCCTCGATGCAGATCGACGGACGCGAACGCGCCGCCTACCACGCACCTCGTGCGTAAGCGGCAGGAACAGGATTCCGGCCAACCGCCCGGATGGCTTCCGCAGCCATCGCCTCAAAGCGTCTGACCGAGCAGGAAGCGCCCGATCCAGCACCGCATGGTGCCCCGCGACGCGCCGCCGAGCGATGGTGCTGGAAAGGAGAACCAGGATCGCCGAAACGGGACCCTCCAACGCTGGACCCGCCGCACCGAAGCGTTCGCGCCCGATCGACGGGGCGAGCCGGACCTTCTCGTCGAGCTTGCGCAGCATGGCCTCGATCGACGCCAACTCCGTCTTCACCTCGACGACAAGCACGAGCGAGGGATCCGAGTGCCAGCCAAGGAGATCGATCGATCCGCGCTCGCCGTAGCGCGAATACGTCACCTCGGGAATTGCCGTCCAGCCGCTCCTCTCGAGGAATAGCGCCGTCGCACCCACGAGCCTCGAGTGGCCTTCGTCGAGGACGGTCTCGGGGATCCCACGGGACCAGCGGACGTCGTAACCGGGGATTTGGACATCGACCGCGCCGAGGATCGCCCGCAGGGCCGGAAAGGCAAGCGTTTCGCCCTTTCCACGCTCGAGTCGGGAGACCATGTCCTGGCTGACGGTCGCCCGCGCCGCCAGGTCCGCCTGGCGCCAGCCCTCCCTGATCCGCAGCGCCCGAACGAAGCGGCCGAGCCTGCGTGCGTCCACGGTTAGGAATCTGAAGGCGTCCTCTTGCCCGCGGCTTATCGAGCCCTATTCGTTGACCGGAAGCGGGCCCTCGGGCACCTCGATCAGGACGCGCCCGCCTTCGATGATGACGGGATACCGCACGATCGGCACTTCGGCCGGCGGATCGAGCGGCTCGCCGGTCTCGAGGTCGAATCGCGATAGATGCAGCGCGCAGGTGAGCGAGTCACGCGTGAGAAAGCCCTTGTCGAGCTCGAAATACTCGTGGCTGCAGATGCCTTGGAAGGCGCGTATGTCGCCAGCGAGATTGACCACGAGAACCTGATCGGCCCCGTCCACCCACGCCATCTTCATCGTCCCGGGTGGGACCTCTTCGACCGCCAGAAGGTCGACCAGCCTCACGCCGCCGAGGACGACTGGACCGTCTCCGCACTGGCTGCCCACTTGGCTTCGAGGAGATGCCGCAGTCGATCCTGCGCCTCGGCGAGGGGCACGCGAGCGACGACCGGCTCGAGGAAGCCCAGGACGATGAACTTGCGCGCCTCGTCGGGCGGGATGCCCCGGCTCTCCAGGTAGAACAGCTGTGTCTCGTCGATCGGACCGACCGACGAGGAATGCATTGCCCGCCGGCAATCCGGCTGGTCGATCTCGAGGCTGGGGATGGCCACGGCACGCGCGCGCCGCGACAGGTTCATCCCGAACTCACCGAGAAAGCTGTCGGTGCCGATCGCCGTCTTTTCGATGGTGATGAGCCCCTTCATGTACGACCGGGCCGCGCCCTGCAGGGCCCCCTTCGACAACAGGTTGCCTGTCGTATCGCGGCCGATGTGGCGGGTGTACGACGTCAAGTCGACCACCTGGTCGCCGGAGCCGAACACGATCTCCACCTGCTCCACCGAGCTCCGGTCGCCCTGGAGACGATTGTCGACGCGGCTCCGGATGACCCGACCGCCGAGCTGGGCCAGCGCCCAATGGAGGGTCGCTCCCTCACCGATCACCCCGTGCCGGTGCTGGAATGCGCTGACTCCGAGCGGCAGGTCCTGGATGCTGGCGACCTCGAGCTCCGCCCCGTCGCCGATGGAAACCTCGAGGGTGCCGCTGAACAGGCTCTGGGGAACTGGCTCGCCCTCGGCGCATTCGATGTCCGGACCACTCGGCATGAGCTCCTCGACGAGCGACGCCCTGGCGCTGGCTCCGAGCTGCACCAGCGTTCGGCTGATCAGCGCGCGGTCGGGAACCCCGGCCTGCCAGCGCACGACGACCGGATGCTCGAGCCGGACGCCCGAAGGCACCACCAGCCGGACACCCTGGTTCCAGAAGCCGCGCGCGAGCTGGGCCAGCTTGTCGTTCCCCGGCAGCGATTTGCCGCCTTCGAGGGCTGCGCGCAGGCCGTCGGGATCTCGATCGAGGGCGGCCGCGAAGGTCTCCAGGATCACGCCGCCGGCACGTGCCTCTGGCGCGAGAGCAAGACTCGTGACGCCGTCTTCGCGCAGCTCGATCAACGCGGCGACACCGTCAGGAACGCCATCCGAGCCTCGCGCGGTCGGCTCGGAAGCCGTCCGGATGTATGGCCGGGCGCTCGACAGGTCGGCCGCCCGGAGGTCGACATAGGTCGTGTACAGCTGGTTGGGCTCGAGCGGCAGCGCCTCGTACGCTTTGGCCGCCTCGATCCGCTCGGCACGCAGCCACCCCGGCTCGGAGCGCTCCGCTGCCAGTGCCTTGGCCAGCCCGACGTCCGGGAACGTGAACGGCAGGTCGGCGGGGCCGCGGCGGGCGGCTCGGGCCGGTCGGGGCCGAGCCGTGGAGACCGCCTCCTCGCCCGAGGCCGCGCTCTGGCTCGTTGTCGGCTCCCCGGTCCCGGCCGCGTTCGCGGTCGGGCTCGTCACCCGAGCGAACCCTCCATCTCGAGCTTCACCAGGCGGTTGAACTCGATGGCGTACTCCATCGGCAGCTCCTTGGTGAAGACCTCAAGGAAGCCCTGGACGATGAGGTTCTGGGCCTCGTTCTCCGTCAAGCCGCGCGACATGAGGTAGAACACCTGCTCGGCGCTGATCTTGCCGACGGTCGCCTCGTGGGTCATCGTCGTGTCGTCTTCCTGGATATCGATGTAGGGATACGTGTCGCTGCGGCTCTTGTCATCGAGCATCAGGGCATCGCAGCGCACACTGGCCACGACGTTCGTCGCTCCCGGAGCCACGCGAAGGTTGCCGCGATAGGTCGCCCGTCCGCCGTCCTTGGAAACCGACTTCGATGTTCGGTGCCAGGTGGATCGCCTTTGCGCCCGTGTCCTGGTGCTGGCCCGCTCCAGCGACCGCCACCGAGATGATGTCGGCCGTCGAACCCTCGCCGCGCAGGTAGATCGACGGGTACTTCATCGTCAGCCGAGAGCCGGTATTCGCGTCGATCCACTCGACCGTGGAGTTCTCGTGAGCGTGGGCGCGCTTCGTGACGAGGTTGTACACATCGTTCGACCAGTTCTGGATGGTCGTGTAGCGCACTTTCGACTTCGGGAGAGCGATGACTTCCACGACCGCTGCATGCAGTGAATCGGTGGCGTAGATAGGCGCCGTGCAGCCTTCGATGTAGTGGACCTTTGCGCCCTCGTCGACCACGATGAGCGTCCGCTCGAACTGGCCTGTGTTCTCGCCATTGATACGGAAGTAGGCCTGCAACGGGAGGGGGACCTCGACGCCCTTGGGAACGTAGACGAACGAACCGCCGGACCAGACGGCGCTGTTCAGCGCGGCGAACTTGTTGTCCTCCGGCGGCACGACCGTCCCGAAGTACTTCTCGAAGATCTCGGGGTATTCCTTGAGGCCCTGGTCGGTGCCCATGAAGACGACGCCGATCTTGGACAGCTCCTCGCGGACCGAGTGGTAGACGACTTCCGAGTCGTACTGCGCACCGACGCCGGCGAGGAACTTGCGCTCGGCCTCGGGAATGCCCAGTCGCTCGAATGTCGCCTTGATCTTCTCGGGGACGTCATCCCAGGACTTCTCTTCGCGCTCGGAGGGCTTGCGGTAGTACACGATCTTGTCGAAGTCGATGTGGCCGAGATCGCCGCCCCACTGCGGCATCGGCCGCTGAAGAAAGTGGTCATAGGCCCGCAGCCGGAACTTGAGCATCCACTCCGGCTCGTTCTTGAGCGCGCTGATCTCCTCGACCGTGTCGCGCGTAAGGCCGCGCTTCGTCTCGGTGAGGTAGACGATGTCGTCCTTGAAGTCGAACTTCGATCGGTCGTTATTGACGAGCTCGCGAGTTGCGGTCATTGCACTCCTGGGCGCAGCCCGTGCCTGCGCGGGTGGTCTTGGGAGTGGATTCAGTAATCCCGAGTGCCATTATCGGAATTACGGCCCGGACCGTCAACGACCCCATCGGACGAGGACAATAGGTCTCGCTTGACACGTCTCGCCTCACTCCGGCGGGAGGAGCAAATGGCCGACGCGGACTTTGGGTTGCAGGGCTTCCCCGCGAGGCCCGAGGGTGTCGATCGGATGGCCCACTACCGGACTGTCCTCGAATTGGTCCCCGAGCAGGTTTCGACGGTCTGGATTTCTGATCACCTCCAGTTCGGCGCCGAGCGGAGCGTGGAGGGCTGGACGGTCCTGACGTATCTGGCGGCGGCGTTTCCGCGGTTTCGCTACGGCCACCTCGTGCTCAGCCAGAGTTTTCGGAACCCGGCGCTCCTCGCCAAGATGGCGGCATCCCTCCAGGAGCTGACCGGCGGCCGATTCATTCTGGGAATCGGAGCGGGCTGGCACGAGGAGGAATACCGCGCCTACGGCTACGACTACCCGAGCGGCGGCGTGCGCGTCGCACAGCTCGCCGAGGCGATCGAGGTGATGCGCGCGATGTGGACCCAGTCACCCGCGACCTACCACGGCACGTGGTACCGCGTCGAGGGTGCCTACTGCGAGCCGCGGCCCGATCCGCCCATCCCGATCATGGTCGGCACCAACGGCCCGAAAGCCCTTGCCGTAACCGCGCGGCTGGCGGATTCGTGGAACTGGGACGGCCCGTGGGACACAACCTACCGCGAGCCCTACGAGACGCTTCGCCGCCACTGCGAGACGATCGGCAGGCCGTTCGAGGAGATCGGACTGACTGCCGGCGTCCAGGTTTCTCTTCCGGACGACCCTGATACCTTTGCGCCCACCTACAAACACAGCTTCTACCCGGACAGCCTCTTCCATGTACTCGGGCCGAGACCCGCGGATGCCATCCGCGAGATCGAGCGGCTCGTTGATGTCGGGGTCAGCCACTTCCAGGTCGCGTTCGATGACATGACCAGCCTCCGCAGGTTCATGGAGGACGTCGTGCCGGCAGCTCGTATGGACCGAGCGCGATAAGAGGCGTCAGACGTCCCGGCGAAAACGACAGCACCGGAGGTATCGATGACCGATCGGCAGGCGTTCACCCAGGAGCAGTGGCTCGCGCTGGTCGAGGCAGCGCCTGCGATCGCCCGCGCGGTCGCATCGACGGCCGGCTCCGCAGGTCAGTCGGAGTCGGAGCTCGGAGCCTTCATCCAGCTGGTCGAGCAAGCGGCCGCTGATGCCCCGATCGGACTGCTCGGCGCCGTCGTCGGCGACACGTACGGACGGCTGGCGGGAGGCTTGCCCGCGCCCGATCGCTCGGACCTGTACATGGCCGGCATCGAGGCCGCCCGCCGCGCCGGAGCGATCCTCGACGTGCAGGCCGATCCCTCGGAGGCCGCCCGAGTTCGCGCGTGGTATCTCTCGGTAGCCCAGAAGGTGGCTGAAGTTTCGCGCGAGGGAGGCGTTCTGGGCATCGGCGGCGAGAAGGTGAGCAACTTCGAGCGGGAAGCGATCAAGGCAATCGCGGATGCGCTGGGCGCAAACGCCCCCGAGGAGGGGGACGAGTCCGGCGTTTGACTCAGGTATGAACGCGACGTCGGGTGAGGTCGGAGGCGCTCCGTGCGAGCCGCTCTCTAGTGGACCGCCTGGCCGTCGAGGCCTCGAATGCGCCTGGCGAGGGCTTCGAGCACCTCGAGCCGGATCCCGGGATGGCCGTCGAGAAGTGAGTGGAACTCGCGACGCCCCATGACGAGCAGGCGCGCGGGTGAATCGGCGGTAACGGTCGCGGTTCGCGGGCCGCCGTCTACCAACCCGATCTCACCCACGAAATCGCCCGGCCCGAGTCGCGCCACGGACTTGCCGTCTCGGTCGACTTGGAGATGACCCTCGACGATTGCAAAGAACTCCTGCGCCGTGTCGCCCTGGCGCATCAGCACCTTGCCGGCCGGCACCTCCACCTCGTCGGCCAGCGATTCGATCTCGTGCAAGTCCCGATTCGGGCACCCCGCGAACAGCGGAACCCTGCGCAGCATTTCGAGCTTCTGATCCCTGTGCACCTTCCTCCTCCCTCGATGCGCCGAGCATAGCGATTGCTCAGGCCAATGGCACTCCTGAATTCCCGCAGCGCGGGCAGAGTCCGCCCACGGTCAGGTGCGAGAGGTCGACCGCGAATCCGCGCTTGCCAAGCGAGCCAACCAGGCCGGCGACGTCACCCTCCGACAGCTCCCGAACCTCGCCACAGTTCTCGCAGATGGCGTGTCCGTGCTCCGACGCGGGCGCGATGTGGAACTCCTGGCGGCCATCGCGGCCGTGCGAGTGCTTGACCAGCCCGATTTCCTCGAGCACCTCGAGTGTCCGGTAGACCGTGGACGGTGTCGTCTCCGGGTCTCGGTCGCGGCACAGCTCAACGAGCTCGGCGCCGGTGACGTGGCCGTCGGTTGCGCTGAGGACGTCGATCAGCGCGCGGCGCTGCGGCGTCCAGCGGAGGCCGCGCGACCGGAGCCGGCTTCGGACCTCCTTGAAGGCGGTCGATCGAGACGATCTGGATACGCGTTGAACGGTCATCCGAGGCGACATCTCCGGCGAATCATGCCATGTACGAGCTGGGCCCGACTGCAGCCTGATGCTAATGCAACCTCTTGCAGCAAGCTCTGCCGGCCGCTAGCATACCGACAGCGACCACCGAAGAGAAGTCGATGCTTTCCACCGCCATCCGCCTCCTCAGGACCTCGAGCGACTTGCGCAACCGCATCTTCCGTGTGTACGCGTTCCTGCTCGCCTTCAATCTCGCAGCGTGGGCACTGGCGCTCGTAGCATCCGCGTCGTATCCGATCCTCCTGCCGACAGCGTTCCTGGCTTACACCTTCGGGCTTCGGCACGCGGTCGATGCCGACCACATCGCCGCGATCGACAACACCACACGAAAGCTGATGCAGGACGGGCAGCGTCCGGTCGGTGTGGGCCTCTTCTTTTCACTCGGTCACTCGACGATCGTGGTCGGGCTATCAGTGCTCATCGCCATATCCGCCGGCATCATCAGCGACATCCCGACCTTCCGGGAGGTGGGCGGCTTGATCGGAACGACCGTGTCTGCCGCGTTCCTCCTGGTCATCGGGCTGATCAACCTGGTCGTACTGATCGACATCTACCGGATGTTCCGGCGGGTCTCGGCGGGGGAGAGCTACGACGAGGAAAGTCTCGAGGACTTCCTCAACAACCGCGGGCTCCTGGCACGGATCTTCCGGCCGATGCTGCGACTGATCAGCAAGAGCTGGCACATGTACCCGCTCGGCATCCTGTTCGGGCTCGGGTTCGATACGGCGAGCGAGGTGGCCCTCCTCGGCCTGGCCGCCACATCGGGCGTGAACCACATTCCCGTCGTCTACATCCTGATCCTGCCAGCCCTCTTCGCGGCGGGAATGTCGCTGGTCGACGCGACCGACGGGATCATGATGCTGGGTGCCTACGGCTGGGCGTACGTCAAGCCGATCCGAAAGCTCTACTACAACCTCAACATCACGCTGGTGTCCGTGCTCATCGCGTTCGGCATCGGCGGAGTCGAGGTGCTGAGCATCCTTGCCGACAAGCTGGGCCTGAAGGGTGGGATCTGGGACTGGGTCGGCGAGCTTGACTTCGGGATCATCGGCGTTGGAATCATCGCGATCTTCGCCTTGAGCTGGGGCGTATCGACCGCGATCTATCGCTGGAAGCGCTATGACGATCTGCCGGTGAAACGGCAGCCGCGGGCGCCTGCACCGCAGGGCTGAGAGCGGGGGATTCTTGCGGGTTGGGCTGCTGCGGCCCGGCTCGCGCTCGGCTTGAGCCCTACCCTATCGCGCAATGGGGATCGCACGCGGGTCGGGACTGCGCATCTACTACGAGCTGGTCGGGACCGGTCGGCCGTTGATCCTGCTGCATGGGAGCATGGGGTCGACCGAGTCGTGGCGGATGACGGGCTACACGGAAGCGCTCGCCGACGCATTCCAGCTCATTCTGGTGGACCTCCGCGGCCATGGCAGAAGCGACCGCCCCACCGGAGCCAAGGCCTATCTGACGACCTCACAGGTGGACGACATCACGGCCGTCCTCGATGACCTCGAGCTGGAATCGGCCGCCGTGTTGGGCTGGTCGCGCGGCGGCGATGTCGCGCTCGCCACGGCGGCTATTCATCCAGAGCGCGTCGAGGCGATCGCCATCGTCGGCGCGTCGGCGGACACAGTGGGCTTCGGAGATGTCGCCCCACCCCCGATGAAGATGGCCCGCAGCATGGCCGCACGGTTGAGCAAGCAAGGCATGACTACGGTCGAGACGGAGCTGATCGAAAAGGGCCGCCCGGAGTGGGCGAATGCATTACGCCGTGCGGACCCCAAGGCGATGGCTTCCCTGTGGCGTTCTCTCACGCTGGTCAAGCCGATCGACAAGCGACTGGGCGACCTCATGCAACCGATGCTCGCGATCTGGGGCGAACGCGAGAAGCCTGAGCCGATGCCGCCCCTGCCCGTCCACGCGCAGGTGAGCGTGCTGCCAGGCGAAGACCACTACGGCGCCTTCTCGCGCTCCGACCTGATCGTGCCCCAGGTGCGCGCGTTCCTCGCCGTAGCTTGACCCGCGGCCAGTCGAGCGCAAGAAAGTGCCCCTCTCCAATCGCCGACGCCGATTCCTGCCATCAGCCGCAAGAATCCGGACTGAGGCTGGCGTTTGCGGGTCCGAATCGGTCGTTACTTGCACTTGGCGCAAGTGGTTGTCCTGGGCACATCGTAGGAGGATTGATCGGCCCGGAAGGCAGGCGTAGAGTCAGGTCGACGTCGTTTTCGGCGCTCAGGGGAAGGAGTGTGAGCCGTGCAGAGCTCGCTGTATGAGCGGCTCGGAGGTAAGGACGCGATCGTGGCGGTCATCGACGCCTTCGTTGGGCGGGCCGCCGGCGACGGCCGGATCAACCTCAAGTTTGCTCGAACGGACGTCCCCCGTCTGAAGGCAATGCTCGTCGATCAGGTGTGCGATGCGTCCGGCGGCCCGTGCACCTACGGAGGCCGCGGGATGCGCGAGACGCATACGGGCATGGGCGTGACCGCGGCCGAGTTCGATGCGCTGGTCGAGGATCTTGTCGCCACGCTGGACACGTTCACAGTGCCAAAGGCCGAGCAGGGGGAACTGCTCGGGCTCCTGGCGCCCATGCGGGCCGATATCGTCGAAATCGAGACGGCGGCCACCGGCACGCCGCTGCCCTCGAGCTACCAGGCCGCTCCTCCGCTCGCGCACGCCTGAGCGGAGCGGCACTGAGCCAGTCGGCGAGGCTCAGCCGGTCGAAGCACGCCGAGCCAGTCGGCGATGCCGACGACGCCCTGCCGGTCAGGGCGCGACGAGACTCCTGAAGCCGAGGCGGATTCGATCCTCGACGAGGTGTCGCCGCAGGTCGACGTGGGCTGCGATCAGATTGGGGCCCCGACCCTCCGTCAGTCCCGTCGCCGAGCCCAGGCGGTACGCCAACCGAAGCACGATCTCGGCGTTGCTGGCGAGCTGTAGCGCGCTCAGTTCGACGTCGCCCCCCAGCACCTGCGCGCAATCGCCGGCAATCCACTCGAGATAGCGCTCATCCGCGTCGCTGATCGAGCGAACCTGGATCACCATGACCTCCGATCAGGCGGTCGCGGGAACGGGCGTGGGCCCGGGGGCAAGCTCGGCGCCTTCGAAGGCCTCGGCAACGACCTGCTCGAGCCGCTGTCCATCAAGGGAGTCGTCACCTGGTAACGACAGCAGGGAAGCGTGCAGGCCCGGGTGGGGGCAGTTGGCCCTGGCCCGGAACTTCACCGTCAGGCGCGTTCCATCGTGGCGCCGAAGGACGACCGTACCCTCCTGATGCCCGGCCTCGAGGAAGGATCGCCAGGCCACCCGGATTTCTGCGCGGCTCTCTTCCGGGGTGATGTCCTCCAGCTGCCCATGGAGGATGAACTCGCCGGGCACCCCGAGAAGGGCCTCGACGCCAGGCGAGGCGTCTACATAGCGCCCCCCGTCGTCGGCAAGTAGCACGGCCGGCCCAGAGCCCGGAACGAGGAAGCGATCCGGCCCAAGGCAGTCGTAGGTCTCGAACCGCCACTCGGTCATCAGCTTCAGGAATTCAGGGTTGATCGTTCCACTCGCTCTGCCCTTGGCAAACGCGTGGAGGGCGATTCGCGAGCTCCACAACGCCACGACGACGATCTCGGACCTGTTGTCCACCACCCGCCGTCCGACGTGGAGGGCGAGCACGCCGGCCCGCGCGATCTCGTCCCGGACCTGCCGGACCATGTCGTGAGCCGCGCCCTCCGCGTTGGGGGCGATGCGGCCCCAGACGAGCCCCAGAACCGCACCGTCGAGGATCGGCAGGCCGGGCGAATCCTCGACGAGCTCGTAGTGCTCGATCTGGACGCCATCCACCAGGTCGCCGAGAGGAGCCTGGGGTCGCCTCACGCTTGTCCCGCCACCGGCATCGCCGATGTCCGAGAACTCGCGCCACGAAGAAATGGCGAGAAAGGAGAGGTGATCGGGCTCGTTGCGGAAGCCATACGTAAATGACAGTGGCCCGCCGGACGATGTCACTTCAGCCGGAGGTGTCCGGAGGCGTTCGAGAAGGAGCCGACTGCGTTCCGACGGGAGCCCCCCGCGCAACAGCCGAATGATCACTCGAGTCGTCTCCCCTACCAGCCGACCGTCGATCGAAGGACTGCGAGCGTACTGATGGAACGCCCACGTGTCCATCCGGCAGGCTGCCCTATCGGCCCTGAGGCGCCGCCGTCGCGATTCCATTCGCCGCCGCTGGCTGTCGTGGCAGTTTATCGTTGCGCCTGCAACTAGTATTGGAGTAACGTTGTAGCGGAAATACCGCAGGCGCGGCAGACGGACTGCGTGCGCGACGTTTCACTGGAGCTCTCGATGAATGCAGACCTCGCTCTTCTCCTCATTCGGGTTGTCATCGGCCTGATCTTCTTCGGCCATGGTGCCCAGAAGGTCCTCGGCTGGTGGGGTGGTCCGGGGCCGACCGGCTGGCGCACGGCGATTGGCAGGATGGGCTTCGAACCGCAGGAATTCTGGGCCGCTATATCGTCCGCGACCGAATTCATCGGTGGGGCCCTCTTTGCCCTGGGCTTCCTGACGCCGTTGGTGGCCGCCTTCCTGGTCGCCCAGTCCATCGTCATCATCGGGAAGGTCCACTACCCGAAGGGCTTCTGGAACACGCAGGGCGGTTTCGAATTCCCACTCAGCCTCGTGGCCGCCGTGCTGGCGGTGGCGATCGCGGGACCGGGCGCCTACTCGGCCGACGCCGCGTTCAACCTCGTCTTCTCCGACACGTTCCGACTGGCCCTGATCGTTCTGGGGATCATCGCTGGCGCTGTCGCCCTCGCCGTCCCCCGACTGACATCGGCCGGCGACACTCCTGCCGCGTCGAGTTGAAGGGAACCAGGCTCACCAAAGGATCGTCGGGCGGTACCCTGCCGCCCGACGATGTTCGAAGGCTCGAAGGTCAGACGGTCGAGCCGCTTTGTTGCGACTCAGGCGACTCCGAGGCGGAGGCTTCCCCGGTCGGGTTGCCGTCGATCGACGACTGGTCCATAGGCGATCGGCCGATCGTGTAGTCAGGGTCCATCACAGGCGTCGGCGCCACATACTCGTCCATGCGCTGGCCCATGGCGTCTGCCGTGCCGGCCCGCCAGGCATCAAATCGGGTCCGCAGGTCGTCGGCGGTCGTTCGGATCCAGTCCGAGGTCGGTCCCAGCGTGGCGAGCCACAACCCGAGAAGGATTCCCGTCATGGCGCCGACGAGGATGAACGGCACGGGCGAGGAGGCCTCGCGCTGGGGCAGGCGAGCCATGATGTCGGATCGGTCCGGAAGGTCGCGCAGCTTCAATTCGGGCAACGAAAGCGCGCTCAGCGCGTCCGACAGCCTGATGTCCGAGAGCTTGACGTCCGACAGCTTCACGTCCGGCAGCTTGACGTCCGGCAGCTTGACCTCCGTGACCTTTGCGGCCGCCTTCTGAACGTCCGGCATCTTCACCTCCGGCACTTTGACGTCGGGCATCTTCACGTCCGACAGCTTGACCTCGCGAAACTTGAATTCGGGGAGCTTGATATCCGGCATCTTGACCTCACGCATCCTGACGGTTGGGAGCCGGACGTCGGACAAGCTGAGCTCGCGCATGGCACACCTCCGGACCGTCCACGGTCCGGCCAAACCTGGGACGCCACGCGAGCGACGACCGACGGTCGGGCCGACCGAACCATCCTGCCGCCTCCCGGCTCGCAAGCCGACCGAGGGCGGTGATGCCAACCTTGCACCTTCATCGCAGCGGGCGCGGTGGCACCCCCGTCTCCCTGCTTGTCCCGATCGAGGAGGGAGCGGGCGCCGGCATCGAGCCACCGGAGATGCGGACACTTCCTGACAGGTTCGTCCCCGTATGATCGGCCCGTGGCCCCTCCGCTGACCATCAGCGCCGCCGTCGCGCGGCGCTTTCTCGTGCTGCGTCACCTCCTTGCGCCGCCGCGCTCGCTGCCGGCCGCGCCCGAGAGCGTGATGACCGTGATGGGTCGGCTCGGATCGCTCCAGTTCGATCCGCTGGACATCGCCGGGCGCAACCACGATCTCGTGTTGTTGTCGCGAATCGCCGGCTATCGCCGGGATTGGACAGACGCACTCCTCTACAAGGAACGGCGGCTGTACGAGTCGTACAACAAGGGGCTTTCTGTTCTGCCCACGACCGAGATGCCATGGTTCCGGCTGACGTGGGACCGCAGTCGCGCCCGCCACGAAGGCAGCACCTTCGACGAGCACAGCCCCCTGGTGGCGGAGCTGCTCGAGCGCATCCGGCGCGTCGGTCCGCTGTCGTCAACGGACGTTGAGCCGAGGGCTGCGATCGACTGGTACTGGCGGCCGACGAACCAGGTCCGGGCGATTCTCGAAGCCCTCGCCGAGGCGGGCATCCTGGGTCTCAGCCGGCGGGAGGGCAACCGCCGCGTCTACGACCTGGTCGAGCGGCTCTTCCCGGGTGAGCTGCTGGCAACCCGGATACCCGAGCGCGACCAGCTGCGCCATCGCGTGCTGTCCCGCTACCGCGCGCACGGGCTGCTGGGCGCGAGCGGGCAGGCCGAGATCTGGCTCGGCCTGGGGCCCGCGAGTGCGACGGCAGCGGCCAACGGCACGAAACCGTGGCCGACGACGCGCGGCGTTCTGCGGCAAGAGCTGATCGAGTCGGGCGACCTCGTCGCTATGGCGGTAGAGGGGATCCGAGGCGAACGCTACGTCGTTCGCGAGGAGTTGGACCTCGTGTCGCAGGCGGAACGCGAGGTCGAGCGAGGCGCCGGCCCGGGAGGTCACGTCCCCGGCGTGGCGTTCCTCGCGCCACTCGATCCGTTGGTCTGGGACCGCGACCTCCTTCGCCGGCTATTCGGCTTCGACTACATCTGGGAGGTCTACGTGCCGGCCGCCAAACGACGCCACGGCTACTACGTGCTGCCGGTGCTGCTTGGGGATCGCATCGTCGGGCGTATCGAGCCGCGCATCGACCGCAGGACGAACGTCCTGCGGATCATCGGCCTGTGGTGGGAAGAGGGCTTCGACCCACTGGCTGAACGAGGCCTGGTCGATGGCCTGTCAGAGGCGCTCGAGGCACATCGCCGGTTCGGCGACGCTCGCCGCATCGTCCTCCCACGAACGATCGCTCACCGCCCGCTCGTCCGGGCCCTCAGGAAGGCGGTCGCCGTCTGAGCTGCAGACGGGGCCGCGGGTCAGATCGAGAACGAGATCGGGACCGACCAGGCGCCGTAGTTGCCTGCCCGGTCGCGCGCCCGGACGCGATAGCTGTAGCGATGACCGACGGCCTGGTAGCGATAGGTCGACGTGGCCGTCGTCGCCGACACGATGACGCTCCACGCCCCGCTGTCGACCTTGCGCGCAAGCTGATACGAGTAGAAGCCAGCCGTCAGCACCTGCAGGCGAATGTCTCCGCCCAGCCAGGTCAGCGAGATCCTTCTTTGCCCGGCAGAGGTGCGCGGACCTGGGGTCTGAGCGGCGCCCATCCTTGCCCAGGCACCTGTCTTGTCGGGGCCCTTGATGAAGACGCCCGTCCAGATCTGGTGGCCGTTGGAGGGATCGGTCGCCAGGCCGATCCCGAAATAGTTCAACCCGGTCGACATGATGATGGCGCGGTGGCCGCTCGAGGCCATCCAGTCGGAGTTGGCGGCGTTGGCCGAGTCGGCGAGCGTGGCGTACCCGCTGTTCCAGGCGATGATCTCGCCCCAGCCGTACCAGACCACGCCTGCCGCGGTCAGGTAGCTCTGGGCCGTCTGACCGTCGGGCTCCGTGTGGCTGAAGTAGTGGTACGTCGCCATGTCATGGGAACGCGCGCGGGCGATCGACATGAGCCGCCCGTCCGTCCGCAGCGCTACGAGCCCGGCTTTCGCTCGGTCGGCGTTGATCAGGCCAACCATCCGGCTTTCCGCCTGGCCGACTGTGAGGTCGGTGGCCGACGTTGGGATCGGGCTGCTCGCGGGGAGCGCGGCAGCTGCGACGAAGGCGGCGGCAACGAGGAGGAGGCGGGGAGCGCGCAATGACATGGGTTCGAGCTCGCGGGGCGCCCGTGCCGATCATCGGCCAGGTTCAGGGGCGTGTTCCGACCATAAGCAGCATCCCTGAGCGGCGGAATGAGCCGTCCGAGGGGTGTCACGGCAAGAGAAGGTACCGGCGCCTGACGCTGGTTTCCCGATTCGCGCCCCGGGCCGACATGACCCAACCCAACTGCAGCCGTGCGAACGACTCCCATTGGCACTCGGCGCCGGTGCGTCCAGTCACCGGCAGGCTGGTGCGTCGACGCGCCGGTTTCGATCGACGACGGCTCCACCGGAGCTTGTGGGACCATCTGGCCGCAGCAATCACGACAGGAGGAACGCCATGGCAGCCGTCCGCCGCGCCGACTCGAGCTGGGAGGGAGACCTCATCTCGGGCTCCGGTGTCGTCAGCGCTTCGACCAGCAAAGCCTTTTCTGACCTGCCTGTGACGTGGGCGTCGCGCACCGAGTCCGCCGAGGGCAGGACGAGCCCCGAGGAGTTGCTCGCGGCAGCTCACGCAGCGTGCTACTCGATGGCCTTCTCGGGCGACCTGGCGAAGGCGGGCAGCCCGCCGACGCGGCTCGACGTCAGCGCGACAGTGACCTTCGACAAGCTCGACAAATGGACAGTCGTCTCCTCCGCGCTGACGGTCCGCGGGGTGGTCCCCGGCATCGATGCCGCCCGCTTCCGCGAGATCGCGGAGGGCGCCAAGGACGGCTGCCCGATCTCACGAGCGCTCCAGGGCAACGTCAAGTTGTCGGTCGAAGCGACCCTCCAGAGCTAGCCGCCGCCACACTTCGCGAGAGCAGGCGTCGGGGATTGTCGATCGTGAGCTTCGTAGTCTCGGCCTCCGACGCGCCGGCGGCGCGAAGGCGAGGCAGGAACGTCTCGTGCAGGTACGTGTAGCCGTGCCCGCCGTAGCGCTGGAGCTGGCTGTTGTGGCACACGTCCTGTGACAGGAGCAGGCGGTCCGCGTGGCCGCCGGAGAGCAACTCACAGAGCAGCTCGATCACGCGGCCCTCGCCGTGGCGCTCCATCGGCGTGAAGCTCATGCCAAGGAAGTCGAACTCGAGGTTGGCGCCGCGTCGGACGATCTCGAGATAGTGCTCGAGCGAAGGATACGAGTCGGCGTGGCCGACGACGACCCGCGAGGGATCGGCGCCCTCTTCCTCGAAGATTCGGAGCTGCGCAAGGCCAACCCGCGACATGACCGAATGGGTCGAGATCGCCAGGCCGGTCGCGCTAGAGGCCCTTGCCGCGGCACGGTGCACGCGCTCCTCGAGGGCGGAGACCCACGGCTTGTCGGTGCCGACCTCGCCGATGATCCCGGGCTTGACGCCGGTGTCCCCCACCCCGTCAGTCGCTTCCCGGATCAGCTCGTTGGCCAGGTCGTCGACCGAGCGCCGGTCGATAAGCGCCTCGGCCGGGTAATGCGCCCCGCGATACCAGCCGCAACCCATGACGATGTTCAGGCCGGTCCGCTCCGACAGGCCGACGAGGCGCTCCGGGTCGCGGCCCACGCCGGGCAGCGTCACATCTACCAGGCAACTGCCGCCTGCCTCGCGGAAACGGGCGAGCTCGGGCTCGATGATCGACTCGTCCCGGGACAGCTCCCAGTAGTCCCAGCGGCCCTGGATATGCCACAGCGCGATCGCTGTGTGCTCGTGCGGCAGGGTGAAGCCGATCTCCTCGGAAGCGACACGGCCCCGAACCGTCTGGATGAAGGCCTCCCCCGGCGATCCCTCCGACACGCGCCTAGCTCGCTTTTCGGTCCGGGGTCGGCTGCGCCATCCAGGCGGGCACGTAGGGGTCTGACGGCACGCTGACGCGCGGGGGCGCCTCGGTCCTGGCCGCGGCGAGTAGCAGCTCGAGAATGGCGACTGCTCTTCGTTCCGTCTCCGCCCGCCGGTAGCCCGCGCCTTCTTCGAGGCCGACCAGCGTCAAACCGTCGAGCAGCGCGGAATACGCCGTCGCGAGCGCGTCGACGTCGATCCAGCCAGGCAGCTCGCCACGGGCGATGCCCTCCTGGAGCAGGATCCGGCCCACGGTGACAATCTGCTCGCGCCGGCGGACGAGCATCTCGCGGACCGATGGCTCCTGCTCGGCCTCGGCCCAGGCGTGCACCAGGAACGACGGCCCGCCACCGATGGCCGTGAACGCATCCACCGTGTCCAGGAAGAAGCCTATTGCGATGGCCATCTTGTCAGCGATCGACGAGCCGGCCGGCAATCGGACCGCCAGGCTGGCCAGGGTCTGGTCGACCGTGATGTCGCAGATCGCCAGGAACAGTTCGTCCTTGCTCTTGAAATACGTGTAAATCGCCCCGACCGACAGTCCGCTCTCGCGAACGATGTCCTGCATCGTCGCGTGGTGGAAACCGCGCTCGCCAAAGACACGCAGGGCAGCGCCAAGGATCCGCTCGCGAACCTGCTGCTCGTGCTGGCGGGTGACTCGAGGCATTCGCGCTCCGTTGATCCGACGTAAAACGAACAGTCGCTCTGGGGGAGTATAGGAGGAGCGTCAAGGGCCGCGACCGGGGAGAAGCGTCGTGCGCCGATTCAGGGGTTGACAAGGAGAACCATTATTCTCTATCGTCGGCCCGAATTCGCGCGCCTGCCCACCGCTGGCCCGAGTTCCAGGAAGGATGCACGATGTTCAGCCGCTGGGGTGCCTTCGTCTACCGCTTCCGCAAGCCCGTCGCGCTCGTCGCGATCGCGGTCGCGCTACTCGCCTCGAGCGTTGCTGGCAAGGCCGCATCGGTGCTGAGCGCGGGCGGCTGGCTCGACCCGACGTCCGAATCCACCACCGTCAACGATCGCCTGGCGACGGAATTCGGGGCCGGCCACGGGACGCTCATCGCCGTTTTCCACGGCCCGCCGGGCTCGAACGCCGCCTCCGATGCCTTCCAGAGCCAGCTGGGCACCGCGCTTACCGCCCTCCGCACAGACAGCCGGGTGGCCGGCATCGTGGGCTACTCGGAAACGCACGATCAGCGGTTCATCAGCACGAACGGCCAGGCCGCATACGTCGTGATCCAGCTGTACGCCAAGGACGAGGACTCGGTCGCGTTCCTGGACGACCTGCGCTCCAGGATCGCCACACCCGCCGGATTCGACCTCAAGCTCGCGGGTTACGGGCCGATCACCAAGGATTCGGTCCACCAGGCCGAGAAGGAGCTCATCCAGGCGGAGACCGTATCCCTCCCGATCGCGGGTCTGATCCTCATCCTCGTGTTCGCATCCGTTGTCGCTGCGGGGATGCCTCTGCTCGTCGCGGGTCTCGCCATCCCGACCACCCTGGCCATGGTCTGGCTGGTCGCCCAGCAGGTCCAGCTGTCTATCTACGTCCAGAACGTGTCGACGATGCTTGGCCTGGCACTCGCCATCGACTATTCGCTCTTCATGGTCAGCCGCTTCCGCGAGGAGCTCCGGCGCGGACGGACGGTCGCCGAGGCAGTGGAGGTGACCGTCGCCACGAGCGGCAAGGCGGTCGCTTTCTCAGGCGCTGCGGTCGCGATCGGCCTGTCGGGCCTGCTCCTGTTCGAGGCGCCCGCGCTCCGTTCCTTCGGGATCGGCGGAGCGCTGGTGGTCGGCGCATCGGTGTTCTATGCGCTCACGTTCCTGCCTGCCATGCTGGGCATGCTCGGGCCTCGGGTGAACGCCCTGAACCTGGTCGACCTCTTCGATCGCCTGCGGGCCCGGCTCGGCCTGCGCTCGAGGGCGGTATCGGAGCGAGTCCGCCGCTCACGTTGGGAGCGCGTAGCGCATCTCGTCATGGCGCGGCCGCTGCTGGTGCTGATCCCCGTGCTAGCCATACTGCTCGCTGCCGGCACCCCGTTCCTGCACCTGAAGCAAGGCATTCCCGACGCTTCCGTCCTGCCACCGGGTCTCGAGAGCCGGGAGGCGGCAGTCGCCCTCCAGGACGAGTTCCGCCCCGGTGAGACCTCGCCCGTCACGATCCTGGCCGACGTCAGCGGATCGCCCACGGATCCGGCCAATATCCAGGCGCTCACGGCCTACGCCGATGCCATCGCAAGGGTGCCCGGCATCGACCGGGTCGAGGGGCCCTTCAGCCTGGTCGACCCGACGTCGGGGGTGGCTCTCAAGCCCGAACAGGTTGCACAGCTGTACGCCCTGCCAAAAGACCAGCGGCCGGCCCAGATCTCGTCGGCGCTCGACGCGCTCAGTGCGACCTACATTCGCGGGCAGACCGTCAGGCTGGACGCGGTCAGTCCCCTCCAGCCCGTCTCGCCCGACGGCACGTCGATCATCCCGCCGATTCGCGCGATCCAACCCGGCACCGGAATCACCGCGCAAGTGGGCGGCTTCGCGGCAACCGGCTACGACTTCAATGTGTCCCAGGCGGCCAGCATCCCATGGGCGGTCGGCGTCACGCTGCTGGCCAGCGCGCTGATCCTCTTCCTGCTCTTCGGGTCGCTTGCGATTCCAGTCAAGGCCGTGATCATGACGCTGCTCTCGATCACCGCCAGCTTCGGCGCACTGGTCTGGATCTTCCAGGACGGCAACCTCGGGAACATCCTCCAGTTCCAGTCCCCGGGATTCACCATCGCCGGCAACCCGATCATCATGTTCAGTGTGCTGTTCGGGCTGTCCATGGATTACGAGGTGCTCCTGCTCTCGCGCATCCAGGAGGCCTATCGCCGGAGTGGCGACAACCGCGCCTCGGTCGCCGAGGGCCTGGCCAAGACGGCTGGGGTCATCACCGGCGCGGCCTTGATCATGGTCACGGTCTTCTCGGCATTCGCGCTGGCAGAATCGATCACGATCAAGAGCATTGGCGTCGGGATGGCCATCGCCGTATTCATCGACGCGACGATCATCCGGATCCTGCTCGTGCCGGCGACCATGCGACTGCTGGGCCGCTGGAACTGGTGGGCGCCGGGCCCGCTGGGTCGCCTCGCCGACCGGCTCGGGTTCAGCCACGTCGAGGACGAACCATCCATCGAGACCGGCGGCGCCCCTCCTGCCGCAGAGGCGGGGCACGCTGTAGGCTGACGCGATGAGCGGCCCTTCACCAACCGATCCGCGAGATCCGAGCGAGCCCGAGGTCGTCGACGAGCAAGGGCGGCCGATACGGAGCGGCGCATCCGCGAACGACTGGCGTCGTGACTCGGGCCGAGGCGAGTGGGGCCGCGACATCTGGACGTGGGGCTGGTCGTCGCCCGAACCAGGGCGGCGCCGGGGCGTTCCGTGGATCGGAGTCTTCTTCGTTCTGCTGGGGGCCGGGCTGCTGCTCGAACAACTCCAGCCGAGCATCCACATCGCAGGCTCCGCGTTCCTGCTGGCCCTCGGCCTCGCATTCCTGATCTCGTGGGCCGTGGACCGCGGCCCGGGCTCGCTCTACGCCGGCGTCATCCTCACCGCCCTCGGGCTGTCCAACGTTCTGACCGACAGTGGCGTCGTCGAGGGACCGGGTTGGGGAACGCTCTTCCTGGGTGTCGGGTTCGCCCTGATCGCGACGGTCCGGGCTTCGAGCGGCGGCGGGTGGGGCTGGCAGCTGTGGTTCGGCGCGATCATTGCGGTCGTGGGAGCCGCGAGGATCGGGGCGCAGCAGATCGTCGGCTTCCCGGATCTCGGCCGCGTCGTCTGGCCGATCGTCCTCGTGCTGCTGGGACTGTGGCTGGTAATACGCGCACGCGGCCGGGGCGCGTACAGCTAGCGGTCGTTTGGCGAGGGCCGCCCGCCACCCGTCACACTGCGCGTTGCCCGCCCAGCCAGGTCTCCTCCACTTCGATGCTCGCGATCGCTTCCGTGGGGGCCGCGGTCGGGTCGCTCGACAGGACCACCAGATCGGCGAGCTTGCCGGCTTCCAGCGACCCGACCGAGCCTTCGCGGTGCATAGCGTAGGCACCCCCGATCGTATAGCCACGGAGGGCCGTCATCACGTCGACACCGAGCTCGGGGCCACCCAGGATCGTTCCGGCGACCGCCCGATGCTCGACCGCAGCCTGCACAGCCTCCATCGGTCGAGGTGGCGCGACGGGGGCATCTGAGGAGATAACGACCGGAACGCCCGCGCGCGCGTAGAGCCCGATCGGATTGAACCGCTGGCCTAGCTCGCCCACCGCGCGGACGTAGCCGTCCCCGTAATAAAGGTGGTGCTGCGGCTGTGAAACGGGCACAACGCCGGCGCGCTTCATCCGTGCGATCTGGTCGTCGGTTGCCAGTCCGGAGTGCTCGATGGCGTGGCGCATGTCGGACCGGGGGTTTTCGGCCTGCGCGGCCTCTACGGCGTCCAGCACGAGCCCGATCGCCGTCGGCGATTGAGCATGCGTGCCCGTTTGGAGCCCTGCCCGGTGAGCTCGGCCGAGGATCTCGCTGAACTCCGCCGGCTCGTGATAGAGAACTCCGTGGTTGTGAGGATCGCCCGGATAGCCATCCGGGAAGTAGGCCGTCGCGCCGCCCAGGGCCCCGTCGGCGTACAGCTTGATTCCGGCGATCGCCAGTTGGTCGTCGCCCACCCGGCCACCGATCCCCAGTGCAAGGACTTCGTCGAGGAGCGCAGAGATGATGAGCATCTCGATCCGTAGCGCGAGCTCGACCCGGTCGCGTGCCGCAAAATAGGCCCCCGCCTCCCGGCGACTGACCTGGGCATCGAGCACGGTGGTGATCCCCGCACGCAGGAACAGCTCGAACGCGCGCTGGAGGTCCTTCCCCAGCTCCGCGGGCGAGTCCGGCAGGTGGATATTCGGGCCGTGGTTGCGGATCTTGACCCCGCCCGGACCGGTCAGGAGGTCGCAGGCGGCGTCCCACAGCAGGCCGTTCGGACTGCCGTCCTCCGAGCGGCCGATCTCTCCGCCTTCGACGTCCGCTGTCCGGGCAGTGATCCCATGTGCACGGAGTCCGAACGAATTCAGGGCACCCCCGTGGCCGCTCGCGTTCATCACGTACAGCTCGCGGTCCGTGGCGACGCGATCGAGATCGGCGGCGGTCGGGTGGCGCCGCTCCACGAGACGCCGAAAGTCGTAGCCGTACGCGCGCAGAGGGGCTCCCGCCGGAAGTCTTGCTGCTTCCTCCGCGAGCAGGTTCACCATGGCGTCGATCGAGCCGACCACGGTTGGCGCGACATTGACCCATGACTCTGTCTGGCCGAGCATCAGCGGATGGGCGTGCGCGTCGACGAATGCGGGCATCAACGTCCGACCGCCCAGGTCCCGCTCCTCGCGGTCCCGGCCGGCGAGCGTCCGGCAGTCCCCGAGGGTACCCGCGTGGAGGATGCGCTCTCCCTCGAGAGCCAGCGCCTCGGCACGCTCCGCTCCGGTAGAGGCCATGGTCAGGATCGGCCCCCCGGTGATGATCAGAGCGAGCGCCATGTCTCACTCTCCAAGCTGGAGCCGCCGCGGCGAATCGTTTCCACATCATGGAAGCAGGTGCCATGATGTAGACTCCGGCCGAGGTGGCCGTCCCAACGACTCGTCCGATTCCGACGAGTTTTGCTCCTGCCCAGAACGATGCCGAGGGTCCCTACGTGCGGGTCATCGGAAAGGCCGTGGCAGCCCTGGACGCGTTCCTCGAAGGTGACGGCGAGCTCACTCTGACAGAGCTGGCGCGCCGCCTCGCGATGAGCCGCTCCACCGTCCACCGCCTGCTCGCAACGCTGGAGCGCCACCAGCTCGTGGATCGAGCGGAGAGCGGCGCGTACCGCCTCGGTATCCACCTCTTCCGGCTGGGCAGCGCGGTCGAAGTTCGGGCGGTGCTCGGACGGGTCGCGGAACTGCCCCTCACCCGGCTCGCCGAGCGATTCGCGGTGTCCGCGTACCTGTCCGTGCGGGACGCCGATCGGGCGTTGTGCCTGGTGCGAATCGATCGCGGACCGATCATGGCGACGACATATCAGGTCGGGGAGACCTTGCCGCTCCACCTTGGGGCGGGACCCCTCGTCCTGCTGTCGGCCATGCCCCAAAGCGAGGTAGAGCGGGTGCTCCGGCAAGCCCGCCAGCGGATGACGCCCCGGACGACGACCGACGCCGCGGGCATTCGCACGCGACTGGCGGAGATCCGCAGCTCTGGGGTTGCGTATGCTCCGGACGACGTGCAGGTCGGCCTGGCCGCGATGGGCGTGCCGGTCCACGACCCTTCGGGCGGTGCGATCGCCGCCGTCAGCGTCGTCGCACTCACGCCGTGGTTTACGAAGGAGCACTCGCAGGCCATGTCCAGCGCGCTCCTCGTTGCGGCCGGTGAGATCGAAGGCCAGCTCTCCCCGCGCTGACCGGCCGTCCCGGCCGGATTCTCCCCTTGCCACCGGCTAGTCAACCGCTTCGAGGAACTTGCGCGTCCGCTCCTGGCGCGGGTTGCCGAAGAATTCGTCCGGCGGGGCATCCTCGATGATCGAGCCGGCGTCCATCATGATCACGCGGTCCGCGACCCGCTTCGCGAAGCCGACCTCGTGGGTGACGACCACCATCGTCATGCCCTCGCGCGCGAGTTCCTCCATGACCGCGAGCACCTCGCCCACGAGCTCGGGATCGAGCGCCGAGGTGGGCTCGTCGAACAGCATGACCTTGGGGTTCATCACCAGCGCCCGGGCAATCGCGACGCGCTGCTGTTGACCGCCCGACAGCTCGCTCGGAAAGAACCGCTCGCGCTCCGCGAGGCCAACTCGGGCGAGCATGCTCTGGGCAATGGTGCGGGCTTCCTTCCTGTCCCGATCGCGCACCTCGGTCAGCCCAATCATCACGTTACCCAGCGCGGTCAGGTGCGGGAACAGGTTGAAACGCTGGAACACCATGCCGATCTCCCGCCGCTCTCGCGCCAGGACGCGCTCGGGAAGCGACACGAGCCGGCCGTCGCGAGCTTCGCGCACCCCGATCCGCCGGCCCTCGAGGCGGACCTCGCCTGACTCGACCGGCTCCAGCAGGGCAAGGCAGCGCAGCATCGTGCTCTTGCCCGACCCGGAAGGCCCGAGGACGGCCTTCACGTCCCCGCGCTGGACACCAAACGTCACGCCGCGCAGCACCTCGTTGTGGCCATACCGCTTGTGCAGCCCCACCGCCTCCAGCACGAATTCGTCGGCGCCTCCCGCCGTCGAGGCCACAGGTTCCCCAAGGAGCGCCTCGTCGAGCAGGTGGCCGACGGGTGGTTGCTGCGTCATCTGATCGTGGCGAACTGGCGGACACGCTGGACCCTCGACAGCCCGGAGGAGCCTTGTGACATCCAGACGAACCGCCGCTCGATCTGGGCCTGGACGACCATGAAGACGCTAACCAGGACCAGGTAGTAGACGGCCGCGGCGGCGTAGTATTCCGCGAACTTGAACGTCGTCGAAACCGCCGAATGACTGCGAGCCAGCAACTCCTGCAGCGAGATCACGCTGGCCAGGCTGGTGAGCTTGAGCATCGAGACGAAGTCGTTCGAGAGGGGCGGGATCGTCACCCGAATCATCTGAGGCGCGATGACCTTGCTGAAGACCTTGGTCGGCGACAGCCCGAGCGCACGCGCCGCCAGCCGCTGCCCCTCGTCCACCGATAGCAACCCGCCGCGGATGATCTCGGCGGCGTAGGCGCCCTCGTTGATGGACAGGGCGACGGAGGCCGCGATGAAGGCCGAGAACCAGTCCCCCTTCAACGCGGGGACGAGCTGCGGAAGCCCGTCCCAGACGAGGAACAGCAGGAGGAGGGAGGGCAGTGCTCGGAAGATCCAGATGTACGTCCAGGCTATCCCGCGCAACACCCGATTCGCGCTGCCCCGCAGGAGGGCGACGACCAGGCCGAGGATCAATCCGAACACCATCGCGACGACCGTCAACGCGATCGTGATCTGGACGCCCTCGAGGTAGGCGGGTGACGTGAGCGCCTCGAAGAAAATCGAGGTATCGAACTCCACGGTTGCCTCGCCTTATGTCAGCGGCCGGTGTACGCCCTTCCCTGGCGGAGACTCGGGGCAGCTTGTCGTTCGGCTATTTGATCGCGTCGAGCGACGTTGGGTCGAGCTTGTACTTGGTCGCCAGGTTGCCCAGCGTGCCATCGGTCTTCAGCTGCAGCAGAGCCGCCTGGAGGGCGGTCTTGACGTCGGCCTTGTTCTTCTGGAAGTAGACCCCGTATGTCCGATCCTTGGGAAAGGCGAAGGCATTCTCGTATTTGCCGGGGTTCGTGAACTGGAAGTTCAGGACGGCGGTGTCCGTCTCCCACACGGCGTCGACGCGACCGAGAACGATCTGCTGGAACTCGTCGGCGACCTTGGGGTAGCCGGCGATCGTGATTGCCCCTTTGCCTGCCGTCGTGCAGGCCTGGCTGGCGTTCTTGATCTCGATTTCGACCTGGCCTCCCGTCTGGATCGAGACCTTCTTGCCGCACAGGTCGTCCTTGGTCTTGATGCCCTTCGGGTTTCCCGTCGGGACCATCACGACCCATCCCGTGGCCATGTACGGCACGGCATCGGCGACCTTGAGGCGCGCATCCGAGATGTACAGGGCGGTCCACACCAGGTCGCAGCGTCCTGCCGACAGGTCCGGGATCAGCGCGTCGAAGCCGACGTTCCTCACCGTGAGCGGCAGGTTCCAGGCCTTCGCCACCGCCTGCGCACCCTCAACGTCGAAGCCCACTGCCATGTTGGGATCGGTCACCGAGGTCGACGGGAACATCTCCATGGGCGGGTACTCGATATCCACGCAGTCCGTGACAGTGCCGGGCTTGATCAGGCTCGTGGGCGCAGTGATCGGCGAGGCGGCCGCGCTTGGTGATGCGCTCGTGACCGGGCTTTGCGCGGCCGGACTCGGGCTGGCAGCGCCCGTACAGGCCACGACGAGGGAGGCACCGAACGCGAGGAAGGGCAACAGCCGGGGCGGTCGCTTCATTGGTCTCTCCTCCTGACCCGACCCAGCGGGTCGTGCTGCGGCGCGGCGACCGTGCCTTGCGTCCGCATGGTGGAAGCTTGTACCATGATGTAGAAGCATTTGGCAAGTCCCGAATCGGCGCTGCGACGTTGCGCGGGAGGGTCACAACGATGGCGGACGCGGACGCGGACGGCCCTCTGGGAACGTTCATTCGACCAGCGACGAGAACCTTCTTCGGTGCGCCCCCGGTGGATGACCTCTCCGCCCTGTCGGCGCAGGTCGGTTTCATCGGGGTCCCATCGGACCAGGGCGTCATCATCCCGTTCATTCGGTCAGGGGCGTCGGGCGGCCCCCGCCTCGTGCGTGAGACTCGGACCCGTCTGCGGGAGTCGCGGTCCGATGGAACCAGCGCGGGCTGGTTCGACATCGAGACCGAGCGCCACTATCTCGAA
The DNA here is from genome assembly GCA_005883615.1 of Chloroflexota bacterium. Taxonomy (GTDB): domain Bacteria; phylum Chloroflexota; class Limnocylindria; order Limnocylindrales; family CSP1-4; genus CF-16. The sequence goes on along the minus strand of VBEC01000079.1, from coordinate 7,951 downwards.
GGGCTGCGCCTGGCCGATTGCGGTGACGTCCTGCTCGCGCCGGGGGACGTTCAGCTGAGCCTCGAGCGGATCACCGAAGCCAGCCGCCGGATAGCGGAGCGCGGCGCGATCGTCGCGGCCGTCGGGGGCGATCACTCGATCAGCTTTCCGGTCGGGCGGGGTGTGGCCGATGTCTTCGGCAAGGTCGACGTCGTCCATATCGATGCCCATCCCGACTTCGCCGACACCATCTACGGCTCGAAGTTCAGCCACGGCAGCCAACTCCGGCGGCTTTCGGAATTGCCCACGACGGGAAACCTCACGGCCATCGGGCTGCGCGCCGTGGACCGCGACCAGTATGAGGACATGAAACGGCTGGGTGTTGGATTTGCCTCGACGCGGGCGGTCCTGGACGAGGGGCCGGAAGCATTGGTCGACCGTCTGGTCCGGCCCGCCGAGAACCTGTATGTCTCGATTGACATAGACGTGCTCGACGGAGCTCTCGTGCCCGGGACGACACTGCCCGAGCCGGGCGGAATCGACTACCGGCAGCTTCGCGCCCTCCTGGAGGCGATCTCGAGGAAGGGCCGCATCGTCGGCTTCGACATCGTCGAGACCAGCGCCGCCCAGGCTGACCTGCACACGGCGATGACCACCGCGTGGCTCATGGTCCATTTCCTGACCGCGATCTTCGTCGGCGAGGCCTCACCAACGCGCCGAATCCTGGAGGGCGCCGCCTCCTGAGGCTCGTCAGACCCTTGAGGTAGCGGACTCGACCGCCTCGCCGAGACGCTCCGCGACGAGCTCGAGCTCGGCATCGGTGATCACGAACGGGGGTCCGAGGACCACGACGTCGCCATCGATTCCGTTTGCGTTCCCAGTGCCGGTGTAGACGAGCAGTTCGCGGTCCCGGCACTCGCGCGCCACGGCTTCGACGAGGCGCGCCGAGCGCGGGAAAGGTGCCCTGCTTTCGCGGTCGGCTACGAGCTCCAGGCCAAGGAGCAGTCCGCGTCCCCTGATCTCGCCGACGTTGGCGTGCCGCCCGAGTCGCGCCGCCAACAGACTCTTCAATCGTTCGCCCTTGGTGGCGCTCGCCGCGATGAGATCCTCGGCCTCCAGGATTCTGAGCACCTCGGTGGCCGCGGCAGCCCCGACCGGCGAATGCGAGTACGTGAAGCCATGCACGAACGGTCCCGCTTCGCGGACCGCTTCATAGACCGCGCCCGATGCCGCCACGAACCCGAATGGAACGTAGCCGGAGGTCGCACCCTTGGCGGCAATGACAAGGTCGGGGCGGATGCCCCAGCGATCCATACCGAACCAGCGGCCCGTTCGCCCGAAGCCTGTCATCACCTCGTCGGCGACCAGCAGGACCCCGTGGCGGCGGCAGACTTCGGCAATCTTCGGCCAGTAGCCTTCGGGCGGCTCGACGGCTCCAAGAGTGGCTCCGACGATCGGCTCGGCCACGAAGGCGGCGACGGTTCGTGGCTCGGCGGCCTCGATCGCTCGTTCCAGCTCGGCGGCCAGCTCGTCGGCATCGCCCAGGGCGTTCGAACCCGGATCGCCCGACCGATATGGGTACGCGGCGCTGAGGTGACGGAATCGGCCCAGCCAGCCCTCGTAGGGGCGCCGCAACGGCTTGCGGCCCGACAGGTCCAGGGCGCCCAGCGTGTTGCCGTGATAGCTGCCCCAGCGGGCGAGCACGATCCAGCGATCGGTCTCGCCCTTCGCGAGATGGAAGGCCCGAACGAGCTTGAGCGCGGTCTCGGTCGCTTCCGACCCCCCGGCCACGGGATAGATCGCAGGCTCGTCGACCGGGAGATGCGGACCGACCGCAGCGGCGTACCGCTCGAGCACATCGGTGGTGAACTGGCTGCCGTGGGCGAATGCAAGGCGGCTCGCCTGCTCCGCCATCACAGCCGCGACGCTCGCGCGCCCGTGGCCGACCCCGACGACGACAGCGCCGCCCGCTGCATCCAGGTATGCCCGCCCCTCCGAATCCCAGATGGTCGAACCCTCGGCGCGTACGGCCACGGGCAACTCCGGATCACTCGAACGCCGGAAAACGCGCCCGGCCGAGTTTCCCGTCGCCGCTGGCGTGGTCACGACGGCGATCCTACACGTGGCGGACCCGCGAACCTGGCTACGCTCGGCGGTGTATGAGGTTCGGTCGAACGTGGAGGGCCGCCCACTGGACGACGGAGAACTGATCGAACGCGCACGGCGAGGCGACATGCAGGCCTATGGAGAGCTCGTGCAGCGCTACCAGGAGGTGGCGCTGCGGACGGCGCTGGTCGTCGGAACCGAGCCGCACGAAGCGGAGGACGCAACCCAGGAAGCATTCGTTCGCGCCTATCGCGCGCTGGGCCGCTTCCGCGAGGGAGCTCCATTTCGGCCCTGGTTGCTGCGCATCGTGGCCAACGAAGCGCGCAACCGTCGTCGTTCTTCCGGCCGGCGAGCGGGCCTCGCCGTGAGAGTCGCTGAGGACCGCCCTTCGATCGACGCGGCCCCGTCGCCAGAGGCGGCGGTCCTCGCCAAAGAGATGCGTCAGAGCCTGCTCGACGCAGTGCGGGTGCTGGATGAGCCGGATCGCCTGGTGCTCGCCTATCGCTACTTCTTCGACCTGAGCGAGGCCGAAATGGCCGACGCCCTCGCGGTGCCGCGCGGCACGGTGAAGTCGCGCCTGTCGCGGGCGATGTCGCGTCTGCGGGCCGGCTTCCCGGAGAGCGCGCGATGAACGAACGCCCCCGCGATGGTCGGACGATGAACGCACACGAACGGCTGCGCGCGATGTCCGACGAGGACCTGTCGGTCGAGCTGGAAGGCCTCGGACGCGCCTTGGCCTGGCCCCCGACCCCCAGCCTGGCTGCGACCGTCGTCTCCAGGCTCGAGCGTGCACCAGTTAGCCGGCGCATTGGCGGGATGCCGTTCGGATGGCTCGCCAGACGACCCCTGCGCCGGGCCGCCGTTCTGGCGCTTGTAGCCTTGCTCGTTGTCGCGGGTATCGTCACCGCCCTGGGCCTCGGCGTGCCCGGGATCAGGATCCTGTTCGGGCCGACGCCCACGCCCAGCCCCTCCGTCGTGACATCGGGTGCGCCGTCGGCATCGCCAACGACGTCATCTGCGGGCGGGCTCGGCGCCGCCCTCGCGCTGGGCCGTCGCGTCGGCATCGCCGAGGCACAGGCGGCCACCGACTACCCGATCGTCCAGCCAACACTGCCGAGCCTCCCGCCGCCCGACGAGATCTGGCTGGAAGGCAATGGCGCAGACGCGGTCGTGTCGTTCGTCTGGCGCGCTCGCGGCAGGCCGGCGGCACCCGGGACGGACGTCGGCCTGTTGCTCACCGAGTTCCGCGGCTCGATCGAGCGCACGCTCTTCGAGAAGATGGTCGGCTCCGGGACCACGGTGGAACCCCTGACCGTCGCTGGGGCCGCGGGTTACTGGTTGTCGGGGGCTCCCCACGACGTGCTCGTACGTCTGCCCTCCGGGGACATCCGCTCGGATCGCGTGCGGCTTGCCGGCAACGTCCTGATGTGGACGCGCGGCCCGCTGACCCTGCGGCTAGAAACCGCTTCCGGGAAGGACGACGCCGTGCAAATCGGCACATCGGTTCGCTAGGTCAGCGCATCGGTTCGCTAGCGGGAACCACCCCTGCGCGTCCGGTGTACGGATGGTGCACCGGGCCAGGCGTTGGAAGCGGCTACGACCCGGCTCCATGCGAAGGAGGTCGCCATGCGCGCGACGTCGATCCTGCTGCTGATCGCCGCGATTGCTGCGGGTTGCACATCGACAGCCAAACCAGGCCCCAGCGACAGGGCGGCTGGGTCGCCATCTTCCGCAGCCGGGCCGTCGTCCGGCCCGTCGGGGTCATCGTCGGCTGCCGATCAGCCCGGCGACACGCCCGGCAGCGACCTCCTCCTGGTTCAACGGAACAACCTGCTCGCGGTCCTCGAGGGCGAGAACGGACGCGTCCTCTACGAGGCGCCACCCGGCACGACGACCTCCAACTGGCAAGTGGTCTACGGCGTCACCCCGAGAGGCACCACGACGCATGTTGTGGCCGGGAATCTCATCGCCGGCGGCCGCATCGAGCTCGAAACCGACGTCGTCGGCACGTGGGTTCTCCCGACAATCGGCCTCGACCGGGCAAGCGGCGGATTGTCGCTGGACGGCCGCACCCTGGTCCTCGCGGAAGCGCGCCCGGAAGCCACGCGGACACGCTTCGCGATCCTCGCAACCGACTTCTCCGCCCCGGCCCGCGTGATCACTCTGGCCGGCCGATTCACCTTCGACGGCCTGTCGCCCGATGGGTCGCGCATCTACGTCATCGAAGAGTTGCCCGGGAAAGACGGGAAACACTACGCGGTCCGGTCGGTCCTCACGAAGGGGACCCTCGAGGATGGCGTCATCGTCGATAAGCGCAACAGCGACGAGGCCATGGCCGGGACACCCATCGAGCGCAAGTCCGACGGCGCGATGGCCTACACGCTCTATCTGGGCGAGGACGGCCCGTTCGTCCACGCCCTCGACACGGCCAACCGCGTCGCCTTCTGCATCGATCTCCCGGCCGCCTGGGGCAAGACCGGGGTATCCCTGTCGGGCTGGGCCACTGCTCTCACACCCGATCGAGCCAGCTTGTATGTTGCCAATCCGGGACGCGGCCTGATCGCCGAAGTTGACCTCCATGACCTCACAGTCGCGCGCAGCGCGACGTTCAGTGCGACGGCGGCATTCAGCCCGACGGAGGCCCTTGGCGCGGCGACGACATTCAACGGGACGACCTCGGTCGACCTGGTGAAATTCACCGGCACGCCCGGTCCGGCTGGATCCGCTGCCGTCAGCCCGGACGGGCAGACGCTGTACGTCCTCGATTCGACGGGCGTCCTCCTGATCTCGACGAGCGACCTGAAGCCAAGGACGCGCCTGCTGAAGGATCGAAACATTATCGGACTGGCGGCATCGCCCGACGGCCGGAGCCTGTATGTGGTCGCCAGCGACGGGACGGGCGCGCGGATCGATGCGACGTCGGGCGCCGTCCTCGCGCCCTTCGACGGCAACGGATACCGCGGCATCGTCGTCGTGATGCGAGAGGGCGCCTGACACGCACCGCCCCTACGTGCGGCCCATGGCCATAGGCTGATAGTCAGGCTGGTTGAGGGCGCCCCTTGGGGCAGACACTCAGCCGCAGCCTGCCGAACGCCAGGTCTTACGCGGCGAACGCCCGCAGCAAGGGGGCCATGTCCACGGGGGATTACGGTCATACCGCCTTGGTGTCGCTCGGACACGCCAGGCACTCGAGCTCGACAATGCCCGCCGGTGGGGTCGCCGACGATCGGCGTCTGGTGCTGGTCGTCGAGGACGACCTGTCGATCGGGCGCCTGCTCCAGGGCCTGCTCGAGCGTGAGGGCTACCGCACCATTCGTGTGGACAATGGCGAAGCCGGGCTCGCCGCGATTGACCGCGATCGGCCGGATCTCGTCCTTCTGGACGTTGGGCTGCCCAGAATGGACGGCTTCGAAGTCGTCCGCCGTATCAGGGCCGACGGGCGCTGGCAGTCCCTTCCGGTCATCCTCCTGACCGCGCGAACGCGAACGGAGGATCTCGTCACCGGCCTCGATGCGGGCGCCGACGATTTCCTGACCAAGCCCTTCCAGCATCCCGAGCTGCTGGCGCGAATCCGCAGCGCCCTTCGCCTTCGACAGGCCCTGGTGCGCATGCAGCAGGCCAACTCGGCGGTGGCTGCACTGGCAAACGCCGTGGAAGCCAAGGACACCATGACCGAGCGCCACTGCCAGCGGCTGGCGAACATGGCGGCACGACTGGGATCTCGGGCGGGTCTGTCCGTGATCGAGCTCGAGGTCATCGCCTACGGTGCGCTCCTGCACGACGTGGGCAAGATCGGCATCCCCGAAGCGATCCTGACCAAGCCCGGCCCACTGGACGAGCACGAGTGGAAGCTCATGCGCGAGCATCCGATCATCGGCGAGCGAATCTGCGCTCCCCTGGGAGCGGCGATGGCCTTTCTGCCCATCGTCCGCCACCACCATGAGCGGTGGGACGGCCGCGGTTATCCGGACGGTCTGCGGGCGGGCGGCATTCCTATTGGCGCGCGGATCGTGGGGCTCGTGGACGCGTTCGATGCGATGACGCACGACCGCCCGTACCGCATCGGCCGAGGAGTGGCCGGCGCACTGGAGGAAGTGCAGGGCGAGGCGGGCCGGCAGTTCGATCCCGATCTTGCCCCTCTGTTCATCGCCGAGATCCAGGGTGGCACGGATCTCGACCTCGAGCTTCCTCCATCCGCGCTCCTGACTGCCGTCTAGCAGTGGGCGCCGAATGCAACACCCGGCCGGGAGGCGACCACGGACACTGACGCCCTGATCACGCTCGGTATCGAGCTGCTGTTCGCGATCGTCTTCCTGCGCGCGCTCGTCGTCTACCTGCGAACTCGCGATCCGCTGAACCGCGATGTCACCCTCGTCTTCAGCGCGATGGCCGCGCTGTTCGTCCTCGAGCTCGTGCGTCGCGTGGTCGCCGCACCACCGCCGATCGTCGCCGTCCTGGCCATTGGACTGCTTCTGGCCCAGCCGTTCCTGACCTTGCGCCTCGCGGCCCAGCTCGGCCCCGTTCCGAGATGGCTGCTGTGGGCCGCGGGCCTCGCCTATGTGGTCACGACAGTCCCGTTCATCGTGAGCACCCAGCTCTCGGCGGGCCAGCCGGCCGGCACTCAACAGACTTCCCTGACGCTCGTGCTGGCGGCCATCGGCGTCTTCGTCGCGACCGAGCTGGTGGCTGCCGGCTATCTCCTCCGGCACGCCCGACGGCGGACCGGCTCCGCTCGAATCCGACTCGCCCTCGCTGCGATCGCTACGGTTGCCTTCGCGACGTCGATCTTCGCAGCGGGCGCTGGGGCCGCCACGTCGCAAGCGGCCGAAGCCACCGCAGTCGTTGCCCGAGCGGTTGCCCTTCTCGCGGCCGTCGGATACCTGCTGGCTTTCTTGCCTCCAGGCGTCCTCCGTCGCATCTGGCAGGCACAGGCTGCGTACCGTTTCAGCGAGGCGATGCTTGCATTGCCCGCCGACCTTCCCAGCGAGGCGCTATGGGCTCGGCTGGCAGACACGAGTCGCGGGCTCACGGGCAGCGATGCCGCCCTCATCCTGCGCGACGAGATGGACCAGTCACGCACGCCCGTCGCGGTGATGGCCGCCTCAGGGCTGGCAACGGCGAACTTTCCCACATTCGAACGATCGGACCTCGTCTCGCTGCTGGCCGCGGCCGGCAACGACTTCGAGCGACTGGTCGAAAACGCCGGCCCGATCCGCGCCGCGATCGCCCGATCGAGCGGGGGCCGATTCTTCGAGGCGATCTCCCTTCCGGGCGATGGCCATCACACGGTCCTGATCCTCGTCGATCGCTTCCGCAGCCTGTTCAGCTCTGATGACCGCGACGTGCTGATCGCCCTCGCCGGACAGACCGCCTTGCTGGCCCAGCGGCGCGAGATGTTCGGTGAGCAGGAGTCCCTGAGCCAGCGCTTGAGCAACACCGTGGAGGCGCTGCGCGCGGCAAGCCAGGCCAAGAGCGACTTCCTCGCGAGCATGAGCCACGAGCTGCGCACGCCACTCAGCGCGATCATCGGCTTCAGCGACCTGATGCGAAGCGAGCCGCACACCGGCGAAAACGTCAATGTCCCCTTCGAGTGGGTGGAGCACATCCACACCAGCGGCAACCACCTCCTGGCACTCATCAACGACGTCCTCGACCTGACCAAGATCGAAGCCGGCCGCATGGAGCTCCAGCGGCAGCCGTTCGATATTCAGGGCGCCATCTCCGAGTCGATCGCCGGGCTGCGTCCCCTGGCCGACCGGAAATCCCTCAGGCTGACAGCAGAGACTGCGCCGGCCATCGTGGTGGCCGATCGAGGCCGGCTGCGGCAGGTGCTCTACAACCTGCTCTCGAACGCCATCAAATACAC
>VBEC01000078.1 GCA_005883615.1 Chloroflexota bacterium | reverse complement strand
GACGCTCTTCGAGGTTGGTGAGACCCGGTTGCCGCGTGCCGAGCTGAATCGAGTCGAGCGCCTCCTCGAAGTCCCCCTGGGTCACGACGTCGCGATCCTTGCGCGCGGCGCGGAGTGCCGCTTCGTTGGTCAGATTGGCAAGATCCGCTCCTGAGAAGCCAGGCGTAGATCGCGCGAGCGCCTCCAGGTCCGCGGAGGCGGCGAGAGGGATCCCACGAGTGTGGATTCGCAGAATCGCCTCTCGGCCCGCTCGGTCCGGGAAGGCCACGGTGATCTGGCGGTCAAAACGGCCGGGGCGCAGCAAGGCCGGGTCGAGAACGTCCGGTCGATTGGTGGCCGCGAGGACGATGACACTGGTCTGGTCGTCGAAGCCGTCCATCTCGACCAATAGCTGGTTGAGGGTCTGCTCACGCTCGTCGTTGCCCCCGCCAAGGCCGGCACCACGCTGCCGCCCGACCGCGTCGATCTCGTCGACGAAGACGATGGCCGGGGCTGCCGCCTTGGCCTTGGCGAACAGATCGCGGACGCGGCTGGCGCCAACGCCCACGAACAGCTCCACGAACTCGGAAGCGGAGATGCTGAAGAACGGCACGGCGGCTTCTCCGGCCACGGCACGTGCCAACAGGGTCTTGCCGGTGCCGGGCGGGCCGATGAGCAAGACTCCGCGCGGAAGGCGTGCCCCAAGGCGGCGGTATTTGTCGGGGTGCTTGAGAAACTCGACGATCTCCGCGAGCTCCGTCTTTGCCTCGTCCTCGCCGGCGACGTCCGCGAACGTGACCTTGGGCCGCTCGGCGTCATAGAGCCGGGCTCTGGACCCGCCAAAACCGAAGATGCCGGCCTGGCTCCGCTGCATCTGACGGCCCTGGTAGGCCAGGAACCCGACAAGGAGCACCAGCGGCAGGACGCTGATGGCAAGGCTCAGGAGGATCGAGCCTCCGCCGGATTCCTTCGCGTCGATCTCGACGCCGTTGCTCTCGAGCAGCGGTAGCAGCACGGGGTCGTCGATCGGCGGCAGGGTGGAGGTGAAGTTCGTGTACGACGCCGGCGCGGGTGCGGCGCTTGATGGTGTCGCCGAGGAAGTTGGAGTGGCTGGCGGCGGGTACTGGATCGCGGTGCGGAAGGTCCCGCTGACAGCCTTGCCGGAGAGCGTGACCTGGGCAACGTTGTTTGCCTTTGCCTGGGCCAGGAAGGCGGAGTACGGGATCCCCACAGACGGCACGGACGTCGGCGCAAAGATCAGAACCGCGTTCCACACGAGCAGGCCGACCAAAATCGCGGCCGACAACCAGGGCGGGATCCGGATGCGGCCCGGGCGTGGACCAGGTCCGGGCCCGGATGGCGTCGGCTCTTTTCCCGAAGGTGATGGCGGGTTGGGTGTGGCGGTTGGCCCGCTCACACGGACCTCCTTCGTGGTCGCGGCGGGCTGCACGGGCGACGCCCGCTCTCGCCTCCAGCGCTGGGACGTGGATTTGGAGTATCGGCCCCGGTCAGCGAGGCGGGACAAACACTACGCCTTCGGCGCTGCATGAACCGTCGACGCTCAATGGCGCTCAGTCCTGTCCGGCCGGAAACCAGCCTTCAGGATTTAGCGCTGTCCGTGCTCCTGATGGCCGTCGGACGGGCGCTCGACACCCGACCGTTCGGGACGTGGCCCAGGACGGCGCTGAGCTCCGCTCGGTCGCGCCGGAGCTGCATGGTGGCCGGCGAAAGCCGCCCGGACAGCATCAGCCGAACGTCGAGCGAATCAATGAGATCCGTGTGCACTGATGTCATCGGATCGCTCGTGCAAAGACGGCTTGTCATGGCGTGAAACCTCGTGCAAGTGTATCGACCTCAAGATACTCCACGTAAAGGCATCACGTCAAGAGTCTCGACATCGAGCAGACGGCAATGGAAAAGGTCCTCGCTCCAGTACGACGCCTACAAGACCGGCTGCCGGCTGCAGCCGAACCATTCGTATGGACAGCCGATCCAGGTACGGCAGGTAATGGACCAGGCACCGTCCGACGTCGCCGAGATGGAGGATCCTCGAACAGGTAGGCGGCTCGCGCTGAACGTCACGTCCGGCGTCGAGAACCTGCTGCGCGAGCTGGCGCCGCAGGTCCTTGGCCTGCTCACCCGTTGGCGAGCGTGCGACCCAGGTAATCGACCGTGCGGTCGAAGGCCAGCTCGGCGGCAGCCGGCACGTAGGCATCCTTCGATGGCTCGGCGAACCAATGGCCGGTGCCGGGATAGCGATGGATCTCGACTTCGCGCCCGGCGGCCCGCAGAGTCGTCTCGAAGGCCGCCACGCCTTCGTCGGTCTCGTACGGGTCCGACTCCGCGAAATGGCCGAGCACCGGCACGCGGGCCCGACCGAGGATCGGACCCTCCGTCGTCCCGTAATAGACGACTGTTGCGGCGATATCGGACCGCTGAGCCGGTAGCCAAAGCGCCCAGTGAGCACCAAACGAGAAGCCGAGGGCGCCCAACCGCGCGGCCGGATCTCCCACGACTGCGGCGAGCTCGTGCGCGGCGGCGTCGACGGTCGCGTTGACGACGTCCTCCGCGGCGCTATCCGACAGCCGCTCGGCGTCGGGGATGGTCGTGGCCACCTGGCCGTCGAACAGATCCGGAGCGGCTATGGCCAGGCCGGTCGCCGCCGCGAGGCGGTCGGCGTAGGCGATCACGTCGTCGTTCAGGCCCCACCATGGATGGAGGACGAGGACGCCGCCGGTGGACGGACTATCCGGCCTCACGAGATACACCGACGCCGTCCGATCACCGACCCGGAGATGCCGTCGCTCACCTCGCTCGATCATTTCGCTCCTTCATGCTCGCCTGGGCAGACCGGGAGTACGGTAACCCGCGTGGCGCGGCCCCCTCGTTCTGGATCTCCTCCTGGGGCCGTGCACTTGCTCGGCCACTTCCCGGCCTACGCGTGATCCTCTCGGGTTCGTGACCCGCGTCTCGGCGGAGTATGGGGGCGTCGTTCCGTTGCGCCTCGGGCCGTATCCCGTCCTTCTCCTGACCGATCCGGCTGCGATCGATGAGGTCCTCCCCGGGACCTGACGAGCACCTCCATCGACTGCCTGCCGGCCGGCCCGATCGCGAAGCCGGCCAGGGCGGGTCGTCCCGGAGGAAAATGCGATCCGAGATGTCACCAACCTTTCCTCTGATTGGCCGTGAACACGAGCTGCGCGAGGTCGATGAGCTGCTCGCGCGCGCGGGCAGCGGCGGCGGCGCCCTTCTGATCCGCGGCGAACCGGGCATCGGCAAGTCGTCGATCCTGGGCGAGGCTGTGGCGCGCGCCCTCACTGCCGGGATGCGCGTCGTGCCCACGACCGCCGTGCAGTCGGAAGTGAATCTGCCTTTCGCCGGGCTTCACCTCGTGCTGCAGTCATGGCTCGAAGGGATCGACCGGCTAGCCGGCCCTCAGCGCAATGCAATTCGCGCGGCCTTCGGGATTTCGGACGAGGAGGGCCCCGACACGTACCTGATCGCGCTGGCAACGTTGAATCTTCTGGCAGATGTGGCGGAGTCGGGCCCGATCCTCGTCGTTGTCGACGACGCGCAGTGGCTCGATGGGGCCAGCGCCGAGGTGTTCGCGTTTGTCGCGAGGCGGCTGGGCGCGGATCCCATCACCTTCCTTGCCGCGATCCGCGACGGCTATGCCAGCCCGCTCCTTGAAGGCGGACTCCCCGAGTTGCGACTGCGCCCCCTTGACGATCGATCCGCTGAGGCGCTGCTCGACCGTCACTCGGCAGATCTTGCTGCTCCCGTCCGATCACGGCTGCTCAGCGAGTCCGTCGGCAACCCTCTCGCGCTCGTCGAGTTGCCAAACGCCCTGGCGACGGAGGAGCAGGTCGGAGGCGCGGCTCTCCCGGCCGTGTTGCCGCTGACCGAGCGCCTCGAGGGAGCATATGCGGCTCGCGCATCCGAAATGCCAGGCGAGACACGGCGCGTCCTCCTCATTGCCGCAGCTGACGAGGCTGGGGTGCTCGGCGAGATTCTCGCGGCAGCCGCTGCCAGCGGAGTCGCTCGCCCGGCGGACGCGCTGGAGCCGGCGATCGAGGGCGGACTCGTTGACGTCGACGCGGGCAGCGTGCGTTTTCGGCACCCATTGATTCGCTCGGGGGTGTATCAAGCCGCGACCCTCGTCGATCGCCGCCTCGCGCACGCTGTGCTCGCCGAAACGCTGAAGGACGCGCCCGATCGAAGGGCCTGGCACCTCGCAGCCGCCGTCCTGGGGTCCGACGAGAGCGTCGCTCGAGAGTTGGATAAGGCCGCCGCCCGAGCGCTGGATCGTGGAGCGCCCGCGGTGGCTGTCGCGGCGATCGAGCGTGCAGCTCGGCTGAGCGAAGATGACTCGATCCGGGCCACGCGGCTGCTCCAGGCGGCCAAGATTGCGTTCCAGCTCGGTCGGCGGGATCTGGTCATTCGCCTCGTCAACGAAGTTGAACCGATCCATCTGACCCGTCACGAGCAGGCTCGCAGGACCTGGATCACGGAAGCCTTCGATGACGGCATCTCGGCGGGATCCGCATCGGGTGCCCGGTCTCTGGAAAGCGCTCTTGCCGCGCAGGAAGTTGGAGACATTGATCTGGCGATCAGCCTGCTGGTCGGGGCGGCCTTGCACGGATGGTGGACCGACGCCGACGTGGAGCAGAGGCAGGAGACCCTCACGGTCGCAGATGGACTTCCGGTCGACCCTGCGGACCCGCGGCTGCTCATGACACTCGCCGTCGCAGCCCCGATCGACCGAGGCGCCCTCGTACTGGAGTCCCTGTCGCACCTGGTGCGAGGAGCCAACTCCGATCCCCAGCGGGATCGGGCTCTGGGGGTTGCCGCGAGCGCAGCGGGCGACTTCGCGCTGGCATCGGAGTACCTCGAAGCGGCCGCCGCCGGTCTCCGTGGCCAGGGGAGGCTTGGTCAGCTGTCGGTGACGCTGGTGCAGCTCGCCTGGGCTGAGATCCATCTGGGTGACTGGCCCGCCGCGACGGGCGCTGCCGAGGAGGGACACCGCCTGGCCGTCGAGGCCGCTCAGCCAATCTGGGCCGCGCGGGCGCGAGCCGCGCAGGCGATGCTCGCAAGTATGCGAGGAGAGGAAGAGGGGGCGGAAGCACTCGCCGCCGAAGCGGAGCGGGCTGTTCTTGCTACCGGTGTAAGCGCGGTCCTCGCCGAGGTGGCGCATGCCCGCGGCCTGACAGCGCTCGGCTCGGGCCGCACGGGTGATGCCTATGGACACTTGCGCCGAATGTTCGACCCGGCCGACCCCGCTCATCACTACATGAAGCGCTACCTCGCAATCGGGGATCTGGCCGAGGCCGCTGCGCGCGGTGGAGATCGAGGCGAGGCCCGTCTCGCACTGGAGGAGGCTGAGCTCGCCGCGTCGAGGACGTCGGCGCCGCGGCTGCATGTGGGCCTGCGCTATGCCCGCGCAGCACTGGCAGACGACGATGTCGCGGAGCCCCTCTTCCACGACGCGCTGGCGGTGGACCTGACGCGCTGGCCGTTCGACCGCGCGCGCCTGCTGCTCTTGTTTGGAGGGTGGCTTCGCCGCCAGCGACGCGCGTCGGAGTCACGATCCCCCCTGCGCAACGCCGCCGCGGCGTTCGACGCGCTCAGCATCGTGTCGTGGGGCGACCGTGCTCGTCAGGAGCTCAGGGCCTCAGGCGAGACGAGCCGTCGGCGGTCCGTCGCTTCGTGGGACCAACTGTCGCCGCAGGAGCTCCAGATCGCCCGCTTGGCGGCAAAAGGTCTATCGAACCGCGAGATCGGCGAGAAGCTTTACCTGTCACACCGAACCGTCGGGTCGCACCTCTACCGGGTCTTTCCCAAGCTGGGTATCACGTCGCGAGCTCAACTCGAACGTGCGCTCACAGCTGGGTCGTTGGTCCCTGCGTAGCCGTCGTGTTCGGTGGATTGAGTCATTCGACGGAAGCGAATGGTGGAAGGGCCTCCGTACAGTCGCCTGGACAGCACAAGGAGAAGCAAAATGCCGATGATCGATGTCACGTCCGCCGCTGGGACGTTTGCCGACAAGCCCGCTCTCACCAAGGCCCTGGCCGAGGCGATGATGCGCTGGGAGAAGGTCCCGCCGATCGACTTCTTCTCCGCGAACACCGCCGCCTTCGTCCATGAGCTCCCGCCGGATTCGCTGAGCAATGCGCGCGGCGACGCCAATTACATCCGGGTCGAGATCCTCACGCCGGTCGGGATCCTCGATCGCGAGAAGAAGCTCGGAGTCGTCAAGGAGATGACCGAAATTGTCGCCGGGGCTGCCGGCGACCCAACCGTCGCCGACCGCACGTGGGTGTTGATTTCGGAAGCTCCCGACGGGGGCTGGGGAATCAACGGGCATGCCTACTTGAACTCGGAGATTGCGGACAGCGCTCGGAAGATCCTCGCCGGCGGCTAGAAGCGGCCGATCGCGAATCGTGCTCAGTCAAGTTACTGGTTGCTCTCGTCCCCCCAGCGCCAGTCGGCGCGCTCCGCTCCGGCACGATCGACCAGGACCTCGCGCCCGGATCCGTCCGCCGCCGCGCTCCACACCGACCCCCCTCCGGAGGAGTAGCCTCCCTTGGACGACGCCGCCTGGGTTTCGGCCTCCGGCAGCGACGGCAGTACGGCCAAAAGCACACGCCGCGCATTGAGACCCATGATCGAGGCGATCGCGGGCTCGTCGAATCCGTCCGTCAGGAGCGCGTCCGTCAGCTGGACGATCCCGGAAGCATCGAACGGCACCGCGACGGTGCCGTCCCAGTCCGAACCGAGCGCGACATGCTCGATTCCAGCGACGTTCACCGCGTGGCGGATCGAGCGGACAATCCACGGCAGGCCCTCCCCGCCCATCGCGTGGGCCCAGAATCCGATGCCGATGACCCCGCCCGTTCGCGCGATGCCGCGAGCCTGCTCGTCGGACAGGTTGCGTATGTTGTCGGCCACACCGCGCATCCCGGTGTGGGAGGCGACCACAGGCCGGGTTGCGATGGCCAGGACGTCGTCGATCGTGGCGGGCGACGAGTGGGCTACGTCGATGACCATTCCCCACGCCTCTGCTCGCTCGAGCAGTATTCGACCAGAGGGGGTCAGGCCCCGCCCGAACCCATGGGCGGAGCCCGCGAATTCATTGTCGAAGAAGTGCGCGAGCCCGAGCATCCGATAGCCGGCGTCGAAGAGGATCTCGAGGTTCGCGAGCTCGCCATCCAGGGCATGGGCCCCCTCGATGGCCAGTAGTCCGGCCGTGGCCCTTCTCGCCGGCGCGCCCGACATGTGGCGATGCAGTTGCTCGTGGGTCGTGATGACGGCGAATCGACCAGAGGAGCGCGTCTCGAGCGAACGCGCACGCCGAGCGAGGTGGAGCGCGCGTGGAAGCAGCCGTCGCCACGTCGCGGGCGGCCAGCCCTGCGCGAGGGCGAGCCAGCGCACGTCGTCGTACCGGTCGTCATTCCCCTCCAGCTTGTGACGCCGGGAGATCTTGGTCGATGCCGCGAGCACCTGGAGCGCGACGCCACCCTCCACGAGACGCGGCACGTCCACGTGCCCACGATCGCCCCGCCGCAGGAGATCCCTGCCCCATAGGAGTGAGTCGGCGTGCAGGTCGACAACGGCCAGCCGACTGTGCAGATCTCGCGCCGCAGCCGAGACGGCAAATGGCCGGGGACCCGTTGTCACGTTGAAGCGCCGCTCGACGAGCGCGGATGCGGCACCGCCTGCGGCTCGGCGGACCAGGAGCGCGCTGAGGCCGACACCGACCGCGGCAACGGGGAGTGCTCGGCGCCTCATGGTCGGGGTATCAAGGTCGCCCCGAGCTCCAACCCGTGACGATCACGTCAGCACGATACCGGGTCAGCGCAACGAGCTCGGAGTCACGGCACCCGGACGCGACAGACTCTGGTCGGACCAAGAAAGCGAGGTGTGATAGTGGCGAGGCTTCGGCTAGACCTCACCCGGGCGCAGGTCCTCGCGTACCGAAGGAATGTCGGCGCCCTCGACGAGCGGCTTCCGCACGGCCCGGATTCCCTCCGGCTTGCGGCGTGGGCCGGACTGCAGGACAGCATGCCCCGCGCCGCGCTGCTGTCGATCCACGCTCGTGTCGACGGGACCGAGCCCGCCACCTGGGAAGATCCATCGCTGCTGCAGCTCTGGGGGCCACGGTTCAGCGCGTACGTCGTTGCCGCGCGTGACCTGGCGGTCTTCTCGCTGGGGAGGCTGCCGGACGATTACAACGGCCGGCGCGTCGGCGAGGACCTCGCCACCCGCCTGGACCGCTTCCTGGGCGGCCGCACGATGACCTACGGCCAGGCGGGTCGCGGGCTCGGCGTACACCCGAATCGGCTGAGGTACGCCGCGCCGACCGGCAAGGTGCTGATCCGATGGGAGGGCGCCAGACAGCCGACCGTCTGGACCGTGCCTCCGCCCGCGGTCGATCCGAGCGACGCTGGACTCGAGCTGGCACGTCGATACCTGCACATCTTCGGTCCAGGGACGGCCCAGGCGTTCGCGGAGTGGGCCGGAATCGCGCCATGGCGCGGACGCGCCACATTCGACGCGCTCGTCGAATCTCTGACACCAGTGCGAACACCGATCGGCGAGTCGTGGATCCTGACCGAGGACGAGCCGACCTTTCGCGCTTCCGGCGGGCGTCCCGCATCCGCCCGGCTCCTTCCGAGCGGCGACGCGTACTTCCTCCTCCAGGGGGCCGATCGCGAACTCCTGGTTCCTGACGCGGACAAGCGCTCCACGCTCTGGACACCGCGGGTCTGGCCGGGTGCCGTGCTCGTGGAGGGCGAGGTGGTCGGAACCTGGCGACGTGCGGGGCCGGCCGTCACGATCCAGCCCTGGCGCCTTCTTTCGCCGGGGACACGGGAGGCGGTCGAAAAGGAGGCGGAGTCGTTCCCGCTGCCTGATGCCCGAGGCCGCATCCGCGTTCGGTGGGATGGCTGACGCCGCTATAGGACGTCCATTGATCGAAGCGGCGTCCGACTAGCTCAGCGGCGGATCACGCCGGAGCGTGCGACCCGCGTGACACTTCGCCGGTGCGCTCGAGCATGCGTTCCAACCCAAACGTGATGAGGTCGACAGTGTCCCGCCACCATCGGTCGGGGTCGCTCAGCCAGACGTCCGCGAGATCCCCGGCGCTAGCGATGAGGTTCGGGTACTCGTCCGGCGGCAGGCTCAGCTGGACGAGTTCCATCCGTCGCCGGAGCAGGTCGAGCTGCCTGTCGTCGAGTCGTTCGGAGCCCCCGAGGTCGTCCTGGCGGAGCAGCAGGAGATATCCGGCAAGCAGGTTGGAGACAACCCGGATCAGAACGATCGCCTGCCGTCGAGCGAAGCCGGCATCGAGCAGGATGGCGAGCAGGGCTTCGAGCATTCTCCAGAAGGCGACCGGGTTCTCGCCGGTGTATGCGATGCTCAATGGCAGCGCCAGCGGACGGGCGTCCATTTGCTCCTTGTAGTTGAGCATCGCCCGGCGCACCCGCTGGGTCCAGGACATCGACGGCTCGAAGCCGACCGTGACGTCGAGGCCTTCGAGGACGATCTCGGTCATCGCGTTGATCAGGTCCTGCTTGTCCCGCACGTGACGGTAGAGGGCCATGGGAGTGACCCCGAATTCCGACGCCAGACGGCGAAGGCTAACGGCGTCGATGCCTTCCACGCTTCCCAGCTCGAGCGCGCGGGCCACGATCGCCTGACGTGTGAGCCCGCGGCGCCGCGCCGTTTCCGGTCGATTCACCACTTGACAAGTATACGCTGCATACCTACATTGCTGTCCATGTCTACACCGTATGCTGATGGCGATAACATAACCTCTCAGACAGCCGCCGATAGTGCCGTTGAGACAACTCGGTCCCCGATGTTTGCGATCCTTCGGTCGCGTCCCTATCTGCTGCTGTGGACGGCGCAGTTCGCTTCCCTGATGGCGGGCTTCTTCAACTACGTTGCCATCGCCTGGCTCGTGCTCCAGCTCACCGGCTCCAACCTGGCGGTCGGCGGCGTGCTCGCCGCGGCCAGCGTCCCGATGGCCGTCCTCATGCTCTTCGGCGGTGTGGCCAGCGACCGCTTCTCTCCCAGGACCACGATGCTCGTGGCCGGGCTCGTTCGGGGCGGCGTCATGGCCGTGCTCGCGGTGCTGGCCCTGACCCGATCTGTCCAGCTCTGGGAGCTGTTCGCAGGCGCCTTCGTTGTTGGCGCGACGTCCGCGTTTTTCGTGCCGGCCAGCACATCGATGCTGCCTCGCCTCGTAGCTGCCGACCAGCTCCATGCCGGCAACGCACTGCTCAACCTGAGCCGCACGGCCGCCATGGTCCTCGGATCGGCCGTCGCGGGCGTGGTCGTCGCCGCCGTCGGGGCAGGCGCTGCGCTCGGCATCGACGCCACGGCCTCCGTCCTGGCCGGCCTCCTGGTCCTGCCGCTCCGCGCCGATGGCGCGGGACCCGCGGGGGCAACCGGCAGCCCACTTGGCGACGTGCGCGACGGAGTTCTCTACGTCTGGCGAGACGTCCCGCTGCGGGCGGCACTCATGGTGATCGCGGTCCTCAACCTGGCCGCGCTCGGGGCCATCGAAGTCGGCCTTCCTGCCCTCGCCTTCCAGCGGTTCAGCCAGGGTGCGGCGGCCCTGGGCACGGCGTTCGCTGCGTGGGGCATCGGCTCGACGGTCGGCTCGATCCTGGCAGGCACGCGGCCCACGCCGGGCCGATTCGGCCGCTTCATGCTGGCGACGTTCGCGCTGATCGGCGCCGGAGTTGCGGCCGCCGGTCTCGCGCCCTCCTTGCCGGTGCTGATCGTCGTCATGGTCGCCCTGGGCGTGGTCGAGGGCGTCGCGACCACCTACCTGATCAGCTGGATGCAGCAGCGCACCGACCCTGGAATGCAGGGGCGAGTGATGTCACTGGCCATGCTGTCCTCGGTAGGGCTGGAGCCCGTCGCCTTCGCCGTCGCCGGAGCCGTGGCCGGGCATGACCTCGGCCTCCTCTTCTGGGGTTCGGCCGTCGCGATCGAGCTCACGGCCCTGGGCGCCAGCCTCAGTCGGTCAGTCCGGCAGATGTGAGCCGTTGCAGTGCGGCTTCCGTCGGCAGCCTGGGGCGTCACAGCCTGAACTTCGCGCGAGCAGGGCTTCGCCGCGCGGCGCTGCCGTACCATCGGCCGTATGCCGACGCTTCCGATTGGAAACGTCACCTTCTTCCTCACCGACATCGAGGGCTCCACACGACTCGTCCATGAGCTCGGCTCTGGTTTTGGGGCCGTCCTGGATGCGCATCACGCGATTGTGCGGCGCGCGATCGAGGCGAACCGGGGACGGGAGGTGTCGACGGAAGGCGACGCGTTCTTCGCGGTCTTTCAGTCGGCGGCGGACGCCGTCAACGCTGCGGCGACGGTGCAGCGGGAGCTGGCGGCGGCCGGCTGGCCCGATGGCGTCTCGGTCGCCGTCCGGATCGGTCTCCATACGGGCGAGGGCGTGCTCGGTGGCGACAACTACATTGGCGTGGACGTTCACCGGGCGGCGCGAATCTCAGCGGCCGGCCACGGCGGCCAGGTGTTGCTCTCAGATGCGGCCCGAGGGCTGGTCGAGTCGCATCTGCCGGCCGGCGTCGAGCTACGCGACCTCGGCCGCCATCGACTGAAGGACCTACCAGATCCGGAGCACCTCAGCCAACTAGTCATCAACGGCCTCCCAGACGCGTTCCCGCCATTGCGGACCGCGGACGTCTCTTCTACGAACATCGTTGCGCCAGCGACGACGCTCATCGGCCGGGACCGTGACCTGCGCGAGCTGGAATCTCTTCTGGCGTCCACCCGGCTGCTCACGCTGACGGGTCCGGGCGGGACCGGCAAGACCCGGCTCGCGACGGAGCTGGGCGCGCGGGCGGTGGGCCATTACCGCGACGGCGTCTTCCTGGTGGCCCTCGAGACGTTCGATGAACGATCTCCAGCCGCCGGCGAGATCGCCCGCATAGTCGGTGCGCGCGTTGCGGGGCGAGATCCGGAGGACACCCTGGTGGAGCAACTCGCAGAGCGCGAGGTGGCGCTCCTCCTCGACAACCTCGAGCAGCTCGCGAGCGCGGGCCCGCTCGTCTCACGACTCTTGGCGAGTGCGCCGGGGTTGAGCATTGTCGCGACCAGTCGTGTCCCGCTCCACGTCTCGTTCGAGCAGGAATACCCCGTATCTCCGCTGGACGTTCCCACCGCGGATGAAGCCATCGACGTAGAGAGCCTGGCGCGGGTCGAAGCCGTGGCCCTGTTCGTCGACCGGGCGAAGCGAGCGAGGCCGAGCTTCCGCCTCACCGAGAGTGACGCCCACGCTGTCGCCGCGATCTGCCGACGCCTCGACGGTCTCCCGCTCGCGATCGAGCTGGCGGCAGCGCGGGTCAAGATCTTCTCGCCGGCCGCCCTGCTGTCGCGCCTCGATCGCGCATTGCCCCTCCTCGACAGCGGCAATGTCGACGTGCCAGCGCGCCAGCGGACATTGCGCGCGGCCATCGAGTGGAGTTGCGCCCTCCTCGGGGACCCCCAACAGGCCCTCTTCCGACGGCTGACCGTGTTCTCGGGCGGCTGGACAGTCGAGGCGGCCGACCGCGTGGTCACGTCCGAACCCGACCTGGGGTTGGACATCCTCGACGGGCTGGCCGCCCTCGTTGATCACAGCCTGATCCGCGCGAGGCCCGACGATGACGCCGGCGAGACCCGCTTCGACATGCTCCAGCTCATCCGCGAGTACGGCGCCGAGCGACTCGCCGAGACGCCGGACGCGGCGCCCATCGGTCGACGGCACGCGGAATGGGTCCTCGCGCTGGCCGAGCAGGCGGCCACGGCCCTCGAGTCCGACGCGGACCCGATATGGCTGGATCGGATGACGCGCGAGCATGACAACCTTCGAGCCGCGCTGCGCTGGGCAGCCACGGACGACGAGCGCGAGCTCGGGCTTCGCCTGGCGACCGCCGCCTGGCGCTTCTGGCAGCAACGTGGCCACACCCGCGAGGGACGCGAGTGGTTCGACCGCCTGTTACCAGGGAAGCCGGAGTCCGACCTCGATCCTGCCGTCGTTGCTGCCGCTCACACGGCCGCCGGCGGCCTCGCCTATTGGCAGAACGACCTCGCCGCCGCGGAGACCCACTACGACCGCGCGCTCGATCTCGATCGAAGCCTGGGCCTGGCGGATCGACTCGGGAACGACTTCTACAACCGTGGCTTCGTGTCGATGTTCACTGGCGATCTCGATGGTGCGCGGCGTCGGTTCGACGAGAGCGCCGACCTGTTCTCGGCAGCCGGCCAGTTCGAGCGGCTCGCCGACACGACGTTGGTCCGCGGAGCCGTCGAGCTGCGTGCCGGCAATCTCGCTGAAGCTCGCACGTGGGCGACCGAGGGTCGGCGGATTCATCTCGAGCAAGGCAACCGGGGCCGGGCAACCGATGGGGCGATGGTCCTGAGCTTCATCAACGTCGGCCTGGGCGACCTCGATGCAGCCCAGACGTGGATCGAGACGGCCATGTCCGAGACCGCCGAGGCGGGCTACCTGGCGCGATGGCCACTCATCTACGAAGTAGGCGTCGCGCTGGCGGTGAAGCTCAACCGCCCGCTCGATGCGCTCCGTTTGGCGGGGGCGGCACGGCGACGACGGCAGGCGCTGGGTGGCAGCGCCCCGACGTTCTTCGCAAGCATCGACCAGATCGTTGCAGAGGCACGCGCGGCTGCGATCGCGCAAGGTGGCGCCGACGGGGCCGACGCTGCGTGGGCAGAGGGCGAGCTGCTCGACGACGATGCGTTGATCGGCCTCTTGAGGGCGCTGATTCCGTCGGACTGACGGCAGGATGCCCAAGCCGTGCTCCCGGCTTTGACCTGAGCAGACGTCAGAGCTCGACCCCTGCGGCCATCGCCCCTTGACAGATCACATATGTGCGCAGATCATATGTGCGCTTATCAGATGCCCAAGGTGAGGTCAGCGCTATGTGGTCCGCCGAGTACAGCACCGAAATCGACGCCACACCCGACGTCATTAACGCCTTCTTTGCCGACACCGCCCGCTGGCCGGAGTGGAATGCCGGCACCGAATGGGTGGAGCTCGACGGCCCGTTCGCGGCCGGCACGACCGCCCGGATGAAGATCCCCGGCGAGGACCCGCTGGTGTTCCGGCTCGTCCAGGTTAGCCCGGACGGCTTCGAGGACGAAACGCCGATCGACGACGCGGGCGTCGTCGTCCGTGTTCGGCACGCGATCGAGCGGCTCGCCGACGGCCGTTGCCGGGTCGTGTATCGGGCGACGGTCGATGGGCCAAACGCCGAGAAGCTTGGCCCCGACATCGGACCTCAGGTGACGGCCGACTTCCCGGAGGTCCTGGCCGCGCTCAAGGCGCGCGCCGAGGCAGCACCTCGGACTTGACGCGAAGAATTGAAGCCCGGGAGGTAAGCACGGACGGGCCTGCCCGTACCGAGGTGGAATCCCTGGAGCCCGGCGACAGCCCGGGCTTCCTGCTCTGGCGGGCCTCGCTGCGCTGGCAGCGGCTCATGACTGGGAGCCTTCGGCCATTTGGGCTCACCCACGTCCAATTCGTGCTGCTCGCGAGTCTGTGGTGGTTGACGGAAAAGGGCGGCGAGCGACCCAGCCAGCGACGGCTCGCCGACTTTGCGGCGACGGATCCGATGATGACCTCGCAAGTCCTGCGGGCGCTCGAACGGAGGGGCCTCGTGGTGCGGTCCTCTCACCCCACCGATTCACGGGCCCGCGAGCTGGGCGTGACGCGCGAAGGCGAGGAGCTCGCACGCCACGCGATCAGGGCCGTCGAGGCGGCCGACCGCGAGTTCTTCGGCGCCACAGGAGACCGTCGCACGATGCTCGATTTCCTCCGCACGCTTGCGCAGTAAGTCCGGCGTGATAAGGGGGATCCCGGGTTCGAGTTCAAACCGGAAGCGATGCCCGTGGGTGATGAGCCAGTGCTCACCAAGGGAGTGAACTCCGCGTTCATCGGGACCGACCTGGAAGACCGCCTCCATGCGGCCGGTGCCACAACGGTGGTGATCGCCGCGCTCACGACCGATCACTGCGGTTCGACCACCGCGCGGATGTCAGGGAATCTCGGGTTCGAAACCTGGGTCGTCGGTGATGCGTGCGCCACCTTCGACCGAGAAGGTCCGGATGGTGAGGTCTTCCCGGCTGATCTCATCCACCGCACGGCTCTTGCGAGCCTCCACGACGAGTTCGCTGATGTCATCACGACCGACGAGGCCACTGCCCGGCTGGCCTAAGGCCTGGCGGGGCAACGTTTTCGTCGGCGTCCTGGCCGCCACGATCTTGGTTGCGCTTGGCCGCGCTGTCGTGGGAGCCTGACCGGTATGGCAGCGCGACGCCCCTGAACTCGGTCGGCCGCGACGGCCGTCGTCCGTAGAATCCGGGGGTGAAGAAGATCGGATTCCTCTCCTTCGGGCACTGGTCGGCCTCGCCCTACTCGCAGGTGCGCTCGGCGTCCGATGCGCTGATCCAGTCGATCGAGCTTGCCGAGGCGGTCGAGGACCTGGGCGCCGACGGCGCCTACTTCCGGGTCCACCATTTCGCCCAGCAGCTGGCGTCGCCATTCCCGCTCCTGGCTGCGATCGGCGCCCGAACCAGGCGCATCGAGATCGGCACGGCCGTCATCGACATGCGCTACGAAAACCCGCTGTACATGGTCGAAGATGCCGGAGCCGCCGACCTGATCGCAGGCGGTCGCCTCCAGCTCGGGATCAGCCGCGGCTCGCCGGAGCAGGTCATCGATGGCTTCCGCTACTTCGGCTACGCGCCGGCCGAGAGCCAGACCGACGCGGACATGGCCCGCCAGCACGCCGAGGTCTTCCTCCAGGCCCTGTCCGGCGTCGGGTTCGCCCAGCCCAACCCGTCGCCGATGTTCCCGAACCCGCCCGGTTTGCTTCGCCCCGAGCCGCATTCGCCCGGTCTCCGGGACCGCATCTGGTGGGGCGCCGGATCACGCGCGACCGCGGAATGGACGGGGCAGCAGGGCATGAACCTGATGTCGTCGACGCTGCTGACCGAGGACGCCGGCGTGCCGTTCCACGAGCTCCAGGCGGAGCAGATCCGCCTGTTCCGTCAGGCATGGGCCGCCGCTGGGCACCAGCGCGAGCCGCGGGTCTCGGTCAGTCGCAGCATCTTCGCCCTGGTCGACGATCGAGACCGCGCCTACTTCGGCCGCGGCAACCAGGAGGCGGATCAGGTCGGGTACATCGATGCGCAGACGAAGGCGATCTTCGGGCGCTCATACGCCGCGGAGCCTGACGTCCTTGTCGAGCAGCTCGCCGGGGACACGGCGATCCAGGCCGCCGACACGCTGCTGTTGACCGTCCCGAACCAGCTCGGCGTGGAGTACAACGCTCACGCCGTTGAGAGCATCTTGAAGTACGTGGCCGCGGAGCTCGGCTGGCGCTAGCGATTACATGGCGGCACCAAGTTCCTCAACCGGACCCTCGCCACTTCCCGGAGAAGGATGCCCGCGCGTACGTCGGGAAACTGCGTCAAGACTGGCAGTCGTTCTACTTCGAACTCATCGTGGGTCGGTATCTGCAAGTGCTCGGCGCGGACATCCTGCCGAACGCAAAGGGCAACAACGGGACCGACATCGACTTCCGGGCGACGTTCCCGGACGGGGTGGTCGTGTCGGTCGAGTGCGTCTCGAAGAAGTACAACCAAGAGGCGCAGACCGAGATAGACCGGAACGCCGACATGGCGAACATGCTGGATGAAGTCGGGCCTCACCTGTGGGCCATCTCGTTCCGCACGTTGCTCAAGGCGATGACGACGGCCGAGTTCCAACCGTACGTGGACAGGGCGACCGAGTTCTACGCGACGCTGCCCACGGCCGTGGACGGTGGCGACCACATCCCCTACGAGTGGATGGGCGAGCACGGACTCATGAGGCTCAAGGCCCTGCCGTTCCAGCGCGGGACGAGGGCCAATCACATGGGTGCGGGCGTCTCGTGGGTGGACGACTCGATCCTGCGGCTCAAGGACGCGCTCATCGACAGCCACAAGCGGAAGCAGGCGCGCGGAGCCTATCCGCCCGTGTTCCTCGCCATCGACTGCCCGTTCAACGGCCCGGACGCGGAGGACTTCGACGGGGCGCTGTTCGGCACGTCCGTGGACCATCGGGGGTTCGACCTGCACGAGAGTGTTGGCGAGTCGTTGCGCCCGGACGGCATGTTCGTGACGGACAAGGACCCGTTCGCAGGAGTCATCGCCTTCCTCGGCATGCGCATGACGCAGGCGGCCGACCCGGTGCTCTACCTGAACCCGTACCAGCGGTGGAAGTTGCCCGCGGCGCTCGCCGCACACGAAACGCGCGTCTGGACATCGCGCATCGACGTGACGCCAGCGACGAGAGAGCCCGTCATCAACTCACTCGGGTTCATCGAGTACCCGCCCGAGGAAGACGACTAACGGTTGCCCGGCGCGTCCCCGGTCTAGTCGGTACGCGCACGCTAACGACCAGCCCGAGGGCGTAGCCATACGCCGTGACGGTCCTGGGGGAACGGTTCTCAGCCCGCTTGGCGATGAGGCACCGCTCGATGGCGGTCGAGAGGGCGAGTGACATGATGGGTTCTGCGGGGCCATTGGTGTCCACCTCGTATAGCAGGTGGCATCCGATGGTAGTCACGCACTCGTCGTCACTAGCAAGTGCGCGGATTAGTCGCTCTCTGTGGCGACCCCTCAACCCCTTGCGAGCCGTTCAGCGAAGGTTAGTCGCTGCGTTCACGCTCGATACCGGGCGAGCGGAGCCGACACTCGGATTTGAGGCGAGGACCTGCTGTTTACGAAGTAGATCGGCCTAAGCGTTGTGGCACAAGCGTGGAATGGCGAGCGTAGTGGCCTCAATTAGCAGGGCCACGATTCGAGCTCTGGGCCGCTTGCCTTCGACGTGTATTCGCAATGGACGATCTCATCGTAGCGCTGGCACCTTCCACGGACATCGTTCGGCAGGGAGGACGCCGTCCGACCTATGGCTCCTTGGCGGATGCCGCCGCCGTGCGGATGAACGTCAGGTGCGTAACGCCGCTGGGCGATGAGATCGCCTCGATGTCATAGTCCTGCTCGAGGCGCTCCATCCCGTCCCAGAGCCGGACCCCCCGCCCGAGCAGGATCGGGACGATCACGATATGCAGGTGGTCGATCAAGCGGGCCGACAGGAACTCGCGGATCATCGTCGGGCCGCCACCGATGCGGACGTCCTGGCCGTTCGCCGCCTCCCTGGCCCTCTCGAGGGCCTCCGCCGGCGATGCGTCGACGAAGTGGAAGGTCGTGCCGCCGTCCATCTCGATCGGTGGGCGCGTGTGATGGGTGAGCACGAATACCGGCGTATGGAATGGCGGGTTGGACCCCCACCAGCCCGTCCATTCGGGATCCTCGTGCCACCCGGGATAGCCGAACTTTCCGGCGCCCATGATCTCGGCGCCGACCCCGTGAGCGAACTGCCGCAGGACGGTGTCGTCGATGCCGCCGCTCCCGCCGGGCTCGCCGGTCAGCTCGTGCCACCACCGGGTGACGAACATCCATTCGTGCAGCCGGTCGCCGGCGTGGCCGAACGGCGCCTCGCGTGTCATGCGCTCGCCGGTGCCAAAGCCGTCGAGCGAGACGGAGAAGAACTGGACACGGGCGAGCGACATGGCTCGTGCTCCTTTCCCGGCTGTCAGTCAGTGACCGCGTTGGCGCTCGGCGGTCCAGCCAGGATCATCGGAACGTACTCGAGGAGCTGGATACGACCATCGAACGTGCGGCTACCGATACCCTCGAAGTAGGAGCGTTGTCAAAACGGTCAAACGATTGAGGAGGCTGAGTGGACAGGCGTCGACTCGCAGGAATCCTTTGGGTGGTTGCCGCCCTGCTGGCAATCGCGGCGACCGTCGTCTTCCGCGTTGATCGAGTCCAGGTGGCCACCACGCTGGCGGCGGGCCTGATCGCCCTGGCGCTCGGGGCATGGATGCTCGTCCGCCCGACGACCGCCACGATCCGACAATCGAGTTTCGCCGGCGCGGTGTGGTTCGTCCTGTATCTGGCATTGGCCGTGATACAAGCAGACGAGATCGCGGCGTGGACGACCGACATCTTCGTTGGCGTTGTCGGAGTGGCGGCCGCGTTCGTTGGACTCCGGGCGTCGGGCCACGTGCCCTCGACGGCGGAGCCAAGCTGACCGCGCACGCTGAGATCGTCATCATCGGCGAGCGAAGCGGCTCGGCGACGACCCTCCGGCAATACTCGGCAACGACTCGCGCGGCCATCATCTGCACTTGACAGGTCCGAGCACCCGGCATGCTCCCTCGAACTCGTGACGGCTTCGCCATCGGGTAAACCGCAAATCGAGCATCAGGCTTGGGCGACCCAGCTGAGCTGCCACGGGTCGATGACTACGTGTCATGAGACCAAGCTGCTGGCGAGTAATGCCTGACTCGGGCAGGCCTCTCTGTCCTGTTGCGGAGCATGGCCATCGTCAGAATGACCCCGAGGAGTCCCCCCGGGAGGAGCAGCAAAATGGCAGCAACCTCGCGGCTCATGGTCGCCATCAGCGCGGAGCCCCTAAAGGTCCGGGGCAATGGTATGAGTCGATCACCCAGCCAACCCCACGCCCACTGCCACGAACCCCCCGGCGAAGTTCAGCCGCTGACAATGGCACCGACAACCCTCCGGTAACGATCAACTCACCCGCTCGCAAGTCCGAATCAGGCGCACGTAGCGTCAGGCGGCGTCCCCGGCGACCTCGATTTCGGGAGTCTCAGCGTTGACAGCCACCACGGCTGTTGCCGGCTGGGCCCTGACCATCACCAGCGACGCCACGGCACACGCGACGAGGTCGGCCACGATCAACCAGAGTGTCAGGGCGATGGCGCTCGCGGTTGGATGGGCTCCTGGTAGCACGGCCTCGGTCAGGAAGACGCTTCCGAACGTCGCCACGCCGATCACCAGGCCCAGCTGGATGATCGTGGTCAGGACTCCGCTCGCTTCGGGCGCGTCCTCAGGGGCAACCTTCGACAGGGCGACGGTCAGGATCGGGCTCGCGGCCATGCCCTGCCCGAACCCGCCGGTGAACAGGGCCAGCGGCAACACAAGGCCACCAGTTCCGCCATTGGCGACCGTGATCCCGATGAGCAAATAGCCGATTGCGGCGATGACACAGCCCGCGGGGATAACCAACTGGTGCCATCGGGCCGGAAGACGTCGCCAGTTCAGGCTCGACAGCGCAAACCCGGCCGCCAGCGGCACGAACGTGAGGCCCGCCTGGAGCGCGGTATCGCGGAGGCCGCCCTGGAGGTGCTGCGTGAATGTGAAGAGGAAACCGCCGTACGCGGCCAGAGCGAGGACGATGGCGATCAGCGCCGCGGGCATCCCCGGTGCGCGGAGGACGCGCTCCGAGATCAGCGGGGCGCCGCCACGCCGCTCGACGGACCGCTCGATCGCCGCGAAGACGATGATCGCGACGACGCTCAGGGCCAGTGAGCCGAACGTCCACACAGGCCAGCCCTGCTCGTGGCCAAGCACGAGCGGTACGACGAGGAGCAACACGGCCGCTGCGAGCGAGATCAGGCCACCGAAATCGAGCGGCCGGGAACGCTCGGGTCGGTCGATCGGGAGGAACCGGAAGGAGGCGATCAGCAGTACGAGGCCGATGGGGACATTCACGAGGAACACTGGCCGCCAGCCCGTCCCGAGCAAGTCAGCGCTGACCAGGACCCCTCCCAAGACCTGTCCGACGAGGCCGCCGAGGGCCAGGGTCGCCGCCCACATGCTGAGCGCCTGGGCGCGGGCAGGTCCCGTGAAGTTGCGCTGGATCAGGCTGAAGACCTGCGGAACCATCAGCGCGGCACCGGCTCCCTGAATGGCACGCACGACGATCAGCGCCTGGCTCGTGGGAGCGACCCCACACGCGAAGGACGCCGCCGTGAACAGCGTCAGCCCCGACAGGAATGCCGTTCGGAAGCCGAAGCGCATGCCGAGACGCGCTCCCGTGATCAGCAGAACCGCATAGGCGATGACATAGCCCGCGACGATCAGCTGGAGGTCCGAACCGGACGCCCCGAGATCATGGCGGATCGTGGGGATCGCGACGTTCACGATGGAAGCGTCGAGGATAGCCATGAACTGGCCGGTGAGGATCAGGGCGAGCAGGACCTTCATGCGGCCCGACAAGCCAGGGCTGGTTTGAGCGACGGCGGCCGTCGGTGTCATATCGCGAGCCATCCGCTGGAGTCTAGAGGCGGGATCGAAATGCGGCGTGACTCGGCCATTGGACGCCCTTTCATGTGAGTGTCCGCCGGGTTCTCGACAGGCCCGCCCCCTGGGACAGTGGGTGGTTCATGGGAACCCGGTCTGGGCAACACGCCGCTGCTCGAGGGCGAAGGTCGCGAAGCTGTAGCGGTCTGATCGTCGACTCGACCATCAACATGTAGACCGGCCGAGACAAGCGGACGCTGGCGCCGCTCGCCGACGATCCGACTTCCCGCGGTACGGCTGGATCGCGCGCGAAGCGGCGCTACGAGGCCGGGTTCAGTTGCTGAATAAGCTCCAACCGGTCGTAGTAGTACCGCTCCTCCGCGATCTTTCGCTCAGTAGTCACGCGGAAGAACCCGGCCATTCCGAACTCAACATGTCGACCGGTTGGCGGGATCGGGTCGCGCCCGGGCAGCTTCGCCGGGCCAGTTGAGGTTCCAGTCCCAACCAGTTCTGTCGCGACAAAGTCGCCATCTGTCGCGATCCGTATCAATTTGAACTCAAAGTCGGGCATCGACGTCAAGAAGTTCTCAACTTCTCCCTTGCGGGCTTCGATGCCTCGGACGGGATCCGCAAACAACGGGCTGCGGAACTCAATGTCAGGATCGAGTAGCTCCATGGTGGCGCTGATGTTGTGCTTATTCCAGGTCGCGATGAACGACCGGACGATCTCCGCGGAGCTCTCATCAATGATTTTGTAGGGTGTGACCATTGGGTTCTCCCTGGGCGCCGGATCGGGGTCTCATAACCCAAGTAGCGGTAGGGCGAGGCGGCACCGCTCAGGGCGTCACCATGCCCAGGGAAGCTTGACCCCTCCCACCTGGCTGAGGATCGCCGCGAAGTCCTCGAACGCCCACTGTTCCCTGATCTTCCCCGCATCGTTGATGCGGTAGATGTCGACGGCGTCCCATTGCACCGGGCCCCCGGTCGCGGGGATGCCCAGCAGGGTGCCGGTGTGCCGCGCCTTGACGACCTGGCGCAGGGCCACGAGGTCGTTGCTGGCGATGACGTCCTGGACCTCGGCGTGGATGTCCGTGAGCGCGTCGATGAGGCCGACCAGGACTGGAACGATGGCGTCGATGCCAGTGAGCGTGCCGGCCGTCAAGGCGTGGAAGGTGGCATCCGCAGTGAAGTACTCGCGGGCGCGCTCGCCGTCGTGCCCATTGAACACGCGATCCACGAACTCGCGCGCAACCGCCACCCGCTTTTCGGTCGTACCTGTTTCGATCACGTCGTTTCCTTTCATTCGATTGCACCTGTTGCCAGGGATCGTCTTCTCGCATCGTCGCTATTCGCATCTAGGAAACCCATAGTTCGCGACCCGAGTGGCATGCTGGCGGGGATGAGGACCGCTCTCGACGAGGGCAAGGAGGTCACGGCGAATGCGACTGCTGGGCCGGGAACGCGAGCGAGCGGCCCTTGACCGCCTGGTGGAGTCGGCCCGCGACGGATCCGGCGGCGCCTTGGTCGTCCACGGCGAGCCCGGCGTCGGCAAGACGGCGCTGCTCGAGGACTCGGTCGAGAAGGCCACGATGCTGCGGATCGTCAGGAGCGCCGGGGTCGAGGGCGAGATGGAGCTCCCATTCGCGGCAGTTCAGCAGCTGTGCGCGTCGATCCTTGAACTCGGTAAGCGCCTGCCGCCTCCGCAGCGCGACGCACTCGATATCGCGTTCGGGCTGAGTCCGGGGCCGGCGCCGAATCCGTTTCTTGTGGCGCTCGCGGTTCTCGGGCTCCTGTCGGAGGCCGCCCGGGAGCGTGGCCTATTCTGCGTGATCGACGATGCCCACTGGCTCGATGGCGCGTCGGCGCAGGCACTCGGGTTCGCGGCTCGCCGGCTCGCCGTCGAGCGGATCGCGATCGTGTTCGCCGCGCGGGAGATGGGTCAGGCGCTCCGGGGACTTCCCGAGGTCCATCTCGAACCACTCGGTCATCGCGACGCCCGCGCGCTCCTGGAGTCAGTCCTGCCGGCCCCGCTGGACGACCAGGTGCTCGAGCGGTTGATCGTCGAGACGCGTGGCAATCCGCTGGCCCTCGTGGAGCTGCCACGTGGCCTGACATCGTCACAGCTGGCCGGCGGCTTCGGGGTGCCGGCGGCGGCGCCGATGCACAGCGGGATCGAGGAGAGCTTCCGGCGCCGAGTGGCTGCCCTTCCCCATGACGCGCGTCTCCTGGTCCTCATCGCCGCGAGCGAACCCACGGGGGACGCGACGCTCGTCTGGCGGGCCGCCGAACTTCTCGGGATCACGGAGTCGGCGGCCGTGACGGCGGAGTCGAGCGGTTTGATCGCATTCCGGCCACGCGTTGCCTTCCGGCATCCGCTCGTTCGCTCTGCCGTATATCGGGCCGCCGGCGCGGTTGAGCGGATCGAGGTCCATCGGGCTCTCGCCGTAGCGACGGATGTGGGTACCGACCCGGATCGCCGCGCCTGGCACCGAGCGCAGGCAGCGGTCATGCCGGACGAAGACGTCGCCGCGGACCTGGAACGTTCTGCAGCGCGTGCCCAGGCACGCGCGGGGTTCGCCGCGGCCGGGGCATTCCTCGAACGTTCGGCCGCGTTGACGGTCGAGCCAGCGAAACGCGCGGGCAGGGCGCTGGCAGCGGCACAGGCGAAGCACCAGGCGGGTGCGGTCGACGACGCCCTTGTGCTGGTCGAGCATGCCGAGGCCGGCCGGCTCGACGAGTTCCAGCGGGCCCAGGCAGACGTCCTTCGCGCGCGGATCGCCTTTGCCACCAAGCGCGGCAGCGACGCACCGCCCTTGCTGCTCGCCGCGGCGCGCCGGCTCGAGCCGCTGGACGTGCCGCAGGCGCGCGAGACGTACCTCGATGCGCTGACCGCGGCGCTGTACACCGGTCGCCTTGCGGGCGACGTCGACACCCGGCAGGTGGCCGCCGCGGCTCTTGCCGCACCCCCGGCAGCAGATCCACGTCCCGTGGACCTGCTCCTCGACGGGCTCGCGACGCTGATCGCCGACGGGCCGGCCGCCGGAACGCCGCGGCTGCGGCAGGCGTTGGCGGCCTTCGCGCGCCGCGACATGGAACCAGGCGAAGCGCTGCGTTGGCGCTGGCTCGCCGGTCGGGCAGCTGGATCGATCTGGGAACACGAGGCATGGGACCTGCTGACGGCTCATCACATTCGAGGTGCGCGGGCGGCAGGGATGCTCGCGGAACTGCCGCTCGCCCTCAGCACCCGTGTTGGCGTCCACCTGCACGCAGGCGAAACGAAGGAAGCGATGGCGCTCGTCGAAGAGTCAGATGTCCTTGCCCGGGCAATGGGCGACGGGATCGCCCCTCGCTATGGCTCGCTGTCGCTCGCGGCCTACCGCGGACACGAGGTCGAGTTCACGAATCTGGTCCAGGCGGGCATCGAGGACTTCCTTGCCCGTGGCGAGGGACTTGGTGTCACCGCAGCGAACTGGTTGACCGCCCTGCTGAACAACGGCCTCGGACGCTACGAGGATGCCTTCATGGCAGCCGCGGAGGCCACCAGGATTCCGGGCGAGATCTGGTTGTCCACGTTTGCCTTGGCCGAGCTGGTCGAAGCGGCGTGCCGGAGTGGTCGTCGGGAGCGAGCTGTCGAAGCCCTGGAATCCCTGAGCGCATCGACGAGCGCCAGCGCCACGCCGTGGGCACTCGGCGTCGAGGCCAGATCACGGGCGCTTCTCGCCGAAAGCGATGCTGCGGAGCCGCTGTACCGCGAGGCGATCGAGCGACTCGAGCCGACACGCCTGCGGCTCGACCTGGCCCGCGCACACCTGGTCTACGGGGAGTGGCTCCGGCGCGAAGCCCGCCGGATCGACGCGCGGAACGAGCTCCGTGCCGCGTACGAGCTCTTCACGGACTTCGGGATGGAGGCCTTCGCAGAGCGCTCGCGGATCGAGCTGGAGGCGACGGGCGAGCATGCACGCAAGCGGACCTCGGCCACGCTCGACCAGCTCACCGCGCAAGAGGCGCAGATCTCACGCCTCGCGGCGGACGGCAACACGAACCGCGAGATCGCCGCGCAACTCTTCATCAGCCCGAGCACCGTGGAGTACCACCTCGGGAAGGCCTTCCGGAAGTTGGATGTGAGGTCGCGGACCCAATTGGCGAACAGGTTGCGGTAGCGGGCGATCACACCTGGTGCGACGTCATGTAGATGAGCCCGGCCAGGTTCGGCGCGCCGGTGGGTGGTGCCGTGACGATCTGGTCCGTAGGAAGGCGTGGATTCGATCGAGTGATGTCACTTCCGCAGTGGCCCCTTCGCCGATGAAGGTCGAGGTCCCGCGGTCCGCGTTCATGGACTGGTTCTGGCGGCCGTCACGGCCCCAGCGCGACGATCCACGATCGCGTCGTCACGAACCTCGAGCGATCGGTCGCGGCGCTCATCGCCGGTCACCCGGTACTCGGGCTGCCGGCACTCGGAGTCCTGACCGCCGCGCGACTGGTGGCCGAGGCCGGCGACGTCGAGCGCTTCCGGTCGCCGGCCGCGTTCGCCATGCTCGCCGGTGTGGCACCGATCCCGGCGTCGTCAGCAGAGGTCCAGCGAAATGCGCCTCAACCGCGGCGGCAACCGTCGGCTGAACCGGGCGCTGTACACGATCGCCCTCAGCCAGGCCTGGCATCACGAGCCGGCGAGAGCGTACATCGCCCGCCGGCAGGCTGAAGGCAAGACTTGGGCAGAGGCGCTCCGTTGTCTCAAGCACCGGATCTCACGGCCGGTCTTCCGGCTGCTCCAGGCGGGTCAGTTCGGGTCGGTCCGGTAGTGGGTCAATTTGGGGGGTTGCAGTGGTGAAGTGGCTCGCCTCTCTGCTGGCAGCAAGCGCGACTGAACGGAAACGACCGGTCTGTATGACAAGATCACGGGAGCGAGGAAGGGCAAGTTCATGATCTTCGGTGCGCACATGATTATCTACAGCAAGGATGCGACTGCTGATCGCCTCTTCTTCCGGGACATTCTTGGATTTCCATCCGTGGACGCTGGCCAAGGATGGCTGATCTTCGCGCTGCCTCCGGCAGAATTGGCCGTTCATCCTGCCGAGGAGGACGACCGGCACGAAATCTATTTCATGTGTGACGATCTGCAGACCGAGATATCGGCACTGGAGGCGAAGGGCATTCGGTGTTCGGACGTGCAAGAAGCCAGATGGGGTTTGATCACCAAGCTCCGGCTTCCCGGCGGAGGCTCAGTCGGCCTCTACCAGCCGAAGCATCCAACGGCATTGGCACTGACCTCAAACTGACCCACTTCCGTCGGTCCCCGCCGCTTGACAACCATAGGAGCTTGTCAGGCGTCCCTCGCCACCGTGGCCTCTCGGCACGCAAGTGTCTTCAGCGGTCACATCAGGGGTCAAAGCCGGCCGCGAGACGCCAGGATCGGCCGACAAAAGTGCAAATCCACGCGTGAAAGTGTGGAGCCGACACTCGGATTTGAACCGAGGACCTGCTGTTTACGAAACAGCTGCTCTACCGCTGAGCTATGTCGGCGCCGATCCAGAATAGCCGATTCGCGAAAGACATCGGCTGTTCGAAGCTGGGAGAACGTGATCGGTGCCCCGTTCAGAATGCTGGCACAACGCTCGAACAGCTGATAACTATCTGCGCGGCAGTGAATCGCTGACGCAGCCGGCTCGACAAATTAGAGCAAGTGTTCTGTTCGGCGAATGTCCGAGGGGACGTATAGCCGTGGCCCTCCGCGGCCACGGCTCAACGCCACTCGACGTTCACGACCTCGATCGGCTCGGACAGGCCCTTGAGCGTCGCGCTTCGGGGGTCGGACGTCCGGTTCGACTCCCCCACCGTCGCCGCGCTCGCGACGATCTCGCCGGCGCCACCGAGCGCGGCGATCCGGGCGGCCTCGTGGACGCCCTTGCCGCTGAAGTCCCCGCCGATCATCGTGGCGTCGGAGGCGTGGAGCCCGATCCGGACGCCGGGCGCGAAGCCGGCGCTCGCCCGGTGTTCGGCCAGCCGCCGCTGGATCGCGACGGCCGCGGCGACCGCGAGATCGGGCGAGTCGAAGCTCACGAAGAAGCCATCGCCGGTCGTCGAGATCTCCTCGCCGCCCTGGGCCGTGAAGAGCTCGCGCAGGGCGGTGTTGTGCCAGCGCAGCATCGTCTCCCACGCCTCGTCACCGAGCGCCTCGACGAGCGCAGTCGAGCCGACGATGTCGGTGAACATGAAGGTCTTCAGGACGCGGCGGGCGGGGCCGGTCTTGCCGCGCAGCTGCCACGGCAGGAGCTCCGAGACGTCCTCGAGGATGACCGCGGCGGTCGGGCAGGCGAACGCCGCGGCGCGAAGGACCTCTTCGTCGACGCTGTCGGGGCCGACCACGTCGCTCTTGCCGTAGTCGCCGGCGAGCCAGTCGAAGGCCGTCGGGGCGAGGGTGATGCAGTTGCCGGCGCCGATGCACTTGTGGCGGTCGACCCGGGCGCGGATCGCCATCAGCGCGAAACCATCAGCGCGAGCCCACGGCCGCGAGGCCGCGGAAGGCCAGGGACGTCGCCTCGGCGCGGCTGGACGTGCCCAGCCGGGCGAGGACCCGGGACAGGCGCTGAGCGACCTCGCCGGGATCGAGGCTGAGCTCCGCCGCGATCTCGGCATTCGTGTGGCCCTCGGTCAGGAGCTGGAGCAGCCGACGCTCGTCGTCGTCGAAGCTGGGGCCGGCGTCCGTTGCCGCGACCCCGCGGGCCAACTCCATTGGGCCGGCGAGCTCCACGAGCTCGCGCCCGACCGGGCCCTTGAGCCACCGCACCCGAATGGCCTCATCGGCCGTGCCCTGGGCGATCTTCGACAGCGTCATCTGGAGATAGCCCCGGACGAAGTCCTGGACATCGGGTGGCGCCCCGGCGAACAGTGCCCTCGCGGCCGGGATGACGATCTCGAGGCTCGTGTCCTCGTGGAGCCCGGCCTGGAGCGCCTGCACCGCAGCGCCACCGGCCAGCGCGGCGGCCGGGATGTCGCCCCGCGCCAGCGCGACGGTGGCGAGCGCCGCGTCGACTTGTGCGCCCCATGGCGCATGACCCGGCAGGAACGGCAGCAGGTCTTTCACCTGCGCCGCGGAGCGTTCGACGAGCTCGACGAGCTCGACGAGCGCCGGATCCGGAGCGCCGCCGCCGGCGACGGCGGACCGCCCGACCAGCCGACCGGCCTCGAGCGCCAGACGGGCCAGGGCTTCGGCCCGCCCCGACGCCCGACCACCTTCGTTCGCTAACGCCACGGCGTGCTCGAGATGAGAGCGCATGCCCTCGGCGTCGCCCGCGGCCGCCCGTGCCATCCCGCGCCAGGTCTCGAGCTGGCGGGAGCGCGTTCTCGACGGCGCGCTGGACGCGGCGGAAGCCGCCAGTCCCAGCCAGCGCTCGGCCGCCTCGACGTCCCCGAGATCCAAGAGCGTCATCGCCACGCCGCCGGCGGCAAGAAACTCGATTGACCGCTCGCCCTGGATCTTCGCGGCTCGATGGGCATCCTCACCGCGCGACAGCGCCAGGTCCGGGACCACCTTGGCCCGGGCGTAGACGTGGACCCCGAACAGCATCTGGAGGTCGAGCCGAGACCGCTCGCTCTCGGTGACCAGTTCGGACAGGCGCGAGGTCACCCGCCGGATCTCCTCCAGGTGGAGGGCCGAGTTCGAGAGGTGGATCACCGTCCCGTACTGGGCATAGGCCATCGCGATGACCGTGGACATCACGCCCGTGCGATCGCCCAGTCGCTCGAAGATGCCGAGGGCATGTTCGAGGAGCTGGGTCGCCTCGACGAACTGGGGACCGACGGGCGAATCCGTGATGAGCGCCTTGATGTCCTCGCCCGCGGCCGCCCGCGCGAGGATCTCCATCGCGCGGCCGTTGCGGATCTCGCCCGTAAACCATGTCCGGGCTCGGACGAAGTCGATCATCCCGAGCTCGCGGAGAGCGGCCGCCAGGCTTCGATCGTCGTGGAGCTCGTCCGCCAGCTCGATCGCGCGGCGGTACGCCTCCTCGGCACCGTCGAGCTCCATCTCGAGGGCCGAACCACCGAAGGACTCGCCCAGCGGGCTCCGCAGGAGCGCCTGGCCGAGCTCGAGTGTTGCCCGCAGCTCCAGGGCCGCGTCACCGCGCTCCGCGGCGCGGATCCGGACGCGACGCGTCAGCTCCGCGGCCGCGTCCTCGTCGTGGCTCATCCGCAGCGCCGAGGCGCGCCGCAGCTGGACGTCGAGCTCGATGGCCGGGTCGCGCATCGCCTCGGCGAGCGCGGCCAGCTCCGTCAGGCCGTCGAGCCGTTCGTCGGTCTTGCGGAGGACCGCCCACGCGTCGTCGCGGGTCGCGAGGAGGACCCGCCGATCGGCCGGGGTCGAGACGACCGGGAGCGCCTGCTCCACGAGCCGGAGCGCCTCCTCGGGCGCGTTCGAGTCGAGTGCCGCCCTCGCCGCCTGGATCGAGAAGCGCGCCGCCCGGGCGGTGTCGCCCGCAGCGAGCGCGTGCTGGGCGAGCATCGGCAGGCCCTCGGGAGCCGGGTCGCCTCCCTCGGTCAGCAGGTCCACGACCGCCGCATGGACCTGCCGCCGTCGCGCCGCCGAGAGCTGGCTCGCGGCGAACTGGCGGACCTGTTCGTGGGTGAACGTGTAATCGGCCGGCTCGCCCTGGGCCTGCGGCAGCAGGAGCCCGGCGTGGACCGCCGGCTCGAGGTCGTCGGCGAGCGGGTCGGCGCCGTCGCGGCCGTCGCCGGAGCCGTCGATGTCGCCACTCCCCGCCGCCCTTGCCGCGGCGTGCGCGTGCGGACCGGCATCCCCCTCGGCGATCCGCGCCCGGATCGCCCGGAGGTCTCGGAGGCTGAAGCTGCGGCCCAGGATCGCCGCGTCGCCGAGCGCTGCCCGAGTGGGCGCGGGCAGTCGCGCGGCCCGCCGATCGATAAGCGTCCGGACCGCCGATGGCACCAGCCGTGCCGCGTTCCGGCCGAGTCGCCACTCGCCGTCGACCTGCTGGAGCGTGCCGGCCTCGCGATGGGTGCGAGCCAACTCCTCGACGATGAACGGCACGCCCTCGGACTGGACGTGCATCGCGGCCGCTGAGGTCGCCTCGACCGGGCCACCGAGCACGCGCTTGAGGAGCTCCGCCGTCTCGATGGTCCCGAACCGTCCCGGTCGCAACCGCCGGACGAGGCCCATCCGCTCCATGTCGGCGACGAAGTTCACCGCCTCGGTGACGGTGGCGAACTCGTCCGGCCGGATTGTCAGGAAGAGGAAGATCGGTCG
Source organism: Chloroflexota bacterium (assembly GCA_005883615.1). Classification (GTDB taxonomy): domain Bacteria; phylum Chloroflexota; class Limnocylindria; order Limnocylindrales; family CSP1-4; genus CF-16. Next base: position 629 of record VBEC01000078.1, on the reverse strand, counting down.
GTCGGCATCGCTCCGGACGACGTACCGGAGCAGCCGCAAGGTGTCGTCGTCGGCCCACTGGACGTCATCGATGAGGATCGCCAGCGGCCGCTGACCGGCCAGCACCGAGATCGCGACGCCCCCGAGATCAAACGCCCGCAGGAGCTTGGCGTCCGGCGAGAGCGTCTCGAAGCCCGGCTCGTCGCGCCCGGAGATGGCCTGGAACACCCGATTGACGGCGGCCTCCGCCGGCATGCCGGCGGCCGTGTCGCGGATGGCGCTCGACGCGAACAGGCTTCGGGCGAGCAGGAACGGCCCCCGGATCTCCTCGTCAGCGGTGATGGCGACGCACGTGAACCCCGCGTTCACGGCGAGCTCTGCGGCGGCGACCAGCAGGCGGGTCTTGCCGATGCCCGGTTCGCCCTCCAGGGTCACAGCCGCCAGGCGGCCTGTCGCCTCCTTCAGCTCCTGGGAGATCGCGTCGAGCTCGGCGCTCCGGCCGATGACCGCGCCGGTCGTCCGCCGCAGCTGGACCGACAGCGAGCACTGGGGCTGGACGAGCGGGTCGAGCGCACCGCCAGCGGATGCGCGAAGAGGCGTGGCTTGCGCAGGAGATTCGGCCTCGTCCAGCATTGCTGGCGGATTATGGG
>VBEC01000043.1 GCA_005883615.1 Chloroflexota bacterium | reverse complement strand
GGAGATCGCGCCGCCGCTCCATCCCGTACTGGCCGCGATCGAGAAGGCCGCCCAGCCCGATCACATCCCGATCCTCGACCGTGAGAGCGGTCGAGTTCTGGCGGCCCTCGCCGCCAACCGGCGACGGATCGTCGAAGTCGGTACGGCCTACGGGTACTCGACCCTCTGGATGGCACTCGCCCAACCGAAGGGAGGCGCCATTGTCACCATCGATCCGGACCGCGGCCGGACGGACAAGGCGCGCGGCTGGTGGCGCGAGGCGGCCGTGCCGGACGAGCAGATCACCGTGGTCACGGCGAAGGCACTGGACGCGCTCGGCGCGGGGGAACCGGCGCTGGCCGGCCCGTTCGACTTCGTGTTCATCGACGCGATCAAGCAGGAGTACCTGCGCTACCTGGAGGCATTGCTGCCGCGGCTCTCGCCGGGCGCGACGGTCGCGGCGGATAACGTCTTGTGGAGTGGACGCGTGGCCGGGAAAGAGTCTGGGGCGGAGGCGACCAGCGAAACGGAAGGCCTGAGGGCGTTCAACAAAGCCGTCCTGTCCGACCCGCGCTTCGTCGCGACCATCCTGCCCGTGGGCGACGGCCTTCTCGTGGCCACTGTCCGCGGATGAGTGCGACCGCGGTTCGGGTGCGTGCGCGGCTGTTTGCCATCCAGCGCGAGCTCGCGGGGACGCGCGACGTCGCATTGGAGCTGGCTCCCAACGCCACCGTCGAGGACGGCTGGGCCGCCCTGGTCGAGCGCTACCCGATCCTGGCGCCGGGTCGTCCGTCGGTTCGATTCGCCAGGAACGGCGAGTACGTCGACGCCGGCGAACCTCTGGGCGACGGGGACGAGCTGGCGGTGATCCCGCCGGTCAGCGGCGGTGCCGGAACGAGTAGCGACAACTCGCAGGAGGACGGAAAGCCCGGAGCGCGGCACCGAATCCTGGAGCTCCGCGCGGAGGCTTTCGGCCTGGCGATCATCGCCCAGCTGGCCGACAGCCTGCGATCGTGGGTTTCCTGGGCCGGACTCGGGAAACGCCGGGTTCGCCTGCTCCCGGGCAGGAGGCGGAGGCGGCTCGCCACGCGGATGGCTCGGTCGAATCGCTCGAGTACGAGGCGCACGCTTCGATGGCCCGCCGGACGCTCGAGGACATCGCACAGGAGGTCGAGCAACGATTCGACGTGCGCCGCCTGGCGATCGTCCATCGAACGGGGGAGGTCCCACTCGGCGAGGTCAGCGTCGCGGTCGTGGCCGTCGCCCCGCACCGGGATGCGGCGTTTGCTGCCGCACGCTATGCGATCGACGAGACCAAGGCCAGGGCGCCGATCTGGAAGGCTGAGCGCTTCGCCGATGGGCACGTCTGGGTAGGGGAGCCGGCGCGGAGCGGACCTCGAGACGGGACGCCACAGGGTTGAGGATTTACATCTCCGTGGACATGGAGGGGATCGCGGGGGTCAGCCATCCGAAGCCGACCGAACGCGGTGACAGCGGCTACAGCGATGCCGTCCGGCTGATGGTTGGCGAGACGAACGCCGCGGTCGATGGCGCACTGTCCGCCGGAGCGACCGAAATCCTGGTCAACGACAGCCACGGCGGGATGTACAACCTGACGCCAGCGGACATCCATCCAGACGCGAGGCTCCTGCAGGGCCAGAAGGCGTGGTCGATGATCGCGGGCGCCGAACCGAGAAATGGGCGATCTGTAGAGGACGGCTCGGCGTTCGACGTCGCCCTGTTCCTCGGTTATCACGCCCGTGCCGGCCATCCGACGGGGACGATCGCCCACACGTTCTCGGGGCGTCTCGTGGAGACCCGCCTGAACGGACGCCCGACGGGCGAATACGGACTCAACGCGGCCGCCCTCGGCCAGTGGGGCATTCCCGTTGGCCTCGTGGCGGGTGATGATGCCCTCGCCGGCGAGGTCGCCGAGTGGCTGCCCTGGGCGGAGCGGGTTGTCGTCAAGGAAGCCCACGGCGGCAACGCCGCGTCATCGCTTCACCCGGACCGCGCGAGGCGCCTGATCCAGGAAGCGGCGGAGCGGGCCGTGCGGCGTGCCGCCTCCGGCGAGCTGCCACCGCTCCGGCTCGACAGCCCGGTCACTATCGCGGTCGAGTACCGGCGCGGCGTGGAGGCCGACTTTGCCGCCGTGATGCCCGGTGCCGAGCGGTTCGGCGATCGTGGTGTCCGTTTCGTCGCGCCCGACGCGGTGACCGCTTACCGCGGCTTTCTGGCGGGCGTTCGGCTGGCAGGCACGGTGGACTAAGTCGTGACCGACGCCGGTGCGTCGCAAGCGACCAGCATCCGATAGCACCGGTGCTGCCAAGCAGCAGCCATGGGCCCCGCGCCGGAGGAGCGCCACCAGGGGAATGGCACGCTCCCTCGACGCGAGGGCTCGCGGAGACTCTCAAGGTCCTCCCCGCCGCGTCATCCGTAGGTCCCCGGAGGTGGATACCTATTCGGGCCTCGGGATACGCACGTGGGACCGGTCGACGCGCCGGGTTCGCCCAGACCGGGGCGCGTCGGGACCGGTTCGCGTTCAGGCAGGACGACGCCGAGTCAAGCCATACTGCGGACGATGGCCGACTGGCAAGGACCACCGCTCGAACGGCTCGTCCGCCGCGCCGAAACATTGGCCGGCTCCTGGGGTGCCCGAGCGCGGCTGTCCACCACCCTGGGCCAGGAGCGCGCCATTCTCCGGCTGTTCGGCGTGCATGGCCTCGACGGGTCGGGTCAACCGCTTGCCGGCCGGGCCGTGGACCGTTATATGTCCGGTCGCAGCGGCCGCCTGGCGGCCGGTATTGCGCTTCCGTTCGCGATGGGCCTACTCGAATATGACCTGGGGCCGCAGGAGCTGGCGCTCGACGCGGCCAGCGGGGCCGTCGACCTCGGCATGGAGGCCGAGCTTCTCTCGGAGTCAGACCGCCGGGCAACCGCCGAGTCGGAGGCGACGCGTCTCGCCGAAGCCGCACTTGATCGCATCGACGCGAACCGGACGGCGCGACGCGAGCTGGTCGACGTCATGGGCGATCCGGGGCGTCCATGGATCGGTGCCTCGCTCGTCGACTCCAGCATCGAGCGGGCGCTGCAGGAGGCGTCGGAGCTCGTCGGAGCAAGTGCCGATCTGGTCCGGGTGCGTGTCCCGCTCGGCCGTGAGCTGGCCGAGCAGCTGGAAGATGCGGGAGTCGAAGTCAGCACTCGCCAGGCGAGGACGACCGGGGAGCCGACCCCTGTCGGCAGCCAGCGCGGCTTGGCCGATCTGCGCGCCACGCTCGACGAGGCCGCCGCCCAACGGCGTGCCTACGTTCGTCTCGCCACAGCGGCGCCGGCGCTGTCTGCGCCCGAGCAGGCTGTCGTCGCCGCGTTCGAGCGAATCGACGTCATGGAGGCGGATCCGGTCGGCGAGATCGTCGAGCAGGGCGTCGATCCCGACCGGGCCATCGCCGACCATGCCTTCGCGCACTGGCTCCTCCAGCGGGCCGGGGTGCAACTGCTCGTAGGAGCCGGCCCGTTGGTTGTCGCCCCCGACCTCGTCCGCGGATTCCCATCCGACACGGCGACGCGCTCCGGCCGCGCCCTGGCGATGCAGCTGCTCAGCGTCATCCTCGCCCGCCGCAACGGGTTCGCGGCCGACCAGGTGATCGTGGATGCGCTGCCGGCCTGGATCTGGGACGAACCGGAGCCGGCAACCCAGGCGATCGCGGCCGTGGCGGTCCGACGTGCCGCCCTGCCGGATCACCAGCTGAGCTTCCGCGAGCCGGAGCAGCCCAGCTCGCGGGGCGCCAATGCCTGGCCGTTCGTGCTCGGCGCCGCGCTGCCATTCGCGGCCATGAGCACCGCGAGAGGCGCCGGCAGCGCTCTCGTTTTGCGCGCGCCTGGCGCCGGTGTCCGTGAACGGATCGTGAGCGGCCGGGTGGTCGCGCGGGTCGCGAATGAGCTGGCGGACGCCATGGAGCGGCCCGGCCTGCGCGGCTCGGCCCTAGACCAGGCGCGGGCGATCGTGGCCGCGGCCGAATCCATATTGCAGCGCCTCGCCGACGAGGGCTGGTCGGCGGTGCTCGGTCAGCCTTTGGGCGGAGCCGACCGGGGACGCCTGGGGGCGGACGCGGTGGTGGAACGGTCGGAAGCGTTCGACCCGTTCGATCGCCGCCTGGGAGCCAACCTCGGCCGCTAGACGCCGCAACTGACCCCGGCCGAGGCGCCGGCGGGTGGTGGTTGGTGCCACGAGCGCTGCATCGCGCAGCTGCTTGCAGCAAACGCCTGGATCGTCGAAGGAGACGCGGCTCCGTCGCTGATTCGTGCGCTTGCCGCACAAGGAGTCGGCTGAGGTCGCCTTGGGGCGCTACTCGAACGACGTTCCAGTCGCTGGATGCAACCCCCGCTGCGTATCCGTTTAGCTTGAACCGGCCCGCTGAGGCCGCTGACGCCGCGCAACAGCATGGCCCGCCGCTCCGCCCGAGATGGCCGGGATGACGTGGACCACCGAGCCTTCCGCCACGGGCGCGTCGAGGTTGGCCGGTTCGCCGTCGACGAACAGCTTGATGTGCTCGCGCAGCAGTGGACCCGTGTCACACAGGCGGTCCTGCAGTCCTGGCCACCGCTGGTCCAGACCCTGGATGAGCTCTCCGACGGTCGCGCCGGGAAGGGTCACGCGGTGTTCGGCAGCGGGGAACAACTGGAGCAGGGATCGCGGCAGGACGATCGTGGCCATGGTGTCTTTGCCTCGGCCTCGGCCTCGAGGGCGGTCAATCCGGCAGGACGGCGGCCTCGACCGACCAGACCGGCGGCAGATTCCCGGCGATCAGCGACCAGCTGTCCCCTTCGTCCCGGCTGCCGTACAGCTGGCCCGTGCTCGTCCCAAAGTAGACGCCCGCCGGGCGCAGCGAGTCGACCGCCATCGCCTCGCGGAGCACGCCGATGTACGCGTTCTCATTGGGCAGGCCCCCGCCAGACCGAACCCAGCTCGACCCGGCGTCCTTCGATCGCCAGACGGCGGCAGAGCCGTCCGGCACGTAGCGGCCCTGCTCGGCGCCATTGAGCGGAATGGTCCAGATCGTGTCGGGATCTCGCGGGTGGGCCACCATCGGGAAGCCGAACTCCGACGGGAGCCCAGCGGTGATTTCCTGCCAGGTTCGTCCTTCGTCCTCCGAGCGATACACGCCGCAATGGTTCTGCTGGTAGAGCCTCCCGGGCCGATCGCTGGCCATCACGAGTTTGTGCACGCACTGGCCGAACTCGGGAGCCGGACCAGGCACGAAACCAGCCCTGACGCCCTTGTTTCGGGTGTCCCACGTCTTTCCGCCGTCTTCGGTGGCGAACGTGCCGACGGCCGAGATGCCCACCCACATCTTCGCCGGGTCGGTGGGGTGCCCGACGATCGAATGGAGGATCAGCCCGCCATTCCCCGGCTGCCATTCCGGCCGTGAGGGGTGATCCCGCAGGCCGCTCACGTGCGACCAGGTCGAACCCCCGTCGTCGCTGCGGAACAGGCCGGCCGGCTCGACGCCTGCGTAGATCGAGCCATGCGCGAAGCCGACGTTCCAGACGGTCTTGAGCTTCGGCTCCTCGCCGTAGGTCAGCCCTTCGGACGATTGATTCCACGTCTTGCCCCGGTCGTCGCTGCGGAACACCGTCGCGCCATACCACGGGCTGCCGCCGCCGGCAAAGAGCGCGCCTGTCTCAGGCTGGACCGCAATGTCGTGGATGGGCCAGCCCTCGCAGCTCGGACCGCGCACGTCCCAGCCATCGCGTTCCGGGCCGCCCTCGACGATGAAGGAGCCTTTCGGCGTTCCCACTAGCAGCAGCACTGATTCGCCCACCCTGTCGACCTCCGTGTCCGCCTTGTGCTCGTCCTCCCGAACAGGGTAGCGCGAGGCGCGCCATCGGTCAGGATGGGCGGGCGTCCTCCTGAACCCGGGCGTCCTCCTGGACCCGGGCTGCCTCCTGGACCCGGGCTGCCTCCTGAACCCGCGCGTCCTCGTGAACCCGTCGCGCCTCGTGGGCGGGCGAGGCAATCACCGTCCGTTCGCCGATCCACAGCGGCGCCGGCGTCGCCCAGGTCTGCGCGAGGAATTCGAGCCGCGCCGCGTAAGTCGCCCTCCCGTGCTCGAACGCACGCCACGCCACGTCCTCGGCCTGCAGCTCGTAGCCGGCCGCGGCGAGGCGCCGATAGGCCTCCTGGAACTGGGCTTCGTCAACCACTGAGGTGTCCAGGCCCCGGAAGCCGAGGTAATTGCTGATGTCCTCGACGAAGTGGGCGCCGACGCGCTTCATGAGCTCGGCGTGGCCGCGCGGCACCCCGCGGAGGGTGGTCAGGACGAGCGCCGCCGCATCGAGCATGGCACCCAGCGAGCTGATCCAGGACAGGTTGTCGTGACTCGATCGGAAGTATCCGAGCAGCGGATAGGCGACGTGGGAGTCGAGCACCTCGGCCGACCAGCGCTCCCAGTCGGCGAACAGCTCCGGGAGCTCGGCGACCAGGTCGAGTCGAGCGTAGTTCTCCAGCAGGGTGACCGCGGACGGGGGTGCCTTCGCCCGGGCCTGGAGCTGGACCACGAGGATCTCTCTCCGCTGGTATGAGCCGAACAGGGAGAATAGGAAGGTGATGACCAGGGCGACGATGCCCAGCCCGGTCGCCGCGGCCGCGAGCGAGACGAAGCGCGCCAGTGGACCGGCCGGCACCATGTCGCCGTAGCCGACCGTCAGCAGCGAGGTTCCGGCGAAATAGAGCACCGAGCCGAAGTCTTGGGGCACTGGCTCCAGCTGGTCGCGGATGGCGTACAGGACAAGGGCATAGCCCAGCACCAGGGTCAGGATCCAGGTCGCCAGGAGGAGCACCGCAGCGGCCGGAGCGTACAGACCAAGGAACAGGTCTCGTGCGACCCCTTGACGTCGTTCGCCGATGGCCCGCCAGAGCCGCCAGGTCCGGGGAACGATATGGCGCGTCAGGCGCAGGCGGGACGGCGTCGGTCGCGGGACGACGATCGTCTCGAACACGTCCCAGAAGCCGAGAGCCAGGAGGATCACTCCGGCCAGGAAGGGGAGAATTTCCATCTGCCCGGATCATCCCACGACATGTACCGTTCGGCTTCGGACATATGCGCGGGCAGCGGCCCGCCGGTCGGCGTTCGAGCGGAGACCGGGTGAAGCGCTCATTCAGGGATCGTCTGCACACGGGGGCCGGGTTTGGTCTGCTGCTGTTCGGCGCGGCGTTCGTTGCGTTGAGCCTGGTCGCCCTGCCCGGGCTACCCAGCAACCCGTCCGACCGAGCGAGCGCGCTGTTCTTCATCGGTTTCGGGATCGTCGTCGGCGCACTTCCCCTCCTCGCGGGATTGGGCGTGCTGCGAGGCGGCCGGTGGTCGCGAGTGTTCGCGACGGTCGTGGCGGCGCTCTTCGGGACCGTCTTCCTGCTCGCGGCCATGCGCATCCGCCAGAGCGGCGGGAGCGTGTCGGTCGGTCTCAGCCTGGCCGCGGCGGGTGTCCTCTTCTACCTCGCGGCGTTCGGTGCCTGGCGAGTCCCGCTGGAGCCGATGGAGGATCCGGCGGACGAGACCTGATCCGCCCTACCGGCTGTGCTTCGACGCACCGGAAGTACCAGTGCCCGGAAGGTACTTTTGGGGCTCCAGTGCTAGGGTTCTCGGCACTCTTAACTCACCCATCGGCAGCCGAGGGCGTATTGATGCACCGCATCCGCATGCTGTCCATGGCCACGACCGTGGCCCTTCTCCTGTCTTTGGTCGTCGTGGCCGGCGCTCAGGCCGGCGCTCAGGCCAGCTCGACGACTCGCGTCGCGAACAACATTGCTCCCTGGCTGGGGCAGTCAAAACTCGTCAGTCACGCCAACCCAAGCGGCCGGGTCTATCTCAGCGTCTATCTGAACAACAGGAACGAAGCGGGCCTCAGCAGGTTCCTCCAGGACCTGTACCGACCCGGTTCGGCCGTCTTCCACCGGTTCCTCACCCCGGCGCAGTTTCATGCCGCCTACTCGCCGACTGCGGCGAGCGTGAATGCGGTCAAGGCATTCCTGGCACAGAAGGGTCTCAAGGTCCTTTCGAGCCCGGCCAACGGGATGTACGTGGACGCGATCGGCAGCGTCGCCCAGGTTGAAAAGGCGTTCGGCATCACTGAGAACGTCTACTCGTACAAGGGCAGGCAATTGCGCGCCAATGCGCAGGCCCCGATCGTGTCGGCCGCGCTGGCGCCGATCGTGTCGTTCGTGGGCGGCCTCGACGACACCGATGCGCTGATCCAGCCGCGGATCAAGAGTGATGCGCCTCCGGGCATCGGCTTTTCCACGCCAGGCCCGTGCTCCACTTACTGGGCCGACCATTCCGCGACTGTCAGTCCAGCTGCCAACCAGTACGGGGCGACCTTGCCCTGGACCCCGTGCGGCTACACGCCCGCCCAGATCCGCGCGGCTTACGGCGTCGACCAGACGGGCCTTACGGGAGCCGGGGTGCGCGTCGGCATCACGGACGCGTTTGCCTCCCCGACCATCGTCGCGGATGTGAACCGCTTCTCCGCCAACCACGGATTGCCGCCGCTTACCGCCAGCAACTTCCAGCAGATCGTCGTGCCGGGCACGTTCAATGCGCCCGAGAACCGGTTCGATCCGCAGGGCTGGTACGGCGAGCAGTCCCTCGACATCGAATGGGTCCATGCCATGGCACCGGGCGCCAAGATCATCTACGCAGGTGCCCAGCGATCGACCCAGGTGCTCGACCATGCGCTGATCGACATGATCGACAACCACCTCGTCGACGTCGTGACCAACAGCTGGGGGATCAACGGGGAGTTCATCACCCGCTACGGTCATGTTTTTGCCGACGAGCGCGCCTTCCAGCAGGCGGCGGCCGAGGGGATCTCGGTCCTCTTCAGCTCCGGTGATGCTGGTGACGTTGCTGCTCTCCGGGGCGTGGCCATGGCCAGCTGGCCCGCCTCGAGCCCGTGGGTCACCGCAGTCGGGGGCACCTCCCTCGGCGTACAGAACGCCGCAGGAGCGAAGGTCGAATGGGGCTGGGGAACCTATCGCTCGACGCTCACCGGCGGGGTCGTCGGTGGCGGCGGAACTACGGTAACCGGGAACGCCTGGTCGCCCTGGCCGCCGACCTTCCAATACGGCTCGGGCGGCGGAACCAGCCTCACCTTCCTGCAACCCTCATACCAGGCGGGCGTCGTGCCAAATGCGCTCGCTACCACGACGACCACGCTCGGCGGGAGCACGATCAACCTTGGTGCCCCACGCCGGGTCACCCCGGACATCAGTCTCGACGGCGACCCGAGCACGGGGGCCCTGTACGGCCAGAGCTACAACGTCAGCGGCGATGCGCTCATCGATGCCGGCTGCACGCCACTCGGCCAGGGAATGGAGTACTGCGAACGTCGCCTGGGTGGCACCAGCCTCTCGTCGCCCCTCTTTGCCGGCGTGCTGGCGCTCGTCGACCAGGCTCGCTTCTCCGCGGGAAAGGGCGCGATCGGCTTCGTGAACCCGGCGCTCTATAAGAACACCACGGTCGGGGCTCCGTCGAGCGGTGCTGCGATCGAGGACGTCCTGCCACCGGCGGCACCCACGGCGCTGGTTCGGAACGTCGAGAATGCCGACGGCTCGCTGTCGACAAATCTTCGAACGATCAACTCCGTCCCGGCGAGCGCGACGGGTCCGGTCATCGAAGGAGCCGACACCTCCCTGCGAACGACAGCAGGCTGGGACAACGTCACCGGCCTCGGGACACCCTGGGCACCGGCCCTGGTTCCCAGCCTGGCAGCCCAACCCTAGGCGGCTAAAACCGTCAAATAGGAGGGCCGGCTCGTCTGAGCCGGCCCTCATGGATGCCCGGGGTCTCGTCAGGCAACGCCTGTGAGCGGCGACCTGAGCAGCGTGAGGAAGTCGGGCTCCTCCGACAGGCCATCGAGGTCCACCGTCCGAAGGGATGGAGCGGGCGAGGGTCGACCAAGCAGGTAGCCCTGCCCCTCGCTCAAGCCAAGGGATCTCACCATGCGAAGTTGTGCCGCGGTCTCGATCCCTTCCGCCACGGCATTCGCGCCCCAGCGCGCGGCAAGGTCGGCCACGGATCGGAGCACTTCAAGGGAGTCGTCGCGGCGAGCGCCGGCCTGGACCAGAGACAGGTCGATCTTGACGATATCGAAGCGGACCTGGCTCAGCAGCCGAAGCCCCGAATTTCCCGCACCGACGTCGTCGATTGCGATGCGGAACCCGGCAGATTGACATGCTGCGAGAGCGTGGCGCAGGCGCTCGATGTCTTCGACCACTTGACGCTCGGTAACCTCGAGCACGGCGCGCTCGGGCGCGAGGCCCACGACCTGGAGCATGTTCATCAGCGACTGCGGTGAGAACTCGGGCGCCAAGATCGTCTGGGGTGACAAGTTGAGAGCAAGGGACTGCGTCGAGCCGAGTGACGAGGCACCTGCCAGGATCGCCTCGACGCACAGCCGATCGAGCTCCGTCGTCCGTCCGGTTGCCTCGGCAATCTCAAACAGATCCGATGTATCCGTGACGGAAAATCCTTCAGTGGGCCGAATCAGACCCTCGAAACCAACCACGACCCCCGTCCGAAGATCCACCAGCGGCTGATACGCCGGCCGTACCGCGCGCTTTTCGATGATCTCGATCAAGGCTCCAGAGGCGTGAACGAGGCGTGCGCTATCTGTTCGGGCGCTGACGCGCGTCGGGTCGTGAATACCGATCCCCGTCCGCCCGCTGCGTTTGCATTCGTAGAGGGCCTCGTCGGCCTGCCTGAACAGCTCGTTCCGGTCCACGCCCATTGCCGGCGAGCCGGTGATACCCGCTGAGAAGGAGAAGGGTTGGGTGAAGCCTGTCTGCGCTCGTGGCTCGAGACAGGTTGACAGGATGCGGCGAGCGACAACCCGCGCCTCCTCCGGGCTCGTCTCTGGCAAGAGGACCGCGAACTCATCGCCGCCTATTCGAAACGGCCGATCGGAGCGACGTATGCCGCCTTTCACGATACGGCTGAATTCCACGAGGAGGTCGTCTCCCACGGCATGCCCAGCCGAGTCGTTCACCCCCTTGAAGTCGTCCAGATCGATGAGGATCAGCGACGTGGAGGTGCGGTACCGACGCACAGTCGCGAGCTGGCGGTCGAACTCGTCCTGGAACGCGCGGTGGTTGCCGAGGCCGGTCAGCGAGTCCTCGAGCGAGCGCGCGCGGGCCGATTCGTAAAGGCTTGTCAGGCGCTGATGGGCGAGGCCCACCTCCTCGGCCGGGCGAAGAACCTGGCGCACGAGATAGTACGTGAGCGTACAGGCTGCCGCGATCGCAATCGTGAACATCATCAGGGCCTGGAGCGGCGCTCCACGGATCGCGGCTGCCAGGTGATGTTGAGGGTCGGCTGCGATCACGTCCCACAACGCGCCTCCGCAGATGAGCGAAATGGTGGCCGTCGCCACAAGCGCGAGGACAAGCCGAATTCGCACGAGCCGCATCGGCTCGCTCCTGTTCGCCGATGGGGAGGTCCCGGGCGGGATTGTTTCGCCGGGGTAGGTGCTGTCTGGTGTCAACACGTTTCGTCGTGGTATGCCCGATGAGGCGTGCCCTGGACATGGGCCGTTAGTAATTGGCGCCCGCGCAAATGTCCGGATGGGGACGTTTGACCAGCTGCGTGCGCTCGTGGTGGTTCACTGAATCTTCTCCATTGCTCCGAGTCAACGCCGGCATTACCATCTGCCCCCCATCGGGTGGCGTGAAGTACCGGGTTGTCGGCAGCAGCGGAGACATAGCAAGGGGTCCTGACATGTCGGACCAGTGGCCAGAGTTTGGTTCCCAACAGCCCAACGCCGAGTCGGGCGGGGACGGTTCGTCGAGCACCGACGGCGCGAGTGTCGAGGACGCCCTAAGCGCTCCCGACGGACCCGCCGAAGAGCGGCCGGAGACGGACGACCAACCGACGGGTGAGTCGCCAGGGGCGGTCGAGCCCGCTGGCGAGGACGTGGTCTCGGGAGCCCCCGGCGACGCAACGGCCGCGCCCACCCAGCCGGCCGATGCCGATGATGCTGCCGCGGCGGCACCCGAGGACGGATCCGTATTCCTGGCCGAGCTCATTCGGGCGCTCCAGACGACCGCCGGCCTCGAGCGGGTCAGGA
>VBEC01000042.1 GCA_005883615.1 Chloroflexota bacterium | reverse complement strand
GCGAGACGGACCTGATCCTGATCGCCCACCGGGCGGCCAGACGCCCGGTCTTCCCGACATTGGAAGTGGTCGCCGAGACCGTCGGCGCGACCGAGCCCGCCGCGGTCGGTGTCATGGATCCGCAGGCTGCGACCGAGCCCATCGAGTCGTGGGCGGCCCCACGTGAGACGAACCCCGAGCCCGCATCGGCTGGAGCCCCGGACGGCGTCGATCAGGAGAGCGTGGCGGGTGAACCTGCCGAGCCTGTAGCTGCGGCAACGGGCCAGACTGAAAGCAGCTCCGGCCACCTTCTCCATTCGGCGACGGTCAAGCGACC
>VBEC01000110.1 GCA_005883615.1 Chloroflexota bacterium | reverse complement strand
ATTCGCGCGGCGTTGCCCACTGCGCTGAGGCCATAGACGCCGCGGCCCATGTCGAAGACCGCGAGCAGGAGCAGGACGACCATCGGGATGACGAGAGCGAACTCCATCAGCGTCTGGCCCGCGGAGCGATCCCGACGCGACAGCCTGCCCATCAGTGAGTCACCGTGATGGTCGTGCCATTGCATCCAGTCGGCGGCGACTGACCGGCCGTGATGCTCTGCGAGCCGACCTTGTAATCACCATTCGGCGGCCGGGTGATGATCAGTGCCGTCGAGAAGCCAGCGTTCGTCCACGCAACCTGGGCCTGGCTGGCGTAGAGGTTGATGAGGTTGGGGACGACGCATGGGGTTGCGGTGGGGGTTGGCGTCGCCGTGGGGGCGGGTGTCCCTGTCGGGGTTGCAGTTGGCGTTGGGGTTGGCGTTGGGGTGGGGGTTGGAGTCGGGGTTGGGGTCGGAGTCGGCGCCGTGTTGCTGTACTCGCCGCTCCGTACGTGGAAGACCGACGACGCGCTCATCGTCATTCCGCTCGGGAAAATGTTGCCGATGAACGGAGTGACGAACCGGAAGGTGCAGCTCAGGGCGACCGTCGCGTTGTCACCAATGGCCGTCCCCGAGAACGTCGGCATGGGCAACGCGGTCAGCGGGCAGTTTGACGACGCGATGTCGTTGTTGATGAGAGCTGTGTAGCGGATGGTGTCCGAGTCGCCGGCGTTTCCCCAGTTGGCATTGGGGTGGATGGCGGCGTAATTGGCTCCGAGGCGACTGGAGTTCTGGAGGTTGACCCAGCCGAGGAACGCTCGCCCGAAGTCGACCCCGACCATGATGATCAGGAGCATCACCGGCAGGACCAGGGCAAACTCGACCAGGCTCTGGCCACGAGTGCGTCGGCGACGGAGCAGACCGCGTCGAGACAGGCGGCGCGACGAGGCAGCGTGGTCGGCGACGGGGATCCTGGCGGGAAGAGATCTCAGCATGGGGCCTCTCGGGCGGTGCGGCGATTTGAACCGCAATCTGTCCCGCCGACCTTGCGAGTGTCCTTGCCGCGTTGATTGCTGACAATGAGACGGTTTGGCTAGGACCCCCCTCCCGAAAACGACTCTTCGCGGCTCCCGCCGGGCCGCCTGAGGGTCAGGATTCGACCGGGTTTTCGGCAGGCAGGTACACGCTGAAAGCGGCCCCGCGGGAGGCATCGTGGGGCTCGAGGACCAGGTCGCCACCCATCGCGCGGACGAGCTCCCGGCTGACGTACAGCCCCAGTCCGGTGCCGTCCTCGGCGCTCTGCTGGGCGCCTCGTTCGAACCTGCCAAACAGGCGGCTTCGATCGGCATCGCGCACGCCGGGGCCCTGATCTGCGACCGTGATCCGAAGCCGGCCGCCGGCCTCGTCCACCGCGAGCTCCACTTCGACGGGGGATCGCTCGCCGTATTTGACGGCGTTGTCCAGGAGCGCCCACATGACCTGGTCCAGCTGGTCGGCATCGGCGATCGCGAGCCAGCCTTCCGCGCCGTCGAGCAGGGTGAAGGGGATCTGCTCGACAGCCATCGCCTCCCACGCGCGACGGATTCGCGGGCCCGGAGCCAGTACTTCTGCCTGCGGTTTCAGGGCCCCAGATTCGAGCCGAGTGACGGTCAGGAGCTGGCGCACCATCCGCGAGAGACGATCCGCCTGCTCCGTGATGATGCCCAGCCGGCGATCCGGCTTTGCACCGTCAAGCTGCGTGGCATAGGCCCGAATGCTCGTGAGGGGCGTCTGCAGGTTGTGGCTGACCCCACGCAGGAAGTCGTCCTTCGCGGCGTCCAGCTCCAGCAGCTGCGCGTTCTGCGCCTCGACGCGCGCGAACAACTCGGCGTTTCGCATGGCGACGCCGAGCTCGCTCGCAAACAGCTCGAGGAGGTCCTGATCCGCGCGCTCCCAGCTCCTCGTGGCCGGAAGATGGCCGACGAGTACACCCAGAGCATCGTCGCCCGCCCTGACGACCGCCCGAACGGGTCGCGGCTCGCCGGGCACGGTTTCCTCCCCAGGGATCTCGATGGGATCGACGAGGAAGACCGAGGCGTCAATCATCCCGAACGCTTGCTTGGCGTCCTCCGCAGCCATCCCGCGGAGCCATTCCTGGCCGTCCCGAGGCGAGTAGCTGACGATCGCCGAAAGGATCCTCCCCAGCTCACGGTTTCGGCGTTCCAGGTCACCCGCCAGTCGGTTGTGGCTCTCGGCCAGTCGGGCGAGCTCGTCATCGCCGGCGACGAGGATGGGTGTCGAGAGGTCACCGGCGGAGGCGCGATCGACGGCGGCCGCAATCGCTCGCAACGGCCCCGTCAGGTCGGCCGCGACGAGATATGCCAGGAGGACGGCGGTGAGCGCGGCGATCACGATCGCCAGGAGGAGGAGGCGCGGCAGCGTCGTGTCTGCCGAACCAGTGGCATGCGTCAGGAGCAGGATGAGCCCGAACAACGCGAGCGGCAGGATGGCGGTCGCCACGAGGGCGACGGTGAGTCGCGTCCGAAACGCGAGACGAGACCCCAGGCGCTGTGGCTCCGGTCCGGTTTGAGCCGCGAGCCGCTCCAGCTCGTCGAGCGCCAGCAAGGCCTCGGCGTCGAGGGGCGGACGCGAATCAGGGGTCCGACGCGAACTGAGCAGGGTCGGCCGCGATGCGGGCTCCGGCGCGCGGATTTCGGGGTCCGGTCCGTGCATCGGGCCGTCGGTGACGTTCGTCAGATCGCCCGATCGGCGCTGCTGCGCGGAGAAAGCTCGGGCGGACCCTGGGCCGCCGAGTCGGGCGACAGATCGGCGTTCGCCAACCGGTAGCCGATGCCCCGAACGGTCATCAGGTGAGCGGGCCGGTTCGGATCGACCTCCAGCTTCTGGCGCAGACGGCGCATCGAAACCCACACGTAGGAGGGATCGGCGTTCTCCGTTTCCGCCCAGCCACGAGCCAGCAGCGTGTCGGTGGTGATGGTCCGGCCGAGATTTGCGGCGAGCGCGTAGAGCAACCGCGACTCGGTCGGCGTGAGCTGGACCAGCTTGCCGGCGACCGTCGCCTCTCGCCGATGAAGGTCGAGGGTGAGGTTCGGACCAAGGAGGAGGCTCTTGCGCGGGACCCTGTCTCCGAGCCGGCGCAGGACCCGATTGATGCGCGCTCGCAGCTCGGGGTAGTGGTAGGGCTTCGTGACGTAGTCCTCGGCGACCTCCTCGAGGAGGTCCGCCTTGCTGTCCCCGGCGTCGATGGCCGACAGCACGATGATCGGCAGGTCGGCTCGGCCCTTGATCTCGCGCGCCAGGGTGAGACCGTCCATGCGCGGCATCATCATGTCGATGATGAGGAGGTCAGGCCAGCCTGATTCAAGCCGGCGCAGCGCCTCCTGCCCATCGCGCGCGGTCGCGATCTCGAACCCGTCCTCGCGCAGCTGCTCGGCCAGAAGGACGAGCAGGTTCGGGTCGTCGTCGACGATCAGGATCCGTGAGGAACGCATCGCGCTGGCACCTGCGGGCCCGCCGCTCAACATGCGGGGAGTATAGGGAGCGGCCTGCCGGCCGAAGAAGCCGTACCTTCGTGCTCGGTCAGGCCGGGGCGACCAAGGGCTACAAGGCTTTCGGGTCAACGAAGCGGCAGCGCGCGGCGACCGGGCAACGATCGTGCTCGGGATTGCGCGCGTGGCAGATCACCCGGCCATGCTGGATCAGGTTGACGTGCGCCTCGAGGATCCGATCCGGCTCGAGCACCGCCAGGTATGCGTCGTGGGCCTGGTCCGAGGTGGCCTTGGCCGGCAGCAGCCCGATGCGCTTGCTGACGCGCTCGACGTGGCGGTCGACGGGCATGAGCGGGAGGCCGAAGCTGAAGAGCAACAGGACCGAGGCGGTCTTCTTGCCGATCCCATCGATGCCCGTCAACCAGTCGCGCGCCTCCAGCGCCGACATCTCGCCCAGGAACTCGAGCGAATGGTTGCCGCGCTCTTCGCGGATGTGCCGGAGCGCCGCCTGGATGCGCGGAGCCTTCTGGACGGCGAGGCCGCCCGGCCGGATTGCCTCGACGAGCTGGCCGATTGGCGCAGCCTCCACGGCGGCCCAGTCCGGCGGGGCGCCGGGGGTGAGACCTCGTCCTCCCCAGCCGGGGCCCGGCTCGTGGATCTCCACACCGGCCCCCGACGGGAAGGCCGTGCGGAGCGACTCGAATGCGCGCTCGGCGTTCACGTCGGCGCTGTTCTGGGACAGGATGGTCAGCACGAGCTCGCTGGTCGGGTCCAGCCGGCGCTGCCAAA
>VBEC01000021.1:87627-88065 GCA_005883615.1 Chloroflexota bacterium | reverse complement strand
CTGGTCCCTCCCGACCCGGCCCCGCCGTGGATGAGTCGTGACGTCAGCGACCGAGCCGGGCATTCACATCGCCACGCAAGAGGAGCTCTCCGACTGGGACCGTCGCGCCGTCGAGGCACCGAATGGCCACGTCTATCAGTCGCGAGCCTGGGCGGACTACCGCGGCTCGCAAGGCTGGCGCCCATTCCACCTCGTGCTCGAGGACGACTTTCCGTTGCTCGTCATCAGCCGGCGGTGGCCATGGATACGAGGGGCTGGGGCGTACGCAACCCGTGGGCCGATTCCCGCGGACGATCCCGATCTCACCGCGGACAGGGCAGCAGGGGCGGCTGAATGGCTCGCGGAGCAGGGGATCGACGTGCTTTCGGTCGACGGCGAGACAGCCGCCGTGTCGGGCCTGCGAGAGCGCCTTGTCGCGCACGGCTTTCGCGCGATCGA
>VBEC01000021.1:0-87622 GCA_005883615.1 Chloroflexota bacterium | reverse complement strand
CCCTCGCGCCACCGAATGGACCTCGACCTCGATCCCGCATCCGACGAGGACGCGCTACTCGCCTCGTTCGCGGCGACGACACGCAATCTGATTCGCCAGGCAGAGCGCAAGGGCTTGCGCGTGGTCGTCTTCGATTCCACGTCCACGGATGCCCTTAAGGAACCATTCCGGCAGGCGTCGCCTGAGCAGGTCGCAGATCCGAGTCCCAGCCTCACGACGTGCTACTCGATGCTGGCAGCGACGGCGGGGCGGATCGGCTTCCAGCTTGCGCCGCAAGCTGCCTTCCTGGACTGGACGACCCGCAGCCTGCGCGCGGGCCAGACGATCTACCTGCTCGTCGAGACCGACGAAGGCGAACCGGTTGCGGGGGCGACGTTCTATCGACATGGCGACCGGCTGACATACGCCCTGTCCGGCGATCGGGCCGACAAGCGACGCGAGTTCCCGGGTGCGATCAGGCTCCTGGTATGGCGGGGCATCCAGCTCGCCGTGCGCGAGGGTCGGCGGACCATGGACCTCGGTGGCGTCGACGTGCCCGGTGCTCGTCGGAAGCCGCGTAAGGGCGAGCCGGCGTACGGCATGCTCCAGTTCAAGGAGTCGTTCGGCGCTCATTGGGTCGAGCTCGCCGGTGCCCATGAGCGGACCATGCGCTCGATTCGCTATGTCGCGGGCCGCCTGACCGGTCGGCTTGCCGGAGCCCTCGGCCGATGACGGACTCCATCGACCGATGACCGAATCGAGCCGCCTGACGGACCTACTGGCCGCGGCTGAGCCCTCTCAACCGAAGCCTCTGGAGGGCTTGATCTCCCGCCTGGAGCATGCCGGACTGCTGCAAGGGACGCGCGAAGGCGGCCGTGCCATCGGGGGAGCGGCTTTGGCCGAACTCGAGATCACGTCTGTCAGCGAGGATTCCCGCCGCGTCCTGCCGGGAAGCCTGTTCGTGGCGGTCCCGGGCGACCGCGTCGACGGCCACGACTACCTCGCCGAAGCTGCCGCTGCCGGAGCTCGCGCGGCGCTGGTCGAGCGGCCGGTCGACGAGAAAGGGCTGCCCCAGGTCATCGTGGCACGCGGCCGCTCGGCGCTCGCGGAAGCCGCCTGCTGGTGGTACGGCGACCCCTCGCACGAGCTCGGCGTGGTCGGAGTGACCGGGACCGACGGCAAGACCACGACGGCCTTCATGGCCGTGGCTGCCCTCGAGGCCGCCGGCCTGCCCTCGGGCCTGACGGGGACGGTCGAGACCAAGATCGGTGCCCTCCGCGCTCCGAATCTGGCTCACATGACTACGCCCGGCCCGCTCGAGCTGCAGGCAACCCTTCGCGCCATGGTGGAGGCGGGCGATCGACTCGCCGTTGTAGAAACCACCTCGCACGGACTGACCCTCGAGCGTGTCGCCGGGATTGCGTACGACGTGGCGATCCTGACCAACCTGTCCCCGGAGCACCTGGAGCTGCACCGGACGATGGACGCCTACCGGGCGGCGAAGCTGAGCCTCTTCGAGCGGCTCGCCACGCGCGGGCCGGGGAAGCCGTGGCCTCGCGTCGGGATCGTCAACCGAGACGATGCGGCGTCAGCGCTGTTCGAGGAGGTGACTCGCGAAGCGGGTGCCCGGCTCATCACCTACGGCACGGATCCGACGGCCGACGTGCGGGCGACGAGAGTGGGGGAGGGGCCCGACGGCCTGACGATGGAGATCGCCATCGGCGGCTGGTCCGCGTCGCTTGCCATTCACATGTCGGGTCGTTTTAACGCTCACAACGCTCTGGCCGTCGTTGCCCTGGGCGAGGCCCTCGCCCTCGACCACGAAGCGGTCCTCCAGGGGCTGCGCGATTTCAGTGGTGTGCCCGGCCGAATGGAGCGCGTCGATGCCGGTCAGCCGTTTGGGGTGATCATCGACTTCGCGCACGCGCCCACGGCTCTTGCAACCGTGCTCGACGATCTGGCGCCGCTCGCGGCAGCCCGAGGCGGTGAGCTCATCGCGGTGCTTGGGGCCCCCGGCGAGCGGGACGCAGGCAAGCGACCGGTCATGGGCAGGGTGGCCGCCGAGCGCTGTCGCCTCGTGGTACTGACCGACGACGACCCCCGCGACGAGGACCCGCATCAGATCATCGAGGGCATCGCGGGGGGAGCCGAGGCCGCCGGCAAGCGACGGGGACGCGACTTGCTCCTGATTCCGGATCGGGCACAGGCGATCCGGACGGCGCTGGAGCGGGCCAGGCCGGGCGACGTGGTGCTGCTCGCCGGCATGGGTCATGAGCGCTCGATGGTCGTGGGATCGGAAATGCGGCCATGGGACGAACGTGGCGCCGCGCTGACGGCGCTTGCAGATCTCGGTTTCGGTCCCTGAGGTGCGCGGCTGCCTCGGTCTGATCGTTCTCTCGCTCGTCATGGGCGTCACGGCGTGGTTCGTGCTCCCGACCGCGCTCGATGCGGCCGCCACGGCGAGCGTCTCCGGGGCGGGCTTCAACGGGACGAACACGTCGGTACGCATCGAAGCGTCCCCGGCACAGGCCCTGTCCCTGCACGCCGACGCCCTTGCGATCCATTCGACCAACGCGACCTTCCACGAGCTGCAGATGGCGGCGGTGGATGTCACGCTGCGCGACATCGGTCTGCTCGATCGCACATTTGCGAGCATCGACGGAACCCTCACGGACGTCCATTACCAGCAGCCGGGAGGCTGGACGTTTCAGGCGTCGGAGGTCACCGTGTCCGGGGCTCGTGTCTCGGCCCGCCTCGACATCCGCCTCTCGCCCGCAGACGTTCGGGCCGTGGCGTCGTCCGTGGGTCAGGCCTCGCTCGGCGCGGCACCCAGCCAGGTCGTGCTTTCGCCCCCTGATCGCATCAGCCTCACGCTGGGGAGCCAGACCATCGCCGGCCGCCTCTCGATGGACAGCCAGGGAGGCCTCGATCTGGTTCCTGGCACCCGCGCGGGATCATCGATCGCTCTGCTTCGACCCACGGCCGGACTGCCGCTGAAGCTGCGCTCGTTTGAGATCACCGCCGGGGGACTCGACGTGATCGCGACGATCGATCTCCGTTCGCTGGGCTGAAGACCCCCCACCTCGATCGCTGAGAGCCCCGTTTGGCCGCTGCTATGCTTGCCTGAGGATGTCATTGCAGCGTCAACAAACTGAGCGCCCCACTGCGGCCCGCGCGGCCGCGCGGCGGAGGCTGGCGCCCGTCAGGCGCTCTGAGACCGGCGCGGGCAGCCTGGAAGCGCTGCGACGCCATCTCGAGGAAGCGATTTCGAGCCATCACCCGTCGGCCGACCTCAAGGACGTTGATCGCGCCTTCGACTTCGCGGTAGAAGCCCATGAGGGCCAGAAGCGGGCGTCCGGCGAGCCGTACGTCACCCACCCGATCGCGTCGGCGCAGATCCTCGCCGAGCTGGGCATCGATCCGACTGCGGTCGAGGCCGCCCTGCTGCACGACGTCCCGGAGGACACGGAATACAGCCTGTCGGACCTGGAAGACCGCTTCGGCCCCGAGGTGGCCCATCTTGTGGACGGCGTGACCAAGTTGTCCAGGTTCAGCACGCACACACACGAACAACAGCAGGCCGAGAACATCCGGAAGATGTTCCTGGCGATGGCCGAGGACATCCGGGTCGTCCTGATCAAGCTCGCGGACCGGCTCCACAACATGCGCACGCTCGCCGCCCTGCCCACGGACAAGCAACTCCGGATCGCGCGGCAGACGATGGAGATCTACGCGCCGCTGGCGGAGCGGCTGGGAATATGGCAGATCAAGTGGGAGCTCGAGGACCTGGCCTTCAAGGTGCTGGAACCCGAGCGCTTCCACGAGCTGGCGCGGTTGCTCGACACGCGTCGCAAGGGTCGCGAGACCTACATCGACCGGGCCATCGACGCCCTCCGGACGGAGCTCAAGAAAGCCGGTGTCACCGCCGAGTTGTCCGGGCGCCCGAAGCACCTCGCCTCGATCGCCAAGAAGATGCAGCGCAAGAGCGCCGAATTCGGCGAGATCTACGACGTCTATGCGATCCGGGTCCTCGTCGACGAACTGAAGGACTGCTACGCGGCCCTTGGGGTGGTGCACTCCCTGTGGCGCCCGATCCCGGGCCAGTTCGACGACTACATAGCCGTTCCCAAGAACAACCTCTACCAGAGCCTGCACACGGCCGTCATCGCACTCGATGGCAAGCCGCTCGAGATCCAGATCCGCACCCACCAGATGCATCAGGTGAGCGAGGTCGGCATCGCCGCGCACTGGCGCTACAAGGACGGTTCGAAGTCGGATCGAGAGTACGACGCGAAGCTCGCCTGGCTGCGGCAGCTCATGGACTGGCAGCGGGACGTGTCCGACGCGACCGAGTTCGTCGAGGGCATCAAGCTCGACATCTTCCAGGACCAGGTCTTCGTGTTCACCCCGCGGGGCGACGTCAAGGACCTGCCGGCGGGTGCGACCCCGCTCGATTTCGCGTACCGCATTCACACAGACGTCGGCCATCGGACGATCGGCGCCAAGATCAACAACCGGCTGGTGCCGCTCGACTACCGACTGAAGAACGGTGACATCGTGGAGATCGTCACGACCAAGGGCGAACATGGGCCGTCGCGTGACTGGCTGAACGTCGTCCGGACCGGCCACGCGCGGGAGAAGATCCGCCAGTGGTTCAAGCGCAAGGACCGCGACGAGAACATCGTCCACGGGCGTGAATCGCTCGAACGCGAGCTCCGGCGCCTGGCGCGCAAGTCGATCCAGGCCGTCGGCCTCGAACGCCTGGCCGAGATCGCCAGGTCGTACAACTACGATGGGCTCGAGGACTTCTATGCGGCGGTCGGCTATGGCGCGCTGAGCGCCCAGCAGGTCGTCACCCGCCTGGGAGTGGCCGACGACGCGGAGCTTGCCCTGCCGGCTGTTGCGCCGCCGACGCTGCCAGCTCGGACGGGCGGCGTCCGCGTGAAGGGCGTCGGCGATCTGCTCGTCCGCTTCGCGCGCTGCTGTCACCCGATCCCGGGCGATCCGATCACGGGATTCATCACGCGTGGCAAGGGGGTGACCGTCCACCTCCAATCCTGTCCGACGGTCATCAACGAACGTGAGGTCAGTCGTCTGATCGAAGTCGAGTGGGAGGCGGCGCCCGCCGACTCCTATCCCATCGCGATCCGGGTGGAGGCGTACGACCGGACCGGCCTGCTATCCGACATCACGCAGGTCGTGGCGGAGAACCGGGTCAACATCGTCGCCGCGACTGTCGCGGTGTCGCCCGACCACACCGCCGTCGTGACCGCGACGCTGCAGGTGGCTTCCGTCTCGCAGCTTGCCCGCGTGATGGGCCGAATCGAGCAGCTCAAGGACGTGATCTCGGTCCAGCGCGACCTCGGCTAGCTCTCGTTTGCGGCTCGGAGCCACTCGGTAGACTTTCGGCCGATGCCCACCTTCCGCGCCCCACGGGGCACGCGCGACCTGCTGCCCGCGGAGCGAGCCGCCTTCACGAAGCTCGAGTCGATCGGGCGCGATCTGGGCCGTCGGTATGGATATCGCCAGATCGAGACGCCGCTGTTCGAACAGGTCGCGGTCTTCGAGCGGGGGATCGGCGAGGTCACCGACGTGATCGAGAAGGAGCTGTTCCGGCTGGCAGCTCGATCCGACGAGGGCGAGGCGTGGGCTTTGCGGCCCGAGGCTACCGCCGGGATTGCCCGCGCGTACGTTCAACACGGGATGCATACCTGGCCGCAGCCCGTGAAGGTGTGGCTGACCGGGCCGATGTTCCGCTACGACCGGCCGCAGGCGGGGCGCTACCGCCAGTTCTGGCAGTGGGACGTCGAGGCCATCGGAGACCCTGGACCGGCCGTCGATGCGGAGCTCATCGAGCTGGGGGCGCGCTTCTATCGCGAGGCAGGCCTCGACGACGCTCTCCTGCTGATCAACTCCATCGGGGACGCAGTCTGCCGGCCGGCCTATGTCGCGGAACTCAAGGCCTACTTCCGAGAGCACATCGCCGGGATGCCCGAGGTCGAGCGGCGCCGTCTGGAGTCCAACCCGCTGCGCCTGCTCGACTCCAAGGACCCCGCGCTCGCAGTCCTCCAGGCTCGAGCCCCCCGGATTACCGATCGCCTCTGCCCGGCCTGCGCCGAGCACTTTGCTGCCGTTCTGGGACACCTCGACGCCCTCGGGGTCGGGTATCGCGTCGAGCCTGCGCTCGTGCGAGGGCTCGACTACTACACACGGACGGCATTCGAGTTCTATCGAGCGGGCGCCGAAGGGCAGCAGCAGGCGCTTGGCGGCGGCGGTCGGTACGACGGGTTGATCGAGCTCCTCGGTGGCAGGCCCACGCCGGGCATCGGGTTTGCGCTCGGATTGGATCGCGTGATCCTTGCCCTTGGCGACTCGGCCTCGCAGGAGGAGGGCGCCAGCCCCCTGGCTGTCATCGTCGGTGCCGAGCCCGCGGCCACGGCCGAGCGCCTGCGCGTGGCCACCGATCTCCGCGGGGAGGGTCTGGTGGTGCGTGCCGACCTGTCGGCTCGCAAACTTGGCCGCCAGCTCGAGAGCGCGGCGCGTGACGGTGCCCACTTTGCCGTGATCCTGGGCGACGAGCTGGCCGCCGGACAGGTTCAGCTCAAGGACCTGCAGGCCGGCACGCAGCGGCCCCTCCCGCTGGCCGATGTCGCGCGCGAGCTACGACGGGCGGACGCGAGCCACCATCACGGCTGACGGGCTCAGTCGAACTGGATCAGACCGAGGAGGTTGCCTTCGGGATCCTTGAACCAGGCGGCGTGCCCCGCGCCCGTCGCGGCCACGCTGTCCACCGTCTTGAGGCCCGGAGTGTCGTACTCCTCGAATACGACCCCGCGACCCTTGAGGTCGGCCACCTCCCCGGCGATGTCCTGGACTGTGAACCCCATCTGCGTGTGCGTGCCCGCCGCCTTGCCGGAGCTGCGGGTGATGGCGAACACCGTTCCCTCGCCGGCGCGATAGAGGATGGCCGCGGGATTCCCCTCGATTGGCTTGAAACCGAGCGTGTCTTCGTAGAACCGTCGTGTCCGGTCCAGGTCGGAGACGGGCAATGTGGTGTGGACGCGCCGATCCGGGAGCATGACCTTCTCCTCAGGTGAAGGGGTGACGACCGGACCCCCCGCGGGGCGCCGGGAAGCGACAGGCTTCCTCTACGATAGCTGCCGATGACCGATTCGCCGCCAATCGACCGCGCGCTTCAGGCGCCCGGGGCTACGGCCAGCGTGGCCACGCCGTATCGCACGCACACGTGCGGGCAACTTCGCGCCACCGACGCCGGGGCGAGCGCCAGGCTCGCGGGATGGGTCCACCGGCGGCGCGACCACGGTCATTTGGTCTTCCTCGACCTGCGAGACCGGTATGGCATCACCCAGGTGGTCGTCAATGAAGACGAAGCCCCACGCGCCCACAAGGTCGCCTCCAGGACGCGGTCGGAGTTCGTTGTGACTGCCGAAGGGACGGTGGCAGCGCGCCTGCCTGGGACCGAAAACGACCGCCTGGCGACGGGCGCGATCGAGCTTCGGACGACCGACCTCCAGATCCTGTCCGAGTCGAAGACGCCGCCCTTCTACATCAATGAACCCGACGCCCCAATCGACGAGAGCCTGCGGCTCAAGTACCGCTACCTCGACCTCCGGCGGGAGCCGATGCAGCAGCGCCTTCTGCTGCGAGGCCGGCTCGTCCAGGCCATTCGCGAGGTTCATCACGCTCATGCATTCGTCGAGGTCGAGACGCCCGACCTGATCAAGTCGACGCCCGAGGGAGCGCGTGACTTCATCGTGCCATCACGACTCCAGCCGGGCTCGGTGTATGCCCTGCCCCAGAGCCCGCAACAGCTCAAGCAGCTGTTGATGGTCGCGGGGATGGACCGTTACTTCCAGATCGCGCGTTGCTTCCGGGACGAGGACCTGCGCGGTGACCGTCAGCCCGAGTTCACGCAGCTCGATCTCGAGATGAGCTTCGTCGATGAGGCAGCCGTCATGGCCTTCGTGGAGCAGATGGCAATCGAGGTGTCAGCGGCTGCCGTGCCGGATCGCCCCCTCCAGGCGGCGCCGTTCCCGCGCTTCACGTACGCGGAGGCGATGGAGCGCTTCGGAACGGACAAGCCGGACGTCCGGTTCGGTATGGAGCTGATCGACCTGGGCCCGGCACTCGAGCGGAGCGGCGGATCAGCCGCATCAGGCTTCCGGGTGTTCGACGACGCGCTTGCTGCCGGCGGTCGCGTCATGGCTGTCGTCGCTCCCCGAATGGCCGACGCCACGAGGTCCAGGATCGACGAGCTCGTCGATCAAGCACGCCGGTTCGGGGCGAAAGGCCTGGCTCACGTCGCGGTCAATTCGAGCGGCACGCCGAGTTCGCCGATTGCCAAATTCCTGGGCGAGGAGAGCATCGGGGCGATCGTGTCCGTCTCGGGCGCCGAGGCCGGCGATCTCGTGCTGATGGTCGCCGATACCCCGCCCATCGCACTCGACGTCCTGGGTCACCTCCGAACGGAGCTCGCGACACGGCTGCAGCTGGCCGACCCCAACGTTCTCGCCTACTGCTGGGTGCATCGATTCCCGATGTATCAATGGGACGCCGAACTCGGGCGCTGGGACGCCACCCATAACCCGTTCAGCGGCGTGCTGCCCGAGGACGAGCCACTGCTCGCGACGCTCTCCGGTGACTCGATGCGGCCGTCGCCCGACGATCCCGCCGGCCGCGCCCGAGCCATGCAATACGACCTCGTGCTCAACGGCTGGGAGCTGGGCGGCGGCTCCGTTCGGATCCACCGGCGGGACCTCCTCGAGCAGAGCTTTGCGCTCCAGGGCCATTCCCTGGAGGCGATGCAGGAGAAATTCGGGGCGCTGATGAGGGCGTTCGAGTACGGGGCGCCGCCACATGGCGGTATTGCCATAGGCATCGACCGCTGGGCTGCCCTGCTTGCCCACCAGGACAACATTCGCGAGGTCATGGCCTTTCC
Source organism: Chloroflexota bacterium (assembly GCA_005883615.1). Taxonomy (GTDB): domain Bacteria; phylum Chloroflexota; class Limnocylindria; order Limnocylindrales; family CSP1-4; genus CF-16. The sequence goes on along the minus strand of VBEC01000021.1, from coordinate 78,684 downwards.
CAAGACGCAGTCCGGCTCGGACCTGATGCTCGAGGCCCCGTCGCCACCGGATCCGGGCCAATGGGCCGAGCTTGGCCTTCGGTTCGTCGGTGCATCCGGGGAGCGCAATCGATGATTGCAACACCACGCCCGGACGAGCCGGAACGCTCGTTTTCGGAGCGCTACGCAGACATGCCGACCGGCCCCACACCGACACCGGTCAAGCCGGATGACGGCAAGGGCGGTGGCGGAAGGCGCACGCGCATCCTCGCCGGCGGCGGCCTGGCCATCATCGTCGTCGCCGGGGCGCTCGTGGGATCACAGCTCCTCCAACAGATCGGCTCCTCGAAGAACCTGCCGTCCGCTCCGGCGGGCGCGGCGCTGGCCAGCGTCGATCCGGCCAAGGGCGTGCTCGATCGCTTCTGGGCGGTCGTCACCGATCCGGGCTTGAGCTATCACGTGACAAGCTCGGGCAGCTGGTCCGGGCCTGACGGCTCGTCCAGCTTCACCTCGTCGCTCGACGTCGCCGGCGGCGGTTATGCCGGGGTCATCACCGCCAAGGGACGCGGAAAGCCCGTGACCTCCCAGGTGATCCGCATCGATCCGTTCACCTGGACCAGGACAGGCAAGGCCGCGTGGACGCGGATTACGTCGAACGATCCGAAGGACCGCTCCCAGCCATTCCTCTTTCTGGACTCGCCGTCAGCGCTGGCCTACGCTGGGGCAGTGGCAAGGAATGGTCAGAACCTTCATCTGCTTCGCTCGACCGACGGGTACCAGCCCTACGTGGCAGGCCTGCTGAACCTGGGCACCTTCCTCCTTTCGAAGGACGTCATCCGCCTGGAGATCTACGTGACGGATCAGGGGGTTCCCGTGGAAGCGGACTTCCTGTGTGATGGCGGCGGCATGACTGCCGACGGTAAGCCCGTCTTCAGAGGGAGCGCACAGCGGATGTTCAGCAAGTTCGGGTCGAAGTTCACGATCGCTCCGCCGGCCTCGTGATCGACCCGGCGCGGGCGCGCGGCGGCGCCCGGTCCGAGTAATCCACCCGCTCGCGCAGCTCGCCCGTCGGCCGCGCCTGGCGGCCCTGCTCGGCGCCGGCTGCATCGCGTTCTCGGGCATCTTCTTTCGCTATTCGGGCGTGTCGCCGTCGACCGCGACGGTCTTCCGCTGCCTGTACGCCCTGCCCCTCCTGCTGCTCCTGGCGCGTGGCGAGGACCACCACCTTGGTCCGCGCCCCCGCGGCGAGCGAGTCCTGGCCATCGGCGCAGGCGCATTCTTCGCTCTCGACCTGCTGACCTATCACCATGCCGTCGAGGAGGTCGGAGCGGGTCTCGGCACGGTGTTGCCGAACCTCCAGGTAGTCCTGGTCGGGGTCGCTGGCTGGCTGCTGTGGCGCGAGCGCCCCGGTCGGCGGGCGCTGCTGGCGCTGCCGGTCGTGGGCCTGGGCGCCGTGCTCATCTCAGGCGTGCTCGACCATGCCGCCTATGGCCGGAACCCCGGTCTCGGCGTGCTATTTGGACTCGTCGCCGGGGCGAGCTACAGCGCCTACCTGATCATCATCCGGCAGGGCAACCGTGGCGGCTCTCGGGCTTTCGGCTCCCTGCTCGATGCGTCTGCGACGACGGTCGCGGTGGCGACGGTGGCGGGTCTATTGACCGGTGACCTGGACCTTCGCCCGGCGTTTCCGGCACACGCATGGCTCATCCTGCTGGCCCTGACCTCCCAGGTTGCCGGTTACGGCCTGATCAACATCTCCTTGCCTCGGCTCCCCGCTGTACTCACCTCGATGTTGCTTCTGGCGCAGCCGGTGATGACGGTCGTCCTGGCGGCGGTCCTGTTGGGAGAGGCCCCTTCGCCAGGCCAGTTGCTCGGTGTCGGGCTCATCCTCGGCGGCGTCGCCCTGGCGACGGCCCCACTCGATCGAGTAGGCGATGGCAGGCGGTCTGAAATCCCCACGTCGAGCCCCGATGGTGGTTTGGGCGGTTGATCCGGCTGGCGATTGGAGCGGCTAGCCCGGCCGGTCGGGGTCCGCCTGGCCGTACGGGGCCAGCGACGGGCCCTCCAGCGGTCCCTCGTCGGGCCGATCGGCCGCAGCGGCACCCCACTCGTGAACGTGGCCGCCAGCCGGTTCGGGAGGCCCAAGGTAGGCCGGCAGCTCGGAGCGTGAAACAGACCCGTCGTGTGTCACTCCGGGGTCGCCGAGCTCCAGAACGTGGGCCGAAACGCGGCCGCCGAGCAGATCCTCGACCAGCTCATCCGGGCCGCGATCTGCACGCAGGTGCCGGAAGGCCTCGAGTGCGCTGAACGGCAGGACGATCGGCCAGCCGGGCTTGCCCTCATAGGCCGGCCGCAGCACCCCGGTGCGCACACCATGCGCCTCGATGAGCGAGGTGACGGTCTCCGGATCTACCCAGCAAAGCCGGACGGGCCAGACGAGAGCCGCGTCGGTCTCGTTCACCTGGGAGTGCGCAACATCGATACCCCGGGCGATTTGGCCCACTGGTCCACCGGTTTTTGGCGCCGGCTCGGCGAGGGTCGCGGGAGAACCTGCCAGGGCGGTCGCGACGGCGCCAGCGGTGTCGGGCGCGACCACGATGACCGGCACTGCACCTCCGGACCAGGCCGCATCGACGAGACGGCGAACCCTGGGCTGCCCGTCGGCGTCGGCAAGCGCGGACTCTTCGGTCGCGGCGAGGATCACGGCTGCGACGGTCACGCCGCGATCCTAGCAGGAGCCCAGCGGACGGCGCCCTCCAGGCCGGATAAGCCGTCGGGACCTGGCTCTGATGGATGGGTCAACGTGGTCCTGATGTGCGATGTCGCCGGGCTCCGGGGAGACCAACAATCGACCGCGCCGGCCCAACGGCACACCGCTCTGTCACGAGCCCCTCGACACGGAGATTCCGCCGTGGCCGGATCCCGCGCATCCCGCCTCATTGTTTTCTCTCTGACGGCCGGCATCGCGTGGTCTGTGGCTGCCTGTGCGTCCTCGGCCCCAGCCCGCCAATCCGCAGTCCCCGCGCCACGCGCGTCGTCGCCAGTGGCACGCACGCAGGACCCGCCGGCCGCGCTGGCCCCCCGCTCGAACTCGCAGCCAGGCCTGAATGGGGTCCGCGGATGGACGCTCCTTGGCCTGGGTGATTCCATTCCTGGAGCCGCCTACTGCGCCGGCTGCACAAGCTTCGTCCAGCTGTACTCCAATCGGATCCAGGCGGACACGGGAACCCCGGTCAAGGCGCTGAACCTGGCCGACAACAGCGGGATCGACTCCGCCCGCCTCCTCAGCGCCGTTCGAGGCGACCCAGCCGTACGGTCGGCCGTGCGCAGGGCGGACGTGATCACGCTCTCGATCGGCGCCAACGACTCCATCCCTGACGACTTCGCCTACCTCCAGGGCCGCTGCGGTGGACCCGACAACATCGAGTGCTACGTGCATAGCCTGGCCACCTTCGAGCACAACGAACGAGCCATCCTGGCCGAGATCCGACTCCTTCGAGGAACCTCGCCGACCGCGATCCGGGTGACCACGTACTACAACCCGCTGGTCGGCAACGAGCTGAGCGTCAGAACCTTCGGCCCGGACTTTGCGCTGGCCGTTGCGCGGCCGCTGATCGAGCGGCTCGATGCTGCCATTTGTCGCGAGGTGGCGCTGGTTCATGGCATCTGTATCGACCTCTATCACGCCTTCAACGGCCCGGATGGAACGCGAGACGCGGGTTCGCTGCTATCCGGCGACCACATCCACCCCTCGCAGGAGGGCCATCGACTGATCGCGCAGCTGCTCGCTGCCGCCGGCTACGAACCGCTGACCGCCGACCGGCGAACTGCAGCGGTAGGCGGCGGCTCGAGCGTGGTTCGCCGCTAGTCCCCGAGCTCCACCGCCGGTTCTGGGGGCTCCCCCGCGGTCGCCATGCGACAATGCGCCGCCCATGACCGACAGGACGCATTCCCTCACGCTCCCGAGCATCGACGCCCCTGTCACCGACACAGCCAAGAACACGGGCGTGCGCCGGGACCTGCGCAACGTCGCGATCGTCGCCCACGTTGACCACGGCAAGACCACCCTGGTGGATGGGATGCTGCGACAGACAGGCACCTTCCGCGCGAACGAGACGCTGGTCGACCGGGTCCTCGACTCGATGGATCTCGAACGTGAGAAGGGCATCACGATCCTGGCCAAGCAGACGACGGTCGACTACGACGGCGTCAGGCTGAATATCGTGGATACGCCGGGGCACGCCGACTTCGGCGGCGAGGTCGAACGGTCCCTGCTGCTGGTCGACAGCGTTCTGCTGCTCGTCGACGCGGCCGAAGGGCCCCTGCCCCAGACGCGTTATGTCCTTCAGAAGGCGATGGCGCGCGGACTGCCCGTGGTGGTCGCCATCAACAAGATCGACCGCAGCGACGCCCGGCCGGCCGAGGTGCTCGACCAGGTCTATGAGCTGTTCATCGATCTCGGCGCGGACGCGCACCAGATTGACTTCCCGGTCGTGTACACGAACGCCAAGGCCGGGACGGCGACCCGCGCTCTCGAGCAGCCCGGCACGGATCTGCGGCCCCTCCTCGATCTTCTCGTAGAAGTGACGCCCCCGCCGACCTTCCAGCCCGGCCATCCACTGCAGCTCCTCGTCACCAACCTGAGCGCCAACGAATACGTCGGGCGGATGGCGGTTGGCCGGATATGGAACGGCTCGATCCGCACCGGCCAGCGCCTGGCTGTCGTTCGCGAGGAGGCTGACGACACCTCCGGAGCGGTCGAGCCTGGACGAACGATCACGCTCAGCGGAGCGGTGACGAGCCTGCAGACCGCGCACGGGATCGAACGTGTGGACATCGAAGAGGCGACGGCGGGGGACATCGTGTCCGTCGCCGGCCTGCCCGAGGTCACGATCGGCGACACCCTGACGGACCCGGCCGATCCACGGCCCCTGCCGCGCCTCGACGTCGACGCGCCGACCCTGCGCATGACCTTCGGGGTGAACGCCTCGCCGCTGGCCGGCGTCGACGGTCGGTACGTGACGGGTCGGCAGGTCAAGGCTCGCCTGGACCGCGAGGTCCTCGGCAACGTATCGATCGAGGTGGCACCAACCGAGGCGGGCGACGCCTATGAGGTCCGCGGCCGGGGTGAGCTCCAGCTGGCGGTCCTCATCGAGCAGATGCGCCGGGAGGGCTACGAGCTGACCGCATCGCGCCCGGAGGTGATCCTGCGAACGGTGGACGCCGAGCTGCAGGAGCCGTACGAGCGGATCACCGTGGACATCCCCCCGGAGTACATAGGCGACGTCCAGACTGGCCTGGCCGGCCGAAAAGCCCGCCTCGAGCAGCTCACTACGGATGCGGATGGCCGGGTCAGGATGGAATTCGTGCTGCCAGTTCGGGGATTGATCGGGTATCGCGGCCAGCTGCTGACCGACACGCGCGGGACCGCCCTGCTCCATCAGATCGGCGAGGGCTACGGGCCGTGGGCGGGGGACGTCACCCACCGAACGAGCGGCGTCGTGATAGCTGATCGAGCCGGGACGTCGAACGCCTACGCGCTGTTCAACCTCCAGGAACGGGCCTCGCTGTTCATCGGATCGGGGGTCGAGGTGTACGAGGGCATGATCGTCGGGGAGAACAGCCGACCGGGCGACATGGACGTGAACGTCACCAAGGAGAAGAAGCTCACCAACATACGCACGCACGCTCACGACGAGGCGCTGAGGCTGACTCCGCCGCGGCCGCTCACGCTGGAGTCCGCGATCGAGTTCATCGCGGCCGACGAGCTGGTCGAGGTCACCCCGGTCTCCATTCGCCTGCGTAAGCGGATCCTGTCGCAGCACGACCGGCGCCGGGAAAGGGGCCGCGAGGAAGAAGCGCGGAGGGCAAGCGCAGGCTAGTCAGATCGACTTGCGGTCCGCCCGTGCGCCAGTCGGAGAAGCACGACGGCCCACATCCGGTACGGCCGCCAACCCTCCGCGATCTCGATCATCCGGGCATCGAGCCGCAGTCCAAACGTCGTCGCGACCGCCTGATAGCCCTGACGCATCAAATCGCCCACGTGCGTGCGGGACATTCTGTCCGAACGCCGGGTTCAGCGAAGATGCCTCTGATGGAGTCGTCGAAATTGATGCCGTCGCGCGATCATCGCCGCCCGCATGCTCATGTCAGCCAACAGCCCGAATGCCGAGCGGATCGGCGGTCGAGGGACCCGGCGTACAATCCCGCCCCATGGCGATCTATCTCGACCACGCTGCGACGACCCCTTTGCGGCGCGATGTCCTCGACGCGATGCTCCCGTTCTTGACCGATGGCTTCGGCAACCCGAGTTCTGCCCATTCGTTCGGCCGGAAGGCGCGAGCTGCGCTGGATGACGCGCACGAGCGAGTGGCCCGGCTGGTGAACGCCGAGGCGCGCGAGATCGTTTTCACCTCGGGCGGGACGGAGGCCAACAACCTGGCCCTCAAGGGTGCCGCCTGGGCGGGCAAGGCGCGCGGCCACCGGATCGTCACCACGAGCGTCGAGCATCACGCCGTCGGCCACACGCTGCGCTACCTGGAGAAGTTCGGGTTCGAGGTCGTCGAGCTGCCGGTTGACCGCTACGGCCGGGTGGACCCCGACCACGTCGACGCAGCAATCTCCGACAAGACGATCCTGGTGAGTGTCATGCTGGCCAACAACGAGGTTGGCACCATCCAGCCCGTGGCCGAGCTGGGCCGGCGGGTCCGCGCGCACAAGGGCGTGCTGTTCCATGTCGATGCAGTCCAGGCCGCCCCATACGTCGAGATCGACGTGGAGACCCTCGGAGCGGATCTGCTGGCCATCGCCGCGCACAAGTTCGAGGGCCCGAAGGGAATCGGCGCGCTATACGTCCGGCACGGCACGCACATCCTTTCCCAGCAGCAGGGTGGCACCCAGGAGCGCCATCGCCGGGCCGGGACCGAGAACGTCGCAGGGACCGTTGGCTTCGCGGCTGCCTATGAGCTGAGCTGTACCGACCGCCCGGAGACCGTCAGACGGCTGAGGCGACAGCGCGACCGTCTGAAGTCGGCCGTGCTCGCCGTGGACGGCACCGAGCTGACCGGTCATCCGAAGGATCGCCTGCCCGGCCTGCTGTCGATCATTGCCCGGGATACGGACGGCGCCTCGGTGGCTATGGGCCTCGACCTCGAGGGCATTGCCTGCTCCGTCGGCTCCGCGTGCACGACGGGTTCGACCGAGGTCAGCCACGTCCTGACTGCCATGGGCTACCCGGAGGAGGAAGCCCGTGGCGCCCTCCGACTCTCCCTCGGGCGGACCACGACCGATGCCGAGATCGATGAGGCCTCCGAGGTCGTGCCCCGGGTGTTGGCGTCGATGCGTCTCGGGTCGGTGGCCGTAGCCGCGGACCCGCTCGGCCAGGGCGTCGGGGTCTGACGACGTCGCGCCGCGCGGCAAGGATCGCCGGATGACTCGCACCCTGGTGGCCATGTCCGGAGGCGTGGATTCGTCGGTTGCGGCCGCGCTCCTGAACGAGCAGGGGCACGACGTCGTGGGCGTATGGATGCGGCTGCACGACGTGGCCGACACCTATTCGGAGTTCAAGAAGAGCTGCTGCTCGTTGGACGCAGCGGACGATGCCCGGCGAGTCGCAGCGCAGCTTGGTATCCCGTTCTATGTCATGAACCTGGAGCGCGAGTTCGACGCTGGCGTGCTGCAGCCTTTCCTGGATGCATATCTCGGTGGCGAGACGCCGTCGCCCTGCGTGGACTGCAATACCTATGTCAAGTTCGGCGCGCTGCTCGGGCGCGCGCGCCATCTGTATGAATGTGACGCCGTCGCAACCGGGCACTACGCGCGTCGCGACACCGTCCAGCCGAATGGCCAGGCCGACCCTGCGGGCCCACCCAGTCACCGACTCCTGCGGGCTCGGGACGCGGACAAGGACCAGACATACTTCCTATACGGCCTGCGGCAGGACCAGCTGGCGCACGCCGTGTTCCCGCTCGGGGAGATGACAAAGTCCGAAGTGCGCGACGTAGCGCGGGGTCTGGGGCTGGCGACCGCCGACAAGCCGGAGAGCCAGGAGATCTGCTTCGTTCCAGGCGGTGACTACCGGACGGCCCTGCGGGACCGCGCGGGCTGGTCGCCCAAACCGGGCCCGCTCCTCGATGACGACGGCACGAGGGTGGGGGAGCACGCGGGGACGGCGGCGTACACGATCGGTCAGCGACAGGGACTGGGCGTGGCGTTAGGCGAGCCCCGCTATGTGTCGCGGATCGACCCGATCGCCAACACGATCACCATCGCTCGACGCAGGGATCTCGAGACGACCACGGTCCCGCTCGAGCGCGTGACCTTCGTCGCCGGCGGACCTCCCGGCAGTTCCCTTCCGGGGGGCGGCTTCGACGCCGAGGTTCGCATTCGCCATCGCGCGACGCCGATACCCGCGGTCATCCGACCCGCGACGGAGTCGGAACCCGCGCGGGGCGGGCGGTGGGTTGCCGAGACCGACCAGCCAGTCTGGGCTGCCGCGCCGGGCCAGGCGTGCGTCTTCTACGAAGGAGAAGTCGTTCTGGGCGGCGGGCGCATCGCGCATTCCTGAGCAGGGCTGACGCTGCCATACTCCCGGCGATGGTGATCGGTCCGTCCCTGGTCCTTGCCGCCCTCGTTGGCACCTTCCACACCGCCCTGTTCGTGTTCGTGAGAGGCTCGGCCGGCGGCCAGCTGCCACTCCTTCTGGTTGCTGCCGTGCTCGGGGCGTGGGCGGGGGACGCTGTGGGTGGTCGACTCGGCCTGGATCTGCTCCGGGTCGGTGATTTCCGCCTCCTCAGCGCGTCCCTTCTTGCCTGGGTCGGCCTGATCGCGGTGGCCGTCATTGCCATCCTCGGGCCGGCGAGGCGCTCTACGCGATGACGGTTCGCGAGTGACCAGTCCGCGCAGCCCGATCCAGGGACTGTCCGACCTCTCGGAACTGCTCGCCAAGGAACAACCGCGCGTGAGCAAGTTCGTGCGGGGCCTGGCGGTCGGAGCATTGGTCGGGGCGGCGATCGCCGGTTCGACCATCTGGCAGCGGCACCGACACCAGCAGCAGAAAGCCGCGGAGGCCGAGGCGCGGGAGGAAGGCACCCCGAAGGGCTGAAAAGAGGCCGATCGGGCGGTTCGGTTCGGTACCATTGCCGCCAATGTCCACTCCCACCCTGCACAGGGATCCCCGTATCGTCGCCATGCCCGCGTCGGCGATCCGCCGGCGCTTCGTCGAGTACTTCGAGGAGCGCGGTCATACACACGTGCCATCGGCTTCGCTCGTTCCAGCCGGGGACCAGACACTGCTGTTCACGAACGCCGGGATGGTGCAGTTCAAGGAAGTCCTGACGGGCGCCGACACGCGCAGCTATAAGCGGGCGGTCGACTACCAGCGCTGCCTGCGGGTTGCCGGCAAGCACAACGATTTCGAGGAAGTCGGGCGAACGCCGCGGCACCACACCCTCTTCGAGATGCTCGGTAACTGGAGCTTCGGCGACTACTTCAAGCGCGAGGCGATTCATTACGCCTGGGACTTCCTGACGAAGGACCTGGGCATCCCGGGCGACAGGCTGGCGGCGACCACATACACCGACGACGATGTCGCCTGGAACATCTGGCAGGACGAGATCGGCCTGCCCGGGGAGCGCATGGCCCGCTGGGGTGACGTGGACGCCGGCGACGACCACAACTTCTGGCGGATGGCCGATACGGGACCGTGTGGACCCTGCTCGGAGATCCACTTCGACCGGGGCGCTCATCTCTCCGAAGGGCCGGACTGCGTGCCGGATCACTCGGAGCATTGCCCGCGCTGGCTCGAGATCTGGAACCTCGTCTTCATGGAGTTCGACCAGCGCGCGGATGGTCGTCACCCGCTTCCCTTCAACAGCGTAGACACCGGCCTCGGGCTGGAGCGGCTCGCCAGCGTCCTGCAGCAGGTCCCCTCGAACTACGACACCGACCTGTTCACTCCAATCCACGCCCGGCTCCGGGAGCTGCTCGGCCACGATCCGGACGAATTCGAGGCGCAGCGCTTCAGTTACCAGGTCGTCGCCGATCACTCCCGTGCCGTGACGTTTCTGATCGCCGATGGCGTTCTGCCGTCCAACGAGGGCCGCGGCTACGTGCTCCGCAAGCTGATGCGCCGAGCTATTCGGCACGGCCGGCTCCTCGGCCGCAGCGAGCCGTTCATGGCGGAGACGGCCAAGGTCGTCGTCGAGATCATGTCGGATGCATACCCATACCTGATCGAGGAGCGTGACACCATCCTTGGTTCGGTCGCGCGGGAGGAGGGCCAGTTCGCCCGGACGCTCGATGCGGGCACGGTGCTGCTCGAGGAGGCGCTCATCCCCCTGACGTCGGCTGAGCGGTCGGTCGGCCAAAGGCCTGAGGATCTGCCGCCCGACGCGCGGGTACTGCCCGGCGAAGTCGCCTTCCGGCTGCATGACACCTTCGGCTTCCCGATCGACCTGACCGTCGAGCTGGCGGCCGAGTACGGCGTCGCGGTGGACCGAGCCGGCTTCGAGGCCGCCCTGGCGGAACAGCGTGAGCGCAGCCGCACCGGCAGGAAGACCGAGTTGGCTCGGCACGCGGAGCTGGCGGGCCTGTACGAAAGCGTCGCGAAGCGCGGCGGCGACACGACCTTCGTGGGCTACGAAACGACTCGCGCGGACGGGCAGGTCGTGGCCATCCTGCGCGACGGCATGCTGCTCGACGAGCTGACCGGCCAGGGCGACGCCGAAGTCGTGCTGGACCGGACGCCGTTCTACCCGGAGGGCGGCGGCCAGATCGGAGATCGCGGGGAGCTGCGCGAGCAAGGTGGCGGGTCGTCGCTGTTCGCGGTCACCGATACCCAGAGACCGGTGGCGGGCCTGATCGTCCACCGCGGCACGCTCCACGGCCGCCTGCGCGTCGGCGAGACGGTCACCGCCGAGGTCGACGAAGAGCGGCGAACGCGCACCATGCGAAACCACACGGGTACGCACCTCCTTCATCGAGCACTCCGCAACGTGGTCGGCGAACGCGCGCGGCAAGCGGGCTCGCTGGTAACGCCGGACTACCTGCGTTTCGACTTTCCGCTCGACCGGGCGGTGACCGACAGCGAGCTGGGCGCAGTCGAATCGGAGGTTCGCCGGATCATCCGCGAGGACCGCGCCGTGACGGCGGCGTACACGAGCATGCGTGAGGCGATCGACCAGGGTGCCGACGCGTTCTTCGACGAGAAGTACGGCGAGACGGTGCGGACCGTTCGGGTTGAGGGTTACAGCCACGAGCTCTGTGGCGGAACGCATTGCCGGGCTACCGGTCAGATCGGCAGCTTCCTGATCACCGGCGAACGAAGCATCGGGTCGGGCATGCGCCGGATCGAAGCGCTGACGGGCGACGGTGCGGATGCCCTGGTCGACGTACGCCTGAAAGCGCTCGACAAGGCGGCCGAGGCAGCCGGAGCGCAGTCCGTCGAGGAGCTCGCGGAGCGAGTAGCTGTGCTGCAGGAGGAATTGCGCGAAACTCGCCGGCGGCTGAAGGCCGGTGGTGGCTCGATCCCGAAGCCCGGCCAGCTGCGCGACAGGGTGCGATCCCTCGGAGGCGGCCTGACCCTGTTCACGTTCTCCGGGCCCTTCGAGTCGACTGACGCCATGAAAGGATTTGCCAAGGACGCATTGGGCGATCTCGGCGTGGATGTCGTCGCGGTAGCGATGGACGCCGATGAACCGCAGGTCTTCGTGACCGTCGGCTCGGCGGCGGTTGGAAAAGGCCTGTCCGCGGGTGAGCTGGTTAAGGAAGCGGCGGCCGCCATAGAAGGCAAGGGCGGGGGGCGGCCCGAGATGGCGCAAGGGCGCGGCACTCGTCGCGAAGGAGTGCCCGACGCGCTGTCCGCGATCGAGGCGGCCATCCGATCTCGCCTCGAGCCTTCGGGCTAGATGGCGTTCTGGCGCCGCATCTGGCAGCGTGAGGGCGAAGCTGCCCTCGCCGCGTGCACGGCGCTGGACATCGGCACGGAATTTGCGAAGGCGCTCGTGTTCGAGATCGACGAGACCGGCCACGGAGTCGTGCGCGGTGTCGGCCGGAAGCGGCAGGGCCTGTCGCACATGCAGTCCGGAACGGTCGCCGACATCGCCGCGGTTGTCGACAACTGCTCCGTCGCCCTCCAGGAAGCCGAGGAGATGGCGGGGTTTCGACCATCGCAAGTGGTCATCGGCATCGCGGGGGAGCTCGTCAAGGGCTTCACGACGACGCATTCGCAGGAGCGAAAGAAGCCCGACCAATCCATCACCGAGGCCGAGCTCCAGAAGCTGATCGACCTCGTGCAGCGCGAGGCGCTTCGGGAGGCGGAGCGGGCGATCACCTGGGAGACCGGGCTGCCGCACGTCGACGTGAGGCTGGTCCATGCCGCGATCACCGGCGCCTCGATCGACGGGTACGCCCTGACGAACCCAGTCGGCTTCCAGGGCCGCCATGTCCGCATCAGCATCTTCAACGCCTTCGCGCCGCTGGTCCATCTCGGCGCGCTCCAGAGCGTCGCGTCGCAACTCGACCTCGAGTTGCTCCAGGTGGTCGCCGAGCCATACGCCGTCGCACGGGTGCTTGGCTCGAATGTCATTCGACAGGCGGGAGCGGTGTTTATCGACGTCGGCGGGGGAACGACGGACGTTGCTCTCGTGCGACAAGGCGGCATCGAGGGCACGCGCATGTTCGCCCTGGGTGGCCGCGCGTTCACGAAATCGCTCGCGGACCGGCTCGACCTGCCCTTCCCGCGGGCCGAGGCCATCAAAGTTGACCACTCCCGCGGTCTGCCGGTGGAACGTGCCGAAGAGGTGGACCGGATCATCGCCGACGACGTGTCGATCTGGGCCGCGGGGGTGGAGCTGGTGACCGAAGAGCTCGCCGCGGGAGAGCAGCTGCCCAGCCGTATCTACCTGTGCGGCGGTGGTTCACGCCTGCCGGCAATACGCGAGGCCCTGGGGGCCCAGCGCTTCTGGAAGCCGCTCCCGTTCAGCCGGCCGCCGGAGATCATCGTGATGTCGCCCGACCAGGTCGAATCGATCGAAGACACCACCAAGCTCCTGGTCGACCAGCAGGACGTAACACCCCTCGGGCTGGCCTATCAGGCCATCGAGCTGCAGTCCGAGGAAGATCCGCTCGACGTCGCCCTGCGGCGAGTACTTCGCGCGATGAAGGTCTAGGCTCTCTGCGGATGCATCGAGTCTCACTGCCGCTTGACGCCGCCTGATGGCCGGCATCATCTATCTCGACATCGACGACGAAATCACCTCGGCGGCCACGCGGATCCGGGACGCCAAGGATGCCCGGGTCGCCCTGGTGCTGCCGGCGGGCTCCCGTGTCGCAACGTCGCGCATCAATTTCCGGCTGCTCGCCCGAGAGGCCCAATCGCGCCGCCGCCAACTCTCGATCGTGGCCCCGGAGGGTTCCGCGAGATCCCTTGCCGCGTCGGCCGGCTTGCCCGCGTATTCGAGCGTCACGGAGTACGAGGAAGCGGCGGCAGGCCGAAAGCCGAGCACCTCCGGGGCGGATTCGAACGGCTCGCCGGGGCCGTCCGCGGAGGGCGATGCGCTCGGGGCGGCCGGGGTGGCGGCCGGGGTGGCGGGCGGCGTGGCGGGCGGAGGTGGGATCCGAGCTGCCGCGAGAGGCGGCCTGCGAGCGGCCGACTCGCCGGCGACGGACTCCGCCATCCTCACGCCGGTCCCGCGCGAGCCGGAGGCTCGGCCGGCCCGGCCACTGCCGACGATCGAAGGCGGCCGTCGGCGTGGGCGAGCCGGCCTCTTCGTGCTAATCGGGTTGCTGGCGCTCGGCCTCGTCGTTGCCGGTGTCGCCGGCTACTTGCTGCTGCCCAGCGCCTCGATCGTCGTCACTCCGCACGCGGAAACCATCGGTCCGCTGCAGCTCAGCGTGCGCGCCGATCCAGCCGCGATCGGCGTGGATCCGGCCGGCGACGTGGTGCCAGCCCAGCCGGCGACCATACCCTTGAGCGCGTCAGGCGACTTCCCAGCCACGGGGACCAAGGTGAAGGAGACGAAGGCGACGGGGATCGTCCGGTTCACCAGCAGGAATACCGCTAGCCGCGTGAGAATTCCTGCCGGAACACAGGTTTCAACCGGCAGCGGGATCGTCTTCGTAACGACCCAGGACGTCATCGTGCCGAAAGCCGTCTTCATTCCCCCAACGCCCGGCATCGCAAACGCGCCGATCACGGCCGTGGTAGCGGGCACGGCGGGCAACGTCCCCGCCGGATCGATCACGCATGTCTCGACGTCGGTGCAGGCTCAGCTGGTGAACAGCGATGACCCGGTGAACAACGAGCAGCCGACCGGCGGGGGCACGCGCAAGGAGACCCAGGTGGTGCAGCGCAAGGACGTCGATACCGCCATGGCCACGCTCAAGAAATCGTTAGCGGACCAGCTCGCGGCGGCCATCAGCGATCCGGGTCGCCTGCCTGCGGGCAGCACTGCCTTTCCTGACACGAAATCGATGACCGTTCCGACGCCGACCGTGGACCCGACGACCCTCATTGGCAAGGAGGTCGCGACTTTCAGCCTGGGGCTCGCTGCGAGCGGAACCGTGACGACCGTCGACGAGGCACAGGTCGAACAGCTCGCTCAGCAGAAGGTCAGGGGTAGCGTCAGCCCTGGGCGCGACCTGGTCGCGGATTCGGTTTCAGTCAAGGTGGGGGCGGGGCACGTGGAAGGCTCGGCCGTGACGTTTCCAGTGAGCGCGACCGCCCGCCAACTTCGTCGCCTCGATCTCAACGACCTGAAGAAGCAGGTGAAAGGCCGCACGATTGAGGACGCCCGGTCGGTCCTTTCACAATATGGCGACGTCCGCATCGATGTGTGGCCCTCATTCGTTACGACCATCCCGAGCTTCGATTTCCGACTCGACGTTCGCATCGGAAGCGCGTCCGCGGAAGCTGCGCCCCCGACGGTGGGCGGACTCACGCTCGTGCCCACGACCGGCCGCCCAGCCATAGCAAGGTCGTCGCGGTGATGGCGCTCCTCGGAGTCGATCTCGGCGAGCGCAGGATCGGCCTGGCCGTCGCCGAAGGCGAGCCGCCGCGGGCGGTCCCGCTGACCACCCTGCCGCGACGAGCGAGCGTGGCAGCGGATGTGGCGGATCTGGCCCGGATCGTGACCGAGCGAGGTATCGTCGAGCTCGTGATCGGACTGCCTTTCGAGGCGTCCGGTATCGAGGGTCCGCAGGCGCGCTCGACCCGAGCCTGGGCCGACGAGGTCGGCCGGCTGCTCGCGCTGCCGCTTGCCTACCGGGACGAGCGGCTTACCAGCCATCTCGCCGAAGGACGCGTCGGAGCGGCGAAGCGCGGTCGGTCGGGCGGACCGCCAACGCCCGCCCAGCGGCGAGCCCGGCGCGAGCGGGTCGATCGCGAGGCCGCCACCATCATCCTGCAGGACGAGCTTGATGCCAGAAGCCGGGAGAGCGCTAGCGAGAGGGACCGCGAGAACGCCACGGAAAGTGCTGCCGAGAGAGACCGCGAGACAGCCCACGAGAGCGCGCCGGAGCGGGCTGACGTGCCGGAGCGACGCGTGGATTCGGCACGGTGACGCTGCGCGGCGGCGGCCGGCCACGCCTCCGGGACCAGGCGCATCCGTTGGACGCCGAAGACATCGGCCGCCCGAGCGATCCCGTGGTGGCACCCTCGGCCGGGCCCCCGACCAACGGCTGGAATGGCCGAGGGAGGCCGATTCGGAACGGAAGCACCGGGAGCCGCTTCGGCCTGATCCGGTTCCTGGTCTTCGTGGTCGTGCTCGCCGCGCTCGTGCTGACCGCTCTTCTCACGGTCCTCCGACCACTGTTCGCGGATGCCGTGATCAGCTGGGCGGCCGATAACCCGAGCGCCCTCAGCGTTCCCTTCGTGGCCGACATGGTTCGCTCCGACCTGGGCGACAAGCTCACACAGGCCCCCAGCGACGATCCCCTGCAGCGCGACTTCGTGGTCGCGGACGGAGACACGGCGGGGGCCATCGCCAGCAAGCTTGCCTCGGAAGGCTATCTCCGGGATCCGCGAGCCTTCGTCTTCCTGGTCACCGAGCAGAAGCTCAGCTCGCAGCTCAAGGCGGGGACGTTTCTCCTGCGCAGGAACATGACCCCGCAGCAGCTCGTCGAAGGACTGCTGAACGCCCCCGTCACGACCGTCGTCGTCCAGCTTCGTGAAGGCCTTCGGCTCGAGCAGGTCACGACCAAGCTCGAAACGCTGCCTCTCGAGATGAACGTCGCTGACTTCTATAAGGAGGCGACGAGCCCGCCCCAGGCCCTGCTGTCCGACTATCCCTGGCTCAAGCTGCCACAGGGCGCCTCCCTCGAGGGATTCCTCGCGCCGGCGACGTACACGGTCGCCCCCGACGTCACGCCGGACGCGCTCATCCGAATGATGCTCGACGCCTTCTATCGCCAGATCGGCCCCGACCGGATGACCGTCCCGAAGGCCCGGGGCATGACCTTCTACCAGGTGCTGACGCTCGCATCCCTGGTCGAAAAGGAGGCTGTGATCGACGCTGAGCGGCCACTCATCGCCGGCGTCTACCAGAACCGGCTCAACCACAAGATGCTGCTCAACGCCGATCCGAGCGTGTACTACGGCCACGACACGATCGAGCTCAAGAAGCTGGCCCTCGAGCAGTGGACGAACTATTCGTTCTGGTCGCCGCTGGGCACGCGCCTCGACGGCGTCCAATTCCCACCCGAGCTGGCCGGCTACCAGACGTACGTGAATCGGGGGCTGATGCCCGGGCCGATCTGCACCCCGACAGCGGCGTCGATCGATGCAGCGCTGCAGCCCGACACCAAGACCGGCTACCTGTACTTCGTGGCCAAGAACGATGGCAGCCACGAGCACGCGTTCGCCAGGACGCTGGCGGAACACGAGGCGAACCTCACGAAGTACGGCTACCGATGAGCAGCGTGCGCTCCGCCCCACGTCCGCTGCCGGCCGATTTCCGATCGCCACCATCTCAGGCGGATCGATCCGAATGGGCGGAAGCCGACCGCGCGGCGCGGCCGGCCAGGCTGGCCAGGGTGCGTGAACGCCTGGTTCGCGACGGGCTCGACGCTTACTTCGGGGTGCGACCAGAGAACACCCGCTATCTGACCGGTTTCGCGCTGAGGGACGGCGAGGAGAAGGTTGCGGGTCACTCCGGCCAGTTCTTCGTGGGTGGCGAGGAAGTCGTGGTCCTGGCCGACAGCCGCTACACGATACAGACGCGTCGCGAGGCTCCCGACGCTCGCGTGGAATTCGTGTACGGCGACTTCCCACAGCGCTGGCCGGGATTGGTCTCATCGCTTGGAGCGCGGCGGGTTGCTGTCGAGGCGGGATTCGTGAGCCACGCCCTGTGGGGGCGGCTGAGCGCGGCCGCTCCGTCGGTCGAGCTCGTTCCCGTCGAGGGCTGGGTCGAGGAGGACCGGGCGACCAAGGAACCGGCCGAGCTGGAGAGGGTCGCCGCTGCGTGCACGGTGGCCGATCGTGCGCTGGCGGCCCTCCTTCCCTCGATCCGGGTCGGCCGGACGGAGCATGAGCTCGCACTCGAGCTCGAATGGCACATGCGAACGGGGGGCGCTGAGGCACTGGCATTCGACGTCACGGCGCTCGCAGGACCGGAGGCCGCACTGCCGCACGGCTCGCCGGGCGATCGGCCGGTCCAGGGAGGACAGGTCCTGCTCTTCGATTTCGGTTCGCAGGTTCACGGCTACCGAAGCGACATGACCCGTACCCTCTTCGTCGGCGAGCCTTCTCCTCGCGATCTCGAGATCTACGAGCTCGTCGAGAGAAGCCAGGCAGCGGCCATTACGGAGTTGGAGCGAGCGGTCCGGGCTGGCGAGCCGCTGACCGGGCGTGGTGTCGACGGGCTGGCACGACAGGTGATCGAGGCTGCCGGGCACGGCGAGCATTTCGGCCACGGGACCGGGCACGGGATCGGCCTGGCCACGCACGAGCTACCGACCCTGGGACGTACCGCGCCGGTCGATGCCCTACTGCCGAGCCCGACCGTGTTCTCGGTCGAGCCGGGGGTCTACCTCGAAGGGGAGATGGGCGTCCGGATCGAAGATCTCGTGCTGTTCGATCGGTCCGCCGGTCGAGTCGAGCGACTGACACAGTTCCCGCGCGAGGCGATGGTCGTCGGCGCCTAGACCATCGGGCCGATGCTCGACGAGGCTCGGCTACAATCGGCCCTCGATCGCCGGATTGAGCAGCGCGGCCCGCCCAGGAGCCACAGCGAGACCATGATCAGTACGGGAGAACTGCGCAAGGGTGCCGCTATCGAGCTCGACGGAGAGCTCTGGCAGATCCTCGACTACCACCACATCAAGATGGGTCGCGGCTCTGCCCAGGTTCGAATCACGCTGCGCAACATCAAGCGCGGCCAGACCGTGGAGCGCTCGTTCCAGGCTGGCAGCAAGTGGCCCCGCGCTCAGCTTGAACGACGGCCGGTCCAGTATCTCTTCCGGGACGATGACGACTTTCATTTCATGGAGACCGAGTCCTATGAGCAGTTCCAGCTGCGCGCGGACCAGCTCGACGACGCCGTCAACTACCTCAAGGAAGGTATGACGCTCGACCGGACGAGCTACCAGGGCGAAACGATCGGCGTCGAGCTGCCGGTCACCGTCGACCTCGTCGTCGAGGAGACCGAGCCTGGCTTCGCCGGCGACACCCAGACCGGTGCCCGAAAGCCGGCGCGGACGGAGACCGGCCTGGTCGTGCAGGTGCCGATCTTCGTGAACGAGGGCGACACGATCCGGGTCGACACGCGGACCGGGGAGTACCAGACCCGGGTCTGACGGCATCGGCCACGCGCGGCTGGTGCGCAGCCGGCCCGCCGCCCGCGCGACTTCCTGCCTAACGACCATCCGGGGTCCGTTGGCCGCATGCCCGGGTGCCTCTCGCGATGGCCGAGTTCGGCTCAACAGCCGATAGCGGGCGGTGTCTCAGTCTGACCGCAGGGCCAGCGACCAGCCGAGCAGCGGAAACACGATGGATATGGCCAGCCCGAGCGCGTCGGTCATTGGACAGGGAAGCCCGGCCCGGGCGTCGTCACAAGCGGAGCTCCGGCGCTCAGCGTAAGGTGCGGCTCGTGGGAAGCGATCGAGAACCACCCGACTGGGCACTTCCGGCCTGGGACACCATCGATGTGGTTGGGGAGCCCGCTCGGCCGACGCCTACGGCCGCTGCTATCCCTACGGCGGCCGCCTCGCCGACGGTCCCGCCTCCGGGCAGGTTCGGGCTCAGGATTCTGGCGGTCAGCGAAGTCACTCGCGCCGTACGGGAGGCAGTCCGAGGGGACGACCGGCTGCGCGACGTGTGGGTTGAGGGAGAGGTCGGCAGGGTGACGATCTCGTCCGCGGGGCACGGCTACTTCACGCTCAAGGACGAGCGCAGCCAGCTCAGCTGTGTCTGGTTCCGCGACGATCGACTCGCATCAGCCTTCGAGCCGCAGGCCGGGCTCCGCGTGATCGCTCACGGGCGCGTCGACGTGTTCGACTCCCAGGGCGTCTACCAGTTGTACGTGGTTGACCTGCAGCCGGCCGGATTCGGGGACCTGGCACTCAAGTTCGAGGCGACGAAGGCACGCCTCGCCGCCGAAGGCCTGTTTGATCGTGCTCGGAAGCGGGCGCTGCCGGAACGCCCGGCGACCATCGCGGTCGTCACCAGCCCGACGGGGGCGGTCTGGCACGACGTCAGCACAGTCCTGCGCCGGCGCTGGCCGCTGACCCAGGTCGTGCTCTCGCCCTGTCTCGTCCAGGGCGAGGGGGCGCCGCAGAGCATCGTGCGGGCGCTCGGACGGGTGGAACGCTGGGCGGAGCGGTGCGGCAAGGACGGACGGATCGCAGATGCGCCTGTGACCACGATCCTCGCGAGGGGAGGTGGATCCCTCGAGGACCTCTGGGCGTTCAACGACGAGCGCGTGGTCCGAGCGATCGTCGCCCACGCGCTGCCGATTGTCGCCGGCATCGGACACGAGACCGACGTGACGCTGGCAGACTTTGCGGCTGACGTGAGGGCGGCCACGCCATCGGCCGCGGCCGAGCTCGCCGTGCCCGATCGCGCGGCGTTCGCCCTCGCCCTGGCCGGCAATGCGGAGGCGCTCGAGCGCCGCATGACCCGCCAGCTCGGGGCCGCGGCCGTCGGCCTCGCCGTGGAGCGTCGCGCACTCGACCGGCTGAGCCCGAGCGCCCAACTCGGCCAGGCGCGAGAACGTGCAGGCGTCCTGCTCGACCGTGCGACGCGAAGCCTGCTCGCGCGACTGATCGAACTCCGGGGAGCCCAGGAGCGGCTCGGTGCGCGGCTCGATCCGATCGCACCGGCGAGACTCGCGGCTGCACACGCTGCGCTCGAGCGTCACGCCGCGGCACTTGCCGTCCTCGGACCACAGGCCACGCTCGAGCGCGGGTATGCCATCGTCCGCCGCCAGGCCGACGGCCGCATCGTCCGCGATCCCGTCCAGGCACCTCCCGGCTCACGGCTCGCGGTCCGCGTCGCGGCCGGCGAGCTGGCGGCGACCGTGGACGACGAGAAGCCCTGAGCGATGGAGGCCGTGGTGTTCGTCGCCGTAGCGCTGGCTCTCGGCGCCCTGGGAATCCGGATTGGTATGCTGGCTGCTCCCCGTATCGACCGCTGGATCCAGCGGTCCGAAGACGCCGCGAACGAGGAAGAGCGCCGACGTGACAGCGACTGAGCCAGCCAGGAGCGATGGGCCAACCATCGCGCCCGACACGATCGACCGGCTTTCCTTCGATGAGGCCTTCGCCGAGCTCCAACGCGTCGTCGCCGACCTCGAGACCGGCGGACAGCCGCTCGAGACGTCGATCGCCCTGTACGAGCGCGGAGTGGCGCTGCACGAGCGCTGTTCGCGCCTGCTGGCCGACGCCGATCTTCGCGTGAAGCGCCTCGTCGAGCGAGCCGGCGGGGCCCTCGATGCACTCCACGTGCGCCCGGACGAGGCGATCGAGCCGCCCGAGAGCTGACCGCGCGCTCGAACGCGCCTCCGCGGGCCTCGGGGTAGACTCGCCGTCCAGCCTCGAAGGAGCGCCCGCCGCGTGACGATACTCGCCACCCTCAACGGTCCGAAGGACCTCCACGCGCTGTCGGGCCGACAGCTGACTCAGCTGGCCGCCGAGATCAGGGACACGATCATCGACACCGTGGCGACGACCGGCGGCCACCTTGGATCGTCGCTCGGCGTGGTCGAGCTGACGATCGCGCTCCACCGCATTCTCGAGTCGCCAACGGACAAGATCGTCTGGGATACCGGTCACCAGGCGTACCCCCACAAGCTGCTGACCGGGCGCTACGAGCGGTTCGACACGCTCCGGCAGCTCGGTGGCGTCGGCGGCTTCCCGAGGCGCAGCGAGTCGCCTCACGACGTGTTCGACGGGGGACATGCCGGAACGGGCCTGTCGATCGCCCAGGGCCTGGCGGCGGCTCGCGACCTGCGCGGCGGACGCGAGCGCATTGCCGTGGTTGTGGGTGACGCCGCCCTGATCAGCGGCCTGTCGCTGGAGGCACTCAACGACATCGGCCAGCGAAAGACGCAGATCCTGATCCTGCTCAACGACAACGAGATGTCGATCAGTCCGACGGTCGGCGCGCTCTCCAAATACCTCTCGACGATCAAGCTCTCAGCCGCGTGGCGGACGAGCCGGACTGCCTACGACGACTTCATCCGCAAGGTACCCGTGATCGGCGAGACGGCCCTCGAGCTCTCGCGGCGGTTGCGCTCGGCGGTGGTCAACTTTGCCCAGCCCGGACGACTGTTCGAGGACCTCGGCATCACCTACATCGGGGTCGTCCCGGGCCACAACCTGCGCGCGCTCGACGAGACGATCCGTGGGGCGCTCAAGCTCTCGGGGCCCGTTCTGGTCCACGTGCGCACCCACAAAGGCAAGGGTTTCCGGCCCGCGGAGCGCGACCAGGTCGGGTTCCACGGCGCCGCGCTGCCGCCCATGCCCGCCCGGGTGTCGGCCAACGGCATCGGCGACCTCAACGGCCGAGGCGCTTCTGAGGCCGCGATGCCCGGCGAATCGATGTCCGACGATGCGGCTCCGCCTGCGAGGCCCCGGCCATCGGTCGCCAAGGCCCCCAACTACACGGCTCATTTCGTCTCGGAGCTCATCGAGCTGGCGGCCGAAGACAGGCGGATCGTCGCGATCACGGCGGGCATGCCAACCGGCACCGGCCTCAACAAGTTCCAGGCCGTCTACCCGGACCGGTTCTTCGACGTCGGTATTGCCGAGCAGCACGCCGTGACCATGGCCACCGGCCTTGCTCTCGGCGGCCAGCGACCCGTGGTCGCCCTCTATTCGACGTTCCTCCAGCGCGCGTTCGACCAGACCATCCACGACGTGTGTCAGAACGACCAGCCAGTGGTGCTGGCAGTGGACAGGGCCGGACTCGTCGGCGAGGACGGGACGAGCCACCAGGGTATGTTCACGATCCCGGCTCAGCGCCAGCTGCCCAACCTGATCGTGGCCAGCCCGCGCGACGAGCAGGAACTTCGGTCCCTGCTCCGAACCGCCCTCGCTCAGGATCACCCGTTTGCGTTGCATTACCCGCGCGATCCCGGCTTCGACCTGCCGCCCGTCGAGCCGGAGATCCTGCCGGTCGGCAAAGGCGAGCTTCTGCGCGGGGGTGAGGACGTCCTCGTCGTCGGCTTCGGGCCGATCGTCGCCCGTGGCATGGAGGCAGCGGACGCCCTGGCCGCCGAGGGATGGTCGGTGGGTGTGGTCAATGCGCGGTTTGCCAAGCCGCTGGATGCCGATCTCATCCTCGAGCAGGCGCGGGGCAAGCGGCTGCTCGTGACTCTCGAGGAAAGCGTCGCCGCCGGCGGTTTCGGGTCGGCGGTCCTGGAGGCGCTCGAAGCAGCTCGCCTGACCGACACGGCGCTGCGCGATGTGCCGATCAGGATCATCGGCATCCCGCCCGGCGCGTTCGTCGACCACGGCGCCGTCTCGGACCTTCGACGCGACCTGCGCCTGGACGCCACCGGCATCACCGAGCAGGTACGCGAGGCCCTGGCCGCCATTGGATCGGTGCCTTCGAAAGCTTCTATCGTCGGCTGATCGTCCAGCCGCGCGCGAGAGGCGCTCCGCGAGGATGAGCCGCGGAGCATCGGCCTGTGCCACGATAGGCGGGTGAGCCGGGAGCGACCGTCACGCCAGCGACTGGATCAGCTGCTCGTGGAGCGGGGCCTCGTTTCCAGCAGGAGCCGAGCCCAGGCGCTGCTCCTGGCCGGACAGGTCCGAGTCGGGGAAGGCGACGCCGCCCGAACGGACCGAAGGGCGGGCGATCTCGTCGACGCCGGTACCGCCGTTCGCGTCGACCAACCGGATGCGTACGTCAGCCGTGGCGGCCACAAGCTCGCCAGCGCGCTGGACGCCTTCGCCGTGAACCCGTCGCGAGCTGTGTGCCTGGATGTCGGAGCTTCCACCGGCGGCTTCACGGACGTTCTGCTTCAGCGCGGTGCCTCGAAGGTGTATGCCGTCGACGTGGGGCGGGGCCAGCTCGCCGAGCGCCTGCGGCAGGACCCACGGGTGGTCTCGATGGAGCGCACGAACGCGCGCGAGCTCGCTCCGGGCGTAGTGCCGGAGCCCATTGAGCTGGCCGTCGTCGACGTCTCGTTCATCTCCCTCCGCCTGATCCTCGGGCCGGCGGCTTCCTGTTTCGGGAGCGCGGGCGGTGCGATCGTTGCGCTCGTCAAGCCGCAGTTCGAGGCGGGCAGGGGAGCGACCGACGGGGGTGTCGTCCGCGATCCGGCCGTCCATCGCCAGGTGGTCGAAGCGGTGGCGAGGCACGCGGTCGAGATCGGGATCAGGGTCGTGGGCCTGACCGTCTCGCCCCTGCTCGGTCCGCGGGGCAATCGCGAGTTCTTCCTGCACCTGAGCGTTGGCGGGGCTGGCGAGAACGTCGGCCGTGGCGTGAAGGCCCCGAATGCCCGGAACGCGGACATCGGCGGACTCCTCGACGAGGTCTTCGGACGGTGACGCTCAAGCGGATCGGCTTCGCCTACAACCCCACGAGCGACGCGGCCCTCGAGCTCCGCGAGCGCGCGTCCGGCTGGTGCCGCCTGCGCGGCCTGGATCATTGGTCCGCCGCGGCCGGCGACTACGAGACATTGCTAGCGGAGCTGAAGACGAGCGACGTTCTCGCCGTCCTGGGCGGAGACGGGACATTCCTGCGTGCGGCCCGAGCCGTCGCCGAGGTGGACGTCCCCATTCTCGGCGTGAACCTCGGGAAGATCGGCTTCCTGTCGAAGGTTGAGGCGCACGAGCTCGAGCCCACGCTCGCCCAGATCGCGGGCGGCGACTTCCGGATCGACGAGCGGATGGCGCTCAGGGCGGACATCCTGCCGGCCGGACGCATGGCCCCCGCCCGCACCGAGCTGGCGCTCAACGACATCGTTGTCGCGCGCGGGGCGCTGGCGCGGGTCTGCCGCCTGGATGTTGCGATCGGGCCGTCACATCTGGCCACCTTCATCGCCGACGGACTCGTCGTCGCCAGCCCGACCGGTTCGACGGGCTACTCCTTTTCCGCGGGAGGCCCGATCGTCGATCCGCTCAGCCGGAACCTCATCGTGACTCCGATCGCCGGCTACCTGTCGGCGATCCGCTCGGTCGTGGTCAGTCCCCGGCAGACCGTCCGCTGCACGGTGGTCGACGCGCACGAGGCCCTTGTCAGCATCGACGGCCGGGACGACATCCCCATCGCTGTGGGCGATGTCGTCGAGGTCCGGGCACTCGAGCGGCCCGTTCGGTTCGTGGAGCCCAAGGGCGCTCAACCGTTCTGGGACCTGTTGCGTCACAAGGTCGAGCTGCTGCCCTCGTGAGCGCCGGTCACCTGCTCTCAATGACCGTCACGGACCTTGCCTTGATGGACCGCGTGCAGCTCGGGCTGGGCGAGGGTTTCACCGTGATCACCGGCGAGACCGGCGCCGGCAAGAGCCTGCTGATCGATGCGCTCGGGCTCGTACTCGGCGTGCGCGCGGATCCTGGGCTGGTGCGGCACGGGGCATCGACCGCTCGCGTCGAGGCACTCTTCGACCGCGTCCCCGAGCCGCTAATCGCCGTGCGCGAGCTCTCGACGGGCGGAAGGTCCACCGCCCGTCTCGATGACGATGCCGTCACCGCTGCGGCTCTGGCCGAGCAGATCGGGCCGCTCGTCGAGGTCCACGGCCAGCACGACCAGCAGCGGTTGCTCGACGACCGCCGGCAGCGCGATCTGCTGGACGCCTTCGGCGGCCATGATGCGGCCCGCTCAGACATCGCCACTGCCGTCGACCGCTGGCGGGCCAACCGATCGGCGCTCGCGGAGCTGGCCATCGACCCTCGGGAGCTGGCGCGCCGGCTGGCGATCCTGGAGCATGAGGCGGCAGAGATCGCCGCTGCGCGACTGCACCCGGGGGAGGCGGCCGACCTGCGTGCGAGACTTTCGGCCGCACAACATGCCGAGGCCATCGCGCGCGGCAGCGCCGCGATCCGCGAGGCGCTGGCGGGGGAGATCGCGAGGGAGCGAGGGGGCCGGGCCGGGCGGGAAGGCGGGGGTGCACGCGAGGCGACGGGCATCGCCGCTCGGGAGGCACGCAACATCGCCCAGCTGGATCCCCGCTTCGCTGCGGTCGCGGAGCGTCTGGCCGGGCTGGAGGCCGAGCTCGCCGACGTCGCGGGCGACATCCGTGGACTGATCGAGGACCTCGACCATGACCCTGCCGCACTCGCGGCGATGCACGAGCGCCTCTCTCTGATCTACTCGCTGCAGGGCCGCTACGGCGATGACGAGGAGGCGATCCTCGCGTATGGGGCGCGGGCGCGGGAGGAGGCCGAACGACTACTCGGCCTGGACGACGAACGTGAGGGTCGGGTCGCGGAGGGCGCGGTGCTCCTCTCGGACGTCGGCCGGACCGCCGGGAGACTTTCCGATCTTCGCTCGGTGGCCGCGGCGGGACTGAGCGCCTCTGTCGGTCAGGCGCTCGAAGGACTTGGCTTCGGGCCCGATGTCTTCCAGATCGCGGTCGGCCGGCGGCCTGCCCTGGCCGACGAACCCGCGGTCGAGGTCGACGGCGACGCGGTGGCCTTCGATGCGACCGGGATCGACGAAGTGGCGTTCCAGCTGGCACCGAATCCCGGCGAGCCGGCCAGGCCGCTGGCAAAGATCGCGTCGGGTGGCGAGCTGTCGCGCGTGGCCCTCGCGATCAAGCAGGTCCTGGCGGCGGCCGATGCGACGCCAGTCCTGGTGTTCGACGAGATCGACGCGGGCATCGGCGGCCGAAGCGCCGATCCCGTGGGGCGCAGCCTGTGGACCCTCGCGCGAGACCACCAGGTGCTGTGCGTCACCCATCTGCCCCAGATCGCAGCGCACGCGGACGCCCACTTCCAGATCTCGAAACGGGAGCGCGACGGCCGCACCATCACCGAGATTCGCCCGCTGGATCGAGAAGGACGGATCGTCGAGCTCGCGCACATGCTGGGCGGGGCGAACGGCGGGGCAGCGGCTCTGGCGGGGGCCGGAGACCTGCTCGATCGTGCCGAGGCGTGGCGAGGCGCGCTGGCCGCGGCGAGCTGATGCACGAGCTGGCCGCGAGCGGTCGGGCTGCTGCCGGTGTCGGTTCGCTCGGCCGGGCGATCGACGACTACCTCACCTATCTTCGGGTTGAGCGCGGCCTCGCCGAGCGCTCGATCGCCGCGTATCGGGGCGACCTATCGACCTTTGCTCGATCGAAGGGGGTGGATCGGCTCTGGAGCCGCTCGTCCGACCCTGCGGTGCGCTACCTGGCGGATCTCGCCACCCGGCGGGCCCCGAGCGGAAGCGTGCTGCGAACGACGACGCGGCGGCGGCGAACCGCCTCGCTACGGGGGTTCTACCGTTTCGCGTTCGGAGAGGGCCTCATCGACATCGACGTCGCGTCACACATCGATCTTCCGCGCCAGGGTCGCCACCTCCCTGAGGTCCTGTCCGTTGGGGAGGTCGAGCGCATGCTCGAGTCGATCGGTCCGACCGAGCTCACTTTGGGGCAGGGCGCCGGCAACCCTCGTCTCGACGCCCGGGCGGCTGCCTCTGCCGCAGGCCTCAGAGACCGTGCGCTCCTCGAGCTGCTGTACGCGTCCGGCCTGCGGATCAGCGAGGCACTCGGCCTGGACCGCGAGGATCTCTCCCTCGAGGGTGGTTTCGTGCGGGTCATCGGGAAGGGCGACAAGGAGCGGATGGTGCCGGTGGGCGAGGTTGCGCTCGAATGGCTCGGCCGCTACGACAGCGAAGTGAGGCCAGCCTCGCTGGCGCGAAGCACCGCCACCCCTCGCGGCGATCCGTTCTTCGTGACGCCCCGCGGCCGCCGCCTGGCGCGACAGCAGGCCTGGACGACCGTCAAGCGCGCCGCGCGCATGGCCGGCCTCGATGCTCGGGTGACGCCGCACACTCTGCGTCACTCGTTCGCGACCCATCTCCTGGAGGGCGGAGCCGACCTGCGCATCGTCCAGGAGTTGCTCGGACATGCGAGTATCAGCACCACGCAGCTCTACACGCACCTGACCGGCGAACGCGTACGTGAGGTGTACGCCCGCGCGCATCCGCGGGCCTGAGGAGGGACGATGGCGCGCTACGCGGACAGCCTCCTGGCGGATGGGGAACGAATCGCCCTGCGCACCCGCCAGCACTGGCTGGCGACGATCATCGACGGGCGCTATCCGTGGCTGATGGTCGTCGCCGGCGTTGTTCTGACGCTGCTGAGCTCGAACTTCGATCCCGGCCACCCCGTGCGCACCGTGTTGGGGACAGGCGGCCTCATCCTCGTGCTCGTGGGCCTGTTGTGGCTCGTCAAGGTCTACTGGAACTGGTACGCCGAGGACTACATCGTCACCAACCGCCGCGTGCTGAAAGTCGACGGCATCATCAACAAGCACTCCGCGGACAGCTCCCTCGAGAAGATCAACGATGCGGTGCTCGATCAGAACATCCTCGGCCGCATGCTTGGGTACGGCGATCTCGACATCCTGACGGCCGCCGAGCAGGAGGTCGACCACTACCGAATGCTCAACCAGGCACCGACGTTCAAGAAGGAGATGCTCAACCAGAAGCACGCTCTCGAGTCGGACATGGTGCGGATGCCGTCGCCGCCCATCCGAGCGACGTCCGTGCCCGCACCCGCGGAGCCCGCGCTCGCCTCGCGATCCGAGCCGGCTCCCGAGCTTCCTCCTCGGGCCGCGACGATGAGCCCCGACCAGGTCACGGCGACGCTGGCCAGCCTGGCGGACCTGCGCGATCGGGGCGCCATCAGCCCGGAAGAATACGAGGCGAAGAAGACGGAGTTGCTCGGGCGACTCTGAAGCTGCTAAGCAGGTAGACGCTCGCTGGAGCCGCTCGGTCAAACTGCCCGCCCCGCTAGCATTGGACCGCTGACCCTCTGGAGGATCGCTGGTGCTCTTCGGCTTCACACCGTCCTACGTGATCGCAGTCGCGATCATCCTGCTCGTGCCATTGCCGGTTCACGAATTCAGCCACGCGCTTGCGGCCTACCGGCTAGGCGACGGCACCGCGAAGATGATGGGCCGATTGACGCTGAACCCCATCGCGCACTTCGACCCGGTCGGGGCCCTGATGCTCTTGCTCATCGGCTTCGGCCGGGCGAAACCGACGCCGATCAATCCGTACAACCTGGCCTACGGCCGATACGGTGAGGCGATCGTCGCCTTCGCCGGTCCTGCCTCCAACCTTGTCCTCGCCGTCGCCTTCGCACTGCCGCTGCGCTACATCTACACCACCGCCATGGTCGTGCCCGACGTGCTCAGCAGCGTCCTGCAGTTCCTGGTCGTGATCAACGTGATTCTGTTCGTCTTCAACCTGATCCCGATTCCGCCGCTCGACGGCTCGAAGATCCTGTTTGCCTTCCTGCCTCCCCGGACTGCGTATCAGTGGCGACCCGTCCTCGAGCAGTACGGGATCTTCATCATCCTGATCGCCGCGTTCGTACCGATTGGCCGGGGCGGAACCGTCCTCTCGGAGCTCTTTCAAATCCTGATCTATCCGATCGTGAACTTCCTCGTCGGATACCCGGTGTTCGGTTGAGGTCGGACGCGGCTGCCTGATGGTCCCGGCGAGCGACCGAATGGAAGGCTCAACGCCGACGGTGCTCTTCGGCGAAGGCCACGGGCCGGAGTCGTCGACTCACGTTCGTTTCGAGGAATTCGAGGGTCCGCTGGCCCTTCTCCTGTCCCTCATCGAGGCACGTCGCCTCGACATCCTGACGGTGCCCCTGGCCGGCCTCACGGTTGCCTACCTGGAAGCGCTCGCGATGTTGCCCGGCGATCGACTCGGCAACATCTCGTCCTTCGTCACGGTCGCCAGCCAGCTGATCCTGATCAAGAGCCGCGCCCTGCTGCCGCCGCGAGGCGATAGCACGGTCACCGGCGGGGAAGCGCTCGACGACGCGCCAGATCCCGAAGCAGAGCTGCGGGCCCGCCTTCTGCTGTACCGGGCCTATCGGGATGCGGGATCCGCTCTCCAGGAGCGCGTGACGGGCGCCAGCGGCCTGTTCCGGCGCGAGCCGGCGGCCGCCCAGGCGGCAGCCATCGCCGGCGCGCGTGCGCCGCAAAGAGCTCCCCTCGACGTGGGCTTGCTCGTCGATGGTCTGGGTTTGCTGATCAGAATCGTGCCGCCACCCGAGCCGCCCCCGGAGGTCCTGGCGCGGAGCGTCACGGTCGAAGAGCGGGCGGCGATCATCCGCATGGCGCTGCGTGGAGCGGGTGTCGTGGTCCTCCAGGACATCCTGCGAGGGGTGAGCGACCGAGTGCTCGTTGCGGTCACCTTCCTCGCCCTGCTGGAGCTCATGAAGCGCCGCGAGATCGTCGTCGAACAGGCGGAGCCATGGGGACCGATCGTCGCGCGGACGGCGGAATTGGAGCCGGCTGGGTGAATGACGAGCCGGTGAACGGCGTCCCGGTGTTCGGCGACGGTCGCGAAGGAGACTCGAATGGCGTCGGGCCGGAAGGTGCCCTCTATCCGGAGGATGGCTTCACCGCGCCACCGCCGGCGGCCGAGCTGACCGAGCCGCAGCTGGAGGCGCTCCTGTTCGTCGCCGAGCGTCCGCTCTCCCGCCGTGAGATCGCGGCCTCCGCAGGCGTCGATCGGGCGACCGTGGATGCCCGACTGGGCGATCTGGAAATCAGCCTTCGAAACCGGGGAATTCGGCTGATTTCCAGCGGCGACCAGGTCGAGCTGGTGACTGCCCCCGAAGCCGGCTCGCTGATCGCTCGCTACGTAGGCTCCGACGCGATTCGGTTGTCACAGGCCTCGCTGGAAACACTCGCCATCATCGCGTATCGCCAGCCGGTCACCAAGGCGGTCATCGAGCGCATCCGGGGCGTCGACTCCGACTACACGGTCCGCGCGCTCGTCCACCGCAGGCTTGCGCTGGAGCTCGGACGCGCGGAGGGCCCCGGGCGTCCCATCCTGTACGGGACCGGCTTCGATTTTCTCGAACGCTTTGGCCTGACGAGCCTCGACGACCTGCCGGCGCTGGATGCCGAGGTCGCCGGGCGCCTGGCGGCCGAACTCGCGGACGAGGCCCAAGTCGCGGACGAGGCCCGTGTCGCGAACGAGGCCCAAGTCGCGGACGAGGCCGGAGGCGCCCAGGTGCTCGAGGCCGACGCCACAGCCCACCCCTGACCCATGCCCCCGGAGCGGCTCCAGAAGGTCCTCGCCGCCGCCGGAATTGCCTCCCGGCGTGGCAGCGAGGAGCTCATCGCCGCAGGGCGCGTCACGGTCGATGGTCGCAGGGCGGTTATCGGTGAACAGGTCGATTCGGAAACCGCGGAAATCGAAGTCGACGGCCGCGCGATCCTGCGCCCATCGGGCACACGCACGTATTTGGTCCTCCACAAGCCCGCGGGGGTGACCTCGACCGTCCGCGATCGGCACGCCGCCCGGACCGTGCTCGATCTCGTCCCTCCGTCCATGCGGCCGGCGGGCGGCCGGCTCTTCCCCGTCGGGCGGCTGGACCAGGATTCCGAAGGCTTGCTTGTCCTGACCGACGACGGCTCGTGGGCGGAGCGGATCCTTCATCCGCGCTTCGGGATCGAGCGCGAGTACGCGCTCGGCCTCCACGCCGACCTGACGGGCGAGCAGCGCCGCGCGGTCGAGACAGGGATTGAGCTTCCCGAGGGCCAGGCAATGCTCTACCACCTGCGGGCGGCGACGCCGATCGAGACGCGCCGTCTGGTCGCTCTGCTCCAGCCGGCCCCGCCGCCACTTACGTGGTACCGCGCCACGCTCCGACAGGGATGGAAGCGGCAGCTCCGGCGAATGTTCGGCGCGGTCGAGATGCCCGTGGAGCGGCTCGTCAGGGTGCGGGTCGGGCCGATCCGTCTCGACGAACTGCCCAGTGGACAGGTGAGGCGACTGACCCCAGCCGAGGTCCGATCCCTGCCCGGAGCTCCGTCGCCCGACTAACCGCCCGTTCTTCACGCGCTCGTCGCCGCCGAGAGCGCGGCGGTTATGCTGGCCGGGTGGGCAGGGATCGGAAGCTTGTCGTGGCCCTGGACGGGCCCGCGTCAAGCGGAAAGAGCAGCGTGGGCGCCGCCGCGGCGCTGCAGCTCGGCTATCGGTTCTGCGACACCGGCTTGCTGTACCGCTCCGTGACCTGGCTCTCGCTCCAGCGGCGCATGTCGCCCGGCGACGTGCCTGCGCTGGTCGCGCTCGCCGAGGAGGTGCACCTCGCCCCGGATCACCAGGGAAGGTTGGACCGGGTCGTCGTCGACGGGAAGGACGTGACCGAGGAGGTGCACACGGCCGCAGTCGACCAGGGGGTGTCCGAGATCGCGGCGGTCGGCGAGGTTCGAGCGGCGCTGCTGCCGCGCCAGCGGGCTCTGGCCAGGGATCGCGGAATCATCATGGCCGGGCGAGATATCGGAACCGTCGTCCTCCCCGACGCCGACCTCAAGATCTTCCTCGAGGCCTCTGTCGAGGAGCGTGCCCGGCGCAGGATCGAAGAGCGCGGCATCGCCCCGGACAGCCGGGAGGCCGGCGAAATCCTCAGCCAGTTGCGAAGACGGGACGAGCTGGACAGAACGCGGGCCGTCGCGCCGCTGCGACCCGCGACCGACGCCCACATCCTGCAGACCGACAGCAACCGCTTCGAACAGACCGTCGGCATGGTCGTCAAAGAGATCGCGGCAGCCGAAGAAGCGCGATCGTCCCAGACGAAGGCGCCGGCATGAACGCCGCGCGCGATTCGGCCGTGACCCGCGAGTCGCACCCCGACGGCGAACCTCTCCAGGACGGCATCAGCCCGCTGATCGGCTTGACGATGCTCGTTGCCCGAGTGGCCCTGCGCAGCCTGACGAGGGTGACGGTGGACGGCGCGATCGAGCAGATTCCAAAGACTGGCCCGTTGATCCTGGCCGCCAACCATCTGTCCAACGCCGATGGCGTGCTGGTCGGTGGATGGCTGACGCAGGCCATGGGCCGGCGGATCCATTGGCTCGGCAAGAGGGAGATGGTCGAGTGGCCAATCCTCGGTCGGTTCGTGCTGGGCAACAGCATCCACCCCGTGGATCGCGGCACGGCCGACATCGAAGCCTTTCGCCTGGCGCGCCGAATCCTCGACGAGGGACACGTTCTGATGGTATTCCCGGAGGGCACCCGTAGCCCGACCGGCGGGCTCCAGGAAGCGAAGGACGGCCTCGCCATCCTAGCGCTGAAGACGGGCGCCCCGATTCTGCCGGTCGGGATCTCAGGCACGGACCGCTTCTGGCCACGCGGAAGCCGCCCTCATCCCGGAGGCCGAATCGCGATGCGTGTCGGAGATGCCTTCACGTTGCCGCCCGACATCACCCAGAACCCGGATCGCCGGGCGGCCAAGACCGCCGCGACGAGATTGGTCATGGGCCGCATCGCCGAGCTCCTCCCGTCTCGCCACAGGGGGGCCTACGGCCGGCCCATGGGATAATCGCGTTGACATGGGAGCCGTCGAAGAGGTCCGCATCGCAAAGCGGACCGGATTCTGTTATGGCGTGCGCGAGGCAATCGACAAGGCCAAGGAGGCGTCGGCCGCCGGCAAGACCACGCACACGCTGGGGCAGGTCGTCCACAACGAGGGTGTGATCTCCGAGCTCGAGCTGCTCGGCATCCAGACCGTGGACACGCTCGACGACGTCGACCACGGCGCTGCAGTCGTCATCCGAGCCCACGGGGTGCGACCCGATGTCATGGAACGTGCAAACGCACGCGGCCTCGAAGTCATCGACGGTACATGCACCTGGGTGATCCAGGAGCAGAAGGAGATCGTCAAGCTCGTCGACGAGGGTTACACGATCGTCCTGCTCGGAACCCCCCGCCACCCGGAGGTGGTCGGTCTCCTCGGGTTTGCACCCGACGCAATCGTGGTCGACGAGGAGGAGGACTGGGAGGCCATCCCCCGACGCAAGAAGATGGCACTCATCTCGCAGAGCACGCAGCCGCCATGGAAGTTCGAGAAGCTGGCCGCCTTCATGGTCAGCCGCAGCCACGAGCTCAAGATCGTCAACACCGTCTGCCCGGTGACGATCCGGCGGCAGGAGGACACGCTCGAGACCGCCCGCGAGGTCGACCTGATGGTGGTCGTCGGCGGCCGATCCAGCGCCAACACCAAGGAGCTGACGCGGCTGTGCGGGATCGCCGGTACACCGGCGATCCAGATCGAAGGCTACCGTGACCTGACCGACGCCGGCTCGTTCAAGGGCGTTCGAGTGGTCGGCATCACCGGCGGCACGTCGACTCCGATCGAGGATCTCCACGCCGTCACGCGGCGAATCCTCGAACTGGCCGGCACGCCCGATGCTCGGGCACGAGCCGACGAGCTCGCGACCGCCGCCCTGTCGGAGGCCGCCACGCCCGCCGGCCGAACGACCTCCCTGCCAAGCGCCAAACCGGAGACCTCGCGACCAACGTCAGGCGCCGCCTGATAGTCCCGTGATCGCGCTCCCCGTGGTTGCCGTCGTCGGGCGTCCGAATGTCGGCAAGAGCACCCTGTTCAATCGCGTCCTCGGGTCGCGCAAGGCCATCGTGGAGGACCGCGCCCGGACGACCCGAGACCGCCTGTATGGCGAGGCTGAGTGGAACGGCCGGCGCTTCGTCATCGTCGACACCGGCGGCCTGGAGACGGCACCGGGTGACTCGATCGAGGCCGCGGTCCAGGAGCAGGCGCGGCTCGCGATCGCCGAGGCGGACGTCATCGTGTTCGTCGCGGACGCGATCGCGGGGCTGACGCCGGCCGACCAGGAGGCGGCCGAGCTCCTGCGCCAGGCGAGCGCCCGGGTCGTGATGGCCGTCAACAAGGCCGACAATCCAAGCCGCGAGCTCGACGCGGCCGAGTTCTGGGAGCTAGGCTGGGAGCAGACGCATGCAATCTCGGCCACGCACGGCCGGGGCACGGCCGAGCTGCTCGACGCAATCGTCGAGGCGCTCCCGCCCGAGACCGATGAGGAGCGGGCGGCCAAAGCGCGCGCGGAGGAGGCCGACGCCTGGGCCCGAGAGGTTGCAGCCGGGCACCTCGAGCCGATCATCGCCGGCGAGGACGCCGACGACGGAATCGACGAGAGCATCGCGGACGGCGCGGATGAGGTCGCCGCACGCCGCTGGGACGCCGAGCTAGCCGCCGCGGCCGACGAGGAGCCGGCGGCAATCGCCTTCGTGGGACGACCAAATGTCGGAAAGTCGAGCCTGCTCAACGCGTTGCTCGGCCAGCAGCGCACGATCGTCTCCTCGGTGCCGGGTACGACGCGCGACGCGATCGACACTCGGCTGGCGTGGGGGCGCAGCGAGGTCGTGCTGATCGACACGGCCGGCATCCGCCGGCGTGGCAAGGTAGCTTCCGGACCGGCTGCCGAGCGCTATTCGACGCTGCGGGCGTTGAAGGCGATCTCGCGAGCGGACGTCGCCGTGCTCGTGATCGACGCGGTGGATGGGCTGACTGCGCAGGATGCACACGTGGCGGGCTTTGTCGTCGAGGAAGGCAAGGGCCTCGTGCTGGCGGTCAACAAGTGGGACCTGGTGGAGGAGAAGACGGACCGGACGTTCGATGAATACGTCGCGGCGATCCGGTCCGAGGTGCCGTTCCTCGATTTCGCGCCTGTCGTATCGATCAGCGCCAAGACCGGCCAGCGAGTCGATCGCGTGCTGGAGACCGCCGTCGACATCTGGGGCGAGCGCCGAAAGCGCGTCCCGACCGCCGAGTTGAATCGCATCGTCTCCGCGGCCTCCGAACGTGTCGCCCCACCCGCGGTCAAGGGGCGCCGGCCCAAGCTCTTCTATGCGACACAGGTCAGCGTCGCGCCGCCCACATTCGTGTTCTTCGCGAACAACGCCTCGGCCGTTCATTTCAGCTACCGCCGCTACCTGGAGAACCGCCTCCGGGAGACGTTCGGCTTCGACGGGACGCCCATTCGCCTGGTGTTCCGCGACCGCAGCGCGATCAAGCTGCCGCGACGGCGCCGATCCCCGACAGCCGGTCGATCACGGGCCGTGAAACCCGAAAAACGCAAGGCCCCGATCAAGGCGCGGGGGCGCTGAACGCGATTCGTCCGGTGCTAGACTGGCCGCGTGTCGGGGCGTGGCGCAGTCTGGTAGCGCACCAGTCTGGGGGACTGGTGGTCGTCGGTTCAAATCCGGCCGCCCCGACCAACTTTCCCAGGAGAAAGGCGCTCGGCGCGGTCCGGGGGCATTTCATCCCTCCGGTCCGGCTGTAAAGTCGCCACGGGATGGGTGGTAGAGAATGCGGCCCGGCATGATTGACGCAGGAGTGTTTCTTATCGTCGCCGGCACCTTCGCGATCGGCTGGGTCGCGGGAAGGGCCCGCACCAACGCGCTTCTCGCGCTCGCATTGGCCCTCCTCGGTGTCATGGCGGCCGTCGTTCTGTACGCCTACTTCGTCGGCGACGGGCAGGTCATTCCCCTCGGCCTGAGGTAGCGGCGACCCAGGTACGCGGGCGGGCCTACGATCGAGCCCGACCCCGCGGGCGACCGTTGCTGTTTGAGTCCTTGGCGAGTCGACGGCCGATCAGGGCCAGCGCGTTTGCTGTCCGATCGAACTCATCCGGGGGGATGGTGAGCACCTGTGGCTCTTCGACGGTGCTCTCGGAGCCGCTACTCGACCATCAGCGGCCATCCACCGCGGGGATGCAGCTCGCACAGCACGGCTCGCGACCTATCACACCGCCGGGGGGACGGATTGGGTCGGCCGCGAGCCGTACCACTGACAACGATGGTCCCACCTGGGGGTTAGTACCTTCGTCCTACGAACCGGTGCGCCGGGGCACCGACTGTCGCGCGTCCGACGGGTGCCGCGGTTCACCTCAATCCCTGGAGGCCGGGAGCGGCGAACCGTCGCGATAGACGTACACGGTCAACGGCTCGGTCGGAAACATGTCGGCCAGCTCTGACCTCTCCGCCACGGCCGCCTGCGGGTAGCGCTCTCGCAAAGCCGACTCGAGCCATGCGACGACGCTGTCCGACACCTCCGAAACCGCCGAGACGAGCTCCGCGACATACCGAGCCAATTCCTCGTCATCCGACGGGAAAGTGTTCACCTGGAACCTTGCCGTTTCCACCAGGCCTCCAATCTGGTCCCGAGACGGCGAGAGTCAGACTTCGGGCGAGCCGCGTCAATGAGCGGCGCGGAGTTCTGGTGCCGGGCGGCACCAGCCATCTCGACGCCCCCGGACGCCTGGCGCCACCCGGCGGTGGGACGGAACACCCACGAACTACCCGTGCTGGGGCGTGACGAATGCCTTGGAGCGCACCCCGACCACGTTGTTAGACTCAGACCGTGGACGCGCTAGCCCAGAACGCTCCTCTCGTCATCGCCGCTATCGTCGTCCTGGTCCTGCTTGTCGCGGGAGCGGTAGGCGTCGGATTCTCGTCGCACAAGCCAGAGGCGCGATCCATCCGTGTCGTCGGAGTTGGCGGGGGTGGCAGTAACGCGATCGACGAGATGATCCGATCCAAGACGGCCGGCGTCGACTTCATCGCATGCAACACTGACGCCCAGGCGCTCCGCCGATCGGCAGCCCCGCGTCGACTGCGAATCGGCGACAAGATCACGCACGGTCTCGGCGCCGGCGGCGATCCGGAAGTGGGACGACAGGCAGCCGAGGAAGATGCCGAAACGATCGGCTGGGTGCTCGAAGGCTCCGACATGGTCTTCGTGACGGCCGGCCTGGGTGGTGGCACCGGCTCGGGCGCAGCGCCGATCGTCGCCGAAATCGCGAAGAAGCATGGCGCGTTGACGATCGGTGTGGTGACGAAGCCCTTTGCCTTCGAGGGCGCACGTCGCAGGCGTGTGGCCGAGGACGCCGCGCGCGAGCTGGCGGCGAAGGTCGATGCACTGATCACGATACCCAACGATCGTGTCAGCGAGGTCGTCCAGCGTGATGCTCGATTCCTGGATGCATTTCGAACCGTGGACGACGTCCTGCGCCAGGGAGTCCAGGGGATCATCGATGTCGTGGCGACGCCCGGCCTGATCAACCTCGACTTCGCCGACGTGCGCGCCATCATGCAGGACGCGGGCCCGGCGCTGATTGGGTTCGGTCGCGCCGGCGGCGAGCAACGGGCGCTGCTGGCTGCCCAGCAAGCCATGTCGTCTCCGTTGCTCGAGGCCAGCTTCGGAGGTGCCCGCGGGATCCTGTTCAACCTGGTCGGATCATCCGATGTTCGGCTGGCCGAGGTGACCGAAGCGGCCGAAGCCATTCGAAGCGCAGCCGACCCTGAGGCGAACGTGATCTTCGGCGCAAGCTTCGACGACCGCCTCGGCGATGAGGTTTCGGTGACGCTGATCGCGGTGGGCCTGGGCGAAATGCCGGCCAACAAGCCCGCCCACGCCGAGATGAAGACGGCAGCCGAAGCCGTCGCAGCCTCCTCGGCTCCGCCGCTCGATGTCGGCGGGACCGAGTTGGAGACACCGAAGCCGGTTCCCTCCAACGCGGATGCGGCGGAGCTCGACGTCCCTACGTTCCTGCGGCGGAGCCGAGCCCCCGTGCCCAGGAGCATTGGTGCCGTTCGGCGGTCAACCAAACCTCGGGGCGTCTAGCCCGAGCCAAGCCGGGCCCTCACCATCAGCTCATAGCCGTAGCGCAGGCCGCTGATGTCGGCTTCCAGCCGGGCCCGTTCAGGAGCGTCCCCCCGGAAGCCCATCCAGCTGATGCTCCGCCTCGCGCACGGCGGTGAGCATCAATGCCAACAGCGACACGAACGACGAGGGCGGAGCGGGGAAACCCGATGCCGGCGCAATAGCTTGACTCACGGGTCGGTCCTGGGGCCCCGCCGACGACCGCGTAGACTGCCGCCGATGGCGACGACCGAGCGATCCCCGCAGCCCCGAACTCGACCGATCGAGCTCCCGCCCGATCCACGGTTGCCCGGGAATCTGATGTCGGAGCAGCTGTCCGGCCTGACCGACATGGATCCCGAAGACTTCCGCGCCGCCGCGCATGCCGTGGTCGACCAGATGGCCGACTACCTGGCCACGGTCGAGCGACGTCCTGTCATGCCGCCGATCACGCCCGGCTCGCTCAAGCCGCTCTTTCCCGCGTCTCCGCCCGAGCAACCCGAGCCGCTCGCGGCGATCCTCGACGACTATCGCCGTCTCGTCGAGCCAAACGCCACGCACTGGCAGCATCCCGGCTTCATGGCGCTGTTCGCGACAACCGCGTCGGCGCCGGGCATCCTGGGCGAGATGCTCACCGCCGCGATCGGTCAGAACGCGATGCTGTGGCGGACCTCGCCGATCGGCACCGAGCTGGAGCAGGTGGTCGTCGACTGGCTTCGCCAGGGCGTCGGGCTGCCGCCCGAATTCGACGGCATGCTCACCGATACAGCCTCGACGTCGTCCCTGATCGCCCTTGCCGGCGCGCGAGAAGCGTCCGGCTTTTCTGCCGCCGCGGAAGGCCTCGCCGGACGCGACGAGGTCCCGTCGCTGCGGATCTACCTCTCGAGGGAGGCACACAACTCGATCGACAAGGCGGCGATGACGCTCGGCCTCGGACGAGCCAGCCTCGTCCATATCCCCGTCGACGAGGCGTACGCGATGCGGCCGGACGCGCTCGCGGAGGCCATCGAGACGGACCGGTCCGCCGCCCGCCGCCCGATCGCGATCGTAGCGACCGTTGGGACGACCTCGTCGACGGCCGTCGATCCCGTCCCAGCGATCGCCGCTGTGGCCGAGCGTGAAGGGTTGTGGCTTCACGTGGACTCGGCCTATGCCGGCCCGGTGGCTCTCATCGCCGGCCGGCGCGCGCCATTCGCGGGTTGGGAGCGCGCGGACTCGATTGTGATCAACCCGCACAAGTGGCTCTTCACACCGCTCGATGCCTCGCTCCTCCTGACGCGCCGGCTGGACGCCCTGCGCACGGCCTTCAGCCTGAGTCGCGCCTATATCGAGGCGCCGGACGGCTCGGTGGCGCCGCGTGACTACACGGACTTCACGCCGCAGCTGGGTCGGCGCTTTCGGGCACTCAAGCTTTGGATCCAGCTTCGCTGGTTCGGGCTGGAGGGCCTTCGCCGACGGATCGATCATCACATCGAGCTCGCGCAGGAGTTCGCCTCCTGGATCGACGCCGATCCGGAGTTCGAGCGTCTCGCGCCGGTTCCGTTCTCGACGGTGTGCTTTCGCTATCGGCCGGCTGCGCTCCGGGATGGAACCGACGCAGGTAGTATTTCCGAGCGGCTTGACGCGCTGAACGCGAGGCTGATCACGGCGGTCAACGGGACGGGCGAGGTGTTCCTGTCGCACACGAAGCTGGGCGGCCGATACACCATCCGGATGGCCATCGGCAACCTGCGTACCGAGCGGCGCCATATCGAGCGGGCCTGGCAGCTCCTCCGCCGCGAAGCCGCCGCGCTGGATGGCTGAGGGCCTTCGATCGGAAGTCGCCAGTCGACTGGACGACGCGTTGGACCGGCTTCGGGGACTGCGCCTGGGCCTCGATGCCGAGGAGGTCTACCGACCCGAGGTGCCGGCCGCGCTCGTCGCCGCGGGCCTGCACACGATCTGCCTGCCCGTGGACGCAGGCGGACTCGGCGCAGGGCTCAAGGAGACTGCCATCGGCCAGGCTGCGCTGGGTGCCATTGACGGCTCGGCCGCACTCGGCTTCGCGATGCATCAGCACGTCCTGGGGTCAGCGGTCGAGTCGGCCAGTTGGCCGGCCCAACTCCGCCAGCGCCTCTTCGCCGCCGTCCGCGACGAAGGCGCGTTGCTGAACTCGGCCGCGACCGAGGAAGGCGGCGGCAGCCCGGCCAGGGGAGCGATCCCGGCGACCACGGCGCGGATCGATCGTGAGACGGTAGTCCTGCGCGGCGAGAAGACCTGGACGACCTGGTTGCCCGCCCTCCGCTTCGCGCTCGTGACGGCGACCCTGGAAGGCGACCGTGCTGCGCCCGCAGACGACGAGCCGGTCATCGGCACGTTTCTGGTAGATCTCCAGCTCCCGGGCGTCTTCCGCCGGCCGTCGTTCGACGCCCTCGGGGTGCGCGCTTCCGCCTCGGGAACCCTCGGCCTCGAGGACGTTCGTGTCGGGCTGGACGACATGATCGCGCGACGCTGGCCGGGGGAGCCGGACCCGAGAGGGCCGGCGCCCGGCGCATGGTTCGGTGTCTGCATCGCTGCCACCTATCTCGGAGTGGGCGAGGGCGCTCGCGATGACGTCACGCGATGGGCGCTCGGGCGCAGGCCGGGTGACGGGTCGGCGTCGGTCGCGGATCTGCCCACGGTTCAGGTTCGTCTCGGGAAGCTCGACGCGGCGCTGCGGGTTGCCCGCACCGTGCTTCTCGACGTGGCCGGCCGCTGGGACGCCGCGCCGCCCGGCGACAGGTCGGCCCTTCTGGCCGACATCGGCCTGGCCAAGATCACCGCAACGAATGCCGCGGTGACGGCGACCGACGAGGCACTGCGGATTGCCGGTGGGCCAGGCTACCTTGCCGGCCGCCTCGAGCGGGCCTTCCGCGACGCTCGCGCCGGCCTGATCAACCCGCCTCTCGACGACATTGCCTACCAGTCATACGCGAAGGCACTCATCGAGCGGACCGAAGCGCAGGCGCGAGAAGGACACTGAGCTAGACTGCCCGACCAGGAGGACACACGGAGGACAGCGATGGCCGTCGAGGCGGTCGCGGATCGCGAGATGTTCATCGATGGCGGGCCGGTTCCCGCCCTGGGCGGACAGTGGATCGACGTCCTGAACCCCGCGACCGGCGAGATCCTGGCGCGGGTGCCTGCCGGTGGAGTGGACGACGTCGACCGTGCGGTCCGCGCTGGCCGGGCGGCCTTTCGCGATCGGCGCTGGCGAGGCAAGCCGCCGAGCGAACGCGCAGGGATCCTGAGCAAGCTGGCCGACCTCATCGAAGCCAACGCGGAAGACATCGCCCACACCGAGACGCTTCAGACCGGATCGGCATACAAGCTGCGGCGAGACTCGGATCTGCCGTTCTCGATCGACAATCTGCGCTTCTTCGCGGGCCAGGCCAGGCACCTCGAAGGCAAGGCCGCGGCCGAGTACTCGGGTAGTCACACGAGCATGGTGCGTCGCGAGCCGATCGGCGTGATCGGCCAGATCGCGCCCTGGAACTACCCCTTCTGGATGGCGATCTGGAAGGTCGGGCCCGCGCTCGCCGCTGGCAACTCGGTCATCCTGAAACCGGCGTCGGCAACGCCGCTGACCGCCATTCGGCTGGCGGAGCTCGCGCATGAGGCGGGTCTGCCCGACGGCGTTCTGAACGTGGTGACGGGGCGTGGCGAGATCGTTGGGGCGGCGATCGCGGCGCATCCCGACATCGACATGGTGTCGTTGACGGGCGACTCCGCCACGGGCCGGCAGATCCAGGAGCTCGCCGCCCGCAATCTGAAGCGCGTCCATCTGGAGCTCGGTGGCAAGGCGCCATTCGTCGTCTTCGACGACGCTGACCTGGAGGCAGCGGCCCGCGGCGCGACAGCGGGAGCCCTCATCAACGGAGGCCAGGACTGTACCGCGGCAACGCGCCTGTACGTCCACGGTCCGGTCCACGACCGCCTGCTCGCGCGCCTGCAGGAGCTGTTCGAGGGCGTTCGTGTCGGCGACCCGTTCGACCCGGCGACCGACATGGGCTCGCTGATCAGTCAGGCGCAAGTCGAGCGAGTCGAGGGCTTCGTCGAGCGTTCGCGCCAGGCCGGCGCTCGCATCGTCACCGGCGGGGCGCGGGCGATCGTTCCCGCTTTCGAGCATGGTGCCTTCTATCGCCCGACCCTCGTTGCCGACGTCGCGCAGGACAGCGACATCGTGTGCAACGAGGTGTTCGGCCCGGTTCTCGCGGTGCTGCCATTCGACACCGACGACGAGGCCATCGAGAAGGCAAATGACACCCGCTACGGGCTCGCGAGCTCGGTCTGGACCAAGGACGTGTACCGCGCCATGCGCGCGGCCAAGGAGCTCAACTTCGGCCACGTGCTCGTCAACGACCACCTGATGGTCGCCTCGGAGATGCCACACGGCGGCTTCAGGCAGTCCGGCTTCGGCAAGGACATGTCGAGCTACTCCTTCGAGGAGTACACGCAGGTGAAGCACGTCATGATCGAGCTGACGGGCCAGCCCGAGAAGCCATGGCACTACACGATCTTCGGCGACAAGCCCGCCAGATAGACCCGGATCTGAGCGTGAAAGGGCCTCCGGCGGGCAGTCCACCGAGGGTCTTTGCACCCGTTTCTGCACCCAGTTCAGGCGTTGGCAGCCTCGTCGATGGCTGGCAGCATGCGGCCCAGGACGGCGTCGATCCGTGCCGCCGCCAACTTCGCGCGCGCCGGATCGAGGTGCGCGTACACCCGGAGCGTTGTCGAGTAGTCCGCGTGCCCTAGTACCTTGCTGATGACCGCGAGCTCCTCGCCCGCCGTGAAGGCGTGCCAGTCGGCCAGGGCCGGCACCTTCTCGTAGTTCTCTTCGATCGCACGAAAGAAGATCGGCAGCAGCCGGGCATCGCGGCGGCTGAATGAAACGATCCGCCCTTCGGTCCGCTTCACGACCTCCCGTAGGACCCTGAGGACGATCACGACCGTCCCCGGGTCAGCGTCGGGCAGCGACCACATCCCCGAGTCGTCGTCCGGGTGAAGCTCGCGCGCGATGGAGCCACTACCGCGATCCCGATCAGGTTGCGCCGCCGAGCTCTCGTAGGCGAGCGATACGCTCAGGCTCGTTGGCCATTATCCAGCCATCGGCCGAGATCCCATCGGCAGCCTTGGCGAAATACGGCCGGGCTTCCTCCGATCGGCCCAGAATGAGCAGGCATTCGCCAATCTCCTCGTCGACGAAGGGATCGTCGAATATTCCCGCCGCGGCATTGAACCCCTTGAGCTCGCGCTGCGCGGCGAGCGCGTCCTCGGTCCGATCCTGCGCGCGGAGGGTTCGGGCCACGGCCCACCGGGCGATCCCGATCTCACGGGGCTTGTCGAGCTTGAGCCGCTCGTCGAGAGCCAGCTCGAACAGTTTGAGAGCCTTGTCGAGGTTGCCGGCCTCGAAGTGGGTCCAGCCTGTGTTGTTGTAGAGGCTGGGTAGCCATCCCCGTGCCCGCGGGTCGTTCGCCGTCTTGGCCAACGCGATCGCGCGTTCGTTTGCGATCAGCTGCTCGTCTGGCGGAGAGACGATGGCAATCATGTGCAGCGCGTCCACTGCGAGGTTCTCCAGTCCGGCGCTGGTCGCGCGATCGAACGCGGCCTGGAACCTCGACCGCGCCTCGTCACGGTCGCCGCGCGTGTTGAGGATCCTGCCCCGTTCGAGGCGTGTGCGCGCCGCGACTTCGAGGTCATCGTCCCCATTAGCCCGAATGGAATCGAGGATCTCCAGTCCTTCTGCGTACTGGCCCTGGAGACCGAGCGCTCGCGCCACCTGGGTCATGA
This sequence comes from Chloroflexota bacterium, assembly GCA_005883615.1. Classification (GTDB taxonomy): domain Bacteria; phylum Chloroflexota; class Limnocylindria; order Limnocylindrales; family CSP1-4; genus CF-16. Next base: position 34,819 of record VBEC01000021.1, on the reverse strand, counting down.
GAATGTCCTGCTCGCTCATCGTCGAGGCGTCGCCGGCGGCACCCCGAAATCTCGACTCGCTGGCCGCAGGATCCTTGAAGTCCCAGAGCTCATCGATGCGCGCCTGCAACGCGCCGCCCGAGAGCCCGGTCGGTTCTGTCGTCATCGGATCTGGGTCTCCCTGGGACTCGTTGCGGCAGTGGTCATCGCGGTCGCGATGCTGATCCCGACGCCGTCGCCCGCCGCGAGCGTGGACGATGTAGAACGCCGCAGGCCCCCCTAGGCCCGAACCATTCAATCCCGCCCGATGAGTTCCTGGAGAAGGCTCGCCAGCAGTTCGCCCACAACCCCGTCGAAGGGAGCCAATGCCGGCCTCGCCCTCGCGCTCCCAGGCTGCGAGCCAGTGCTCGGCGTCGAGCTCATCGAGGCGGTCCTCGTCGGTGAGGCGTCGGAAGTGGGCGGCGCGTCGAGCGCGCATTGGGGGTGCACGGCAGGAAAGCCGCCCGTGCGGATCTCCGAAAACAGCCCGATGATGCTGAGCTTGCCGTCGGACGATTGGATGGCTGAGTCGGCAAGTGCCGCAAGGGTCACATCCACGGCCTGCGCGCCACCTCCCCGCTCCCGAAGCAATCCTGCACCCGTTTGTGCACCCGATTGGGCCGTATCCTAGCGGACAAAACGGACGCAATCGTGCGTGATGGACGACCTCATGCCGAGCGTGAGCACGACCGCTGCCCTAATACGATCTTCGGCGACCCGAAGGCCTGAACGGATCGCGGCAGAGGGGCGGGCGGAGCCGCGAAGACGGGGCGCGCTCTGGCATCATCGGGGCCGCAGAGATCGACCTGGAGGAGCAGTGCCGCCGATCACCGAGCTGACCCGTATCGAGCCCGTCTACCTCGAGCGGCTCGAGAAGCAGGGCATCTTCACGACCGGGATCCTGCTCGAGGTCTCGGAGACCCCGGCTCGCCGGCAATATCTGGCCGACCATGTCGATGCTTCGCCGAACGACGTGCTCGCGTGGCGCGACGAAGCCCTGATGCTGAACCTGGCGGCGTTCGGCCAGGACGACCACCAGCTCTTCATCCAGGCCGGCATCGAGGGCCTGCGGGACATCCTGTCCCTTTCGTTGGAGGAGTTTGGCGCGCGCCTTGCGAAGGCTGCGCGCGAGCTGAAGCGAGAGCCGCCGGACGATCTGCGCACCGAAGGTTGGTGGGAGCAGGCACGCACCCTCGAGGAGGAGTAAGCAGAAAGCCGGTCTCAGGGTCGGGGCGGTCCCGCATATCTCTGGGCGACAGCCGAATCCTCCGGGCCACACACCGCAGACCCGACCGGCGGGGGCTACCATCGACCGTATGAGTCGAATGCTGGCTCGCCGTGCCGGGGCCGAGCTGGTCGCCCTGGCGATGCCAGTCGTGATCGTGGCTGTCATGGTCGCCTTCTTCTTCAACCCCGCTTACGTGGCGCTGGAACAGGATCGAGCGCAGGCCGACGCCTGGACTGGCTTCACGCGCGACGAGGTCCACACTGTTACGAATTCGGTCCTCGACCAGATCTACCTCGGGCCGCCGTCATTCGACCAGGCGGTCGGTGGCCAGCCTGTCTTCGACCTGCGGGAGCGAGCGCACCTCGCCGACGTGCGGACGGTCCTGCTCGGGCTCGGGCTCGTGACGCTCATCGCTGCGGCCATCCTGGCCGTCGTCGGGGCTGCGAGTCGGGGCGCGGGATGGTACTGGCGCGCCGTGCGCAGAGGAGCGACGGCACTCGCTCTCCTGATCGTCGCCGGCGGGGTCCTGTTCGCCTTCGCGTTCGACGCGATGTTCGACCTTTTTCATCGGGTCTTCTTCGCGGGTGGAAGCTACACGTTCGACCCTCGCACCGAGCGGCTCGTCCAGCTGTTCCCCGCCAAGTTCTGGACCGATACTTCGATCGCGCTCGCCGTCGTGGGCCTCGTGCTCTGTCTGGTGGTGAGGAGACTCGCCGGCCGCCGAGCTACCGAGCCGCCCGATTCCCGACCCGTCGCGACACCCGGCAGCCTGTCGTCCAGCCTGGAAGACGCGCGATGACGCTCCGGCCGGTCGGTGGGGTCCCCGTCGCGCGGATCATGGGCATCGAGATCCGGATACACCCGGTCTGGATCCTGATCCTGGCCGTAATCACCGCAGTGGCCGCTACGGAGGTGGGCGAGCTGAGCCCGAACGTGCCGGCCCAGGTCCGCTGGGGGGTCGGGCTGGTGGCCGCCTTCGCTTTCCTCGGTTCTGTCCTGGTCCACGAGCTGGCGCATGGGATCACGGCTCGACGCCGGGGCGTCCCGGTCGCGCCCATCAATCTGCTGTTCTTCGGCGGGGCCGCCCTCATCGACCAGGCCGCAGGGCGACCGCGGGACGAAGCGTGGATCGCCGCCGCCGGCCCCCTGGCGAGTCTGGCGATCGGCCTGTCACTCGTGGCCGCCGCGCTGGCTGTCAACGACATCCGGGTTCCGTTCGTGGAAGCGGCCTTCCTGCTGGGTATTCTCAACACCGGCCTGGGCCTCCTCCACCTGGTCCCCGCCTACCCACTGGATGGCGGCCGAATCCTGCGCGCGGTTGCGTGGGAGTACACGGGCGACGAGCGACGCGGGAGCCGGGTGGCGGTGCTCGTCGGGCGCCTCGTCGGCTACGTCCTGATCGGGATCGGTCTCGTGGTCAGCGTCATGGGCGATGCGCTGACGAGCGTCATGCTCGTCGTAAGCGGCTGGTTCCTGGGCAGCGCCGCGCGCGGTCTCGACCGGCGCGCCGCGATCGAGGATCTGCTCGAGGGCCTGCGTGTGGACGAGGTCATGGAACGGGATACACCGTCCGTCTCGCCGCAGCTCACCCTCGATACGTTCGCGGGTCAGTACCTCGACCGCGCGGATGCCTCGAGCCTGGCGGTGATGCGCGGCGATTCGTTACTGGGACTGATCGGCGTGTCCGACCTGCGCCGAATCGCTCGCCGCCGATGGCCAACGACGCGAGCCGAGCAGATCATGGTCGGGGCGCCCGTCTTACCCATTCTCGCCCCTGAATTGCCAATGCGGGCAGGCCTCGAGGAGCTTCGACGAACCGGTGTCGACGGGCTGCCGGTGAGCGAGGGTGCAGGGTTGCTGGGCGTCCTCACGCGCCGCTCGGTCGTAGCGGCGATCCAGCGTCGCGCCACGGAGCGAGCCGGAAGCCCATCGGCCGGGCGGAGAGCGTGGTTGTCGGTGGCGAGCGCCGTGCCGCGCCCGTGGAACACCGGCCGGCAGGGACGTCCCGGGCCGGATTCCACCAAGCGGCCGAACGACCCCCCGGACAAACCTCCGGAGGCGCCGTCGTGAACGATCTCCTGTCGGTCGAGGAGGCGCTGGATCGAATCCTCGCGACGATCGAGGGACCTGTGTCCACGGAACGGGTGGCGGTGGGCGACGCGCTGGGCCGCGTGCTCGCCGAGCCGGCGATCAGCGCGACGGCCCTGCCCCCGTGGGACAACAGCGCGATGGACGGCTATGCGATTCGGTCGGCTGACGTGGCAGGTGCACAGGAGACGAGTCCCGTGGTTCTGGCGGTGGTTGGCGAGGTTCGAGCCGGCTCGGCGCCTGATCGAGTGGTCGGCCGCGGCACGGCCGTCCGCATCGCGACGGGGGCTCCTCTCCCGGAAGGTGCCGACGCCGTCGTGCCCGTCGAGGAGACGACCCCCGTGGGCGCCGACGGAGGGGCCACGGGTCCGCGCGGTCGGGATGCCACGGGCCCGCTCCCGGCACGCGTCGCGGTGTATCGCGCCGTGACAGTGGGTGGCTCGATCCGGCAAGCGGGAAGCGATCTCGCGGGAGGTGACCGGCTTCTCGACCCGGGGATGACCCTCAATCCCGCGCGGATTTCCCTGCTGGCGGGTTCGGCCGTGGACCGCGTCCTCGTTCGCCGGCGACCGCGCGTTGCTGTGCTGGCCACCGGCGACGAGATTCGCGCACCGGGGCAGCCGCTTGGAGCCGCCGGGATCCCGGACGCGAACGGCCCCGGCCTTCGCGCGCTGGTCATGACGTCGGATGCTGATGCGATCGATCTCGGGATCGCGCAGGACCGGCTCGCCGATGTCCGCGACCGACTGGCCCAGGGTGTTGCGACCGCCGACGCGATCATCGTCAGCGGTGGCGTATCGGTCGGGCCATACGACGTGGTACGCGAGGCATTTGGCGCACTCGGAACGGTCGACCTCTGGCGGGTCGCCGTGCAGCCCGGCAAGCCGTTTGCCTTCGGGCTTGCGAAGCGCTCGAATGATCCGCCGGTGCTGCTGTTCGGACTGCCAGGCAACCCGGTTTCGACGTTCGTCACGTTCGAGCTCTTCGTCCGGCCCGCGATCCGGAAACTGGCTGGAGACTGTGAGCTCGGCCGCCAGGTGGATCGAGCGGTTCTGCTCGGTGAGGCGAAGAAGAGCCCCGGCCGGCGAGCGTATCTTCGCGTCGTGGCCCAGCGCGATCAGGAGGGAAGAATCGTTCGTGACGAACGTGGGCGCGTCCCAGTACGCCTCGCGGGCGGGCAGGGGAGTCATGTCATCAGCGCGCTCGCCGCCGCTGAGGCCCTGGCCATCATCCCGGAGGATGTCGATGGCGTGGACGCGGGGACCGAGGTCGAGCTCTGGTGGCTGGACCGATGAGTGCCGATCGAGTGCGCCCGAAACGAGCGCCGGCGACGCGGGCTCCGACCGGGTCGTTCTTCAACCCGTCCGAAACTCGAGCCGACCGGCGCCGCCTGACGCACGTCGATCGGGCCGGGCGGCCCCGGATGGTCGACGTGAGCGAGAAACCGGCAACCGCCCGGAGGGCCGTCGCCGAGGCGGTCGTAGGGCTGTCCCAGGAGACCTTGAGCCTCGTGATCGATGGTGGCGGCCCAAAGGGCGACGTACTGTCGGTCGCCGAGCTGGCCGGCGTCATGGGCGGCAAGCGCACCTCGGATCTCATTCCGCTCTGTCATCCGATCGCCCTGACCGATCTCGTCGTAACAGTGACCCCGGATCGCGCTGCCGGCGCGTTGCGGGTTCGCGCCGAGGCCGCCACGGTTGGTCCAACCGGGGTCGAGATGGAAGCCTTGACTGCCGTGTCGATCGCCGCGCTGACGATCTACGACATGGTCAAGGGTGTCGAGCGAGGCGTCGAGATCCGTTCGGTTCGTCTGCTCGCGAAATCAGGCGGCACGAGCGGCGAGTGGCTGCGCGATCGCGATCCAACTGCCGCCCGTCCGAAACGGACGTCGGAACGGATGGCCGGCCGCCTCCCGCGCCCGAGCCGGCGCCCCAGCGGACTATGATCGAGATCTGCCGCGCCATGGTCCCGCAGTGAGCGATCCGGGGGGCCCCCTTGGCGGGCTGACCGCGCTCGTTCTGACAGTCAGCGACCGAAGCGCCGCGGGCGAGCGTGACGACGCATCGGGCGAGGAAGTCGGCACGCGCCTGGAAGGTCTCGGCCTCGTCGTCACTCGCGAGGTCGTGCCCGACGAGGAGGCGCTGATCGCCGAGGCCCTGGTCGCGGGCGCCGCTCGGCATCGGCTCGTGATCACGACCGGGGGCACGGGCCTGACGCCTCGCGACGTCACCCCCCAGGCGACATCCTCCGTGCTCGACTACGCGGTGCCGGGCCTGGCCGAAGCCATGCGAGCCGAGGGTCGCCGGCACACGCCGATGGCCGACCTGTCGCGCGGAGTGGTGGGGGTTCGTGGTCGGAGCTTGTTGGTCAACCTGCCCGGCAGTCCGAAGGGCGCCATCGAGTCGCTCGACGCGATCGTGGCAGTGCTCCCGCACGCGCTCGAAACTCTCGCCGGACCGTTCGACCACCAGGCGCGGATCGGGCGCGCAGACCTCCTCGTCGGCGATCTGGACCAGGTCGCCGGCCGCAGACCCGACTGACCGCGAGAGGCAGCGTGCTGTTCGGCCCGTTCGAACACGTCCCCGCCTACCCGCTGGTGTTTCCGCTGTTCTATGGAGCTGCGGTGATCTTCGCGCTGGTGATGGCCCGCCACCTGCGGGTCTTCGCGGTCGCTGGACCGTCGACCGTCTCGGGCAACATCCCGGCGCGGTTGTGGGGCGTCGTGGAGTACGCGCTCATCCAGACCCGGATGTTCAAGGACCCTCGCGCGGCACTGATGCATTGGGGCATTTTCTGGGGGTTCGTGCTGCTGACGGTCGGTACGGCCAACGCCGTCACGGGTGGGTTCATCCAGGCGGTGCTCTCGTGGCCGCTCGATAGCCTGCTCTGGACGGCGGTCTCGGCACTCCAGAACGTCGTGACGGTCATCGTCCTGGTGGCAATCGGGTATGCCTTTTTCCGGCGCCTCGTGACCCGGCCGGCGCGCCTGACGTACACGACGGATGCGCTCGTCATCCTTGCGCTGATCGGCGGGGTCGTCGCGACGGAGCTGCTCGCGCAGGCATTCGAGTTCGCGCGCTATGGCGACCAGCCGGGTGCGTTCGTCGCTTCGGCCCTGGCAGTCCCGTTCCGCTCGATCCTGAGGCCGGGTGGCGTCGAGACCGGATTCATCTCGCTTTGGTGGGCGCACATCGCGCTGGTCGCGCTGTTCCTGGTGTATCTGCCCTACAGCAAGCACCTCCACATCGTCACGAGCTTCTTCAACATCTATTTCCGGAAGCTGGCGCCGCGGGGCGAGCTGCCTTCGATGGATCTCGAACGCGAGGACGCGACGTTCGGTCTCAAGACCCTCCAGGACCTCGGCTGGAAAGACCTCCTCGACGGATTTACCTGCACCGAGTGCGGGCGCTGCCAGGCTGCCTGCCCGGCCTGGGCCACCGGAAAGCCGCTCAACCCGAAGACCTTCATCATGGGCATCCGCGACATGGCGGCAGACGCCGAGGAGGGCGTCCCGCTGATCCCGAACAGCCCTTCGGTGCGGGAGACGTATGGCCTGACGGACGGCGTCCGGCCGGAGCTCCTTGCCCGTCCGATCGTCGACACCGCCATTCCCTTCGATGCGGTCTGGGATTGCGTGACCTGTGGCGCATGCGTCGAGGCCTGCCCGGTGCTCATCGAGCACGTCGACAAGATCGTGGGACTGCGTCGCAACCTCGTCCTCGACGAGAGTCGCTTTCCGCAGGAAATGGCCGGCGCGATGCGGAACATGGAGGGTGTCGGCAACCCGTGGGGCCAGCCCCGCTCGACCCGAACCGACTGGACACGCGGCCTGCCCTTCGAGGTGCCAACAGTCGCCTCGCTTGCGGCCGACGGCCGGCTCGACGAAATCGAGGTGCTCTACTGGGTCGGCTGTGCGGCCGCCTTCGACGAGCGCAATCGGCGGGTCGCCCGGGCATTCGCGACGTGCCTCAACGCGGCCGGTGTGCGCTTCGCCATCCTCGGTCAGGAGGAGTCGTGCACCGGCGATCCGGCTCGACGCATGGGCAACGACTACCTCTATCAGATCCTCGCATCGGGCAACGTCGAAACGCTGAACCGCTACGGCATGAACGAGCGCACGATCGTGACCGCATGCCCGCACTGCTTCAACGTCATCGGCAACGAATACGGCCAGTTGGGTGGTTCGTTCGAGGTCGTTCATCACTCCGTATACCTGGACCGATTGCTGACCTCCGGCCGGCTGCGGATCGGTGAAGACGGCGCGGTTGCCGGCAAGGTGACCTATCACGATCCGTGCTACCTCACGCGCTACAACGGAATCGAGTCCGCGCCGCGCGACGCCCTGGCGGCGGTGCCGGGGCTCCAGCTCGAGGAGATGGAACGCCACGGCCGGAATACGTTCTGCTGCGGCGCCGGCGGCGGTCGAATGTGGATGGAGGAGACGCGCGGAACGCGTATCAACCAGGAGCGCACCCGCCAGGCACTCGCGACGGGGGCCGAGACCGTGGCGGTGGCCTGTCCGTTCTGCATGGTCATGCTCAAGGACGGCCTCGCAGACGCCGGTCGCGGTCCGGGCACGGAGGACCCGGTCTCGATCGCCGACATCGCCGAGCTCCTGGCCGAGAGCGCAATCCCTGCTGAAGGGGGACGCCGTCTCTCCGTCCTTCAGTAGGGCGCGTCGCGGGGAAACGCCGAACCGGTGCCCTCAGCCCTTCAGGTGGGTGCCGCAGTAGATGCAGCTCGCGTCCGTCCAGAGGTTGCCGCGGCCGCACTTCGGGCAGACCTTCATGCCCTCGGTCGATACCCCGAAGGGGCTCTCTCGGCCGGCGTCCTCGACTTCATGACGCTGCCGCCGAATGATGAACAGCAACCCGAACATGCCGATGACGGCCGCAACAATCAGGGCGAATGCGGTTGTCTGCTCCATGACGGACCCTCATGCCGCGGCCACGAGCCTGACGCCCCCTGACTGCAGCCTGCGGCCTGCAGGGTACTGCGGCCCGCGGTGCGCTGCGCGCGAGGGAACGGCGCCGTACGAGTGCGCAAAACCGGATGCTAGGATGCCGCCGGTGACGGCGACCAACCAGACCACCGGCTACCAGCTGACCGAAGAGCAGCAGATGCTCCGGGAGGCAGTCCGGGTGCTCGCCGCCGAACGCATCTCGCCACGGGCCGCCGAGATCGATCGGTCGGCCGAGTTCCCGATGGATGTCAAGGACCTCCTGGCGGATCACGACATCCTTGCGCTGCCCTTCGAAGAGCGATTCGGCGGCATCGGGGCCGACCTCCTGACGGTCTGCCTGGCGATCGAGGAGATCAGCAGGGTCTGCGCAACCTCGGGGCTGATCCTTGCGGTCCAGGAGCTCGCGTCTCTGCCCATCCGCAACGCCGGAACTCAGGAGCAGAAAACACACTGGCTGCCCGACCTGGCCGCCGGCCGGAAGCTCATTGCGTTTGCCCTCACCGAATCGGAGGCGGGCTCGGACGCGGCCGCGATTCGGACTCGCGCCACGCGGGAGGGAGACGAATACGTCATCAGCGGCGAAAAGCGCTTCATCAGCCAGGGCAGCGTGGCGGACCTGGTGGTCGTCTTTGCAGTCACGGATCCGGAGGGACCTCGCTACCGGAACCTGTCGGCCTTCGTCGTCCCGTCCGACTCCCGGGGATTCAGCGTGTCCCGCCTGGAGCACAAGATGGGCATCCGAGGCTCGCCAACGGCCGAGCTCTCGTTCGATCGTGTGCGCATCCCAGCCGATCACCGGCTCGGGGATGAAGGCCAGGGTTTCGCGATCGCGATGAAGACATTCGAGCGCTCGCGCCCCGGCATCGCCGCGCAGGCCGTTGGCGTTGCCCAGGGTGCCCTCGACGTGGCGGTCCGCTACGCGGCCGAGCGGAAACAGTTCGGCAAGCCGATCGGGGAGCTCCAGATGGTCCAGGGCATGCTCGCGGACATGGACGCCGCAACCGAAGCCGCCCGCCAGCTCCTGTACAAGGCCTGCACCGAGATCGAGGGTGGCTCGGCCGATGCCGGACGCTGGGCGTCCCTGTGTAAACTCGTGGCCGGAGACGCCGCGATGCGAGTCACCACCGACGCCGTCCAGGTACTCGGTGGATACGGCTACATCGACGAGTTCCCGGTCGAGCGGATGATGCGTGACGCAAAGATCACCCAGCTCTACGAAGGCACGCAGCAGATCCAACGGCTTGTCGTCGCCCGCGCCCTCCTCGCTCGACAGCCGCACTGACGAGGTGCCAACGCCGCCGCCCGGCGGCCGATCGAACTGGCAGGAGGATCACGCTTCGTGCGCATCGTCGTACTGATGAAGCCGGTCCCCGACACCGCGGCGGGTGGGGAGCGCCTGACAGCGGAGATGCGACTCGACCGAGCGGCCGTGCCCGCAGTGGTCAACGCCAACGACGAATACGCCCTCGAGGCGGCGATCAAGCTGACCGAAGCGGGAGACGGCGAGATCACGGTACTGGCCATGGCTCCGTCGAACGCCCCCGAGACCATGCGCAAGGCGCTCGCGATGGGGGCGCATCGAGGCGTCCTGGTGACGGACTCTTCGCTCGAGGGATCGGACACGCTCTCCACGGCGCGAGTCCTGGCCGCAGCGCTCGAGACGCTCGAATACGACCTGGTGTTTGCCGGCGCCGACACCTCCGACGGCGGCGCGGGAGTCGTCGGTCCGGGCGTCGCAGCGCTGCTTGGCCTGCCTCTCCTGTCCTACGCGGCGAAGATCGAACCGGACGAAACGGCGGGCCAGGTGAGAGTGCGCCGCATCTCGCCGACAGGCTTCGACGTGCTGGAGGCGCCGATGCCGGCGCTGGTCGTCTGCACCCAGGCGCTCGGGGAGCCGCGTTACCCGTCACTCAAGGGGATCATGGCCGCCCGGTCTAAGGAGATCGTGACCCGATCCCTGGCGGACCTTGATCTAGGTGGGCAGGCAGTCGGTGGCGCGGCCTCGGGCACCAAGGTGCTCGAATCCACCCCGCCCCCGCCGCGAGCGGCCACTCGCGTCGTTCGCGAACCGGCCGATGTCGCCGCCGACCAGGTCGTGGCCTTCCTCGCCGAGCGGAGGATCATCTGATGGCCCGCTCGATCTGGGTCATCGCCGAGGTCGCCGACGGGAAACTCTCGCGAATAACCACCGAGGTCGCCACTGCCGCGCGTGGGATCGCCGAGCAGGCCGGTCGCGACGTCGTCGGCGTCGTGGTGGGTGCCGACCCGGGGAAGCCGGCGGAAGAGCTGGCACGGTTCGTGCCACGCGTCCTCTCGGTCGCCGACCCGGTCACGGACGGGCACGCGAGTGCCACCCTCCTCGCAGAGCGGGTGGCAGCACTCGCCGCCGACGAGCCGCCGGACTATCTCCTGCTCGGGGCGGGCCCGGAAGGCCGGGACGCGGCGGGCGTCCTGTCTGTGCTTCTCGGCTGGCCTGTGCTTGCGAATGCGACGGGCCTCGGCTGGGCCGACGACGGCCCGACCGTCGAGATGAGCGTGTTCGGTGGGAGGCTCACCACACGCAATGCGTTCGTCGGCGAGCACGGAATCATCACGATCCGGCCGAACGCCGTCACTGCGCAGCCGGCCGCGACGAAGGGAGCGGTTGAATCAAGCAATCCAGGCGGCGATGCGAAGCTGCCCAGCGTCCCCGTCGTGGAAAGCGTGGCGGAGGCCGGAGCAGCGGCCCCGATCGAGGAAGCCCGCATCGTCGTGGCCGGTGGCCGCGGCGTAGCCGGCGAAGACGGCTTCAAGATCGTGCAGGAGCTGGCCGATGCCCTTGGTGGGGCAGTTGGAGCGACCAGGGCTGCTGTCGATGCCGGCTGGATCAACTACGCCCACCAGATCGGCCAGACCGGCAAGATCGTCAAGCCGCAGCTGTACCTTGCCCTCGGCATCAGCGGCGCGATCCAGCACAAGGTCGGAATGCAGACGGCCGAGACGATCGTTGCCGTGAACCGGGACCCGGACGCCCCGATCGCCGAATTCGCGGACCTGCTGGTGGTGGGCGACCTGTTCGAGGTCGCGCCTGCGATCAGCGCGGCGCTCCGAGCGCGCACGGGCTGAAGGCCGAGGGGGAGGCGCTGTGCAGCCCGTGCTCCTGATCCCGCTCGTCGTATTCGGTCTTCTCGCGGCCCTCTTCGCGCTCGTGCTGAGGCGCGCCGGCCAGATGCTCAGTCGGACTCGCGATGCGGAAACCTTCCGGCGCTCGATGGTCGAGCTTGGCCGCAAGATCGACGCGTCGATGGCGCTGGTGATCGAAGCGATCGATGGCGTCCGTCGCCGGCGGATGGGTGCCGAGGCGATCGCCGATCATCTGAGCTCCGCTCTCGAGGCCATGAAGGCCTACGACTCCGAGGTGCGGGGCCTGCGTCCGCCAGCGTCCGCTGCCGGCGCCCGTGACCGGGTGGTCGCCGAGCTCGAGCGCGCGGCCCGCGCGCTCGAGATGGTCGAGCACGGTTGCGCGATCCTGATGTCAGCTCGCATCGGAGGTCGCGAGCTGGAGGCCCAGACAGCGATCAAACGGGGCTACCTGAACCTGCTGCACGCGCGCGAAGCAATCCTTCAGGCCGGGACCGAGGCAGTCGCGTTCCGGCCGGAGGAAGAGAATCGCTGGCTCACGGGCCGGCGGGCCTGAGCTCGGGCGTCGCGTCAGAGCGTTGTGTCAGAGCGTGGCGGCAGAGCCTCCGGTTGGGGCGTCGGGCCAGGCATCCTATCGATTTGCCTGACGGCCCGTATCTTGTGGTATGGTCGAGCGACACCACAACAGCTAGTGGTCCGAGGAGGTAATGAGGATCCATGCGCTGCCCCCAATGCGGTGCCCGGGACTCCCGCGTGGTCGACTCGCGTGACCTCGATGATGCGGCGACGATTCGACGCCGTCGCGAGTGCGCTGCCTGCAGCAATCGCTTTACGACCTACGAGCGCGTCGAGGCGGCGCGCCTGGTCGTCGTCAAGCGCGATACGACGCGCCAGGAGTTCGACCGCGACAAGCTGGCGGCGGGCCTGCGCAAGGCGCTGACGCGGCGCCCCGTTCGCGACGACGCCCCCGACCAGGCCGCCGACGAGATCGAAGCGGAGCTGCGCGCAACGGGCAACAGCGAGGTCCCGTCGTCGCGCGTCGGTTCGCTGGCCATGCAGAAGCTGCGAGCCCTGGACCACATCGCCTACATTCGATTCGCCAGCGTGTACCAGAGCTTCGAGGACCTCGAGGACCTCAAACGTGAGGTGGACACCCTGTACGAGCAGCGCGACATGCCCGAGGATTCGCCCGGGTGAGCGTCCTGGCAGATCGCGACATCCGGACCGAACTCGAGTCGGGCCGCGTTCGTATCGCGCCATACGACCCGGCCGATCTGCAGCCGTCGTCGGTCGATCTGCACCTCGACCGGAGCTTTCGAGTCTTTCGCAACAATCGCTATCCATACATCGACGTCCGGGCGCCGCAGCCGGACCTGACCGAGCTGCTCCATGTCGCCGAGGACGAGCCGTTCATCCTGCATCCCGGCGAGTTCGTCCTGGGGCAGACCCTCGAGTGGGTCGAGCTGCCCGATGACCTCGTGGCGCGCCTGGAGGGCAAGTCCTCCCTGGGCCGGCTGGGCCTCCTCATCCACTCCACGGCCGGCTATGTCGACCCGGGCTGGAAAGGCAACCTGACCCTCGAGCTCTCGAATGTCGCGAACCTGCCGATCGCCCTCTACTACGGCATGCGAATCGGGCAGATCAGCTTCTTCCGGATGTCCTCGGCCGTCGAGCGGCCGTACGGTTCGGCCGGGCTCGGATCGAAATACCAGGGCCAGTCGGAACCCACCGCCTCGGCCTTCCATTCGGATTTCGAGGCGGGTCGCAAGACGACCGACCGAGAGCCCTCGCCGCGCTGAGCGAGCACTTGCGCTGAGGGTTCGATGGCTCTGAACGAGGCGGTCGACTGGTCGGCCGACCTGGGCGGCGGAACCCGGGTGGCGCTGGTCCAGGCCGGCACCTTTCGCTCGGATGCGGGAGCGTTGTTCGGGCCGGTTCCTCGCTTGCTCTGGGACCGGCTGGTCGTCGACGAGATCGACCACGAACATCGGCTCCTCCAGGCGCTCAACTGCCTCATGGTGGAGACGCAGAGCGGACGCGTCCTCGTGGAAACGGGGATCGGGGAACGGGTCGACGAGAAGACCCGGACGATGCGGCAATACCGGGGACCGGCGGTCATCCCCGCCATGCGCGCGGCTGGTTTCGACCCCGAGAGCGTGGACGTCGTCGCGATGAGCCACCTCCATTTCGATCATGCGGGCGGGTTGTTGCTGGCCGACGGATCACGCGCTTTTCCGCGTGCGAGGATCGCGGCCCAGCGATCGGAGTGGGCCATCGCGTTCTCCGAGAACAGTCGGATCGTTGCGAGCTACGTCCAGCCCGAGCTGGAATTGGTGCGAGCGTGGGGTGAGGCAGGCGCAACCGACGGGGAGGTCGAGCTCCTTCCGGGCGTCTCGGTCGTGCCCGCGGGGGGACACACGGCAGGCTCGCAGGCCATCCTCGTTCGCGGGTCGGGCGCGGGCGCTCGCACCGTCGCGTTCTTCGGTGACCTGTTCATGCGGCCGTGGAACGCAAATCCGCGCTGGGTCAGCGCGTTCGACGACTTCCCTCTCGACTCAGTCGACGTCAAGGCCTCGCTATTCGCCAGGGCTGCGAACGAAGGCTGGCTGATCGCCCTCTCGCACGAGCCGCTCCACCCGATCGGACGACTCAGGCCCGATCGGGACCGCTTCGCCTACGAGGCCGTTTGACGAGCTCCCCGAGTCAGGGGCTAGGCGAAACGCTTAAGGTCGGCGAAGCGCTCGGGCTGGGCTGACCGCTGGCGCCGGGCGACGGAGCAGTTGCGGGCAGGATCTGTTCCACGCGAGCAACTGCAGACTCGCGCGTCAAAGGTCCGTACACGATCGATCGAATGACACCGTCGGGCCCGACGAAGAACTGCGTCGGCAGCGCGTAGATCTTGTAGGCCCGGAAGACGTCGCCCGACAGGTCGGCGGCGACGGTATACCCAAGCCCGTAACGAGCGACGTAGGCGGCGACGTCGGCCGCATTCGACTCCTGGACGCTGATGCCGACGACCTTCAGGCCCTTCGACTCGTAAGCCCGGTAGACGTCGCGCAACACCGGCGTTTCGGCCTGACATGGAGGGCACCAGCTCGCCCAGAAGTTGATCCAGACGGCGTGGCCGCGAAGATCGGCGAGCTGCACGGGCCGCCCGTCGAGGTCGGTGAGGGCTGGCGCCGGGCCCACGACCACAGTCGTTCGACCGAGCCCCATGGAGGCGCTCGTGAAGACGAGGACCAGCGCGAAGTTGCCCGCGAAGAGGATCCGCCAGGGCCACACGGCGCGCCCGTGTGGACCGGCAAACCCGACCCACCGCGGGATCACGATGACGAAGGCAAGCGCGGCACCGAGCGCCGCGATGCCGACGATCGCCAGCGGACGGGCGTCGGTGTGCTGGCTGGTTGGCGGAGCCTCCTGGAGCTCGGGCGGTCGATCCCCAGCGTGCAACCCGTTGGCCGGGGCAGCTCCGAGGATGAACGGAGTCGCGCGAGGATCCCGCGGGCCCAATTGATCGGTGTTCCCGAGCGGTCGGGTGACGAGTACGAGCAGCAGCAGGACTCCCGCCACGACGATTACCCCTGTGAGCAGCTGGCGCCCGCTGAACGGTCCCACGAGGCCGTGCTTCGGCCGTGCATGGCTGAACTCCGGGCGGGGCGCCCCGCCCTCGCCGCTGCTATCAGACACCGGGGAAGTTGAAGTAGCGCGGCAGGAGAACCAGCCAGTCGAAGAGCATCGCCACTCCGACGGCCACCACCAGCAGTCCGCCGATGACGGAAACCGCTCGACCATGCGCGACGAGTGGTCGGAGGAGCGTGGGTGCCCGATCGTAGAGGGCACCCAGGACCAGGAAGGGAACCCCGAGGCCAATCGTGTATGCCACGAGCAGGACGCCTCCCTGAAGCTGGCTTCCCGAGGTCGCCGCCATGGTCAGGATCGCGCCGAGGATGATGCCGATGCAGGGCGACCAACCCACCGCGAAGATCGCACCGAGCCCGAATGACGCCAGCCATCCGCCACGCCGGCTGACGACGGCTTCGCCGACCCGGTCGAACCGACCGACGCTCCCATCAGGGCGCCCGCTCAGCGAAATCGTCCCGGTCGCCGAAGCGACCGAGCGTGAGACCCCCGCCTCCAGCGGCCGCCACGCCCGCTCGAGCACCGCGATGGTCAGGACACCGGCGAGATTGAGACCCAGGATGATCAACAGGACGCCGCCGATCTCGCGGAGGGCCGGCAGGTAATCGACCAGCGGGCCTCCGGCGAACGTGGCGGTTATCCCGAGGATCGTGAACACGAGGCCAAAGCCGGCCACGTAGGCGGCGGCGTGCCGGAAGGCGAGCCACCGCGAGGGCCTGGCGGGCACGGCCGATCCGGCCACGGCAACCGCTGTCAGCTGGCCGAGGTAGGCCGGTACGAGGGGCAACACACACGGCGAGAGGAAGCTGATCAGGCCGGCGGCGACGGCCACCAGGATGGTCAGGTCGCTTCTCACCTTGCCAGGCCAGCTCGAGCGCCCGGACGGTCGCGGTCGAGGATGTCGCGGAGGAGGGCTCGGAGCCTGGCCGGGCTCGTTGCCAGCTCGAGCCTTCGTCCTTCCAGCTCGACGACGGGGATGGTCTCGCGATAGGACCGCTCCCATTCCGGATCGGCCGTGATGTCACGCTCGACCAGCGGAGGAACCAACTGTCCCTGGGCCGCGCGCTCGGCAAGGATGGTACGCAGGGTAGTGCGCGTTTCGTCGCACAAGTGGCAGCCGTCGCGGCCATAGAGGATCAGGTCGGGGAGGTAAGCGGCCATCGTCGCCAGCATGGTACGTGGCCCTCGTAGAAGAGGCCGCGCGCTGGTCTTCCGCTGATCGCGCAAACGAAGGCTGTACGATTCGTTCGCGCGCCCCCGTAGCTCAGTGGACAGAGCGAGGCCGTCCTAAGGCCTGCGTCGGCGGTTCGAGTCCGTCCGGGGGCGCCATTGCCATACGGTTCCGGAGGCCCGCAAAGAACTGGCGGGCCTCGAGTCTAACGACGACATCGACGCCCTCGCTTCGTCGTTGACCGGCGACGAGTGGCGACGATGACCAACCGGTGGGGGTAGAGGCTGCCCGTACCGCGGACCCTGCTAGGCCGACGAGGGCTCTTCGCCGCGAGAGATATTTGTGAGACCGCGTAGCTCCCGCGCAGAGGAGCGGAGCCTGATCGCCCTCCGTCGCCGTGCTGCTCGCGGTGGTCAAGGTCCGACCGCCGGACCGTTCACACGCCTAGAAGTAGAAGGAACCAGCGGATCCTCAGCGGATCCGCTGGTTGATGCTGCCGAGGTCGCGGCCCGACCGGAAGGCCCCGGATCGCTATCCGAGCAGGTAGTGCAGCGCCGGGCGATGGGTGACGATCTCGGTCTTCTCGATGATCGCGTCGAACCCGTAGGCAAGGCCCGCCTGGGCGTAGGCCAGGTAGAGCGCCACCGCCGCGTAGAGCATCGTCTCG
Organism: Chloroflexota bacterium; assembly: GCA_005883615.1. GTDB lineage: Bacteria > Chloroflexota > Limnocylindria > Limnocylindrales > CSP1-4 > CF-16. The sequence continues at coordinate 17,925 of VBEC01000021.1, read as the reverse complement.
TTCACGGGACCGAACGCGAAGCTCCACGCCGCCAAGGTGATGAACCCCATCATGAGGGCGCCCATTACGCCGGCGAAGCGAGTCGCGATGCCAAGGATCAGGGCGACCCCAATTGCGACTTCGCCAATGACGACCAGCGAGTTGATGACGTTGATCAGCCCGGGATTGCCGGCGATGGAGACCCACAGGTCGTGGGTCGGGTTGACGATCGCCTTCGGGTCCGACCCGGGAAGGCTGCCGTTCGTCCCGAACTTCAGGAAGCCGGCCGCGGTGAACGCCTTGCCCGACCCAGCGAAGTCGAAGACCTTCTCGAGCCCTGCATACAGGAAACCAGCACCGAGCAGGATCCGCAGTGCGGCAAGTCCCTTCGCCTTGTCCATCATGTGTTCCTTCCGCTCGAGCCCGGTGCGCCGCTTGGCTGTCCCGAGTCGGTCGTCGAACTCGATGTCATCGTCGGCTTTGGATGTGCTCCGGGGACCGTGCCGCCGGTCACAAAACGTCGGGCCAAGCGGCCCACTTGGCCTGTGCCACGAAGGTCGCGTGGGCGAAGCCCTGGCTAGATCCCGCCCCGGTCGCTTCGCTGCCTGGCGACGAAGGCCGCCGCCTGCGCCCGCCGCTCGAGGTTGAGCTTGGACAGAATGGAGCTGACGTAGTTCTTGACCGTCTTGTCAGACAGGAACACGTCGGCCGCGATCTCCTTGTTCGTCTTGCCTTCGGCCACCAGCATTAGGATCTTCCGCTCCTGGGGGGTGAGGACCGACAGCTCGTCGTTCGCGTCACCCGCCGCGATCCGTCGGACGCGCTCCAGGACCCGCTCCGTGACGGCGGGGTCGAGCAGGGATTCGCCGCGCCCAACGGCCTCAAGGGCCGCGACGAGGTCCCGCGCGCGGATCTGCTTGAGGAGGTAACCAGAAGCCCCCGCGACGATCGCGGAGAGCACGGCTTCGTCGTCGGGAAATGAAGTGAACATGATCACCCGCGTTTCGGGCAGCTGGTCGCGGATCGCGCGGCAGGCCTCCACGCCCGACCCATCTGGCAGGCGGACGTCCATGACGACGATGTCGGGCCGGTGAAGGCGCGCGTGGTCGATCGACTCGGCAACGGAGCCGGCCTGGGCGACCACCTCGAATCCCGGCCTGCGGTCGAGCAGGGCGACCAGGCCTTGTCGAACGACCTCATGGTCGTCAACGACGAGCACGCGCAGACGGCGGGCAGGTTGGGTGTCGGGCATCGTCACTTCGCATCAGGATGCCGGGTGGGCAACGCCACGATGATACGTGTGCCCTCGCCCCCGGCGCTCTCCACTCGCATCGTTGCCCCGATCGCCAGGGCCCGGGCTTCCATATTGGCGAGGCCCTGATGGCCGGCGGCCACGCGAGCGGAGACGTCGAAGCCGACACCATCGTCGGCCACGATGAGCATCGGCGCTCCCGCGTCCTGGCGAAATGTCACGACGACATGGCGGGCCCGCGCATGGCGCGCTGCGTTGCTCAGGGATTCGCGAACGAGCTGGAGTAGCTCGGCTCCGCGCTCTGGCGAAAGGTCCCGACCCGCCTCGGGATCGACGTCGATGTCGATCTCGACAAGCGTGTTGTATCGGAACTGCTCGCCGAGGGCGAGGATGCCGGCAGGGACGTCGGCACCGTTGAACGTCTCCGGCCGGAGACCGTAAATGAAATTTCGTAACTCGCGAATCGAGGCCTGCAGGGAGTCGATCGCCGCGTCGACGCGGCCCTCGGCCTCGCCCGGAGATGAAACCATCATCTCTGGGACATCCTCGAGCGAGAGCGACACGGCGTAGAGCGACTGGATGATCCCGTCATGCAGATCGCGACCGATCCGGTCCCGCTCCTGCACGATCGCGTACTCGGCAGCCTGCTGATGCAGTCGTGCATTGTCGATCGCGATGCCCGCGTGGAGGGCGAACAGCTCGACAAGCCGCTGATCGTCCGCGGTGAACTCGGTAGCGCCGGCCTTGTCGGTCAGGTAGAAGTTTCCGATGGACCGGCCGCGCGAAGTGACCGGGACCCCGAGGAACGACGTCATCGGCGGGTGGTTCGCCGGAAAGCCGGAGCTGCCGGGGTGAGCCGCGATGTCCGGGATCCGGTACGAGCTTCCCTCGCGGATGATCAGCCCTAGGAGGCCTCGTCCGCGCGGCAGCGGCCCGATGGCCTCCCGCTGGAGGTGGCTCATCCCGCTCGTGATGAAGCGCTGGATCCTATCGTCAGCGCCCACGATCCCGAGCGCCGCGTAGCGTGCGCCAACGAGCGTCCGGACTCGCTCGACGATGAGTTGGAGTGCTTCCTCAATGTCGAGCAGTCCGGCGATCGCACGGGCGGCCTCGTCGACGGCATTCAGCGCGGCTGCGTCGAGAGACTCATCGGAACTGATCCCGGAAGGATGACGAGGAGCCATGGCTGCGAGCCTAGCAGCGTTGCTCCCGCCTTCGGGACCTCTGGCCCCCACGTTGCCCGTAGGCCGGACGTCACTAAGGTTCTACTCCGATACGGCCATGGGCCCTTTGGCCTGCTCTTTGGGGCCCATCGGCCCTGCCGACGCGGCCCGGGGAGCGCTGTACTTCGGCGGACGCACACGACCGTGGACGTCCCGTGCCCTTGCTGGGGCCGGATCATCACGGCGGATCGTCCCGCCCAGGAAGGACACACTCGTGCCATCCGCGCATGCGCCGTCTCGGAGCCGCGGCGGAGCCTGGCTCGCCGCTCTTGCCAGCCTCGGGCTCGTCCTTGCTAGCTGCTCGTCCGCCGCCCCAGCGCCGGCCTTTACCTTCAGCACGGCATCGCCCGGACCCTCCGAAGCATCCGCGTCCGGAAAGCCCGCAGCCCCGAGCCTCGCTGTTTCGCCGATGCCCTTGGCGACTGCGTTGGGGTTCACGCCTGGCACGAAGTCAGCTCCTCGGCTGATTCACGTTGACACCAACGACAAGCTGCTCTTCGCCCCGAACTTCCTCATCGTGGCTGCTGGCGAAACCGTGACGTTCGAGATCGCGAACGCGGGCAAGGCCGAGCACGAGTTCATGGTCGGGCCCCAGAAAGCGGCGTTCGGCGACGTGGAGGGCACGCCGGAGATCGCCGGCATCAAGGCCGGCCAGACCAAGAAGCTGACATACACCTTCACGGGACCGGGCCCCTTCGCTTTTGCCTGCCACGCGCCTGGTCACTACGAGCACGGGATGCTCGGCTACGTCCAGGTAGTCGGACCCGGTCTCCCGAGCGTGGGCACGACGAAGGTGCCGCGGATCGCCCCGATCACCATGACCGATGCACTGAAGTTCGACCCGTCCACCGAATCGGCAGCCCCCGGAGAGACGGTGTCGTTCGTGCTCATCAACGCGGGCGCCGCGACCCACGAGTTCCAGGTCGGCCCTGAGACCGGCGTGGCGGCCAACCAGGTCGACGGCAAGTCAGTCAGGGAAGTCGCCGACATCGACGGCGGCCATGTCGCCGAGTTGACGTACACGTTCCCCACAACCAGCGCGGCCTATGCCTTCGCGTGTCACGTGCCCGGCCACTACGAGGCCGGCATGAAAGGGACGGTCGATCTGACGGTCGGCCCCTGATCGACCAAAACCGTTAACGCGCATTGCAACGGGACGACTGCCACAGATCCAGGAGGCCATCGATGCTCACTCTTCCAGACTCCGGCCGCCTGCGGGCGCGGCTGCATTCCGTTCACGCTCGCGGGCGAGTCGCCGATGCCCTCCTTGGCGTCGCCCTTGATGTTGTCCAGCCGTTCGCCAGCGACTATCTGTCCGCGGATGAGTTCAACCATCTGTCCGAGCTCGTCCAAGCGCCCGTCGACGCCGCGACGCAGGCCGCCCTGACGACGATTGAAAGTAAACTCGCGCTCGTCGTCGAGGCCGATGCTGACATCAAACGGCGGATCCCACGATCCGATTACTGGAGCCCGTGACGGCTGGTTGTCTATGTCCCCGACACGTCGCCCCGACTCGGTAGGGAGCCACCCTGGATTCGAGGTCCCTGGGCATGCCACAGCCTGACCGAGTGACTGAGGTCACCTCCGACCGCGTCGCCAGGCTGTCGGCCACGCATTCCGTCGAACTCGACCCGGCGGCTGCCTGTCGAAGGCTCGAAGCGCCGGACTGGCTGGGCACGGTCGTCGAGAGCTCCCGGTTCGACCGTCACAGATACCTGACCGATCTGGCCTTTCCAGTGTCGCAGGGAAGCAGGACACTCTTGTTCCGCAAGGCGACCTACGTGGATCTCGGCCCGGCGCGCACCCTCCCGGGTGGCTGCGAAGTCGAGATCGAATGGAGTTCGTCCAGCCTCGCGCCGCTCTTTCCCGTATTCGCGGGGCTGCTCAGGATCAACCCGTCCGGGCTTTCGCTAACCGGCCTTTACACGCCACCACTCGGAGGCGTCGGCCTGCTGATCGACGGGGCACTCCTGCACTTCGTCGCTCGCCGGACCGCACGTTGGTTCCTAGAGATGCTCGCTGGGGAACTGTCACCCCCTGAGTTACCTAGGCGTTGAGAAGCCCGAAGAATTTCGCGCCGAGTCGATGAGGCGCTTCGAACGTCATCGTAGAGATGAACGCCCCAGGCTCGAGGCAATGATCCGGCGCTTCCTCGATTGCGCGGACGCCGCTAACCCTTGCAGCGACTCGCGACACCAAGCGATGCCGGCGGCGGGACGGCGGATCAGCTCCACGGCTTGTCGCCTGTCCAGGTTCGGCAGTAGGGCCGCGGTCGGCCCGAGATCCTGCCCCCGGAACCAGTTTTCGAGACCGCAACCGCGACCCGAGTCGCAGGTTACCGCGGTCTCTGGCGAGTCGATCCCGGACCTTTGGACGAGCCGCGCTCGCCCGGCTCGATTTGGGGGCGCAGTTTTTCAGAGGGGCGCAAGACAATCGGCGCACGGACTACTCTTCACACCGGGGGGCACCGAGCGCGCACAATGCACTCCGGCGGAGAGGAGGGACGCGCCCGCTAGATCAGCTCGTCCTCGCGCGCTGGCACAAGGGCGTGAAACCCTCCGAACTCTGCCGACGTTTGGTCACAGCACGGGAGGCGGTACATGTCGGCATACGACGAGGCTAAGGCAGCATCGGCGCAGTTCTACGCGGCGTTGAACCAGATGCTCACCGGCCATACGGGCTCCATGGATGCCATCTGGTCGCACGACGCGACCGCGACGACCATGCACCCGATCGGTGGACGCGAGGTGGGCTGGGACAACATCCGCCCCGTGTGGGACCAGGTCGCCTCGATCGCCTCCGACGGCCAGGTCACGCTGACCGACCAGCTGCTGTCGGTGGCTGGTGACACCGCGTACGAGGTGGGAGTGGAGCGCGGCCACGGCACCATGGCCGGAGAGCAGGTCGCCATCGACCAGCGCGTCACGAACATCTATCGCCGGGAAGAGGGCGGGTGGAAGGTCGTCCATCACCACACCGACCTGTCACCGGCCATGATGGAGCTCCTCGCCCGGCTGCAGGCCAAGGGGTAGTCGACAGGACCAGGTGTCGCTCGTTGCTGGACCCGTTCGCAGAGGGCCGCAAGATCTCGGGCTGATCGGGAATCTCGGGGGAAGGCCCACGCGACACAATCCGCTCAGCGTGTGGCGGCCTAGCGTACGTCAGTCCACGGTTGGAGGCGCCCCAGGGCGTTCCCGGTCAAATCCTTGCCATCGAGCGGGTCGTGTCCTCTCAAAGCCGGGATGTCGGTCCGGCAAGGTCAGGATGTCGGCCGGGATCAGCGAGGCTGGGGCACCCGACCGCCCGGGCCCTCAGCCGGCTGAGGCGCGCTACGTTCGGCGGGGCGTTGCGTATCGCGGACTAGTTGTAGTGCGCATGGCGGTCGCGCCTGAGAAGTCGCATACCACGTGGTCCTGGGCTCGCCGCCGAGCCTCGTTCGCGCGCCCGGGCGGCCGCAGACGATGCGGTCACTTGTCGGTTCCCGCCGGATCGGCCACGGGCGGCGCGAGCCCGCAGTCGGGGGTGCTGCAGAGATCCAGCCCTAGCTCGGCCATCCCTTCGGCCAATGGCGTGAACCCGAGCACCCCGCCGAAGCTGCGACTCGTGACCCCCGCCGGGGTCCCTCGCACGAGGACGGCACCGCCGGAGTCTCCGACTTCGACCTGAATGTTCGCGGCGATCATGCACGGGAAGTAGTCGCCGTCTTCCGGATGGAGATACTCGCCTTTCTCGGCCACCGTTCCGCTCCGGTAGGAGTTGCGGCCGTCGATCTCGACCTGGTCACCGATCGCGATGTCAACGCAGGCGAGTGGCCGCGTGCCCGGCGGGATGATCCGGTAGCCCGCCGTGCCGAGGTCCACCACGTTCAGGTGCCCCCACGGAATGCGATCCTTGGCGACCACCAGGTAGTTCATGTCCGACGCCGCGCACTTGTGCCCCTGATGCGGGCACGAGGCGCTGCGGGCGGCCGGGCCAAAGACGCCCCGCACCGTCATGCCGTCAGGGTCGTAGGCCACCGTGCCCTCGCTGGTGCAGTGACCGGTGGAGGTGAGCACGATCGTGTCCCCGTGGCGAGCATAGAACCCGCCAGCACACGCTCCCCAGAGCTGCTGGCCGGCGAGCACCGGCGGGTCGTAAATCGGGGTGGTGCGCTGCGGCTCCATGGCTGGCGCAACCACGAGGAAACCGGTCGTTAACATCAGGCCCACCAGGATGGCAATCAGAAGACGGAGGGGGCGGACCCGCGCTCGCGCGGTTATCCTCGCCAGCAGTGTCACTGCTGTCCTCGCTCAGTCCGGGTCGCAAACGGGGACCCGCTGATCAGATCAGGTTGCGTTCCTTGATCCAAGCCTCGCCCTCCCGCCGGAACGTCGGGGCGTGTCGATCTAGCGCGCGCGTCTCGGCCTCGCGCTCCCAGGCCGCCAGCCAATGCTCGGCATCGAGCTCATCGAAGCGGCCGTATTGAACGAGACGCCCGAAGTGCGCCGCGCGGCGGGCAAGGTAGATGTTTTCGCAGGTCAATCAGTCCGACAATCAGTCCGACTCAGTTTCCTCGCCGGGCGCGGCCGCGGCCGCCGGGAATTGGCGATTTGCTCAGATAGATGGTCGTTCCACGAACGCCCATCTGAACGTTTGATTCACTTTCCTTGAGCACGCGATTAACTGCTGCGCGCATCGTGGCGATGGCCTGACTCGACGGCGCGGCCGATGCCTCGTTGATCGCCCGCCGGATCTCGTCGTCACGCTCCTGGATGGCGAGCTGGCGTGCTGAGACTTTTCTCTCGCGTCGTTTCGCTGCGAGCTCAGCAAGATCGACGGGTTTGCCGACCTCGATGTGCTTGTATCTGGCCACGAACATGATCCTCCCGGTTCAACAAACCGACGGTAGACAAACGAAGCCACTCGCATCATATCCCCCGCACTGGCGCTACAACTGATCGTTTCAACAATTGCCGGCCCGTTTGCCGGTTGGTCCGAGCAGGTTCATGCTGACCGAACATGACCGATCAACATATCCAGCGACAACGCCCACCAAAGGACGTCCTCGATCTCGCGCATGCACGACGGGAAGCGCGCGCCGACCGGGACTGGAGTCGAGCCGACGAGCTCCGCGACGAGATCGAGTCGGCCGGTTGGAGAGTCGTCGATCGAGGCGTGGACTTCGAGCTGACACCGGCCCACGCGCCGGACGTGGCGGTAGGGGACCAGGTCCGGTACGGCTCCAGCCAATCTGTTCCGTCGAGGCTCGACGAGCCAGCGACGACGGCGGCCTCGGTCATTCTGACGGCGACCGACTGGCCGGACGATCTCGACCGGGCGCTTCAAGGGCTCGCACGACACACGCCAGCCGGTAGCCAGATCGTGCTCGTGGCGAATGCTCCGTCGGGCGACCAGCAGTCCGCCATCGAGCAGTCTCAGCGGACCATCCCCGGCGCCGAGCTGGAGGTCGTGTGGACGAGCGTGCGCCTGGGCCATGCAGCGGCGCTCAACGCCGGCATCCGGCGCGCGTCGGGCGCCGTTGTCATCCTCCTCGACAGCAGCGTTGAGCCGCTCGGCGACTTCGTAGCGCCGCTGACCGGAGCGCTCGATGATCCCGGCGTCGCGGTCACGGGTCCATGGGGCCTGCGATCAGGCGATTTGCGGCATTTCGCGGAGGCTGCCGCCGGAGACGTCGACGCCATCGAAGGCTACGTCCAGGGATTCAGGCGCTCCGATTACGTCGACCGCGGGCCGCTCGACGAGCATTTCCGGTTCTATCGCAATCTGGATATCTGGTGGAGCCTCGTCCTGCGCGACGAAGGGGTGGCAAAGGATCCCCGACGCGCCCTGCAACTGGCCGGCCTGCCGCTCCAGCGCCATGAGAAACGCGAGTACTCCAGCGTCCCGCCAGAAGAGAGGGACCGCCTGAGCAAGCGCAACTTCTATCGGATCATCGACCGCTTCGGGAGGCGGCGAGACCTCGTCATCGCGAGGTAGCCCCGAGGGGAACGGGCTAGCGTCGTTCGAGCTTGCGCCAGGTCGATTGTCCCCCGGGCAGATCGGTCACTTCGACGCCTTCCTCGAGCAACTCGTGGCGAAGCTCATCGGCCCGCTCGAAGTCGCGGCTGGAGCGCGCTTTGGTGCGCTCGTCGAGCAGCTCCCGCTGTCGAGGGCTCACGCCATCGTGCTCCGTCATTGAGGTGGCCCACACGCGGTCCAGGTCGAGGCCGAGAACGAAATCGGCGTCGAGGGCGAGCCAGCGCCGTTCGTCCTCCGGGATGCCGGACCGGAGCGCGTTTCGCAGGCCGGCGAGGGCGGTCGGTGTGTCCAGATCGTCGTCGAGCGCCGCCACGATCTCGTCGTGCATTCGGCGGCCGTCGGGCGAGAGAGGCGCCTCCGGACCGTGGGCCAGGTCCGCGACGCGCAATGACGAATTCGGATCGCCGTGCCCGGCAACGCCTGCCGCCACGCCCTCTGGGCGATCCCCGGCCGCACCGGCCCTCAGCGCTGTTGGAGCGCGCCAGGGCCCCTCCACGGGCGGCGGGCCCAGGCCTCGAAGACGCGTCCGCAGCGAGGCCAGCCCTGCCGCAGCGGCTTCCAGCGAGTGCTTCGAGTAGTTGAGCTTGCGGCCGTATCGCGAGGTCAGCGCCAGGTAGCGGAACGCCAGCGGATCCATGCCCGCGGTCGCCAGCTCGGTGACGCGCTGGAAATTACCGGCAGACTTGGCCATCTTCCGGCCGGCCATGAGGAGGAACTCGCCGTGGACCCAGTGGCGCGCCGGAGGGTGCCCGGTCAGCGCGGCCGACTGGGCGATCTCGTCTTCGTGGTGCGGAAAGACGTTGTCGATTCCACCGGTGTGGATCTCGAACTCGGGTCCCAGGTATCGCGCCGACATCGCGGAGCATTCGATGTGCCAGCCCGGGAAGCCCTCTCCCCAGCGGGCCGTTGGCCACCGCAGAAGGCGGCCTTCCCCGGCGTGCTTCCAGAGGGCGAAGTCGGCCGGGTCTGCCTTGTCGTGCTCGACCGCTCCGCGATGGCCCGCGCGCAGCTCGGAAAGGTCATTGCCCGAGAGGCGGCCGTACTCGGGAAAGCGACCCACGGAGTAGTACACGGTCCCGTGGGTTGAGACGTACGCGAAGCCGGAGTCGACCAGTTGCTCCGCGAGCACGATCATGTCGCCGATGTGTTCGGTTGCCCGCGGGAAGACGTGCGCCGGCAGGATGTTGACGGCGGCCTCGTCGGCGTGGAACGCCGCTTCATAGGCCTCGGCGATCTCGGCGGGGGTCTTCGACTCGAGGCCCGCCGCGACGAGCATGCGATCCTCCCCGCGATCGAAGCGCTCGTCGCGAAGGTGGCCCACGTCCGTGATGTTCTTGACGTGGACCACCTCCAGGCCGTGGTAGAGCAGGACGCGCCGGATGAGATCGGCCAGCAGGTAGCTCCGCAGGTTGCCGACATGGGCGTAGCGATAGACCGTCGGCCCACAGGTGTACATGCGAACCCGCCCCGGCTCGAGCGGCACGACCGGCTCGACGCTGCGGGTCAACGTGTTGCGAAGGCGAAGGGTCATCGAGGCATCCGATTGATGCCGGAATCCTAGTCCCAGGTTGGACAGCCACCGCCCAGGAGGACGGCAGGACTGGGCGCCAAAAAATCGTTCGGGACGCGGCCTAACGAATCATTGGACAGCGCGTTCTCCGGGCAGAGGCCTCGCAGCAAAACATCGTTCCCCCGGCGGTGTGGTTCGGCGAGGCCTCATCTCCTGCCCAGCCTCGGGCGCATCGCCGACTCCCGCCCGGAGGGCCCGCCGACCCCCGCCCGTATACTCCGGCCCATGGCGGCGCACCGACCGAGCCCGGCCTCCCGTGCTGCCGCCACCCTTCGATTGCCGGCTCGACGGCTGGCCCGTCGCCCGATCATCTTTGGCGCAATCCTGGTCGTCGTGGGCCTAGGATGGGGGACAGCTGCGCCGCCCGCCACCATTCGGGCCGCTCCACCGGACGACGTGAGCATCTTCGGCGCCACGCCCGCCACCCTCGACCCCGCCGCCCAGGGCGATGTGGACAGCGCGGCGGTCACAGCCCAGCTGTACGAGAGCCTGACAGCGCTCGACCCGACTCTCACCGTCCGGCCCGCGCTCGCGGCTTCCTGGGATATCGCCGACGCCGGCCGGCAGATCAGTTTCCACCTGCGCCCGGGTCTGACCTTCTCGGATGGATCGTCGCTGACAGCCGCGGACGTGGTCCGCAGCTGGCTTCGCCTGATCGAACCGGGGGCGTCGTCACCCCTCGCGTCGCTGCTGGGCGACGTCGTCGGGGCAACCGCATACCTGCGTGGAACGACGGCTGCGGCCAGTGTCGGGCTCAAGGCCTCCGGCAATGACGTGGAAGTCAGCCTGACCAATCCGGCCTCCGACTTCGTCTCCGTCGTGGCGGGGCCGTCCTTCGGCATCGTGCCGGCGACCGGAAGCTTCGGGACGGTTGTCAGCGGGGCGTACCGGATCCAGGCGCAGACGTCCGACGAGATCACCCTCGCCGCCAACGATCGCTACTGGGCGGGGACGCCCGCCATTCGGACGGTGCACCTCAAAACCAGCATCGGCGGCCGCAGCCCCGTCGACGCATTCCAGAGCGGCGACCTCGATTACACGCCGATCAGTGGCTTTGACGCGTCCTGGATCGCTTACGACGCTGAGCTGGGCCGCCAGCTGCGCTCGGTGCCGTCTCTCAGCGTGGCCTATCTCGGCTTCGATACGGTGCACGCGCCCTTTGACGACGTGCGCGTCCGGCAAGCCTTTGCGCTCGCGGTCGACTGGCAACGCCTCGTCGCTCTGGGCGGCGAGGACACCTCGATCCCCGGGACGGGCATGGTGCCGCCGGGCATACCTGGCCGCTCCGCCCACGACTACGCGCCGCACCAGGACGTTGCTGCCGCACGGGGTTTGCTCGCCGCTGCCGGATACCCTGGCGGCGCAGGGCTTCCCGCGATTACGTACGTGTCCGGCGGCCTCGTGACGGACCCGGGCATGCTCCGGCAGCTGCACGACGTACTGGGCGTCACCGTGACGTACGAGACGCTCGACACGCTGTTCACGCGGCTGGCCGATGACCCGCCGGCGATGTGGTCGCTGGGCTGGGTGGCCGACTACCCGAGCCCGAACGACTTTCTGGGCATCCTGTTGGGAACCGGCGTGACCAACAACTACGGCCGTTGGTCCTCGGACCCGTTCGATGCGGCGGTCAACGAAGCCGGGGCCGCCACGACGCCGTCCGAGGTGGCTGCCGCCTACGAGCGCGCCCAAGCGATCGTTCAGCGCGACGTCCCCGTCATCCCCGTGTCCTACGGGCCGGGTTGGGCCCTGTCGCGAACGAGTCTCCTCGGCGCAGGTCAGAACGGTCTCGGGTTCCTTCGCCTCGCGGGCCTGGCGTGGCAGCAATGAGGAGACGGCTGGGACTGGCCGCCGCCACCCTCGTGGCACTCCCGATCCTCCTGGCCGGGCCGAGCCCGACTGCGGCGGCGTCGGTCACGTTCGAGACTCCCCGGGTATCGTCGACATTCGGCGTTTCGATCGTCTTCGACCAGCCGGTGCGGTTGGCGAGAGCACCCAAACGCGCAGAAGTGCTGCTCTATTTTCCGGGCTCCCTGGGCGCCGAAGCGAACGAGGTCCCGATTTCCAACGGCTTGACGCAGGCCCTTCGCTACCAGCTGGACCTGAGCCAGACGAGCCTCAAGCCGAACACCCGTATCGAGGCGCGCTGGCGACTGACCTTCGGAGACGGCACCGCCGAGACCGGCCCGCAGGTCTCGGTGCTCTACGCCGACACCCGATTCGACTGGAAGACTCGCTCCGGCGCGATCGTCCGAGTCCACTGGTACAAGGGCACTGCCGCGTTCGGAGAGCGAGCGCTGGCGATCGGCGAGAAAGCGGTCGACGACGCGAGCAAGCTGCTCGGCGTGGCCGTGCAGGAACCGGTCGACTTCTTCGTCTATGCGGACCAGAAGCCCTTCTACGATGCGCTTGGGCCGGGCACCCGCGAAAACGTGGGGGGCCAGGCCGTGGCGTCCATCCGCACACTGTTCGCGCTGATCACGCCCGGCGAGATCAACGCGGGCTGGGTCGGCATCGTCATCCCCCATGAGCTCACGCATCTTGTCTTCAACACCGCTGTCGACAACCCCTATCACTTCCCGCCGCGCTGGCTGAACGAGGGTCTCGCCGTCTATCTGTCACAGGGCTACGACGCCGGAGACCGATCGCAGGTGGAGGGAGCCGCGCGAGACGGCTCGATCATTCCGCTCGACGGGCTGACCGGCGAATTCCCGGCGACCGGCGATCGCTTCTCGCTGGCCTATGCCGAAAGCGTGTCGGCTGTCGATTTCATGGTTCGGAAGTACAGCAAGGCGGCACTCGTGAGCCTGATCCGCTCCTATGCCACGGGCGTCACCGACGACGAGGCGTTTCGGGCGGCGCTCGGCGTGGACACCGGCGCCTTCGACGATGCGTGGCTGGCTCAGCTCGGGACCAAGGCCCCACCGAAGGTCGGTCCCGTGTCCGCACCCGCAGGACCACTGCCAACGGGCTGGTCTGGTCCGGCCAATGCAGGGAACCCGCCCGCCCCTGGCAGCACGGCCCAGTCAGCACCGCGTGTCACCGCCGCGCCGAACGCGCCCTCGAACTCACCGACCTCCGCGACCGACCGTAGCCTGGGAGTGGTGCTCGGCTTGATTCTGGTGTTGATCGCAGTCGCCGCGATCGCCTGGCTCCTCCGCCGGAGCGTGAGCGCCCGGCCTTCTGGTCCCGCGTCGTGACCACCGTCGCCGCGCGTCTTCGATCGATCCCGAGCTGGCAGGTCACCCTTGGCGTGGCACTCCTGGCGTTGGGCTTCCTGATTGCGGCGCAGCTTCAATCGGAGGCACCGCGGGTGAGCTACACGACCCAGGAGCGAGTACCCCTGATCGGCACCGCGCGCCAGCTCCAGAGCCAACAGGACGACTTGAAGCAGCAGATCCTCAACCTGCGCAAGCAGATCGCGGACCTGGAGTCGCAGGGCCAGGGCAGCGCCGTCCAGGTACAGCAGCTCAACACCGACCTGCAGGCGGCGCGCGTCGCGGCCGGTCTCATCGGCCTTCATGGCAGCGGCCTCGTCATCCAGCTCCAGGATTCGACGAGCGCCGTGCCGCCGGGGGACAACGCGACCGACTACCTGGTCAGCTCGAAAGACGTGCGGATGGTCATCGATCTCCTCTGGCTGGCCGGCGCGGAGGCCGTGTCGGTAAACGGCGAGCGGGTAACGCAGTCGACCGCCCTCCTCGACATCGGCGGTTCCCTGCTCGTGAACTCGGCCTACCAGAACCAGCCCTATCAGGTCGACGGCATCGGCCCCGCCGACTTGTACAGCCGCCTCTCTACGTCCGCGGCCTTCGGCGAATTCGTGCGCGCTCGTGGCGAGCGTTTTGGCATTCGCATTTCCTTCGCCCAGCCGGCCGACATTACGGTGCCCGCCTATGCCGGCACGATCAACCTGCGCTACGCCCGTCCGGCCGCATCGCGTGCGCCGTCGGCCCCCTGATCGCGATGCGCCGCACGTCGAGTCAGCTTTCGATCGCAGGCGTCGCGGTCATCCTGGGCATCCTGCTCGTGCTCCAGCTCCGTTCGCAGACCGCGGGCCCCGGTCTCGACGCACTGTCTGCACAGGAATTGACCGATCTCGTCGGCAATCTCAATACCCGCAACGACCTCCTGCGCACCGAGCGCGCCCAGCTCCAGGTCGAGGCGCAGCAGCTGTCGGCGGCTGAAGCCCGAGGCGAAACCTCGCTAGGGCAGCTGAACACCGACCTCGCCCGGATCGAGGGCTGGACCGGCGTGCGCTCCGTCACAGGCGCGGGCATCCGGGTGACCATCACGGGACCCGTCCCCGGGGTGGTGGTCGAGGACCTCCTCAATGAGCTGCGCAACGGTGGCGCGGAGGCCCTCTCGGTGGCCAACGTGCGGCTGGTCGCGGGGAGCGTGGTGGCCGGCAACGCCGGTGCGATCTCCGTCGAGAACACACCGCTCGGGAACACCTTCGAGGTCGCCGCGATCGGCAACTCGGCGTCGCTGACCGGCCTCCTCACTCGCGCCGGGGGCATGATCGCGCAGCTGCGCGCGACGCTCCCGGACGTCGAGGTGATCGTGACGCCGGTCGAACGCATCGACATGCCGCCCACGACCCGCGCCCTCACGCCGAGTCATGGCACACCGCACCTCTGATACCCTGACCCGCCCAATGCCAACCCAGCCGCCGCTCGAGCTGTTCCTGGGAGACGTGCTTCGGCTCCGACGACCACATCCCTGCGGTGGGACGGACTGGCGAGTGGATCGCCTGGGTGCCGATATCGGGCTGCGCTGCCTCTCCTGCGGCCGGCACGTCCTGCTCGAGCGGCGCCTCGTCGAGCGGCGCCTCGCGGACTTCGTCGAGCGTGGCGATCGCGAGCTCAGCGCCGCCGCGGCCCCGGAGCCGACCGCCGGACCCCCTGACGGTCGCCCCGGCTTGTGATCCCGGAGCTCCCGCCGGAACAGCGCGTCGAGCGGGCACCCTCGCAGCCGATCACCTCCGCGGTCGGCGAGCCGAGCGCACTTGCAGTCCTCCGCAATCGGCCGTTTCTTCTGTTGTGGCTATCCCAGGCCGCCACACAGATCGGCGGCAACATGGTCATCTTCGGCCTGACGTTCATCATCTTCTCGTCGACCAATTCGAGCGCTGCGGTCAGCGGCCTGCTGCTGACATTCCTCGTGCCCTCGGTCTTGTTTTCGGCCGTGGCCGGTGTGTACGTCGATCGGCTCGACCGGCGCCGCATCCTGGTGGTCACGAATCTGATCAGGGCAGCGGCCTTCGGCGCGATGCTTCTGGTGGGCGACCATCTCCTGCTGCTGTATCTGCTCAACACGCTGGTCGCGATCGCCTCGACGTTGTTCGCGCCTGCGGAGGCGGCGATGATCCCGAGGCTGGTGCCCCGCAGCCAGCTCCTGGCCGCGAACGGGATCTTCACCCTGACCCTGAATGCGGCCTTTCCGATCGGCTTCGCGCTACTGGGCGGCATCGTCGTCAACCTCGCCGGGGCGCCAGCCCTGTTGATGCTGGTCGCCCTGCTGTATCTGGTTGCCGCGGGCTTCTGCTACACGTTGCCGCCGGCCCCTCCGGCTGAGGAAGGTGACCGCGAGCACCCCACGGTCCTGGGAGCGGTGCACGATGCCGAACAGGCGGTCGGATCGACCTTCGGGCAGCTCTCGGAGGGCATCGACTTCATCCGCCAGAACCGGTCCGTCAGCTGGTCGCTGGTCTACCTTGGCGTGACCGCCTCACTCATCGGCGTGCTTGGCTCACTTGGACCGGGTTTCGCCAGCAAGACCCTCGGGCTCAACCCGAAGGACATCGTGGTCGTCGTCCTTCCGATGGGCTTCGGCATCGTCATGGGCCTGCTCCTGCTCAACAGCTATGGCCGGTTGCTGCCCCGCCGCCGCCTCATCGAGGGAGGGCTCATCTCCCTCGGCGTGCTGATCGTGCTGCTCTCCCTGGCCGGCCCGATCACGAGGTTCCTGCAGCGCGTGCAGACGGCGTCCAGGCTGGTGGACCCGTCGTCGCTCGTGTCACTCCTGGCAGTCGTCGTGGCAATCGCCATCCTGACCGGCATCGCCTACGCCATCGTGGCCATCTCGTCGCAGACGCAGCTCCAGGAGGACCTGCCTGCGGACGTCCGGGGGCGCGTATACGGGGTCCTGTTCACCCTCATCTCGGTTGCCAGCTTCGTGCCGATCATCGTCGTCGGACCGATCGCCGACATCGTGGGCACGACCCCGGTCATCCTGCTGGTGGGCATCCTCACGACCCTGGCCGGCGCTGCGTCTGTTGTGAGTCACCGGGGCACGTCGACCGGCGCGACGCTGCCGCCCATTGCGCCACCCGAGCCATCCGATCGCATGACCCTCGCGACCGAGGACGATGAGCGTCGCGACTGAGGCCGTACCGGCCGCTGACGCCGTTGCGGCAGCCGAGACGCCGATGCACTGGCGCGTGCTGGCCGGCCTGCTGTTGGGGGGAGGGATGCTGGCGGGGGATCGCGCGGCCGGGACGCGAGGTCGCCTCGCGCGCGCGTGGCTCGGTGCGGCCGTCGGAGCGGTGCTGGCCTCCGCCCTCGCGATCGCCCGCGCCGGGCGGCGACCGCCGATCACGCCTGCCCAGGCGCGCGAACATCGAGGCAGCAGCCTGACGTTCACTGTGCTCGTAGCCGCTCGTGACGAAGCGGCCGTCCTGCCCAACCTCGTCGGCGACGTGGCCATGCAGACGCACCGCGAGGCAGGCGGGCAGCCGTGCTTCGAGCTGGTCGTGGTCGACGATCGCTCGACCGACGGGACGGGCGACGCGGCACTGAGCGCTGCCAGAGACGCGGGAATCGGTGGGGTAACGCGCGTCATTCGACGGGACGGCGTCGGGCTGCCCGATGGCAAGGGCGCCGCGCTCACGGCCGCCCAGCCCGATGTCTGCAAGGGCGACGTGATCGTGGTCCTCGATGCGGATGCCCGGATCGGCTCGGAGTTTCTGGCTACGCTGGCCGGCTACGCCGAGGCGGGAGCCCCGGCGATCACGGCCCGTCGCCGGATTCTCCACACCGAAGGCGCAGCAATGGCGGCCGTGCAGGCCGACGAACAGACGCTCGACGGGGAGCTCCAGCGAGGTCGCTGGGCGCTCGGTGGCTGTTCCGAGTTCCGCGGCAACGGCATCGTCGTCCGGCGCGGTCTCCTCGCGGAAGTAGGAGGCTGGCGCGCGGAGGCGTTGACCGAGGATCTCGACCTGTCCAGCCGCATCGCGGCGGCCCAGGGCATTCGCGTGGCCTGGGCGATCGATGCCGAGGTGTGGGAGGAGCCGGTCACCGATTGGGGCGCTCTCTGGCGGCAGCGCCTGCGCTGGGCGGAAGGCGCGATCCGGCGGGCATTCGAGCACGGGCTGCTTGTGCTTACCAGCTCGCGCCTGCCGCTGAGCGCCCGGCTCGACTTTGCGGCCTACGCCGGCCAGCTCGTAGCCCCCGCTCTGGTGGTGGGCGGCATCGTCGGGTCGTTGCGCCGAGGGCGCCTCGACGTCGCTTCAGCCTTGCTGGGAACGTACGCGCTCCTCGGCGGGATCCTCTCGTTCGACTCGCTGCGCTGGGAGCGGACCGCCTCGGGCGACCGGCTTGCGACCTCCCAACGCCTCGTGCGTGCGCTTCGCCTGTCGCTGTTCAACGGCATCTGGCTCGGCGCCGTTCCCGGGGCCCTCCTCCGGATGGCCCTCCGCCGCGGGTCCGTCGGCTACGACAAGATGCCGCATCGGGGAGCTGGCTGATGCCCCGCGTCGCGGTCATCTTCACCGGCGGCACGATCAGCATGCAGGCCGACGATGCCGCCGGAGGGAACATCCCAACCCTCGACGGGGCGGCGATCCTGGCACTGACACCCGGCCTGCGCGAAATCGCCGAGGT
>VBEC01000077.1 GCA_005883615.1 Chloroflexota bacterium | reverse complement strand
CGGCGAGAGTCAGCGCGGCTATGAGCGAGCCGACTCCGGACGCCGCCATCAGGAAGCCGAATCCCTGAGCGCCCGCGTGGAGGACGTCCTTGGACATGGCCGGCACGAGCACGTTGAAATTCATGCCGAACGTCGCGACGAGGCCGACGACGCCCACGGCGAGCAGCACGACTCGCGTCTGGCGAACGTAGGCCAGCCCCTCGACGAGGTTTTCAACCACCGCGGCCACTGTCGTCGGACGGGGGATCCGCGGCGGGTTGTTCAGTTCCTCCTCGCGGATCAGCCACAGGCCCACGAGGACTGCCACGAACGAAAGGCCGTTGATGAAGAACGCCATCGACGTGCCGAACGCGGCAATCGACAGTCCGGCGATCGCGGGGCCGACGATGCGGGCCATGTTGAAGCTCGCCGAATTCAGGGCAACGGCATTGCCGATGTCGTCACGGCCGACCATCTCGACCGCGAACGCCTGGCGGGTCGGCATGTCGACCGCGCTCGTGAGCCCGAGAAGGGTCGCAAGCACGAAGATGTGCCACACCTGAACGGTATC
>VBEC01000076.1 GCA_005883615.1 Chloroflexota bacterium | reverse complement strand
ACCATCGAGACAACCTGCGTCGCGAGCAACGTCCGGCGCTTCGGCAGGTGATCGGCGATCAGGCCCCCGAACAGGCCGAAGACAAGCACCGGGGTGAACTGCGCCGCGGCAACCAGGCCGAGAGCGAATGGGCTTCCGGTCAGGGCGAGCACGAGCCAGGCCTGGGCAACCGACTGCATCCATGTTCCGACGAGGCTGATGAGCTGGCCCGCGAAGAAGAGCCGGTAGTTCCGGTGGCGAAGCGCCCGCCAGGCCCGAAAATCGCGGAGGCTCGACCGGAGCGCGGCGCTCGGCTCGTCCGGCCGCCCCGGCGGGGCGTCCCGGAGACTTGAGGGAGAGTTCAGCACATCCCTCAGTTTAACAAACCTTACCGTTTACGTAAAGGTTGAGCCTCGCCACGCGGGGCGATCAACCGCGCGGGGGCTGGTCCGCGCCGGGGCCCGGACGCACGGTTACCACGAGACCGGGGCCGTCGAGGCCCTCGGCCGCCATGGATCCCAGGTCGCGACTGAGAACGTCGCCTTCGAGCGTCCACGTACCCGGAGCCGTCGGGGCCGCCATGGCAATCTGGAGCCGGATCGACGCGCCCGGGGCCAGCTCGGTCGAGACCTCGGCCGCACGGAACTCGTCGCCCAGGCGCGAGCGCCACGTGAGGACCAGCATCGTCTGGGCCCCTTCACTCGCGGGCGTGCGTACATCGCCCGGTCGGCGTCCACTCGGGGACTTGGCGGGACGCCAATCCGTGGTCCCGATGTTCCGAATCCCCGCGTTGAGTGTGAACGGCTCCCCGGCGGTGAGCTGGAGGGAATTCGGGAACGAATACATGGCCGCGAAGGACGGCAGGACCTGGACCTCGACCGGCGCGAGTGTTCGTGCGGCCGACCGGTCACCGGGCTTGACGAGCGCGATGGTCAGCCGGTACAGGCCGGCAACCGCCGGGATCGGGAGGCTCGTCGCAAAACCGGTCGGTCGAGGCTTTGCCGCTTGTGAGGACGTCGTCGTCGCGACCGGAGGCGGAATGGCCGGGGCAACGTCGGACGCATCGTCCGGCTCCAGGGGGAGCGGTGCAACTGTTGCGGGAGGAGGGATGATCGGATCCCAACGGGCCATCAGGCGGTGGGGGGCCGGCAGTGGGAAGCCGTCGCTGATCGACAGGCCGACGCGGACCGCGACCGAGGATCCGGCGATCGCCGGCGAGCCGACGCTGGGGCCGGTCAGCTGGTAGGCCTGGTCGCGCAGCGGTGCGGTCGTGGGGCGGGAGCGGACCGGGGTCGCGGCAGCCGTGACCAGATCGCCCTGGAAGGATGCGAAGCGTCGAAGCGCTTCGACGCCGATCCATTCGCCCGGAAAATCGCGCGGCGCCAGCGGATCCATAAGCCAGACCCTCGCATTCGTCCGGTCGTAGCGCTCGACGTAGACCGCGTGCCTGCTGGCGCGTGAATGAGCGAAGGCCGGGTTCCAGCGTGAAAACGACGAGGGAAGGCGCGAGTACATCCCGATCAGGACGGCCCCGCCGCCGTGCTCGAGCCGGTCGAGCAGCTGCCACCAGGTCATGGAATCGCCGAAGCCGGGCGAGAAGGAGAGCCTGATCCCCGTGCTCCGGGCGACCCCCCGCGCAAGGTCGAACAGCGACGCGGCGCTGTCGCCGGTGTCCCTGGAGGCTCGACGAAGGGCCGCCTGGGAGATTCGAACCCGACCGTGGGTCCACTTGTCGAGAAGCATCTGGCCGGAGGCCCAGACGCAGGAGTTCTTGAGCTGCTGGATATGGTCCGGAGTGTAGTGGCCACTCGCCGGCCCGGGCGTCCAGGCCTCGACGCTCGACGGCGTTGTCGCGGCGAAGAGTCCCGCGAGCAGCGCGACTCCGAGGAGGAGTCGCCCTGCGCGGCGGTCGAGGGCACGGCGGGGCGACGATTGACCCTGGGGGGACATGACCCGATCGTGTCAGCCGGAGAGCCTCCGGCCTATCGCCCGACGGGCCGCAACGCGCAGTACATTCGGCCTAGCGCGGCCTACCCCGGGTTCCGCAGCCGGCAGGCGCAGCCCCGTCAGTCGATGGCCACGATCCGGTAGCGGACCTCACCTCGCGGTGTCTGAACGACCGCCACGTCGCCAATCTCACGCCCCAGTAAAGCCCGGCCGACCGGCGAGGCGTGCGAGATCCGGCCGGCCGCCGGATCCGACTCGTCGGAGCCGACGATCGTCCACGCCATTTGCTCGCCGTCCGCGTCGGCCGTCACTCGGGAGCCCATCGACACGCGCGACGAATCGCCGCTGGGGGCCACCACGACCGCGGCGCGGATGCGCGCCTCGAGCGCCTGGATTCGACCCTCGAGGAACGATTGCTCCTCGCGCGCGGCGTGATAGTCGGCGTTTTCCTTGAGATCGCCCAGCTCCTTTGCGGCGCGGATCCGGCCAACGTTCTCGGGACGTCGAACCGCGACGAGCTGGTCCAGCTCGGCCTGCAGGTTGGTGAGCCCGTCGGCCGAGATGTACACCGGCTCGGCGAGCCGGCTGACAGTCCTTGGGCGGTCGCGAACCGAACGTGGCGCCACCGGGCGCGCGTTCGCCCCGGCTCGGACAGGGGGAGAAGAGCGCGTCGAGCGCCTGACAGTACCGCTTCCGCGCGTCTCGGCACGGGCGCCGTCGGCATCGCCAGGCGCCACCACCACCACGTGGCCGGGCGGCGGCAGGGGGAGCGCCGCTTCAGCCAGGACTGAACCCGTGATGCCGTGGCGTTTCGAGCGTCCGGTCGTGGAGCGGAGGTTGGCAAAGGGCAGCACGAGCTCGGGATCGTAGAGTGCTGCCGCCTCGGCCGGCGATACACCGCCCGCAAAGGCCTCCAGCAGCGCGTCTTCGTACTCTTCGGGCGCCGCCGTGCTTGCCCACCAGACGCGCAAGCCGGCGGCGGCAAGCGTCTTGAGCCACTGGCCCGCCGCGTGGGGACGGCGGTCGCCGAGGGCCTGCGCGGCCAGGGCAGCGACGCGATTCCCGACGGAATGCTCTGAAGAACCGATATAGAGGATGGTCTGGTCCGGCAGCCAGAAGCCGGCCAGGCGAGTCGCCAGCGCCTTCGCGGTCGGGACCTCCCCGTCGAGGCGCAGGCCGGGGACCCGCTCGATCCACTTGCCGATCGTGCTGAGATCGATCCGCGGAACCGCCGTAGGAGCCGGCTGCTCGACCATGTAGACACCCGGACCCGGCGCGCGAATCGGCCTGCCCAGAAGCGCGGGCCCATCCGGCAGCAGCCCGATGGCTCGGAAGAGCTCGGCTGGCACGGCCGGGTGGCGCTCGTCGGCAGGAATGCACGAATCGTAGCCGATCGGCGTCCGACGACGGGTAGCATTGCCGCTTCATGGCCGAATCCCCGGCGAATCGCTCGTATCGAGCGCTGCTCGCCGTGCCCTCGCTGCCCCGCATCCTGCTCGGGATGCAGATCGCGCGGATCGCACAGATGATGGTTTCGATCGCGCTCGTGCTGTTCACCCTGGACACGTATCACTCGGCGCCGCTGGCCGGGCTGGTCACGTTCGCGAGTACCTTCCCGTCCGTGCTTGCGAGCCCGCTCGCTGGAGCGCTGCTGGACCGCCACGGCCGAACCTGGCTTGTCGTAGCCGACTACCTGGTCGCGTGCCTCGCGATGCTCCTGATCGGGGGTCTTGCGCTCGGCGGCATCCTCCAGCCGTGGATGCTGGTGGCGATCGGCCTCGTCTCCGCCCTGACCAATCCACTCAGCGCCGCGGGACTACGCAGCCTGTTGCCCATCCTGGTCCCGCGTCACCTGTGGGAGCGCGCCAACGCGGTCGATTCGAACGGCTACGTCATGGCGACCGTGATCGGGCCTCCGGTCGCGGGCCTCATGGTCGAAGTCTGGGGCGGGGCCGTGGGCCTGATCGTGATCGGGATCCTGTATGCAGTCGCGGCCGTCGTCCTGCTGCGAATCCACGACCCGATGACGGAGACCGCGTCCACCGGCAGCATCTTTCTGGACGCCTTGAACGGCCTTCGGTACACGCTCCTTCACCCGACCCTCAGGGGCCTGGGCATCTCCGTCTCCACGCTCAATCTGGCCGGTGGCGCGGTCAACATCCTCCTGCCACTGATCGTGCTCAACCGGCTACACCAGGGGGAGGCGGTGGTCGGCCTTTTGTTCGCCGTAAGCGGCGTGTTCGGGATGGGCGCGGCCTTCTTTTCGGGGCGGCTGAATACCATGGGTCGAGAGCGCGGCCTGCTCGTGTGGCCCATGGTCGTGTTCGGGTTGTCCCTTCTGCTGCTCCTGCCCTCCGACGGCTTGCTCCTGCCGGTCCTGGCCATGGCGATCAGCGGTTTGACCAGCGGGCCGCTCGACATCGCGTTGTTCACCGTTCGCCAGCGGCGGACCGACCCCGCCTGGATGGGCCGCGCCTTCGCGGTCTCGATGTCGATCAATTTCCTGGGCTTTCCAATCGGCTCGGCTCTGACCGGCTGGCTGGCAACCGAATCGATCGAGCTGGCGGTGCTCTTCGCGGTCGCTGCGTGCTTCGTGGCGGCCCTGCTCGCGCGGCTGCTGATCCCGCTTCGGGACGACCGGGCGGCGCACGGGCGGCCGCCCTCGAGCACGGGCTGAAAGGACGGCTATTCAGCGCGCGGAACCTGGATCGACCATTCGGAGTCTCCCAGCCAAACCGAGCGGCCCGCCCGAGGCCGCCTCACTGGGAGCGGAGTCATGCGACAGTTCACGACGGCCCATCGAGCCGCGACGGCCGCCCTCGGCGCGCTCGTGGCGTCGATCATGCTGGCCGGCCCGACATTCGCCTGTGCCGGGCTCATCGGACCCAACGGCGCGGTCAACCTCCTGCGCACCACGACGTTCGCCGGCTATCATGCAGGCGTCGAGCACTACGTCACCGCGTTCAAGTTCGCCGGCGGGGGTGGAAAGTTCGGTTCGATCGTGCCGCTGCCGGGCATTCCCAGCGACGTGGTGCGCGGCGGCGACTGGACGCTGCAGCGGCTCGTTCGCGAGACGAGCCCCATCCGGCTCTTCGCCCTCGATGCCGCGGCCGCAGCTTCAGCGCCCGGCGCCGAAGTTCTCCTGCAAACCCGCATCGACGCGCTCGACATCACCGTCCTGCGGGGCGGCGGCGCTGACGTCGGCAAGTGGGCCACCGATCACGGCTTCCGGCTCCCACCCGACGCACCGGAGGTCCTCGACTTCTACGCCAGGCGCAGCCCCATCTTCATGGCCGCCAGCTTCGATGCGGACGCGGCTAAGGCGCGTGGCCAGGACATCGGCGATGGAACTCCAGTCCACCTCACGATTCCGACGGCCAACCCGTGGGTTCCCCTGCGGATCCTGGGGCTCGGTAAGACCCCCGGCGCCAAGATCCAGGCCGACGTGTACCTGCTGACCGATGACCAGCCCGCTCTGCTTCCGGCACCGTCATCGGACGGCGAGCTCAGCCTCCAATACAGCCAGCCGGCGAGCGAGGGCCTGCTGGCCGATCTCAAGTCGGACAAGGGAATGGGCTGGGTGCCATCGACGGCGTGGCTGACCAAGGTCGGGATCGACGCGGATGCCGATCGCCTGACCTACGACCTCGCGGTGGATGCGACGGGGAACGGCAGGCCATCCGTCGTTGCGGCCGGGTTCGTCCTGCCGGCGATCGATGGAACGCTGCCGGCCGATCCTCCGGCCGATCTGCGTGGCCTCGGGTTGGCCTTGCTCGTGTTCGCCCTGGGAGCCTCGTTCGTGATCGGGCTGACCGCGCGCAGGACGGGCCCAGTCGGACCCGCATGAAACGGCGGCTCGGGCTGTCTCTGCTCGCCGCGGGCCTGGTGGGGGGAACCGTGTGGTTCGGGGTCGGAGGGGCGCTCGCGGGATCCTCGGGCACACTGCCGGTCGACATCACGATCCACTACTCGCACTACCAGCCGGCGGCATTCACCGTTCCGGCTGGACGGCCGATCGCGATCACCCTTCGCAACGCCGATCCAATCGACCACGAGTGGATCGTCGGCGACGCGGCGACGCACCAGCGCCATCGGACCGGAACCGAGCCTTACCACGCGAGCCGGCCGACCGAGGTCACGATCCCGGCCCTCTCGACCGTGACCACCGTCGTCACGTTTGGGGCGCCGGGGGCGCTCCAGTACATCTGCCACCTGCCGGGACACGAGGCATACGGCATGGTCGGAACGGTCACCATCCGACCCTGAGCAACAGTCGTTGGAAAAGGAATCGGGCCCGCCGATAACCGGGCGGGCCCGCAGATTCCGCGGCCTGGTGAAGCCTAGACGGAGTTCCCGACGTCGCTCAGGATCGCGCTGACCTGATTGCCCAGGAAGATGAGGGCGATGATGGCCACGATTGCGATGAGGGCGAGGATCAGGGCGTATTCGGCTAAGCCCTGCCCTTCCTCGTCGCGGCGGAGCGAGCCGACGAGCGCTTGCAGTGACAGCACGGACTGTCCTCCCTCTGCAGCCGGTGTGCCCGATACATGCGAGCTCTTGTACCGGCGATGTTGCCAGTTCCCCCGGCATGCCCGCATCGCGCAGGTGCAAAGCAGTGTCCCGGAGCGTGGCGTCGCCGCCTATCACCCCCATCGGTGACAGACGGTGGCTGCGCGGTACCAATGCGACCACCCGCGATCGGTACCTTCGGACCCATACGATTGGCGGTTCACACCCAGGACCGCGGTACCCGGACCGGTCAAAAATACGCGACTTGTGCAGCCTCGGGCACACTTATCGCGATGCACGACGCCTCCTGGACCATACTCGCGGTAACCATCGCGCTACACCAACGACCCGACGGCGCCCGCCTGACGACGCTGGCCGGGGCTGTCGACAAGGTGACGAGCCGTACCGTTCAGTCCGCGCTCAGACGCTTGTCGGAGCTCGGACTCGTCGAGCGATATGGCCAGCGCCACCCTCACTATCGGCTGGTCCAGCCTCATCCTGCGGTCCCCGAATTCGTGGCCCTTGCCTTGCGCCTGCCCGAGCCCGAGCAGGCGCTGTCGGTCGTCGTTCGCTCGAGTCCCGCCGTTTGGTATGCGGCCGCGGCGGATGACGAGTTCATGATCGTCCAGTTCGACGATGCCCCCGAGCCGGCCATGGCGAAGCTCCAGCAGGCGATCGAGATCATGGGCGCCAGAGGGCGCCCGATGCCGCGGGTCGTGCGCTTCCCACGCGCCGAGTTTCTGCGATTGCTACGCGTCGCCATCGGCTTCCGCGTGAAGGCCTTGGCGCTCGCCCCGATCAAGGGCCATCTCATCGCTCGTCCGGCGGAGCTTGACGAGCCCGTGGTCGCGGATGGGACCGCCGGTGATGAGGTCATCGACGTGCTGGACGCACCCGACTGAACGATCGATGACGACCGCAGCCGAGGCGTATCTGGCGGAGATCGAGGCCGAGCGCTCGCGGCGCGAGGCGCGGCTCCGCGGGGACGCCAGCTGGTTCAACGTCGTCGGCCTGCACTGGCTCCGCGAAGGAACATCGACAGTCGGCAGTGCAGCATCCAACGACATCGTGCTGCCGGGCGGACCATCGCACGCGGGCGTTATCGAAGTACGGGACGGCATCGCAACGCTCGACGCTCACGGCGGCACGCTGACGGTCGACGGCCGCAAAGTGGACCACAGGCTGCTGGTCCCCGATACCGAGCCCGACACCACAGAGGTGGTGCTCGGCCAGGTGCGCTTCCACGCGATCTTACGGGCAGGTCGACTCGCCCTCCGGGTCGTCGACTTGGACAGCGCAGCTCGGAGGGCGTTCGCCGGGCTCGATTACTTCGCCCTCGACCCGGCCTGGCGCATCGCCGGCTGGTTGGAGCCGCCAACCTCCTCCGACCTCGACTTCCCGACCATCCTCGGGACCCACCAGCAGGAGCGACTCGTGGGCACCGTCCGCTTCGAGATTGGCGCCCAGTCGAAGCGTCTGGCCGCGATATCGGACGGCGATGGAGAGGGCCTCTTCCTGATCTTCGGCGACGGGACAAATGGCATCGACACCTACTCGTCGGGGCGCTATCTGTACACCGGCTCGCCCGCGGCCAATGGCACGGTCGCCCTCGACTTCAACCTCGCGATAAACCCGCCGTGCGCGTTTACCCACGCTGCGACGTGTTCGCTGCCGCCCACGGCGAACCAGTTGGCGATCCGGGTCACTGCCGGCGAGAAGGCCTATTCCGGTCCTGTCGCTGGACCCCCCGAACCTCCCGCGGCACCCGCGGCGTGACCGTGTAGCGGCGGAGGGGCAACGTGCGCGTCCAGCTGGGGAAAGGCGCGCGCAACTCCGATCACACCCAGCAGGCACAACAGCCCGCCTGAGATCACCGAGGCCTGTGGGCCGATCAGGCCTGCGACCGCGGCCGCCTCGATATCGCCCAATCTCGGTCCGCTGGTCACGACCAGGATGTGGATCGCCGTGACCCGACCGCGCAGGCCATCCGGCGTCTCGAGCTGGACGATCGTCGAGCGAAAGACGGCCGACAGGACATCCGCCGCGCCGGCAAGAGCGAGCAGGGTCAGGGCCAGCGGGAACGAGAACGTTGCCAGCCCGAAGCCCACGATCGCCGCGCCCCAGCCGGCCACGGCCAGGATTACGGCGCGGCCCCGCCGGCGCACACCACTGACCCAGCCCGAAAGCGCCGCCCCGACGAACGCTCCCACCGCCGGCGCCGCGGCCAGCAGGCCGACACCTATGGCGCCGGCTCCGAACACCGTCAATCCCAGCGCCGGGAACAGACTCGTCGGCATGCCGAAGACCATTGCGGCAAAGTCGATCGCGAAGGTCGACAGGATCAACGGCCTCGAGCGCGCGAAGCGCAGGCCCTCGAGGACGGCGGACAGGCCGGGCCGGGCGGCCCCGCCGAGCGGCGGCAACGGACCGATCGCCGCGATCGCAGCCAGTGCCGCGCCGAACGACACGAAGTCCAGGGCATAGGCCGCCGGCAGCCCGGCAATGGCGATGATGACGCCACCGACGGCCGGTCCGACGATCGAGGCCGTCTGCAGATTGAGCTGGTTGAGCGCAATCGCGGCGGGGAGCCGTTCGGCGGGGACGAGGCGCGGGATCGCGGACGACCGGGCGGGCTGGTCGATCGAGGCAAGGCTGGCCGCGAGGAAGGCCACTCCGAAGATCGCCGGCAATGACGGCGGCGAGCCGAGCGCGAGGACGGCCAGCGCGAGGCTGCAGAACGCCATCCCGACGGAGGTGACGAGAATGAGCCGGCGCCGGTCGACGGCATCGGCGACGGCGCCGGCTCCGAGCGACAACGCCAGGATGGGGACGAGCTGGACGGCCGCGAGGAAGCCGACCGCGACGGTCGATTGGGTCAGCACATACACCTGGAACGGCAGCGCGATCCGGGTGATCTGGTTGCCCATGGAACTGACGACCTGCCCCGTCCACAGCAGCCGGTAGTCGCGGTCCAGTCGGAGCGGGGCGACGTCGAGGAGCAGGCCGCGGATCTGCCGTCGAGGACGCGGCGAAGAGGACGGACTGGTCAGGAGCGGAACGTCTCAGGGCGTCGGTGCGAGCCGGGATTCGGAGGCGTCTCGGTTAACGGTCGCGGTCGTCTCCGGCGAGGGCCGCCTGCGCCGCCGCGAGGCGTGCTACCGGGACGCGGAACGGCGAGCAGGAGACGTAGTTGAGGCCGAGGCGATGGCACGCGGCAATCGAGGCTGGATCGCCGCCGTGCTCCCCGCAGATCCCGATCTTGAGGTCTGGCCGGGCCCCCCGGCCCTTGGTGACGGCCAGCTCCATCTCCGACACGATCACCGGATCGAGCGTCTGGAACGGGTTCTCGGGCAGGATCTTGTCCTCGACATACTTGAGCAGGAACCCGCCCTCGGCATCGTCGCGGCTGTAGCCGAAGGTCATCTGCGTCAGGTCGTTCGTGCCGAAGCTGAAGAACTCGGCGTATTCCGCGATCTCGTCGGCAACCCAGCAGGCGCGCGGGATCTCGATCATCGTGCCGAACTTGTAGTCGACGTTGACGCCGGCCTTCTCCTCGACCGCCTTCGCCTCGGCGTCGAGCAGCCGGCGGGTCTCCCTGAGCTCGTTCACGTGCCCGACGAGGGGAATCATGATCTCCGCGCGGGGATCGCCGCCGGCCCGCTTGACGGCGATCTGGGCGTTCAGGATCGCGCGCGTCTGGACCTTCACGAAGTCCGGGATCATCAGGCCCAGCCGGCAGCCGCGCAGCCCCAGCATCGGGTTCTGCTCGTGGAGGGCGTTGGCCGCCGCCAGAAGTTCGCGGGCACGGGTGAACTCGGGGTCCGAATCGGGAGTGCCCACGGCCCGCAGACGAGTGACCTCCTCGATGAGCTCCTCGCGATTCGGCAGGAACTCGTGCAGCGGCGGGTCGATGAGCCGGATAACGACCGGCAGTCCGTCCATCGCCCGGAAGATGCCCTCGAAGTCGCCCTGCTGGAGGACTTCGAGCTTGGCCATCGCGCCGTCGAAGGTGGCGATGGCCGATTCCTCGTCGGGGCTCAGCTTGTCGCCCGCGTTGGCCTTGGTCTTGGCCCGGGTGGCGGCGAACGCGACGAGGATCGCGCCGCGGACGATTTCCAGCCGCTCGCCCTCGCGAAACATGTGCTCGGTGCGGCACAGCCCGATGCCCTGGGCGCCATAACTCCGCGCCTGAGCAGCCTCTTCGGGCTTGTCCGCATTGGTCCAGACCTGGAGGCGCCGGATCTCGTCGGCCCAGCCCAGGATGCGCTGCAGATCGGGCTGGTCCTCGAAACGGGCGGAGATGGTCGGCAGCGCACCGACGAACACTTCGCCGGTCGAACCGTCGAGGCTGATCGGGTCGCCTTCCTTGAACGTAACGCCGTTCGCGGTTGCCGACCCGTTGGCGTAGTTGACCTGGAGCTCGTGAACGCCGGCCACACATGGCTTGCCGATCTGCCGGGCCACGACCGCCGCGTGGCTCGTGGCTCCACCCCGCGCGGTCAGGATGCCCTGCGCGACGGCCATGCCGTGGAAGTCGTCCGGTGAGGTCTCGATTCGCACGAGGACGACTCTCTCGCCGCGGCCCGCCCATTCGACGGCGGTGTCGGCTGAGAAAACGGCCTTGCCGACCGCCGCGCCGGGTGACGCGTTGAGGCCTTTTGCGATACGCGTGGCCTTCGACCGCGCGGAGGGATCGAACTGGTCGCGCAGGAGCTGGTCGACGTGGGCCGGCTCGATGCGCTGGAGGGCCTCTTCCTTCGTCAGGATCCCCTGCTCCACCATGTCGACCGCGATGCGCACGGCCGCCGCGGCGGTGCGCTTTGCCGAACGGGTCTGGAGCATGAACAGGCGTCCGCGCTCGATCGTGAACTCGAGATCCTGGACATCGCGATAGTGCTTCTCGAGGCGACCGGCGATCTGCTGGAATTCCTCGTAGGCTCCCGGCAGATCCTGCTCCAGCTGGGCGATCTTCTGGGGTGTGCGGATGCCCGCGACGACGTCCTCACCCTGCGCGTTCGTCAGGTATTCGCCGTAGAGGACCTGCTCGCCGGTGTTCGGGTCGCGCGTGAAGGCCACACCGGTGCCCGAGTCGTCGCCCATGTTGCCGAAGACCATGGTCACGACGTTGACCGCGGTACCCAGGTCGTGGGGGATCTTGTTGTACTCGCGGTAGTCGCGGGCGCGCCTGCCAAACCAGCTGGCGAAGACGGCCTTGATCGCGAGGTCCAGCTGCTCGAATGGGTCGCCCGGGAAGTCGCGCCCGGTTTCGCGCCGGACGATCGCCTTGAACTCGTCGGCCACCTCGCGCAGGGCCGTAGCGTCCAGGTCCGTGTCCTGCTCCACGCCGCGGGCGCGCTTGGCTCCATCCAGCGCCTCGTCGAACTTGGCACCGTCGATGGCCATCACGATGCGGCCAAACATCTGGATGAACCGCCGGTAGGCGTCCCAGCCGAACCGCTCGTTGCCGGTCAGCGCGACGAGACCGTGCAAGGTCTGCTCG
Source organism: Chloroflexota bacterium (assembly GCA_005883615.1). Taxonomy (GTDB): domain Bacteria; phylum Chloroflexota; class Limnocylindria; order Limnocylindrales; family CSP1-4; genus CF-16. Next base: position 61,941 of record VBEC01000076.1, on the reverse strand, counting down.
TTGAGACCAAGGTTGAGGACCGTGTCCATCATCCCGGGCATCGAGAACTTGGCGCCCGAACGGACGCTCACCAGCAGGGGATTGGCCGGGTCGCCGAAGCCCTTGCCGGTCTCCTGCTCGACATCCTTGACCGCGGCCAGGACGTCGTCCCACAGGCCGTCGGGCAGCTTCTCGCCCGCACCGAAATAGTCGTTGCAGGCCTCGGTCGTGATCGTGAATCCGGGCGGCACGGGCAGGCCGGCATTGGTCATCTCGGCCAGGCCGGCGCCTTTCCCGCCGAGCAGGTCCTTCATCCCGGCATTGCCTTCGGCCCGGCCGGCACCCCACGCGTAGATGTAGCGCTTTGCTGCGCGGTGCCCACGCTCGGCGGCGCGGTCGGCGGGTGGTGCGACGGTGTCGGCCATGGGGCGGGGCTCCTTGAGGGATGGCGCTCGTGGGGCGCACGCAGCAATCCGGATCGGAGCCGAAATCATACCGTCGCGGACGCGATGCCTGGCCCTTCGGCTGATCGCGCTGCTCGGCGACGAGCCCCGCGGCTACACTTCCGGCCTATGACCGACGTGGCCGAGGACTCGCGCACTATCGCGCGCGACGCCCCTCAATACAACGCCTCGCTGGTCCGGCGCGAGGACGCCACCGAGAGCCTCGCGTCGTTCTGGGTCCGCTTCGACGGCGACCCGACGCCCTTCGAACCGGGCCAATACATGACCATCGGCGTGTTCGCCGAGGGCAAGCTCATGCAGCGGCCGTATTCGGTTGCGTCGTCGCCCCGCGTCGCCGGCAGCGACGGCTACGAGTTCTACGTCCGCCTCGTGAACGGCGGCCAGTTCACCCCGCTGCTGTGGCGTCTTCCCGAGGGTCATCCGATGCGCATGATCGGCCCCAAGGGGAAGTTCCTCCTCGAACCGGAAGACGACCGAACGCACATCTTCATATCGTCCGGTACGGGCAACGCGCCGTTCATCTCCATGATGCGCGAGCTCCTGGCCGTGGATCGTCCGCGCCGCGCCGTCTTCCTGAACGGCGTCTCGTACCAACGAGATCTCGGCTACCGAGATCTGGTCGAGGGCTGGCAGCAGAACGGCGAGTATCCCGTCACCTACATCCCGACGGTGTCACGGCCGCGCGACCCGTCGAACGTCGGCTGGTCCGGCCGCACCGGGCGAGTCGAGGCGATCCTGGCGCCCGTGCTCGACGAGCTCGCGCTGACGCCGGACAACTCGATCGCCTACATCTGCGGCAACCCCGACATGATCCTCTCGGCCGAGGAGACGCTGCTCGCCCGCGGCTACCCCGAGCCCCAGGTCAAGAAGGAGCTCTATTGGCCCAAGGGCAAGGAGCCCAGGGGGGATGCGCCAGGAGCCGCGATCTCCGACGAATAGAAGGAATGGGAAGCGCTCGTCAGCGCGCGAGCACGACGACCAGACCGGAACAGGACGGCCAGGACGCCGACCAGATAGAACGGCAGGACCGCCTTCAATGCCCACGCCGTGGCCTGGTTGGGCGGCGCTCCTCCCCGGGACACTCGCTCAAGTGCCTGCCCGCCGCGGAGCCCGATCGACACGCAGGCGATCAGGGCCACGATCCCGGCGAGTGTTAAGACGCCAACGCCTCCGACGGCCGCCCCGGCCCCGATCATGACCGCGAGGATGCCAACCACGATCCCCAGCGTGCCGAGGCCGAGGATGAAGGCGACGCCCAACCCGCGGAGGCCATGGTCGGCGGGGTCGGGCCGGAGGACCAGCACCAGCCCGATGACGGCGCCCGCAACCGATGGCCCGGCGACAACCATCGCCCCTGTGGTTTCCCCGGCGTGATCGACGAAGATCGCGAGCAGGCCTGCGACGTCGCCGAACGTACCGATCCCCTGACAGAACGCGCCAAGGACGATCGCCGCCGACCGAATCCCGCCAGCGAGATGGGGCGATGCTGTAACACCCAACCGGGATGCGACTGCGAACACGCGGCCGAGCCCGACCGCAGCTCCAGCGAGGGTGAGGCCCGTGAGAAGAAATGCTCCCATTCGGTCCTCCCCGTCGAGGCGCTACACACCCCGACCCGAGCTCGGGCTACGGCCGCGCGGCGTCCAGTCGATCAAGGATGGCGCGCTTGACGCCCTCGACCGGGATTCGCTCCTGGGTCATCGTGTCGCGCTCGCGGAGGGTGACAGCGCCGTCTTCCAGCGACTCGACGTCGACCGTGACACACCAGGGCGTGCCGATCTCGTCCTGGCGCCGATAGAGCTTGCCGATCGCCGCGGTGTCATCGTAGACCGCCGTCATGTCGCGTTTAAGGTCGTCCTTGATGCGATGGCAGAGCTCCACGATCTCGGGCCGCTTCTTGAGGAGTGGCAGCACGGCCACCTTGTACGGCGCGAGCTCGGGGTGCAGCGCGAGTGAGACGCGCGTTTCGCCGCGCACCTCCTCCTCGCGATAGGCATCGATCAGGAACGTGAAGGCCGCCCTGTCCGCGCCGGCCGAGGTCTCGACGATCCAGGGAATGAAGTGCTCGTTGGTCGCGGGGTCGAAGTACTCGAGGTTCTCGCCCGAAGCTTCCTGATGCCGGCCAAGATCCCAGTCACCGCGGTTGTGGACGCCCTCTAGCTCCTTCCAGCCGAACGGGAAGCGGTACTCCAAGTCGACCGCCTTCTTCGCGTAGTGGGCAAGCTCGTCAGGACGATGCTCGCGGGTCCGAAGCCGAGCCGGGATCACGCCATACGTCTCGTACCACTCGAGGCGTCGCGGCAGCCATTCTTCGAACTGCCCGGCAGCGGCCTCCGGCCGAACGAAATACTGCATCTCCATCTGCTCGAATTCGCGCATGCGGAAGACGAAGTTTCCAGGGCTGATCTCGTTGCGAAAAGCCTTGCCGATCTGGGCGATGCCGAACGGGATCTTCTTGCGCGCGGTCTCGCGAACGTTGCGGAAGTTCACATAGATCCCCTGAGCCGTTTCCGGCCGCAGGTAGACGAGGGCCGCGTCTTCCTCGACCGGTCCCATGTACGTCTTGAACATCAGGTTGAAGCGGCGCGGCGCGCTGAGCGGTCCGCCGTCGACCGGGCACGTCAGGCCGAGTCGTTGCACCACGCCGGGGTCCATGAGCTCGCTCGGCGAGAGGTCCTCCGCACCGGGCAGCTCGTCCACTCGGAAGCGGCGGTGGTCAGTCTGGCATTCCACGAGCGGGTCGCTGAACGAGGCGACGTGACCCGAGGTGACCCAGACCTGCGGCGCCATGAGGATCCCGGCATCGAGGCCCACGATGTCGTCGCGCAGCTGGACCATCGTCCGCCACCAGGCCCGCTTGACGTTGTTCTTGAGCTCGACGCCGAGCGGTCCGTAATCCCACACCGCGTTGATCCCGCCGTAGATCTCGCTGCTCGGGAAGACGAAACCGCGCCGCTTCGACAGCGAGACGATGGTCTCCAGGTTTGTGACGGCAGGCGCGATGTCCTGGGGGTCGACGCTCGGGCTATCGGGCACGGGCAGCTCCGCTGGGCGGCCGGCCGTGGCAGGGACGGCTGCGGGAAATGGCGTGGTCGGGGGATGCTAGCAGACCGACAGAGCCCCTCGGTAGCTGCGGGAGCGACAGCCCCTAGGTGGCTGCCGGAACGACGCGGGGTGCCCTGACCTCGTCGAGGAACGCCAGCGAGCGAGGGTCGCGTTCGAGTGAGTACCGCAGGAACTCGCGCATCGACGCCTCGACCTCCCGCTCGACCGCCTCCGGCAGGCGAAGCTCGGCAAGGCCCTCGGCGTCCATCCGCTGGTACGCCTTGAGCAGCTTCAGGGCATCGGCCGAGATCCCGGCGCGAGCCGCCGGCGGGCCAGGACATCGCTGGCAAAGGACGCCGCCCAGCGGCGGCACCCAGCGATAGCTCTCACCGGCCTCCAGCATCCGGTCGCACTCCACGCAGCGGTCGACCTCCGGCCGGACGCCGAGCTCGTCGGCCAGACGCATCTCGTACCAGCGTGCGACGCGGCCGGGGGCCATCTCGGCATCGAGCAACTCGTAGGCTCGATGCAGCAGCGCGTACAGCGGTTCGGCCGGGTGCCGCTCCTCGAGCGAGCGATCGGCCAGCTCGGCCATGTACCAGGCCGTGGCCGCCGACTCGAGAGAGTCTCGCAGTCGAAGCCAGGCGTGCCCGACCACCACCTGGGTGACGACATCGAAGGTCCGCCCGCGAGCGAGCTGGATGCGCAGCTCGGCAAACGGCTCCAGGCTGCCGCCGACTCGGCTGGTGGGCCGTCGAATGCCTTTCGCGATTGCCTTCAGCTTGCCGATTTCCGGGGTGATCAGCGTGAGGATGCGATCGGCCTCGCCGAAGTCGAAGCGGGACAGGACGATCGCGTCGGTGACATACATGCGCGGGGTCGGCACGCACGCCACCCTAGCACGGGCGAGGGACCGAGGATCGCGCGCCGAAATTTGATATACCGGCTGGGTGATCCATCGGACGACGTCGTGCGAATGCATCGCAGATGCCGGTGCGGACGCGTCCCCCGCACCGGTGTCTCTTTGTGTTGCGCCGGTCCGCAACCCTGAGGCTCTCAACAGGCTACCGCCATCTAGCGGGTTTATCGGAATGGGGCTAGACTCGGGCCGAGATGACCGAGACCGCAGCCCAGCTCGACATCGCCGCGCTCATCGCGGACACCGAGGAGGAGATCCTCCGGCTGGTCCAGGATCGTGACCCGTCGACCCACGGTGTATACGAGATGGTGCGCTATCACCTCGGCCTCGACGGCCCTGGCGCGGTGTCCGGAAAACGCATACGTCCGCTGCTCGGCCTGCTTGCCTACGCGTCGATAGCCGGCGACCACCGCAAGGCGCTGCCCGGGGCCGCGGCAGTCGAGCTCGGCCACAACTTCAGCCTCGTGCACGACGACATCGAAGACGGCGATCGCGAGCGCCGCCACCGACCCACGCTCTGGGCGATCCACGGCGTGCCCCAGGCGATCAACGCAGGCGACATGCTGTTCAGCCTCAGCCGCGTGGCGCTGCACCGCTTGACCAGCCTCGGCTTCAGCGATGCCAAGGTGCTCCGACTGATGCGCCTGTACGACGAGACGTGCGTAGCGCTGTGCGAAGGCCAGTTTCTCGACATCTGGGCGGGCGATCAGGACGAGCCGCTGTCGGTCGAGCTCTACTTCGACATGATCGGCCGCAAGACGGCGGCCCTTATCGCGGCATCGATCGAAGCCGGAGCGCTCCTGGCTACCGACGACGAAGCGATCGTCTCCCGCTACCGGGCGTTCGGCTGGGCTCTCGGGTTGGCGTTCCAGCTCAACGACGACCTTCTGGGCATCTGGGGCGATGAGCAGTCGACCGGCAAGGAAGCGACCGATCTCGTCCGCCGCAAGAAGACGCTGCCGCTGATCTACGCCTTCGAACACGCAGGCGCGGCCGATCGGGCGCGACTGGCCGAGCTCTCGCGGCTACCCAATCCCTCGGCAGCGCAGGTGGCCGAGGAGCGGGCGATCCTCGAGCGCTCGGGCGCGCGCGACTTCACGCGCAACGCCGCTCGAAGGTACCGCGATGAGGCCCTGGCGCAGCTCGATGGCGCGGGAGTGGTCGGGGCCGAGGCGCGCGAGCGCCTCAGGGAGATCATCACCTCCGTCATCTCGGCCTAGAAAACGGCACCCTCCCCGTCGAGGGATGCTCGCTCGCCGAGGTCCGAGGGTGAGCCCCGCGAACCCATCCCGAGGTTTCTAACGATCGGTCTCGTGGTCCCGCGCCGGGTCCTCCTCGGTCTTCGCGCGGGCTGCGAGCACCTTGCCGACGCGGCGCCCGTCGGTCGATTCGACGGTCAGGATGAGGCTGTCGACCGACACCCGATCGCCCGGCTTCGGCACGCCGCCGAGGCGGTGGAAGATCAGCCCTCCGACCGTGTCGTATTCGGCGCGGTCCTCAAGGCCGAGCTCCGTTTCGAAGGCATCGGCCAGCTCGTCGACGTCGGCTCGCCCGTCGATCCGCACCTCGTCCTCGCTCAGGCGGACGACCATCGGCTCCTCGACGTCGTACTCGTCCTGGATCTCGCCGACGATCTCCTCGAGCAGGTCCTCGATCGTGACCAGTCCCGCGGTCCCACCGTACTCGTCGAGCACGATCGCGATGTGCACCTTGCGCCGCTGGAACTCATGAAGCAGGTCATCGATGGTCATGGATTCGGGCACGAACACGGGGGGCCGTAGAAGAGTCCGAAGAGACGGCCGCTCCCCGGAGCCGTTCTTGAGGATCGGCAGCAGGTCCTTGGCGTACAGGATGCCGATGACCTGATCGATTGACTCTTCGAATACCGGAATGCGCGAGTGGCCCTCGTCGACGACCAGGTCGATCGCTTCGTCGAGGCTGGCCGAGGCGTCCAGCGCGACGATGGCGATGCGCGGCACCATGACTTCGTGGAGACGGTGTTCGCCGAGCTCGATGACCGCATGGATCATCTGCTCCTCTTCGGCTTCGAGAACGCCCTGTTCGCCTCCCCGTTCGACGATCAGCATCAGCTCCTCTGCGCTGATCTGGGCCTCGGGCCGAACCTCGGCGCCGAACAAGCGTGCTATCTGCCGGGTGATTGCCGTCAGCAGCGCGACGATCGGACCCAGGACGCGCGCCAGGAGATCCACAGGCCCTGAAAGCACCAGTGCGAATCGCTCGGGACGGGCCAGAGCGAGGGTTTTCGGCACCAGCTCGCCGAACACGATCGTGAACAGCGCGAGGATCGCCGTGACGATCACCAACGCGATTCCTTGCGCGGAGTCGTGGAGCACTTGAACCCGTTCGAGCAGGCCCTTGAGGCCTTCCACGAGGCTGACCGCGGCGTAGGCCGACGCGAAGAAGCCCAGAAAGGTGAGACCGAGCTGAATGACCGCGAGGAACCGACCGGGCTCCTCGATCAGACGCCGGACTCGTCTGGCCCCCTCGTTGCCTTCCTCGACAAGTTGGTCGAGGCGGCTTCGGCGAATCGACACGAGGGCGATCTCGGCCGCGACGAAGAACCCCTCCAGCAGGGTCAGGAGGACGATGACCAGGAGCTCTGTGACGGGAATGCTCATCTGGGGGGTGTAGGCGTCGTCCGCTCGGCCCCGTCGGTCGACGATTCGGCTGGACCATCGGCGCTCGCTTCCGCCGGGATTGTTGGCACTCCATCAGCCGGACGGTGTGGCTCGCGGATTCGCGCCGGAACGCCGACGGCGAGCTTGCCCGGCGGCACGTCTCGTGTCACGACGGCTCCGGCGCCGGTCCTCGAGCCGTCGCCCAGGGTGATCGGTGCTCGGAGCATCGTGTCCACGCCGAGGAAGACGTCCTCTCCGATGATCGTCCGGTGCTTGTTCGTGCCGTCGTAGTTGGCCGTGATCGTGCCCGCCCCGATATTGGTGCGCGCCCCGACGTCCGCGTCGCCGATGTAGCTCATGTGGTGCTGCCGAACACCCGGCCCGAGACGGCTGTTTTTGACCTCGGCATAGTTCCCCAGCCGAGCGCCGGCGCCGATCGACGAGCCCGGGCGGAGGTGGGCGAAGGGGCCTATCTCGACGTTATCCTCGACCTCCGAGGACTCCAGTACGCTGGCCCAGATCCGGTTCTGGGAGCCAAGGACCGAATCGACGATCTGGCTGCCCGATCCGATCACGGTCCCCTCCCCGATGCGCGTGGCGCCGCGCAGGATGACGTTGGGCTCGAGCGTAACGTCCGGGGCCATCTCCACCGTGCTGTCGATGTAGGTGGTCGAAGGATCGCGCATCGTGACCCCGGCCCACATGTGGCGGGCATTGATCTGTGCGCGCATGGCAAGCTCTGCCTCGGCAAGCTCGAAGCGATCGTTGATGCCCAGCAGGCGGCCATCGTCCTCGACGGTCAGGGAGGCAGCTGGAGTACCGTCCCGTGCCGCGAACTCGACCAGCTGGGTCAGATACAGCTCACCGGTTGTCGGCGAGGGCCGGAGGTCGGCCATCCGCCCTCGCAGCCAGGCAACGTCGAAGGCATACAGGCCGGCATTGACCTCGTCGACCTCGAGCTCGTCCGGGCGCGCATCCTTGACTTCCACGACCCGCGCGACCCGGCCGTCCGGCCCGCGCACCACCCGTCCCAGCAGTCCCGGATCGTCCGCCTCAACCCCGACCAGCGCCATAGGCGACCTTTCGAAGGCGCGCTGGCCCTCGAGGTCGCGCAGGGTTTCGACTTCGACCAGCGGAACGTCCCCTGACAGCACGAGGATCTTCGAAACGTCGTCGGGGAGTGCCCCGAGGGCCGCCCGCAAGGCGTCGCCCGTGCCACGGGGCTCTTCCTGGAGAGCGAAGTCTGCCACCTCCCCAAACGCGTCCCGAATGGCCGCCGTCGGCGGAGAGTACACGACGATCGGACGGCGACCGGTCGCCTCCCGCGCGGCGTCGATGACGTAGGCGAGCATGGGCAGACCGCATAGCGGGTGAAGCACCTTGGGAACACGCGACTTCATGCGTGTACCACGGCCCGCTGCCAGGACCACCGCGATGCCATGCGACGCGCCGTCCTGGGCCCTATCGTCCTGAGCCGTGTCGTCCTGAGCCGTCTCGTCCGGAACCGCGACGTCGGTCGGACTTGGGGGGTTCACGAATGCGGACGCCGGGCTGCGACGCGGCTCGCGTGGATCGGCACGATCGGATTTATGGGCTCGATCGGGTGTGATCCGGCGCAATCGCGGTCCGGCGTGTGAGGGGCTGTCATCGGTTGGGTGGCGGCATCGTATGGGCGCCCATTCGCGAGTGTCAAATGGGCAGAATGCTCGGCGCGTCGCTCAGCGGCTCCGCGCGGCGATGCCTTCGATCTCGATCCGGGCACCCTTCGGAAGCGCCGCGACGGCAAACGTCGAGCGTGCCGGTGGTGGGTCCGTCATGTGTCGTGCATAAATCTCGTTCACGACCGCGAAGTCCGCCATATCCGCGAGCAGCAGGGTCATCTTGACCACGTCGGCCATCGTGCAGCCGGCCGCATCCAGCACCACGGCGACGTTCCGCAAGGCACGCTCGGCCTGTGCCTGGATCCCTTCGAGGAGCTCGCCCGTTGCTGGATCGATGCCGATCTGCCCGGAGCAGAACACGAATCCACCGGTGTCGATGGCCTGGCTGTAGGGGCCTATGGCAGCAGGCGCACCCGTCGTCGAGATCGCGTCACGAGTCATCTGGTATCCCTCCTCTCGAGCATCACCGTTCGGGTGGACGTCGGCCGGGTGCGAACCTCCGCGGCGCCGTCGGGCCCGCCGGGGATCGCCGTGGCTGCGATGAACGGTGTGTCGTCAGCCAGACGAGGCAGCTTGCCCGCGTCCACAGCGGCCCGGGCCGTTTGGGCAGCGGACTCAGCCTCGGCGCGGGAGGGATAGAGCGCCCAGCAGGTGGGACCCGAGCCCGATTGGCCGACAGGTCGGCCCAGCACGCGAGCCAATGCGCGGCGGAAAGAGACCAGCTCGGGCAGGACCGCCGCCGTCGGGCGGAGCAGGTCATTGGCCGACGCCAGCACTGCGGCACGATCGAGCAGCTGTCGGACCGTCAGGCCCGACTCGAGCTCGCCCGCCAGGTGATCGGATGTCAGGCGCGCCGCTCCGTCGGCCACTGGCCGGATGCCACCGGCAAAGACGGCAAAGACGTCGGCCGTCGCGAGGTGGACCCGCGGGGTGGCGAGCAGCACTCCCGGGGAGCCATCGACCACTCCGCGCAGGGGCGTGACCCGCTCTCCTCGACCTTCGATCAGCGCCGCTCCCTTGGCCAGGAAGAACGGAACGTCGGAGCCGAGGCGAGCCGCCAGGGCAAGGCGTGACGCATCCGGCAGCTCAGCGGCCCAGGCCTCGAGCGCGCCGTCGATTGCTGCGGCCGCGTCACTGCTGCCGCCGCCGAGGCCGGCCGCGACCGGAATTGCCTTCTCGAGTCGGACTGCCAACGCGGGTGGTGGACCCGACCCGCCGGACCAGCCGGCGCCGACCGATCCGCGCGTCTCGGCGATCGCGCGCAGGACCAGGTTGTCGGCGCCCGGCTCCAGATCGTGGCCCGAGAGGTGCAGCGTGTCGCGGTGACCCGCGGCCGGCGCAAAGCTGAGCCGGTCGGCGAGCTCCAGGGGGACCATGACCGAGTGGAGGGCATGAAAGCCGTCGGGCCGCATGCCGACCACCGCCAGGGTGAGGTTCAGCTTGGCGGGCGCCAGCCGGACGACCGGCGTGAGGCGCCGAAGGGGATCGGTCACGCTCGGGCGTGCTCCGCTCGCCGGCCTCTGACGTCGGGCCCGACGGCCCCAAGCGAGCCGTAGAGGCCCAGCCACTCCTCGACCGACAGCGTCTGCGGCCGCCGATCGCCGTCGATGCCGTTTTCGACAAGTGCGAATTCGAGCCTCGCCGGCTCGACTGGGAGCTGGCGCACGAGGACATTCTTGAGCATCTTGCGCCGCTCGCGAAAGGCCGCCTGCACGAGGCGCCAGAAGTCATCCTCCTCGGAAGCCGCCAGGCGCCCGCCCCGGATCCCCGAGGCGGCCGCACCGCTCTGCCGCGGCTCCAGGACGATCAGGGCAGACTCGACGTCGGGCTGTGGCTCGAACGCCGCGCGCGGGACGAGGAATGCGATTCGGGCGCTGGCGTGGTATTGGACGAATACCGACAGGTAGCTCATCTCGCCGGGGCGGGCCGCGATCCGTTCGGCGACCTCGCGCTGGACCATCAGGACGAGGCGCTCCGGCCGCGGACCTTTGCCGAGCAGGGCATGCAGGATCGGGCTGGTGATGTGGTAGGGCAGGTTCGCAACCACCTCGTACGGAGGCGACACCAGACTGACCAGGTCCTGGTCGAGCGCATCGCCTTCGATCAGTCGCAGCGAGCCAGGCGCTCCGGGCTCCGCCTCACCAGCCAGCAACTGACCGGCAAAACGTTCCCGGAGTCGTTCGGCGAGCCTTGAATCGAGCTCGACCGCCGTGACCGACGTCCCAGCATCGAGCAGGCCCCCTGTCAGGATCCCGAGGCCGGGCCCGATCTCGAGGATTCTGCGGCCGGGCGCGGGCGAGGCCTCGTCGAGGATGCGTTCGAGGACTTCGACGTCGGCGAGGAAGTTCTGCGACAGCGCGTGCCTCGGCCGAAAGTCGGCATCCGGCAGCAGTCGTCGGACTGCGGCGGGGTCGAGCCGCGGGTGTCCCGGTCGGCGGTCGTCCATCGGGTGAGGTCTCAGCGAGTCGCCAGTGGCAGCGAAGGACGGGCGTCCAGATCCAGGCCTGCTCGATCGCCGGCCGCCAATCGCCACGCTCCGGCGGCGCCGATCATCGCGCCATTGTCCGTGCACAGCGCGGGCGGCGGGACGATACACGGGAGGCCTCTCGCCTGTGCTTCGCCGACCAGGCGTTCGCGCAGCACCCGGTTCGCGGCAACGCCGCCGCCGAGCACGATCGAACGCGCGCTCGTTTCCTCGGCTGCGCGGATCGTCTTCGTCACCAGGACGTCCACCACCGACTCCTGGAAGCCGTACGCCAGCTCAGCGATGGTCTCCCGGGACAGGCGAGCCTTGGGATCGTCCGCGGGCAGGCCTTCGTCGGCACGAGCGGCATCCACGATGCGGCGCGCGGCAGTCTTGAGGCCGCTGAAGCTGAAGTCATACGACGTGCCCATCCAGGCGCGCGGGAAGACGATGTCCCGACGGGTCGCGCCTGCGGCCGCCCTCATGATCTCCGGCCCTCCCGGGTAACCCAGCCCCAGAAGCCGGCCAACCTTGTCGAATGCTTCGCCGGCCGCGTCGTCGACAGTCTGGCCGAGCAGGCGGTAGGTCAGGTGGTCGCGCATCTCCGCGAGGAAGGTGTGGCCCCCGGACACGACAAGGGCCACGAGCGGGAACACCGGCTCCTCGTGGGCGCTCCCGTCCCGATCTGCTGCGCTCTCGCTCGCGGACAGCCAGGCCGCATAGACGTGACCCTCCAGGTGATTGACCCCGATCAGCGGCTTGCCGCGGACGTACGCCAGCGCCTTGGCGAAGTTGATGCCAACCAACAACGAACCGGCCAGCCCCGGTCCGTAGGTCACGGCGACCCCGTCCACGTCCGACCACTCGAGGGCGGCCTCCGACCACGCCTCCTCGAGGACCGGCACGATCCAGCGCAGGTGGGCTCGCGCGGCAACCTCGGGGACGATCCCGCCGGCGGCCGCGTGCATGGCGACCTGGCTGGCGACCACGTTAGCGTGGATTCGCCGGCCTCCCTCGACCAGGGCGATGCTCGTCTCGTCGCAGCTGCTCTCGACGGCGAGCAACAGAGGTCCATTCCGGCCGCCGCTCACGTCGCGATCTCGTCGTCGGGAAATTGAGGCGCCGGACTGGCCTCGAGTGCGTCCCGCAGACCCGCCAACCGGCCGGCCATGGCCGAGCCTTCGAGCTGGTCAGTGGTCATGATCAGGGCGTCTTCGCCGTTGTCGCTGTAGTAGTTCGGCCGCAGCCCCACCGGGCGGAAGCCGTACTTCTCGTACAACCTGCGGGCCGGGACATTCGAGAGCCGCACCTCGAGGGTCACCTCCCGCGCTTGGCGGCTGATGGCGAGGTCGAGCATGGCAAGAAGCAGCCGCTCCCCGATGCGGCGTCGGCGCCACAGGGGATCGACCGCGAAGGTCGTGATGTGCGCTTCGTCGGCCATCAGCCACATGCCGGCATAGCCGACCACCACGCGCCCGGCACGCACCACGAGGTAGGTCGCCAGCCGGTTCGTCTCGATCTCTGTGCGATACGCGTGGGGCGGCCAGGGCGTGCTGAAGCTGCGCCGCTCGATATCGTGCACGGCCGAAAGGTCGGCCACGCGCATCGGCTCGATCACGAGCCTCACTGGCGGCCGCGCGACCATGCCACCTCCCCACTGAGCCGGCTGATCCCGCGCGGCAGCGTGACATATTCCGGCACGAGCTGACCCACATCATCTCGCGCTCCGGCGGCCAACCGCGCCGCTCCCATGCGCAGCAACGCGGCGCCCAGGCCGTCGACCGCTCGCTCACCCAGCCGGATCGACTGTTCGGGAGCACGTCCCGCCAGATCGACGGCCAGCAAGAGGGTTCCCGCTTCGAGGTCGGGGTCTTCCCCGCCGGGCAGGAGACGGGCGCTCCCGTCGCTCACCAGGACGCGGTCCGACGGCCCGGCGGGGACGAGCAACGCGAGCGATGCGACGGCTTGCAGCCCGCGGCTCGCGGCATCCATCAGCGCCAGCGACGTCGGGACGCCAACGAGTGGCAGCCCGAGGCCTACCGCCAGTCCCTTCGCCGAGGCCAATCCCACGCGCAGCCCAGTAAAGGCGCCCGGTCCGGTTCCCACGATGATGCCCGTCAGGTCACCCACCGCGGCGCCCTGTTCCGCGAGCAGGCCGTCGATGCGGGTCAGTAGTTCTTCGCCGTGGCGATAGCCTGCCGCCCAACTCGTCTCGGCGCGGCTGCTCCCGGACTGATCGCCGAGGGCGACGACCGCGGTCGTCGTAGCCGTGTCGAGAGCGATGAGGAGCCCCTCGCTGACTCGGCCCGCGCGAGTCGGGGGGCCGGGCCGGTTGCCGTCCTCCATCACGGAAGGGCCTCCAGGTATCGCGCGTAATCCGGGCCGCGGGCCTCCAGGCGGATGATGCGCGGCTCGTCGCCCGTGCCCTCGATGAACACGTCGAGGCGCGAGCTCGGCAGGGCGGCCGCGAGCCGCTCGGCCCATTCGATCAGCGTGACGCCCTCAGCCTGCCGTTCGTCGATCAGGCCGCCGGCGAGGGCTTCGGTCGCATCGGCAAGGCGGAACAGATCCAGATGGAAGAACGGCAGGCGACCGCGGTACTCGGCCATCAGGACGAAGCTCGGGGAGTTGATCGTCTGGTTGATGCCCAGACCCGCGCCGAACCCCTTGGCGAGCTGCGTCTTTCCCGCCCCGAGCTCGCCGACAATGCCGATCAGGTCACCCGGCCGGGCGGCAGCCGCCAACGCGGCGCCCAGAGTACGGGTGCTCTGGACGTTTTCGGACCGCACCTGTCGCTCCAGCGCAATGGGCATGACCCTGAGGGTACCCGAACGCCGTGCCGCCTCCGCCCGTGTGCAGAGCGGCTAGACGAGGCGCTCCAGATCGGCCAACGGCACGGGTGTCGGCGCGCCCTCCCCGAACCGCACGAAGCCGGCCTCGAGATGCATTGCCGCTCCGAACCGCCGCTGCCCGGCCGGGCCGAGCCAGTGGCCCTCGCGGCCCGCCATCGGGCCGCTGCGTGCACGCACCCAACCGGGCGGAGCCTCGGGGATCCGGCCTTTGGGGTCTTGAAACAGGAGCGCTGGCGGATCACCCACGATCGCCACTTCGGACCCCTCGAGGGTCTCGAGCAGCTTCATCACGGGCGACGAGATCGGCCGGCGGAGAACGCCGTCGAGCACGAGGACCGCGAACGAAGCGAGATGATGGACGCTGGCTCTCTGGCGCCGTTCTGAGGCCTCGAAGTCCCGCTGGTCCTTGCCGGACAGAGCCCCAACGATCACGCCCCGAACGCCCATCGCTCGAGCGCGGGTGAGGGTTTCGGCGGCAACGCGCGAGCCGACGACGAGGATCGTGCCCGCCCGACCGACGTCCACAGCGGCGGGTCGCAGTTCTCCATCCGCACCGGTTGCAATCTCCAGCCGGCCGCGGCTGGGTCCGCCGACCGCCAGGACCCCGTGCAGCGCATTCCCGGAGACATCGATCGCGAGGCCCGCCGTTGGATCGACTGAACGCACGATGCCCGTGGCCGGCGACTCCAGCGGATGACGCTGGCCGCCCGTGATGAACCATTCGTGCCCGGCCACGGTGATCTGCTTCTCGTGGCCGAAGGGTTGACCTCGCCGACCATGTTCCTCGAGGTGGGCATGCCGAAGCCGCTCCGCAAGCAGCAGGCCGGGCTGGACCGAGTCGCCGGCCGCCACGAAGACCTCGTCGCCGAGCGACAGCGGCAGACGGATCCTGGGCGAGCGATCCACCAGCGTCCGAGGAGCAACCAGCTCGAACCAGGAGCCAACCGCCTCCTCCTCGCCCGGCGCCCTTCGCGCCCGGCTGCCCCCGGTGCCTCCGGGTGGTTCGGTCACGGTTCTATTCCGGGCCACAAGGGCCGCTGCCAGTCGGCCAGAACATCGCGCCGGCGTTCGGCCCGGTCAGGCAGCCTCAGGGGGATGTCGCGCAGGTCGACGAGCAGTCCCGCAAGGCCGCCGCTCACCTCGATCGCGAAGCGTTTGCCCCTCGTCCCAACGAGCACCGGCTCGCGGAACTCGAACTCGGCCTGCGCGAGCTGACCCGGCGGGACGTCGACGATCTCCAGCGTGCCGGGCACCAGATCCCGCTCCGTTGAGTCGCCGTTGGAGCGGACCGCCACCCGGCCGCCCGTCCGACCCGGCCTGACGCCCTGTGCCAGCACGACGCTCCCGATGGGCAGCAAGAGATCGTCCCGCAGGTCATCGAGCAGCTGTCGGCGCTCTCCCTCGTCCTCGATCGTGCCGAGCGGCCCCAGCAGGCGCGCGTGGTCCACCGCCATCTGGCAGGCACCGGGACGGCGCCTGACGTCGGCCAGGGCCAGCGCCACAGCCGAACCGGGCGCGGCGGACCACACCCCACCGGCCGCGATGACGAGGTCCGCTGCCGCGTGCGCGGAGACCGCCGGCGTCACAGTCATGAGCCGCGCGACCGCGACGCGGGCCGAGGCCAGTCGCAGTAAAGCCCCATCGCCCTGTGCGTCGGCCCACGGCCACAATCGCAGCTCCCGGAGTCGGTCTCGCAGCCGTGTACGATCGATGGGAAGGGTGGACCATGCGAGCACCGCGTCAACGGTTTGCTCGTCGGCCTCGGCCGGAAAAAGAGCCGCGGCGACGCTCTCGGCCGACAGGATCGCAACTCCACCTGGCTCATCGGGGGCGGGCCAGGCGGCGGCCCGCAGCCCGGCTTCGAAACCGATCTCGA
This sequence comes from Chloroflexota bacterium, assembly GCA_005883615.1. Classification (GTDB taxonomy): domain Bacteria; phylum Chloroflexota; class Limnocylindria; order Limnocylindrales; family CSP1-4; genus CF-16. Next base: position 46,042 of record VBEC01000076.1, on the reverse strand, counting down.
GCGTTTCCACGTGCCGGTCCGTCACGGCCGCCAGGGACGAAGTGGATCGAGCGACCCCCTGGCGGGCATCGTCCGACCGCGCACGCATGCCCAGCAAGAAGGCCGTCAAGGCACTGCCCGGCGGGTCGCCGGTGTTCGGCGCCGGGGCAAACAGCCGCTCGCCACCTTCCGGCTTCTCTGCCTCGAGAGCAGGGACACCGACCAACGCACCGGGGACCGCAGGGCCTGGGATCGCAGGGCCGGCCGAACCCATGGTCGATCCCGTGATCGATCCGGCGACCGATCCCGCCAGCACCACGGGCAAGTTCGGGCGGCGCTCCGTGATGGCATCCGCGAGAGCCTGAAGATCCTCGAGCCGAGCTCGCTCATCGGTGAGCGGCGGGTCAGCGGCGCCTACGAGCACGGCCTCGACCGCCGGATCGAGAGCCGTTCGGAGCAGGTCGAGCCGATCGCCGCGATCCAGGCTCCCTCCGCGTACCCGCCAGCCGGCCCGGTCGGCGACCGTCCCCAGGGATACGCGCCGCGCGTCGGTGGCGGCAATCACCGCGATGGTCGGCGGTGGGGTCGTCCTGGCAACAAGCCGTCCGACGTCAGCGGCCGCCTCGGGAAGCTCGGTTTCCGCGACGATCTCAGCAGGCGCGGCTTCGCGAACGCGGCGGAGGAGCAGCTGCAGGATCGCCTCCCGGTCGATCGTCGCCGGAAGAGCCAGGCTGCCCAGAAGGCGCCAGCTGCCCTGGACATTGCCGACCAGAGCTGCGGCGGTGGTGGCGGCGCCCAGATCGAGCGTGAAGAAGGCGCGCGGGTCGCTCGTCACCCGCTCATGGTACCGGGCCGCGGAGGGGATCGGCCTTCAGGCGTCCCAGGCGATTTCTTCCTCGATCTCCTCGAGTCGCGCGATCAACTGCTCGATTCCGTCGTCGTCGGCGAGGATCTCGGACGCGGATGCGTACTCGCCTCCGAACAGGCCGCGCAGCACCGGATCAAAGAAGAGCATTGCGTTGCTGCCGAGGGGCCTGTACGGCCGGCTCGCCTGCAGGAAATGGAACGCCGGTCCCGTCAGACCACGCAGCTGGATCTCGCGCGCGACCTGCTCGACGAGGTCGTCGCGCTGCTCCTGTAACTGTTCAGGCGGGAGGGTCATGCCCTGGGCCTCGCGGAGGCGGAATCGGCGGGCGTCGGCGCAGCATCCAACGCTCGGGCTTCGGCTGCCAGGGCGGCCTCGAACGCGTGGTAGGCAGCCGCGCCACGGAGCGCGAAGACCACCGTATTCAGCCCCGGCGAGCGAGATGCCTCGTCACGAACCGTGCTCACCGTGATGCGCGCGCCCTCGTCCAGGGGGAAGCCGCCCACGCCCGTTCCCAGTGCCGGAAAGGCGATGCTCACGACATTGTTCTCACGGGCGCGAGCCATCGCGCTCCTGGCCGCCTGTTCGATCAGCTGCCCGCTCGTTCGCCGATCTCGATCGAGGGACACGGCATGAATCACGATCCGCGCGGCAAGTGTGCCGGCCGCCGTCACGACGGCCTCGCCCAATCCGATCGGGCCCTGGCGGACCGCCGCGAACTCGATCGCGTCACCGCCGGTGCGCTTGATCGCCCCGCCGACGCCGGTCGCCATCCACAGCGAGGGGTTGGCAGGGCTCACGATCGCGTCGACTTCGAGGTCGCAGATATCCCCATTCCAGAGCTCGATGAGTGCCACGCGTAGGTCTCCTCCGTGAGCGTCCGCAGACCCACGGGTACGGCCGATCGATAGTACACCCGGGCTACTCGCCGAGCCATCGAGGTGAGGACCTCGTATGAGATCGTGGTGCGTGCTTGCGCCAAGTCCCCAGCCCCGATATGGTCCGCTCCCTGCGCTCCCAGCAGCACGAACTCGTCGTCGACAGAGACTGGCGCTCCCGGCACGTCGGTGACATCGGCCATCACGGCATCCATGGCGACCGTGCCGACCAGCGGAACGCGCAGGCCACGGACAAGGGCCTCCGCGCGGTTCGACAAGATCCGCGACCAGCCGTCGGCATAGCCGATGGGCAGGGTGGCGATCCGACTCGAGCGCGCGGTCTCGAAGCTCGGCCCGTAGCTGACGCCGTGGCCAGCCGGCAGATCCGCGACGCGAACTGGCCGGGCGTGAAGCGACATGACCGGTGCGAGAGCGGCCGCAGCGGCGGCACCGGCGACAGGGACGTTCAGCCCGTCCGGGATCAAGCCGTAGGTCGCGAGGCCGATGCGGACGGCGTCGAGGGACGGCGCGGTGCCGGCCAGGAGCGCGCCGCTCGCGGCCAGGTGGCGCATCGGCAAGGGCTCATCTGCGAGGAGGTCGGCGAGGGCAGCATCGAACCGGCGGGACTGACCACCCGATCGCTCGGGCTGCCCGGCTGCGGCAAGGTGCGACCAGATCCCACCCAGGCGGATACCCGGCGCGTCGCGGATCGCGGCCGCCGCCCAGGGAGTCTCGGATTGGTCGAGGCCGCCCCGCCCCAGCCCGGTCTCGACCTCCAGGTGGACGACGAGCTGAGGCGGCGGTCCTGCCGCCGCTCCGGATGCCGCTGCCGCCCGGGCATCCAGCGTCCGCTCGAGCAGGACCCGATCCGCGATCGTGATCGCTACGTCGAGCCGGGCCGCCTCCACCGCAAGCTCCGGCGCGATCGAGAAGAGCACCAGGAGCGGCAGCGTTACGCCGGCGGCACGCAGCTCTCGGGCCTCGTCAAGCGTGGCCACCGAGAGCCCATCTACGCCCGTTTCTCCGAGGAAGCTGGCTACTCCGACGGCCCCGTGTCCGTACGCATCGGCCTTGACGACGGGCTCCAGCCGGACACCGGGCGGCAGCATGGATCGGACGGCCGCCAGGTTCGCCGCAAGTCGGTCCAGGTCGATGGCCAGCCACGCGGTCCGCGGCAACGGCGGCAGCCCCGCGTCTCGGAGCGCCACCTCGATCGGGGTCCGCGCGGGGAAGGGAGCCCCCGAGCTCAGGAGCGGCGCCCGACCGTGGGCGGCCGCGATGCCTCTGCCGCAGCCGGACTCCCCGCTGGCGCGGGAATTTCGCGCATGCCGAAACCGACGGGCTTGCGCGATCGGGGCGCGAGGGCAGCCAGGCGCTTTCGCGCGAAGGCGATCTGGTCGGGCAGGTCGGACGCGAGCAGGCCGGCGTCTCCGATGCGCTCGCGGACAGCCTCACCTGCGAGGCCATGGAGATACACCCCCAGGCGGGCAGCCGCGAAGGGGTCCAGGCCCTGGGCGAGCAGCGCTCCGATCGCACCTGCCAGGACGTCGCCGGTCCCTCCGCTGGCCATGGCCGGGTTCTCGAACGGAGCGACGGCCACCGATCCATCGGGGGCCGCAATGACGGTCCGCGCGCCCTTGAGGACGACCACCTGGCCCCACTCCTCGGCCGCGGCGCGGGTCACCCGGGCGCGCGCGGCGTCATCCGCGACCAGGTCGCCGTCGGCCTCGGGATCATGACCGCTGCCGGCGCGCAGGCGTCCGAACTCTCCGGCATGCGGCGTCAGGACCGCGTGCCGGCGCGTGGCGGCCCACCAGCGGTCGGTCGACGCAAGCGACCGAAGAGCCTCCGCGTCGAGAACGGCCGGAGGAGGTGTCGGCTCCTCGGGGACCGCAAGCAGCGCGGCGATCAGCTCGCGTGTCGCGAGGCCCGGTCGAAGGCCCGGCCCCACCACCAACGCGTCGTGGTCGTGGTCGAGGATCCGCGCCAGCGCCTCCTCGGGCTCCACTTCTTCCACGTCGTCCTCGGGCAGGGCCATCGTGGTCGCCTCGAGGACCTTGGCGGCGAACAAGGGCTGAAGCGATTCGGGGATCGCGAGGGTGACCAGGCCGACGCCGCTCCGCCCGGCCGCCCGGCACACGAGCAGGGCGGCCCCGGCGTAGTCGAGCGAGCCGGCCAGGACCAGCAGTTTGCCGAAGCTGCCCTTGTGACCGCGCTCCGGACGCTTCGGCAGGAGGTCGGCGGCAGCGGCATCTCCGAGCAGGACGGCTCCTTCCACGACGGGCACACCTGCCGGCGCACCCTCCGCGTCAGACCGTCGACCGAACCCAACGGGCCCCCGGTCAGGCACGGGATGCCCCCGTACCGTCGTCTTCGGCCGCGAGAGCACGCAGGCGCTCGATCCGGGCGAGGATCCGCCGCTCACGATCGTCGAGCCGGTCCTCGATGTCCGGCGGGAAGAGGTAACGCCCGCCTGCCGTCCGGACGCCGAAGGCGATGGCCACCGCATAGTCGGCCTCATGGCTGATCGACACGGCAATGCGCGCCATTCCGAGCTGCTCGGCGCGGGCCGCCGCTCGGCCGCGCAGGCGGACCGCCGGCTGGCCCGTAGGCAACCGCTCGATCTCGATGTCCCGCCAGCCGATTCCGCGGACGCCGAGGCCGAGGACCTTGGACACCGCTTCCTTCGCCGCCCAGCGGCCTGCCAGCGTTTCGGCGCGATCGCGCACGTAGCGCTGCTCGGAAGGCGTCAGCACGCGACGCACGAAGCGGCCGCCGAAACGGGCCAGGGTCCTGCGGATGCGCCCGACGCTGATGATGTCGATGCCCAGCTCCGTCGTGTCGCCGGACAGGCGGCCCGCCGGGGTTTCGCCTGCGCTCGCGGTGAGCCGGGCTGCCCCTCCCGAGAGACCTCCTTCGAGCTGTTCGCTCGTGCCCATTGCCTACTCGACCGTCACCGATTTGGCCAGGTTGCGCGGCTGGTCGACGTCGGTACCACGGGCGACCGCGGTGTGATACGCGAGCAGCTGCAGTGGGATGACCGCGAGTACCGGGGTGAGTGCTTCGTGCGTGTCGGGCACCCAGCACACCTCGTCCGCGAAGCGCTCGATCTGCTCGTCGCCCTCGGTCGCAACGGCGATCACCCTCGCGTCACGGGCTCGCCCCTCCATGACATTGCTGATGACCTTGTCATACACCGACGATCGCGTGGCCACGGCCACGAGGGGGCATTCCGCATCGAGCAAGGAGATCGGGCCGTGCTTCAATTCCCCGGCGGGATAGCCCTCCGCGTGGATGTAGCTGATCTCCTTGAGCTTGAGCGCACCCTCGAGGGCGGCAGGGTAGCCGTAGCCACGCCCGACGAACATGAAGCCGCGCGAGTTGACGTAGCGCCGTGCCAGCTCGGGTGAACCCCCGGCTGCGTCGATCGCGCGCTGGGCGGCGTCCGGCAGTCCTCGAAGCGCCGCTGCAATCTCGGCTTCCTGCTCCAGGCCCATCATGCCGCGCAGCTTGGCGATCGCCGCGGCAAGCACGATCAGGGTGGTGACCTGCGTCACGAACGTCTTGGAAGCCGCGACGGCGATCTCCGGACCGGCCTGCAGGAACAGCACGGCGTCAGCCTCACGCGTGATGGCCGAACCCACCGTGTTGGTCACGGCCACCACCGGACAGCCACGCTCGCGCGCAAGCCGGGTGGGGGCGATCGTGTCCGCAGTTTCGCCCGACTGGGTGACGGCGATGACGAGCGTGTTCGCGTCAAGTGGCGGAGGGCTGTAGCGGAACTCCGAGCCGACGGTTGCCCGCGCCGGCAGGCCGGTCCAGTCCTGGAACGCGGCCGCCCCGACGAGGGAGGCGTAGTACGCCGTGCCGCAGGCAACCAGCTCGATCCTCGTCGCGGCGCGGATGGCATCCGACATGCCGTCCAGCTCCTCGACCCGGATCCGGTCGTCGCGGCTGACCCGCCCGGCGATCGACTGCCGAAGGGCCTCGGGCTGTTCCTGGATCTCCTTGATCATGAAGTGGGCATGGCCGCCCTTCTCGGCCAGCTCCGGGGACCACGTGATCGTCGTGACGGCTCGATGGCGCGGCGCGCCCGTCACGTCGGTGATGACCACCCCCGAGGGACGCAGGTCGGCGACGTCGCCCTCCTCAAGGAAGATGACCTGGTCGGTGTGGGCGAGGATTGCCGCTACATCGCTGGCGAGGAAGGTCTCGCCGTCCGCGACGCCGACCACGAGGGGCACGTTCATCCGGGCGCCGACCAGTCGATCGCGTTCGGCGCGGTGCATGACCGCGAGGGCGTAGGCGCCGTCGACCTTTCTGAGGGCGTCTCGGGTCGCGTCCGCAATGTCGCCCGAATAGGCCTCCTCAATCAGGTGGGCGATGGCTTCCGTGTCGGTCTCGGAGGTCAGCTCGTGGCCACGTGCCTCGAGCCCATCGCGCAGCTCCCGGAAGTTCTCGATGATGCCGTTGTGAATGACCGTGACGTCCCCGGTGCAGTCGACGTGGGGGTGGGCATTGAGGTCGTTCGGCCGCCCGTGGGTCGCCCAACGGGTGTGGGCGAGCCCGATTGCCGCATGGGGAGTCCGATCGGCGATCGCCGTCTCCAGGTTGGCCAGCTTGCCTGCGCGCTTCTCGACGAACAGGTCACCCTGATCGTCCACGAGCGCGATCCCGGCCGAGTCGTAGCCGCGATATTCGAGGCGTTTGAGGCCCTCGATCAGGATCGGGCCGGCCTCGCGCGGTCCCGTGTAGCCGACGATGCCGCACATGCAGGTGGCGTTCTCCACGGCGCCGACGTCTGGAGCGCCGGGTCCCGGCTAGTTTAGACGCTGCCCTGCGAGGTCGGCCAAAGCATCCGCGAGCTCCTCGACGAGCGCCGCGTCTTCGCCCTCCACCATGACCCGCAGGGCGGGCTCCGTGCCGGACGGTCGGACCAGGACGCGGCCGCTCCGCCCGAGACGTGCCTCGGCCTGGCGGATCGCTCGCTGAAGCTCACGATCGCCCTCCCACTGGTCCTTGTGGCGGGCAGGAACCGCCCGCTCTTGCTGCGGCAGCAGCGGGATCGCCGCCGCGAGCTCGGCCAGGGTGGCGCCGCGCCGTGCCATCACGCGCAAGACCTCGAGAGCGGTGACGATCCCGTCGCCCGACGTGGTGTGCTCCAGCACGATGACGTGCCCGCTCTTCTCCCCGCCCAGACCGGCTCCGCTCACCAGCATGCCATCGAGGATGTACTTGTCGCCCACCGGCGTCCGGACGACCTGTCCACCGGCCGCCTCGACGGCCGCCTGGAGGCCGCCGTTCGACAGCACGGATACGACCAGGCCGCCTTTTGGCAGCACGCCGCGCGCCAGCCTGTCGAGCGCCAGGATGCCCAGGACCTGGTCGCCATCGACGACGGCACCGGTCGAATCGGCGGCGATGAGCCGGTCGGCGTCTCCGTCGAGTGCAAATCCGACGTCGGCAGCACGCGCGGCGACTGCCTCGGCGAGCGCCCCCGGGTGCGTGGCTCCGGATGCGACGTTGATATTGACTCCGTCGGGCTCGTTGTGGATCACCTCCACCGACGCGCCCGTCGCCGACAGGATCTCCGGGCCGACGATACCGCCCGAGCCGTTCGCGCAGTCGAGAATGACGCGCGTTCCCGAGGACTCGATGCCGCGCGCAAGCCCCAATCGGTGGCGCCGGTATTCGTCCAGCAGGTGCCCCGCGTCGAATGACCGGCCGAGCTCCTCGTTACCGACCCCGCCCAGTTCCTCGGCGCGCCAGATGAGCTGCTCCAGCTCGTCTTCGACCGCGTCGTCGAGCTTCAGGCCCCGCTCGTCGAGCACCTTCAGGCCGTTGTCCTCGGCCGGGTTGTGGGATGCGGAGACCATGATCCCCGCCGCGAACTCGCCGGAGCCGGCCAGGTAGGCAAGCGCCGGGGTCGGCACGATCCCGGCGCGATGCACGTCGACGCCGAGGCTCGTGGCTCCAGCCGTGATGGCCGCCACGAACATGTCGCCCGAACGACGGGTGTCCTGGCCAACCACGATGGCCCCGCCCGGCCCGACGAGGCGCTTCGCGGTTGCGCGCCCGAGGCTGAACGCAGTTGTCGGCCGGAGCTCGACGTTGGCGACGCCACGGATTCCGTCCGTACCGAACAGGCGCGGCACCGCTATGGCCCGCTCGGAGAGGGACTGGGACTCGGCGCCGTGCCCACGTCCACCGTGATGCGCGGGGGACTGAGTGCGACCAGATTTACCCCGGCCGGGAGGGTGACCCTGGGCACGACCTCGTGTGTTCCGGGGCCGAGGCCGTCGACGTCGACCGTCAGGATGAACCCGCTGCCCTGGAGGCCCGCCAGATCGCTCATCGTGCCGCCCAGCGTCACGAGGACCTGGTCGGTCGACAGCGCGTAGGTCCGGTCATCACGCGCACCGGACAGCACCATGCCCGCGGTGAATGAGCGCGTTCCGGTGATGGCGCGGAGGTGGACCGTCACCTGGACGTCAGACGAGCCGAGTGCCGACAGACCGGTCGCAAGGCTCAGGGGCACCGTCTGGTTGACGTCGGCGGCGGCGCCGGAGACCGACACTGGCCCCGTGTCCACCTTGAGGAGGCTCGACAGGACACCCGCCTCACCTTCGATCGATACCACGACGGGCTTGACGGTGATCGTCGCCACCTCGAAGCCGCTGGCAGGCGTTCCGGTCACGACCGCGTTCACCGGCAACGCCTTCGAACCCAGCTGGCTGCCAACGAGGATCTTCACGCGGACGCTGGAAGGCTCGATCCGGACGGGAGCCACCGCTTCCCCACTCGCGTCGACGGCGATGAGGTCGACCGACTGGTCGACGGAGACGCCGGACGCATCGATGCGGACCCGCGCGACAGCCTGCGTCACCTGGCTGACGACGGACTGCGAGCCCGAGACCGTCACTTCGCTGGTATCGACGACGGGGTCCCGGACCTGAAGCCCGGCCGGCACGCTGCCACGGTCGACCACGACCGGCACAGTCTTGGTCCGTAGTGGATCGAGGCGCACCCCGACCTGCCGCGGCGACCAGTCGATCACCCGGATCTGGTCGTCCGGCGAGGTGACGTTGACGGCCACGGTCGCCAGCCCGCTGGCGTCCGGAGTTGCGCCCGCCAGATCGATCCGGGCCAGGAAGCTGGCGCTGCTGACGCGGATGTCGGGCGGCGCGAAGTAGCGCACGTTGGTGACCGGCGGCAGCGCCCCTTGCAGGACCGCCGATGCGGGCTGGTTGACGACGTCGATGGTGAGCGGCCCGGGCCACTCCCTCGCGTTCTGGCTGAGTGCGAGGGCGACATACAGGACCGTCGCCAAGGCGACGGCCGCGAGCTTCAGAGGCCAGTTGTGGAAGATGAATGCCAGGACCCGGGTCAATGCGTGGTTCTCACCGATGCTGCCGGGGCCGCCGAGTCGTCCTCGGTCCGCGAACGATCCGCCCGCGCTCGCCTGCGCGCGACCATCCCGCCCAGGTTCGACAGTCGCGGCGCTCGACCGCCGGTTGGCCCCTCCGGCCGGTCGGGACCGCGACCGAACGGAGTGCGCCTGCCGCCCGCCGGATTGAGGAGGGCGATCAGCGCTCGCCCCAGCTGGACCTCGTTCAGGTTCCGCACGATCCGCGCGCGCTCGACCAGGCTGACCTGGCGGTTTTCCTCGGATATCACCACCACCACCGCATCGGTCTGCTCCGTGATTCCGAGGGCTGCCCGGTGGCGCGTCCCGAAGCGTTCGGTGTGGACCGTGGTCTCCGCGAGCGGCAGCAGCGCGCCGGCCGCCAGGATCGTCGAGCCCCGAATCAGAACGGCTCCGTCGTGGAGCGCGCTGCGGGGCATGAAGATCGTCACCAGCAGATCGGCCGAGAGATCGCCGTGGATCATTACGCCCGTCTCCGCGATCTCCTCGAGGCCCGTCTCACGCTCGAGCACGATCAGTGCCCCGTGGCCCTCCGCCGAGAGCAGGGCCGCGGCTCGCGCGACCTCGGCGGCGACGTGCTCGGCCTCCCGCTGGGCGGCGGGCGACAGCAGCCAGGCCAGCGAGCCGACACGGCCGATCCGCTCGAGCGCCCTGCGCAGCTCCGGCTGGAATACGACCACGAGGGCAAAGACGCCGACGACCGCTCCGGTCTGGAGAATCTGGGACAGCAGACGCAGGCCCAGCGCCTGGGCTGCCGCATAGACGAGGAACAGGACGCTGACGCCGATCACCAGTCGTACGGCGCGAGTCCCGCGGATCAGGCTGAACAGCCAGTAGATGAGGAGTGCGGTGATCCCGATGTCGATCAGCGTGGTCGGTCGAACCTGATCCAGGATCGACTGCAGTAGCTGCGCCATCGTCTCGAAAGTGTAGCCGAGGAGGCCGCTTCATCTCGCCTCGGTCGACCCTCGCACGGGGCCGAAACGACGCCGCTCTCGCCGGGAGCGGCTTCGGAGGGTCAGGCGCTGGGCGAGGCTGCCAGCCGCATGTCCTCCGGGAAGAAGATGGCCACCGCCGCCACGCGCTCTTTCGCGGCCGCATCGTCGGTCAGCTCGACCAGCCGACGGAGGAGGACGAGCTTGTCGGCCGCCTGGCCGCGCCAGCCACGCGCGAGGTACAGGTCGATGAGGGCGAGGTGGACGTCCGGATCGTCGGGAGCGAAGGAGAGCGCCAGGTAGCAGGCATCGAGCGCGGCGTCGCTCTGCCTCGCGGCCGCCAATGCACGCGCCGCACTGAGCAGCCCGGCCAGGGCAGCCCCTGGGTCCCCGGCATCGAGCGACGCGAGGGCCTCGGTCACAAGGATCGATCCGGGCGGGCTGGGCGGCTGAACTTCCTTCCCGGCCTGTCCGTCTCGCCCGGAGCCTTCCGCGCCTTCGGCTTTGCCGGGCGTCCCGGCCGGGCCGGCGCCGGCGGGTTTGCGCGCTTCGAGCACCTCGGATGCACGGGCCAGGGCGGCCTCAGCTCCCGGCCCGCCAACCTCCCGGAGACGCGCGACCAGGTCCGTCAGGTGGCGGCGCCGATCGCGTGACTCGGCCTGTTCGAGGGCGCTTCGCGCGGAGTCTGCCGCGTCGGCGAGGCGGCGTGCCCCGTCCTGGACCTGCGAGAGGAGATCGAGCGTCCTCGCGGCCTCGGCGCGCCGCCCTCCGGCAACGAGCGCCGCGGCGCGACCGTTGAGCGCGGTCTCGTCCCGGGGCGAGCGCTCGAGCGCACGGTCGTAGGCCGCCAATCCGTCGTCCAATCGACCCAGCCGGACGAGGACGTCGCCGAGGCTGACGTGCGGGACGGGCCGCTCCGGCGCCAGCGTGGCTGCTTCGGCGTAGGCGTCGATCGCGAGGTCGAGCCGGCCGCGGAGCGCTGCAACGTGGCCCCGTCGGAGGGCTTCCCGATAACGCTCGAAGACCTCGTCGCTCAATCGGACGCGCTTCCTCTCCGGCGGTCGGGCCCTCAGCGTTTGGTGTACTGCGGTGCCTTGCGAGCTCGCTTGAGGCCGTACTTCTTGCGTTCCTTCATGCGTGGATCGCGCGTCAGGAGCCCGGCTTGTCGGAGGGGCAGGCGATGGCCATCCGGATCGAGCTGGAGCAGGGCGCGGGCGATGCCGTGACGAATCGCACCGGCCTGACCGGTTACCCCGCCGCCTTCGACCTTGACCATCGCGTTGAAGCGGCCCTCGGTGCCCGTGACCCGGAACGGCATCCGGACGTCCGCCTCGTTCACGGCGTTGCCGAAATGCTCCTCGAGCGTCCGGCCGTTGATCACGATCTCGCCCTCGCCCGGCAGCAGCCGAACGCGCGCGATTGCCGTCTTGCGGCGACCGGTCCCGGTGAAGAAAGCAGGCGTCGTCATGGTGCTCCTCGTCAGGCCAGCGGCTCGGGCTGCTGGGCTTGGTGCGGATGGTCTGACCCGGGGTAGATCTTGAGCTTGCGAAGCTGCTGAACGCCCAGGCGATTGCGCGGCAGCATCCCCTTCACGGCTCTTCGGATGGCCTCCTCCGGACGCCGCTCCAACAGGTGCCCAAGGGTTTCTTCCTTCAACCCGCGCGGATAGCCGCTGTGGCGGATATACAGCTTCGTTTCGCGCTTGTCGCGGGTGACAGCCACGCGGGCCGCGTTCAGGACGATGACGTGATCGCCGGAGTCGAGGTTGGGCGTGTATTCGGGCTTGTTCTTGCCCTCCAGGACGCGCGCGATGCGCGAGGCAAGGCGACCCAGCGTCTGATCCGTCGCGTCCACGACGTACCAGCGGCGGTCGATGTCGCTCTCGCGGAGCGTGAAGGTCTTCGAGTTCATCGCTCTTCGTGCTCTCCGTCCAGTTCCTCTTGCACTTCGTCTGGTTGCACTTCGTCTGGCCCGATTTTCTCGCGTCGTCCAAGGGCGACCCGTCGAAGGCTCAGGCCCTTCGCCGGTGCCGCGGCCCCGTCGAATGCTGCCTTTCGGCCGACGAGCGCCTGGCCGACGGCATCTGCATCAATATTCCCGCGGCCCACTTCCAGGAGCGCGGCGACCATCCGGCGAACCATCCCCCGCAGGAACGCGTCGGCGACGACGTCGATCGTCACCTCCGATCCCTTGCGCCGGACCCGGACCCGATGAACGGTCCGGATCGGCGATGCGCCGATCGCTGCCCCGAAGGCGGAGAAGTCGTGCCGGCCCTCGAGGACCGACCCGGCCCGCGCCATCGCGCCGGTGTTGAGCGGGGACCGCACCCCGAGTGCCAGGCGCTCGCGAAGCGGACTACGCGGCCCGTTCCAGACGGTGTAGCGGTATTCCCGAAACCGCGCCGCGCGGCGAGGATGGAAGCCTTGGGCCACGCGTCTGACGTCTCGAACCGAGACGTCCGCCGGCAGAAGAGCGTCGATCGCTCGACCCAGATCCTGCGCCGAGAGGCGGCCGGGATAGGTGAACGCGATCACCTGGTCCGCGGCGTGCACCCCGGCGTCGGTCCGGCCCGCAGCGTCGACTCGGAGCCGTGCTCCCCCATTCAACTGGGCGAGCGCGTCCTCGAGCACTCCCTGGACCGTCCGAGCTCCCCGTTGGGCCTGGTACCCGGCGAAGTCCGTGCCATCGTATTCAACCCGTGCGCGGAAGCGGCGTCCGCGCCCGAGGGCACCCTCTCGGGTGCCTGCGTTCTCAGACCAGTTCGAGCTGGACGATTTCCGCCGCGTCACCGGGCCGCTGTCCGATCCGCACGATACGGGTGAAACCCGATGTCCTGTCCGCGTACTTTGGCGCGATCTCGTCGAACAGCTTGTTGATCACGAGCGGCTCGTTCGGAAACTCCGAGAGCACCGTCCGGCGAGCGGTGAGGTCGCCGCGCTTGGCGAGCGTGATGACCCTCTCGACCTGCCCGCGGACCTCCTTCGCCTTGGCCTCCGTCGTGCGCACCTTCTCGTATCGAAGGACGGACACGGTCAGGTTCTTGAACAGCGCCATCCTGGCGCCGTGCTTGCGCCCGAGCTTCCGGCCGTCGATCCGATGGGCCACGCTCAGGCCTCCTCGTCCCCACCTTCGAGGCCGTCGTCCTCGACGCCCAGCTCGTCGAGCTCGTCCGCGTCGGTCTCGGGCACGATGAAGCCGCGCATGCGCAGGCGCTCCTTCATCTCGTCGAGCGACTTCTTGCCAAAGTTGCGCATTCGCAGGAGGTCATCGTCGGAGAGCTGCAGCAGCTGGCCGACCTTCACGATGTTGTTGCGCTTGAGCGAGTTGTAGGCCCGCATCGGCAGGTCGAGCTCTTCGATGGGCATGTCCAGCATGTTGGGCGGCAGCTGCGGCACGCCGGCTCCGGCGCGCTCACCCGGCCCGATCGGCATGCCGATGCTGACGAAGTTCTGGAACTCCCGGACGAGGCGCTCAGCAGCCCGCGAAAGAGCCTCCTCTGGGCTGATCGTGCCGTCCGTCTCGATCTCGATCGTGAGCTTGTCGTAGTTGGTCATCTGGCCAACACGGACGCTGTCGATCCAGTAGTTCACCTTGCGGACGGGTGTGAAGATCGCGTCCACGGCGATGACGCCGATGGGCAGCGCTTCCGTGCGCTCGGCGCCCAGGTAGCCCACTCCGCGCTCGACCGTCAGGTCCATCTCGATCGTCACGTCGTCCTTGTCGATGGTCATCAGGACCAGCTCGGGGTTGACGATCTCGACGTCCGCTGATTCGGTGATGTCGCCGGCCGTCACCGCGCCGGCGCCGCTCTTGATCAGGCGCAGCGAAACCGGGTGGTTGGCGAAGCTCTTCAGTCGCAGCTTCTTGACATTCAGGACGATCTGCGTGACGTCTTCCTTGACGCCCGGGATCGTGGAGAACTCCTGGTACACGTCCCGGACCTGCACGGACGTGACCGCGGCGCCTTCGAGCGAAGATAGCAGGACGCGCCGGAGCGCGTTGCCGAGCGTGACGCCATAGCCCGCCTCGAGGGGTCCGGCCTCGTACTTCGCGTACGCGCCGAGCTCCTCGACGGGCTCGATATGGGGTGCCTCGAGTTCGATCATGGTTTAGGGCTTACCTCGAGTAGTACTCGACCACGAGCTGCTCGTTGAGATCGAGCGGCATCTGGTCACGGCGGGGATCGGCGGAAACGGTGCCGGACAGGGCGGCGGGGTCCACGGTTAGCCAATCGGGCGTCTGCTGCGAGCGGAGCGTCTCGCGCGCCAGCTTGAACGGCTCGCGAGCGCGTCGGCTCTCGCGGACCTCGATCCGATCGCCGGGCTTGAGCTGGAAGGACGGAATGCCGGTCGGCCGGCCGTTGACCGCGAAGTGACCATGACCGACGAGCTGGCGGGCCTGTGCCCGGGATGTAGTGAAGCCCATCCGGTACACGACGTTGTCGAGCCGCAGCTCCAGCAGACGAAGGAGGTTCTCACCGGTCACGCCGGGCCGCGATTCGGCGGTGTCGAAGTAGTTCTTGAACTGCCGCTCCAGGACGGCGTAGACCCGCCGTACCTTCTGCTTTTCGCGCAGCTGCAGCCCGAACTCGCCGACCTTGCGACGGCGGACACCATGCTGGCCGGGCGGTGTGGGACGCCGCTCGAACGCGCACTTCTTGGTGTAACAGCGGCTGCCCTTGAGGAACAGCTTGGCGCCTTCTCGGCGGCAGAGGCGACAGACAGAGCCCGTGTAACGTGCCATGACGACGCGCCTAGACCCGGCGCCGTTTGGGCGCGCGGCAGCCGTTGTGCGGAATGGGCGTGACGTCCGTGATCGCCGTGACCTCCATACCCGCCGCCTGGAGTGACCGGATCGCCTGCTCGCGACCCGCGCCGGGGCCCTTCACGTACACCTCGACCTGGCGCATGCCGTGCTCCATCGCCCGGCGCGCCGCACCGTCGGCCGACAGGGCCGCGGCATAGGGCGTGCTCTTGCGGGAGCCCTTGAATCCGGCGGTGCCGGCCGAGCCCCAGCTGATGACCGCGCCGGTCGGGTCCGTGATCGTGATGATCGTGTTGTTGAACGTCGCCTGGATGTGGACGTGTCCGGATGGGACGTTCTTCTTCTCACGGCGGCGCTGTTTGGTCGCCTTCTTGCGTTCGGCCATACCTGGCTTGTTTCCTCGTTACTTCTTGCGCCGGACGCCAACCGTCCGCTTTGGTCCGCGACGCTGTCGCCCGTTCGTTTTCGTGCGCTGGCCGCGAACCGGGAGATTGCGCCGGTGGCGCACGCCGCGGTACGAGCCGATCTCGATCAGGCGCTTGATGTTGAGCGCCACCTCGCGGCGCAGGTCGCCTTCCACCTTGTATCGTCGGTCGATCAGCTCGCGCAGCCGGTTGACCTGCTCCTCGGTCAGATCGCGCACCCGTGTGTCGGGGTTGATGTTGCTCTGGGCGAGGATCTTCTGAGCCGTCGGAAGTCCGATGCCGTATATGTAGGTAAGCGCCACCTCGACGCGTTTTTCGCGCGGGACGTCGACGCCGGCGATGCGCGCCATTGATCAGCCCTGCCGCTGCTTGTGCTTGGGATTTGGGCAGATGACCATGACCGTTCCATGCCGGCGGATGACTTTGCAGTTGTCGCAGCGGGCCTTGACGGACGCTCTGACTTTCAACGTTTCCTCGTGAGGTTCATGCGTTGTTCACGCGCTATTTGAGCCGGTAGGTGATCCGGCCCCGAGTGAGGTCGTAGGGCGACAGCTCCACCCGCACGCGATCACCCGGCAGGATCCGAATGAAATTCATCCGAAGCTTGCCGCTGATGTGGGCGAGCACCCGGTGGCCGTTCTCGAGTTCGACCGCGAACATTGTGTTGGGAAGCGGCTCGATGACCGTTCCCTCCACTTCGATCGCGTCCTTCTTGGCCACAGGCGGTTAGTCGTTCCCTTTCTCGTGCCGAATGCCGGTCCGTGACCGGCACACGAACGCGCAGAGTATCAAATTGAGCGCGATCCGGCAACCAGCGGACTGCCCACGCTGGTGAGGATTTCCGGCCCGCCTTCCGTGATCGCGATGGTGTGCTCGAAGTGTGCGGCGAGCGAGCCGTCGCGCGTCACGACCGTCCAGCCGTCGGCCTCGACACCCACGGCGTCGCCGCCCAGGGTGAACATTGGCTCGATCGCCAGGCACATGCCGGCCTCGATCCGACGACCTCCGTTGCCCGACCGGAAATTCGGGACCTGCGGTTCCTCGTGCATCGACGTTCCGATGCCGTGGCCGACGAACTGGCGGACGATGCCGTAGCCCTTCTCCATGGCGATGTCCTCGATGGCCGCGCCGATGTCGCCGATCCGGCTCCCGGGCTGGGCCGCCGCAATTCCGGCCATCAACGCCAGCCTGGTGGTGTCAACGAGCTCGCGAGCTTCTGCGGAGACTGGGCCGACCACGAATGTCCGCGCAGCGTCGCCGTGCCACCCGTCGACGATCGCCCCGGCGTCAACCGAGACGAGCTGTCCCTCCTGGATGTCGCGTTCGCTGGGGATGCCATGCACGACCTGATCGTCGATCGAGATGCACAGGCTTGCCGGGAAGGCGCCCGGCCCGCGGCCATAATGGCCCCCGCCGAGATAGCCCTTGAACGAGGGTGTGGCACCCGCGGCGCGCAGGTGTCGCTCTGCCAGCCGGTCGAGCTCGCCCGTCGTGATGCCCGGGCGCAGCTCGGATTCGACGAGCGCCAGCACCTCGGCGACGAGCCTGCCGGCGCGGCGCATCTTGTCGATCTCCTGGCGCGACTTGCGTGTGACCACGTCAGGCACGGCTTTCGCTGGGCTGTGACAGCGCGGCCACGAGCTCCTCGGTGACCTCCTCGATTGGGCGCATTCCGTCGACCGTCCGAAGCTTGCCCTGGGCCTCGTAGTGCGCGCAGACGTCGAGCAGCTCGGGGATCTGCTGGTCCAGGCGCGCCTTGACCGTCTCGAGTTGGTCGTCCGCACGCTGGTAAAGCTCGGAGCCGTCGATGTCGCATTCACCGGGGACGTGAGGCGGGTTTGTGACCTCGTTGTAGATATGTCCTGCGGCGCGGCAAAGCCGGCGCCCCGACAGGCGCCGCACGAGTTCTTCGGCCGGGACGTCGATCAGGATGGCCTCCTCGACACCCGACCTTCGTTCGTCAAGCGCCACGTCGAGTGCTCGCGCCTGGGCAGGGGTGCGCGGGAAGCCGTCGAGGATCACGCCATGCGTCGCATCCGAGGCGGTCAGCCGGTCGAGCAGCATGCGAACGGTGATGTGATCGGGGACGAGCTCGCCGCGGTCCATGTATGCCTTGGCTTCAAGGCCGATCCTCGTGCCCGCGGCGGCAGCGGCTCGGAACATGTCGCCGGTCGCCAGGTGAAGAAGGTTCAGGCGAGGAGCCAGCACGGCCGCCTGCGTTCCTTTTCCAGCGCCGGGCGCGCCGAGCAGAACGATCACGCGCATTCAGCCGGCCACACCATCAACGGATAAATCCCTCGTAATTCCTCATCATCAACTGGGCCTCGATCTGTTTCATGGTCTCGACCACCACGCTCACCACGATCAACAGGCCCGTACCGCCCAACCCGATCCCGCCAAGTGTGGGGAAGATCGCCGCGACGACCTGCGGCGAAACGGCAACCACCCCCAGGAACAAGGCGCCCGCGACGGTGATGCGGAACGCGATCTTGCTCAGGTACTCCTGGGTGGGCCGGCCCGGCCGAATGCCCGGGATGAACCCGCCGTTCTTGCGCAGCTGCTCGGCCGTCTCGTCGGGCTTGAAAACGAACGCCGTGTAGAAGTAGGTGAAACCGACCGTCATCAGGAAGTACAGCAACAGGTACGGCGCGCTGTGGACATTCAGGAAGTTCACGATCCCCGTCGAGATCGTGGCCACGAGCGGGATCTGCGAGTTCTGGAAGTAGCTCGCCACCTGCTGGGGGAACAGCAGGATGCTGATCGCAAAGATGATGGGGATGACGCCGGCCTGGTTGACCCGAAGTGGCAGGAACGTCGACCCGCCCTGGTACATGCGCCGGCCGCGGACCCGTGACGCGTACTGGATGGGGATGCGCCGCTGGCCTTCCTGGATGTAGATGATGACGAACACCGCCAGCACGCCGATCACCCCGAAGATGACGAGCGAAACCACGTCCGGGTTGCCCAGGAAACTGCCGATCGCGTTGGGAATCCGCCCCACGATGCCGGCGAAGATGATGAAGCTGATGCCGTTCCCGATGCCTTTTTCGGTGATCAGCTCGCCCAGCCACATGAGGAGGACTGACCCTGCGGTGAGGGTGATGATCTGGGTCAGGGTCTCAAAGCGCGAGATGTCGAAGGGCGTCGTCAGGATCGTGCCCTGCGAAGCCAACAGCGCCAGGAATCCGTACGACTGGAGCATCGCCATGGGCACGGCCAGGTAACGCGTGTACTGGTTGATCTTGTTCCGGCCGTACTCGCCCTCCCGGCTGAGCTCCTGGAGGCGCGGGATGACGCTCGTCATCAGCTGCATGATGATCGACGCGTTGATGTAGGGATTCATGCCCAGCCCCACGATCGAGAAGCTGGACAGCCCGCCGCCCGAGAAGAGATCGAGCAGGCCGAACAGGGCACTGCCCTGAAAGAAGGTTTGCAGCGCCTGCCGGTCGACGCCCGGGACCGGTACGTGCGAGAGCAACCGGAAGATGATCAGGACGAAGGCGACGAACAGGATCCGGCGCCGGATGTCCGGCGCCCGAAACGCATTGATGATCGCGTCGAACACGGGTCAGGCTTCGTCGCCGGTCGATTGCACGTTTGATTCGGATTCGTCGGCAGAGCCGGCGGGTCCTTCGTCCTCGGCGGTGGGGGTCTCGGCCGAAGGCCCCGCCTTCGCGGCGCCTCTCGCGCCTCGGGCATCTCCCGCGCCGCGTGCCCGCGTCGCTCGCGGCTTCGGGGCAGGTTTTTGATCGGTCGTTTGCGCGGAGGGCTCTCCGTCAGAAGCAGCGGAAGGCCTCGCGCGACGGGACGCCTTGTGGACCTCGCGGGCCGCCACCGGTGTCTCGCCAGCCGGCGGCGGAGTTGCCTCCTGCGCGGCCTCGGGCTCAGGCGCCGCGACGGGCTCCGACGCCGCCGCTCGCTCGTGCGCAGCCGCGGGCGGCGACGCTGCCGCGGTCGCCCTGGAGGGTTCGGCGCCATCGGCCGGGCCGCCGTTGCGCCTGGGACGGCTGGGGGCAGCCGGCATCTCGATGACCGACACGCTTCCGCCGGCGGCCTCGATCTTCGCCACCGCGCTCTTGCTGAACGCGTCGGCGACGACGAACAGCGCCTGGCTGATGTCGCCCTGGCCGAGCACCTTCAGAGGCTTGTCCAGCGTCCGGACCAGGCCCACCGCCTTCAGGATTTCCTGATTGACGGTGATTGGGGCGGCTTTTCCACTTCGGGCCTTGGCGCCCGGCATCTCGCCGGGCTCGAGGGTGCCGAGCTCGACCAGGGCCCCGATGCGTCCCAGGTTGACGATCTCGTATTCGATCTTGAACGGGTTCCGAAAGCCGCGGAGCTTTGGGATCCGCTGATGGAGCGGGGTCTGACCGCCCTCGAACCAGGGTGGAATCGAGCTCCCCGCTCGTGCCTTCTGGCCTTTCGTCCCTCGCCCGGCCGTCTTGCCCTTGCCGGCGGCGATCCCGCGGCCGACGCGGGTTCGGGCCGTGCGCGAGCCGGGGGCAGGTCGCAGGTCGTGCAATTTCATGGCTTCTCCGATCCCTCTGCGGGAAGCTCCTCCACGGTCACGAGGAAACGCACCTGGCGGACCATGCCCCTCGAGGCGTCGTTGTCGGGCACCTCGACCGTATCGCCGATGTGGTGAAGGCCGAGCGCCCGCACGGTCGCGCGGTTCCGAGCGACGTGGCTGATCGTGCTCTTGATCTGGGTGACCCGCAGCCTACCGGCCATCGCTTGACTCCGGGCCGGGCTGGCCGGCGATGAACGAACGCAGGGTGACGCCACGCTCGGCGGACCGCTCCTCAGCCGAGCGGAGGCGGCGCAGGCCCTCGAGCGTCGCGCGGACGACGTTGACGGGGTTCGTCGACCCGTGCGTCTTGGCCAGGATGTCCCGGATCCCGGCCGCCTCGACCACGGCGCGCACCGATCCGCCGGCAATCACGCCGGTGCCCTGCGAAGCGGGCTTGAGCATGACCCTGCTGGCGCTGAACTGCTGACGGATCTCATGGGGGATCGTCGTCCCGACCATCGGAATCTTGATCAGGTTCTTCTTGGCGTCCTCGACGCCCTTGCGGATCGCTTCGGGCACTTCGCCGGCCTTGCCAAGGCCCGCTCCCACGTGGCCGGCCCCGTCGCCGACGACGACCACTGCGCTGAACGAGAAGCGTCGGCCGCCCTTGACGACCTTGGCGACGCGGTTGATCTGGACGACGCGCTCTTCGAGCGTCAGCTTGTTCGGGTCGATCCTGGCCACGTGGTGCTCCCTTCGATCAGAACTGCAGGCCGGCTTCGCGGGCGGCATCGGCGAGCGACTTGATCCGCCCGTGGTACCGGAACCCGGCTCGATCGAAAACGACGCTGGCAACGCCAGCCGACTTGGCGCGCTCGGCGAGCAGGCGGCCGACTACCGCCGCTTCCTCGGTCTTCTTCTTGCCCGTGCGACGCAGCTCCGACTCGGTCGAGGAAGCCGCCGCGAGCGTCCGCCCGGATGCGTCGTCGATGACCTGTGCGTAGATGTGATTCAGGCTACGGAAGACTGCCAGCCGCGGTCGCGCAGCCGTACCCGCCAGCGTGAGGCGGATGCGGTCGTGGCGCTTCTGTCGGGCGGCGCCGCGAGTGGCGACCTGGCTCATGCTCGTGCTGTCCTCACCTGTGCGTGGTTACTACTTCTTGGCGCCGATCTTGCCGGCCTTGCCCGCCTTGCGGCGGACCTGCTCGCCGGCGTAGCGGACACCTTTGCCCTTGTACGGCTCGGGTTTCCGGCTCGCTCGAACGGCGGCTGCGACCTGCCCGACGAGCTCCTTGTCGATCCCAACAACGGCCAGCCGGGTGGGGTTCTCGAGCTCGAAGCTGATGCCCGGGGGAGGCTCGATCTCGACCGGGTGGCTGTAGCCAAGGCTGAGCTGGAGCTTCTCGCCGATTTTCTGGGCGCGATAGCCGACGCCGGTGATTTCGAGGCCCTTGCGATAGCCAGCCGTGACGCCGGTGACCATGTTCGCCACGAGGGTCCGGGTGAGGCCGTGCAGCTCGCGATGGTGCTTGGCATCGCTCGGTCGCGAAACGACGATCGTGCCGTCCTGGCGCTCCACGCGCATCTCGGCCGGCAAGGCGCGCTCGAGCTTGCCCCTCGGGCCGGACACGGCGATCCGCGGACCCTCGATCGTCACCTCGACGCCGCTGGGAACCGCGATGGGCAGACGTCCGATTCGGGACATGCGCTCTACCAGACGTAGGCGAGGACTTCCCCGCCGAGCTGCGCCCGCTTTGCCTGCTGGCCGGTCATGATCCCCTGGCTCGTGCTCACGATGACGAGGCCCAGGCCGCCCAGCACCCTCGGGATCTCCGTCTTGCGCGCATATACGCGCAGGCCGGGCTTGCTGATCCGCTTGAGACCCGACATGACCGGCGCCTTGCCGTCGACATACTTGAGGGTGAGCCGGAGGACGATCGTCGGACCCTGGCGCTCTTCGCCGACCTCGGCGATGAAGCCCTCTTCCTTCAGGATTCGGGCGATCTCGCGCTTCGTGCGCGACGCCGGCACGATGACCTCGGTGTGGTGCGCGCGGGAGGCATTGCGAACCCTTGTGAGCATGTCCGCGATGGGATCGGAGATGTTCATTGGTGTCCCTTACCAGCTCGACTTCGTGACACCCGGCAGCTCACCGACGAGCGCACGCTCGCGGAAACAGATCCGGCATAGCGCGAACCGACGCATGAACCCGCGCGGACGTCCGCAAACGGTGCAGCGGTGGTACGCCCGAACCTTGAACTTGGACGGGCGCTTGGCTTTTGCGATGAGTGACTTCTTGGCCATGATCTCTCCTCCCCGCGCCTACGAGGCGAAGGGCATGCCGATGAGCTCGAGCAGGCGCTTCGATTCCTCATCGGTCTTCGCCGTCGTCACGATGCTGATCTCCAGCCCGCGGAGACGGTCCACCTTGTCGTAATCGATCTCAGGGAACGCGAGCTGCTCGCGCAGTCCCAGGGAGAAGTTGCCGCGCCCGTCGAAAGACTTCGCAGGCACTCCGCGGAAGTCCCGGATGCGCGGCAAGGCCAGGCTGGTGAGGCGATCGAGGAAGTCCCACATCCGCTCGCCGCGCAGGGTCACCTTCGCGCCGATCGGGTTGCCGGTGCGCAGGCGGAACTGCGCGATCGAGCGGCGCGCGCGCGTCACGATCGGCCTCTGCCCCGTGATCAGGGCCAGGTCCCCCACCGCGGCGTCGATCGCCTTGGCGTTCTGGAGGGCCTCGCCGAGGCCGATGTTCACGACGACCTTGGCCACGCGCGGGACTTCCATCGTGTTTCGATAGGAGAACTGCTTGGCGAGGGCGGGCGCGATCTCGGTGCCGTAGCGCTGCTGTAGCCGGCTGGTCACGCGTTCTTCTCCTCGAGCTGATGTCCGTTGCGGCAGACTCGCACGCGGCCGCCGGTCGACAGCCGGACGTGGCCGATCCGCGTCGGCTCCGAGCACTCGGGGCAGACCAGCATGACCTTGCTGATGGCCATCGGCTGGGCGATGTCGATGATGCCGCCCATCTGGGACGCCGGCACGCGACCGGTGGTGGCCTGATCCGGCCGCGGCGGGCGGCCCTTCTGGTGGCGCTTGGCGATGTTCAGGCCCGTGACGACCACGGTGGCCTCGGCCAGCGGTGAGCTAGACTGCCACGCCTTGCGGGCGCCCATCAGGCGTCCCTTGGGGTCGCGCAGGACGCGCTCCACAACGCCGCGCTTGCCGGCATCCTTGCCTGCCAGGACTACCACGGTGTCGCCGGTTCGGATCTCGGGCACCTTGGTCACGCGGGGGGCGGTCACGCGAGGCATCACAGCACCTCCGGCGCGAGCGACACGATCTTCATGTAGTTGCGGTCGCGCAGCTCGCGGGCAACCGGGCCGAAGATGCGCGTCCCGCGCGGGTTGCCCTGGTTGTTGATCAGGACGGCCGCGTTCTCGTCGAAGCGGATGTAGCTGCCGTCGACCCGGCCGTACTCCTTGGCGGTGCGCACGACGACCGCCCGAACCACGTCGCCCTTCTTGACGGCGGCGTTCGGAATGGCCTGCTTGACGCTGGCGATGATGACGTCACCGACCCCCGCCGAGGTCTTCTGGGAGCGGCCCATGACCCGGATGCACTGGATCGTCCGGGCGCCCGTGTTGTCGGCCACCTTGAGGCGGGTCTGCTGCTGGATCATCCCTGCCTCTCAGCAGGGACGGGCTTTGATTCGTCCGCCGCGGCGTTGGGCGCGCCGCCATCCGCGGGGCCCGCATCGGCCTCGGCGTCGGACGCGCTCGCCTCCGGACGGGCCTCCGCGCCGGCCTGATGGCGGCCAGGGTGAGCCGCGCCATGGATCGCTTCTTCCGTGGCGGCCTCCTCGGCCAGGATCTGCTCGCCGGCCTGCTCGCCCGCCCGCGTCACGACCTCGATCAGCCGCCAGCGCTTTGTTGCCGAGAGCGGCCGCGACTCCTCGATGAGCACGGTGTCGCCGACGTGGGCATCGTTGGCCTCGTCATGAGCCTTGAACTTTGTCGTCAAGCGGATGACCCGCTTGTACAGCCGGTGGCGTGCCAGGCGCTCGACGGACACGACGATCGTCTTGTCCATCTTGTCGCTGACGACGCGGCCGACTTTCGTCTTCCGCTTGCCGTTCACGGTGGTGGGTGCTCCTGTCATCGCGTGATCTCCGTCAAGCCGTTCGGGCCCGCTCGGTGCGGCGCTCGAGCTGGACCGTGAGGATCCGCGCAATCGTCCGTCGTGCCGTTGGGATGCTGCTGTAGTCCTTCAGCTGCCTCGTCGACAGCGCGAATCGCGCCCCCCAGAGGTCCTGCTTGGCCTCCCGGAGAGCCTCCTCGAGCTCCGCGTCCGACATGGCCCGGACCTTGTCAATGTCCATCCGAGCCCGCCTCCCTGACGCCTTCCCGGGCGACCACGCGGGTCGACACCGGCAGCTTGTGCGAGGCCAGGCGCATCGCTTCGACGGCCTCGTCGTGGCCGATCCCGGCCATCTCGAACAGGATCCTGCCCGGCTTGACGACCGCGACCCAGTGGTCGGGCGCGCCTTTGCCCGAGCCCATCCGGGTCTCGGCCGGCTTCTTGGTCGCCGGCTTGTCCGGGAAGATCCGGATCCAGATCTTGCCGCCACGCTTGACCGAGCGGGTCATCGCCCGCCGCGCGGCCTCGATCTGCCGGCTGGTGATCCAGGCCGGCTCGAGCGTGGCGAGACCGTAGTCGCCGAAGGCGACGCTGTGACCGCCCTTGGCCAGGCCGGACATGCGGCCGCGCATGACCTTGCGGTGCTTCACGCGCCGAGGCATGAGCATGGCTCACGCCCCTCCCGCAGCCGCGCCCACGGCCGCGAGCTGGGGCGGCGTGCGCTCGGGGGCCACGTCACCGCGGTAGATCCAGACCTTGACGCCGATCCGGCCGTACGTCGTGTGCGCGTGGACCTGGCCGTAGCTGATGTCGGCGCGCAGCGTCCCGAGCGGGATGCGGCCTTCCTTGTCCCACTCGCGACGGCCCATCTCGGAACCGCCCAGGCGACCAGCCACGGCGATCTTCACGCCCTTGGCGCCGGCCTTCATGGTTCGCTGGATCGACTGCTTCATCGCCTTCTTGAAGGCGATTCGGCGGCTCAGCTGCTGGGCGATGTTCGTTGCGACGAGGTAGGCGTCGAGCTCAGGCTGGCGGATCTCCTTGATCTCCAGCTTCACCTTGCTCTTCGACAGCGCGCCGATCTGCTGCCGCAGGACCTCGACGTTGGCGCCGCCCTTCCCGATGACGATGCCCGGCTTGGCCGTGTGGATGGTGACCGTGACGTGGTTAATGCCCCGTTCGATCTCGACCATGCTCACGCTCGCGTTGGCGAGCCGGCGTGCCACGAGCGTCCGGATGGCGATGTCCTCCTGGAGCAGCTCGGTGTATTCCTTGTCGCGGTACCACTTGGCCGTCCAGGTGCGCGAGACACCCAGCCGGAAGCCGTACGGATGGACCTTGTGTCCCATGGCTAGGCCTCCCGGTCCTCGACGATGACGGTGATGTGCGTCATCGGCTTGTGGATCGGGAATGCCCGACCCTGTGCTCGCGGCTGGAACCGCTTCATCGTGGGGCCCTCATTGGCATGGGCCTCGGCGACGAACAGGTCCTCCGCCGACAGGTTGTGATTGTTTTCTGCGTTCGCGGTCGCGCTCTTGAGCACCGCGGCGACGTCGCGTGCGGCGTGCTGAGGCATGAAGCGCAGCGCTGCCGCGGCCTCCTCGACGCGCTTGCCGATGATCGAACGGGTGATCAGGTGCGTCTTGCGGGTCGAGCCGCGGATGTACTTGGCGGTTGCGGATACGCGCACAGGTAACGCCTGCTCCTACTTCAACGAGGTCGATCGCTCGGTGTGCTTGCCATGCCCGCGGAAGGTGCGGGTCGGCGCGAACTCACCGAGGCGATGTCCGACCATGTTCTCGGACACGTAGACCGGGATGTGCTTCTTGCCGTTGTAGACGGCAATGGTGTGGCCGATGAAGTCGGGGAAGACGACGGACGCGCGAGACCAGGTCTTGACGACCTTCTTCTCGTTGCGCTTGTTCATGTCTTCGACGCGGCCTTTGAGCCGCTCTTCGACGAACCAGCCTTTCTTGACGGAACGGGACATGCCTTACCTCCCCTACTTGCGATGCCGGGAGCGGACGATGAGGCGCCCCGTTGTCTTGGCTCGCCGCGTGCGATAGCCCATGGCCGGCTTGCCCCACGGCGTCTTCGGCGGCATCCCGGTGGGCGACTTGCCCTCGCCGCCACCATGCGGGTGGTCGCGCGGGGTCATCGCCACGCCCCGGACTTCCGGGCGCTGGCCCAGGTGGCGAGCACGGCCCGCCTTGCCCAGGTTCTGGTTTTCGTGATCGAGGTTGCTGACCTGGCCAACCGTGGCCATGCACTTCACCGACAGCCGGCGGACCTCGCCCGACGGCATGCGCACCTGGGCGAACTCGCCTTCCTTGGCCAGCAGCTGCGCGGCGGCGCCGGCCGAACGGACGATCTGGCCGCCCCGGCCGGGCACGAGCTCGATGTTGTGGATGGTGGTGCCGAGGGGGATATTGGAGATCGGTAGCGCGTTGCCCACGCGCGCCTCGGCCGTCGGGCCGGCGAGGACAACGTCGCCAACCCTGAGACCGTGCGGCAGGAGCATGTAGCGCTTGTCGCCGTCCCGATAGTGGAGCAGGCCGATCCGCGCCGACCGATTCGGGTCGTACTCGATCGTCGCAAGCCGCGCCGGCACGCCGTGCTTGTCGCGCTTGAAGTCGATCCGGCGGTAGTGCTGCTTCTCGCCACCGCCGCGATGACGCACGGTGAGACGGCCCGCGTTGTTGCGGCCGGACGGCCGCTTCTGGGGCTCGAGCAGCGGCTTGTACGCCTCGCGGGTCGTGATCTCCTCGAAGGTCGAGCGCGTCATGCCGCGGAGGCCCGGCGAGGTCGGCTTGTAGCTGCGCAGCGGCATCGTCAGACTCCCTCGAAGAACTCGATCTTCTGGCCGGACGCCAGGGTGACGATGGCCTTGCGCCAGGGGGTCGTGTAGCCGGAGATCCGGCCGCGTCGCGTTCCGCGGCGCTTCTCCTTGCGGTGCGTGGTCAGGACGTTGACGGCGACGACCGTCACGTTCTCCTTCTTGTAGAGCTCTTCCACCGCCGCCTTGATCTGCATCTTGTTGGCGTCGGGATGCACTTGGAAGGTGTAGCGGTGGATGGGCTCCCGGTTGGACAGGTCGATTGCCTTCTCGGTGATCACCGGCCGGACGATGACCTCGTGCGCGGACAGGTCGGTCACGCGTACACCTCCGACATCCGCGCCAGGGCGGGCTGCTCGATGAGGACCACGTCCGCGTTCAACAGATCCACCACGTTGAGTGAATCGGCGAGGATCACCTCGACCTCGGGCAGGTTGCGGGCCGACAGGATGAGCCTCTCGTCCGTAGCTGGGGCGACGACCAGAACCCGCCCGTCGGCACGCAGGGCGGCCAGGATGCTGAGCAGATCGCGCGTCTTGATCTCCTCGAGCCCGAACCGGTCGATGACCCGGATCGCGCCGTCAGCCAGCTTCGCGGTCAACGCGCCGCGCAACGCAAGGCGCTTCATCTTTCGCGGCAGTCGCTGCTCGTACGAGCGTGGATGAGGCCCGAAGACCACGCCACCGCCCGCATAGTGCGGGGCCCTGATGGAGCCCTGCCGAGCGCGCCCGGTGCCTTTCTGGCGATACGGCTTGCGGCCACCGCCGCGAACCTCCCCGCGCGTCTTGGTGTCGTGGGTGCCCAGGTGCCGCCCGGCGAGCTGGGCCACCGCCGCCTGGTGCAGGACGGCCCCGTTGACGGGCGCGGCGAACAGCTCGTCGGCGAGATCGACGCTGCCGACGGCCGTTCCGGTCCGGTCGTAGAGGGTGGTCTCAGGCATCGTCAGGCCTTCTTCAGCAGGATGAGGGCGTTGCGCGAGCCGGGCAGCGTCCCCTTGACGAGGACGAGGTTCCGCTCCGGGTCTGTCCGCACGACGCGCAGCTTCTTGATAGTTGCGCCCTGGTCGCCCATGTGGCCGGCCATGCGCATGCCCTTGTAGACCCTGCCGGGCGTCGTGCCCGGCCCGATCGAGCCGGGCTCCCGATGGTGGTCCGAGCCGTGCGTCTTGGGCCCGCGCTTGAAGTGGTGGCGCTTGATGTGGCCGGCGAAGCCCTTACCCTTCGAAACGCCCGTCACGTCGACCAGGTCACCGGCGGCAAACAGGCTGACGTCGAGCGTCTGGCCGACCTCGTAGTCGTCCACGCTGTCCACGCGGAACTCGCGGATCGTCGCGACCTTGGGCAGGTCGCCCAGCTGGCCGCTCTCGGGCTTGGACAGGCGCTTGCTGGGCTCGATGCCGAGCTGCACGGCCGTGTAGCCGTCACGCAGCGTGGTACGCAGGCGGGTGATCGTGTTGGGCTCCACCGCCACGACGCTGACCGGCACCATCGTGCCGTCGTCCTGGAAGACGGAGGTCATGCCGACCTTGCGCCCAATCAATCCAATGCTCATCGCCGTCACCGGGCCCATGCCTGCGTTGGCTCCTGCGCACACTCGCTCACGCACGGGCCAAGTGCGCTCGCTCGCGTGCTCGTCGCCGCCTTGCCCTGTACCGGCTGGACGGCGATGACTGGCTCCTGGGCGTTCATCACATCTTGATCTCGATATCGACGCCAGCGGCCAGTGACAGGCGCATGAGGGCGTCGACCGTCTTCGAGCTTGGATCCAGGATGTCCACGAGCCGTTTGTGCGTGCGGATCTCGAACTGCTCCCGGCTGTCCTTGTCGATGAACGGCGAGCGGAGAACGGTGAACTTTTCGATGCGCGTAGGCAGCGGCACGGGACCGACGACGTCGGCGCCCGTTCGCTGGGCCGTCTCGACAATCTGGGCCGCCGACTGGTCGAGCAGCCGGTGGTCATATGCCTTGAGGCGGATCCTGATCCGCTGCTTTGCCATCGCGTTACTCGGTGATGCTGGTGATGGCCCCGGCACCGACCGTGCGGCCACCCTCGCGGATGGCGAAGCGCTGGCCGGTCTCGAGGGCGATCGGGGTGATGAGCTCGACGGTCATCTCGACGTTGTCGCCGGGCATGATCATCTCGGCACCCTCGGGCAGGCCGATGGCGCCGGTGACGTCGGTGGTGCGCAGGTAGAACTGCGGCCGGTAGCCGTTGTAGAAGGGGGTATGGCGGCCGCCCTCCTCCTTGGTGAGCACGTACACCTGGGCACTGAACTTGGTGTGCGGCTTGACCGAGCCCGTCTTGGCCAGGACCTGGCCGCGCTCGATCTCGTCGCGCTCGATGCCCCGGATGAGACAGCCCACGTTGTCGCCCGCGCGGCCCTCGTCGAGCAGCTTCTTGAACATCTCCACGCCGGTCACCACGACCTTGCGGTTGGGCTTGACCCCGACGAGCTCGACCTCGTCGCCGACCTTCACGATGCCGCGCTCGATGCGCCCCGTCGCGACGGTGCCCCGGCCCTTGATGCCGAAGACGTCCTCGACCGGCATGAGGAAGGGCTTGTCGATCGCCCGCTCGGGGGTCGGGATGTAGGAATCGACCGCGTCCATCAGCTCCTTGATGGGCGCGTAGGCCGCGTTGGCCGGGTCATCGGGCGCCTCGAGCGCCTTGAGCGCCGAGCCGCGCACGAAGGGGATGTCGTCGCCCGGGAACTGGTACTTGGACAGCAGCTCGCGCACCTCGAGCTCGACCAGGTCGAGCAGCTCCGGGTCGTCGACCGCGTCGACCTTGTTGAGGAACACGACGATGTAGGGCACCTCCACCTGGCGCGCGAGGAGGATGTGCTCCTTGGTCTGGGGCATCGGCCCGTCGGTCGCGGCGACGACGAGGATCGCGCCGTCCATCTGGGCGGCGCCGGTGATCATGTTCTTGATGTAGTCGGCGTGGCCGGGGCAGTCGACGTGGGCGTAGTGGCGCGCGTCGGTCTCGTACTCGACGTGGGCGATCGCGATGGTGATCCCCCGCTCGCGCTCCTCGGGCGCGTTGTCGATCGACTCGAAGGCGCGGTACTCGGAGCCGCCCTTCATGGCCAGGTACTTGGTGATCGCCGCGGTGAGCGACGTCTTGCCGTGGTCGATATGGCCGATCGTGCCGATGTTCACGTGCGGCTTGGTGCGCTCGAACTTCTTCTTGGCCATGTTGGCTGCTCTCCTGTGCGCCCTGGGACGGGCTGCTAGACCTTGCTCTTGGCTGCGAGCTCCGCCGCGACCGTCGCGGGGACCTCGGCGTAGTGGGACAACTCCATCGAGTAGCTCGCCCGGCCCTGGGTCATCGACCGCAGTTCGGTGGCGTACCCGAACATCTCGGCAAGCGGCACGAAGGCGCGGACGACCTGCGTCGTCCCCCGCGAGTCCATGCCCTCCACCTGACCGCGCCGGCTGTTCAGATCGCCAATGACGTCGCCCATGAACTGCTCGGGCATCGTCACCTCGACCCGCATCATCGGCTCGAGCACCGTCGGGTCGGCCTTCTCGACGGCGTCCTTGACCGCCATGGACCCGGCGATCTTGAACGCCATCTCGGACGAGTCGACCTCGTGGTAGGAGCCGTCGAAGAGGGTCACCCGCACGTCGACCATGGGGTACCCGGCGAAGATCCCGGTCTCGAGCGCCTCGCGGATGCCCTGATCAACCGACTTGATGAACTCGCGCGGGATCGTGCCGCCGACGATCTTGTCGACGAACTCGTAGCCGCCGCCCTTCTCGAGGGGCTCGAGCTTGATGACCGCGTGGCCGTACTGGCCCTTGCCGCCGGTCTGCCGGACGAACCGGCCGTTGCCTTCCGCGGCACGCCGGATCGTCTCGCGATAGGAGACCGATGGGCGCCCGACGTTGGCGGCGACCTTGAACTCGCGGACCATTCGGTCCACGAGGACGTCGAGGTGGAGCTCACCCATGCCGGCGATGCGGGTCTGTCCGGACTCCTCGTCGGTGTGGACCCGGAACGTCGGGTCCTCGTCGGCCAGCCGCTGCAGCGCGATTGCCAGCTTGTCCTGGTCCGCCTTGGTCTTGGGCTCGATGGCCACCTCGATCACCGGCTCAGGGAAGGTGATCGACTCGAGGATGACCGGATGGTCCGGCTCGCTCAGGGTGTCGCCCGTGAACGTGTCCTTGAGGCCGACCGCTGCCGCAATGTCGCCGGCGTAGACCTCGTCGATCTCCTCGCGGTGGTTGGCGTGCATCTGCAGGATCCGGCCGACTCGCTCCCGCTTGCCCTTCGTGGCATTGAGCACGTACGACCCGGACTTGAGCGTGCCCGAATAGACCCGGAAGAAGGCGAGCTTGCCGACGAACGGATCGGCGGCGATCTTGAAAGCGAGCGCGCTGAAGGGCTCCTTGTCGTCGACCGTGCGCAGCACCTCGGCATGCGTTCGGGCGTCCTCACCGATCACGGGCGGAACGTCGAGGGGCGAGGGCAGGTAGTCCACGACGGCATCGAGCATCGGCTGGATGCCCTTGTTTTTGAGCGCCGAACCGGTCAGCACGGGGACGAACTTGTATTCAAGGGTGCCCAGGCGCAGGCCGTGCTTGATGTCGGCGTCGGTGAGGGTGCCTTCGAAATACTTGTGCGTCAGGTCGTCATCGACCTCGGCCACGGCCTCCAGCATCCGCTCGCGGTTCTGTTTGGCCTCGTCCCTGAGCGCCTCCGGTACCTCCGTCTCCTCGATGTGCTCACCCCGGTCGTCGCGGTACTGGATGGCCTTCATGCGGACGAGGTCGATCACGCCAAGGAACCCGTCTTCGGATCCGATGGGGATCTGGATCGGCACGGGCGTGGCGCCCAACCGCTCGCGGATCATGTCCACGCAGCGCCAGAAGTCGGCGCCAGTGCGATCGAGCTTGTTGATGAAGCAGATCCGGGGTACGCGGTAGCGGTCGGCCTGCCGCCAGACGGTCTCCGACTGGGGTTCCACGCCGGCGACGCCGTCGAACACGACGACCGCGCCGTCGAGCACGCGCAGGCTCCGCTCGACCTCCACCGTAAAGTCCACGTGCCCGGGCGTATCGATGATGTTGATGCGATGATCGCCCCAGAAGGCGGTTGTCGCCGCGGCCGTGATGGTGATGCCCCGCTCTTGCTCCTGGGGCATCCAGTCCATCGTCGCCGCGCCGTCATGGACCTCGCCGGTCTTGTAGATCTTCTTGGTGTAGAAGAGGATCCGTTCAGTAACTGTCGTCTTGCCCGCGTCGATGTGCGCGATGATCCCGATGTTGCGGGTTCGCGCGAGCGGTACCTGGCGTGCCATGCCCGTCCGCTCCCTACCACTTGAAATGGCTGAAGGCCTTGTTGGCCTCGGCCATCTTGTGGGTGTCCTCGCGGCGCTTCACGGCGGCGCCGAGGCCGTTCATGGCATCGACGAACTCCGCAGCGAGCTTCTCGCCCATGCTCTTGCCGCTCCGCTTGCGGGCGGCCTGGACCAGCCAACGCACTCCGAGCGAGAGCCGACGATCGCCACGGATCTCGACCGGGACCTGGTAGGTGGCGCCGCCGACCCGGCGGGGCTTGACCTCGATGATCGGGGTGGCGTTCCGAAGCGCGGCCTCGAGCACCTCGAGGCCCGGACGGCGAGCCTGTGCCTCCGCGCGCGCGAGCGCCTCGCGCAGGATCCGGTCGGACAGAGTGCGCTTGCCGTTGGTCATCAGCTTGGCCGTGAAGCGCGCCGTCGTCCGATTGGCCGGAACGGTCTGGTACTTGGTCTTGCGGGGGATGTTGATGCGGCGGGGCATTCTAGGCGCGGCCTCCGGCCCCGGCGGCCTTGGCGCCGTACTTGCTGCGACCCTGCTTGCGGTCGCGCACCCCGGCTGCGTCGAGGGTCCCCCGGATGATGTGGTACTTGACCGACGGCAGGTCCTTGACCTTCCCGCCGCGTACCAGCACCACCGAATGCTCCTGCAGGTTGTGCCCAATACCCGGGATGTAGGCGGTGACTTCCATCTGGTTGGTGAGGCGCACGCGCGCGATCTTGCGCAACGCGGAGTTCGGCTTCTTGGGCGTCATCGTGCGCACCTGGAGGCAGACGCCACGCTTCTGCGGGGCGCCCGGGATGGGCTCCTGGCGCTGCTTCAGGCTGTTCCAGTTCTTGCGCATGGCCGGCGCCTTGACCTTGGAGATCTTGCGGGTTCGGCCGTGACGCACGAGCTGGCTGATGGTTGGCACGGAGACGTGGTTCCTTTCGAAGGCAAATGGTGATGGGTCGACGGCTGGGTCCGCCGACACCTCGGACGAGGTGGGTCCCGATCGGTGACGACCCGGCTCGCTGTGATCCTCCACGGCGTCCGGCGCACACGCCGGCCAATGACCCCGCCGAGGCCACGAGCGCGGAGTTTAGCAGCGGGCCGAAATGAGTGTCAAACGCGTGTCAGGGGCGATCAGCGCCCACTCGGCCGCGCCGCTGTCGTCTCTATTCGTCGTTGTCCGAGCGTGCTCCGGCGGGAGTGGGTTCCTGGTCGGAGGGCTTCTTGGCGAACGGGTTTTCCGCGTCTTCCGGCGGGCTGCCGGCGCCGTCGGCGGCCCCGTCCTCGCCCGTCAGGAAGGGGTTGAAGTCGGCATCGTCCTCGGGCGACTCCTCGCCCGAGGAAGCGGCCAGCAGCGAGGCAGCCAGCTCGGCCGTCTCGTCGGAAGCCGGCGGCCGATCGCCCTCGTCCAGGAACGGGTTGAACTCCTGGCCACCTGCCAGCGCCTCGAGAGACTCGCCGGCCAGCGCTTCGAGCGCAGCACGGCGGGCCCGCTCGCGCTGGGCTGCCACATTGGCCGGCGCGCCGGTCCCAGCGGGGATCAGCTTGCCGATGATGACGTTCTCCTTGAGGCCGATCAGGTGATCCCGCGAGCCATTGATGGCCGCCTCGGTCAGTACCCTGGTGGTCTCCTGGAACGAAGCCGCCGCGAGGAAGCTGGAGGTGTTCAGCGATGCCTTGGTCACACCCAGCAGGACGGTCTGCGCGGTGGCGGGCTCGCCGCCCTGGGCCAGGACGCGGTTGTTCTCCTCCTCGAAATCGAGCCGATCGATGAGCTCGGTCGGTAGGAGATCGACGTCGCCCGGCTGGTCGATGCGCACCTTGCGCAGCATCTGCCGGACGATGATCTCGATGTGCTTGTCGTTGATCGTGACGCCCTGGCTCCGATAGACCTTCTGGACTTCCTTGACCAGGTAGCGCTGGACCGCGTCCTTGCCCCGGGTCTCGAGGTATTCCTGGGGGTTGATCGGGCCGTCCGTGATCGGATCGCCGGCACGGATCTCCTGGCCGTTCTCCACCTTGAGCTTGGCGTTGTGAGGGATGCTGTACTCGCGCTCGACGACGTCCTCCGCACGGACGACGAGGCCGTCGCCGTCCCTGACGAGGAAGCCCTTGACCGGGGCGGTCAGCTCGGGCGAACCCTTGCTTTCGCCGCGGGCGATGACCTGGTTGGCCTCAACGAGGTCGCCTGGTGCCGCCAGCAGCTCGGCTCCGGCCGGAACGGTGAGCGACGTGTCGTAGCTCTCACGGCTGGTGACCTTGACCTTGCGGCCGGACTCGCCCTCGATGATCTCGACGATCCCGTCGATGTGGCTGATCTCGGCCTTGCCCTTGGGCACGCGCGCCTCGAACAGTTCCTCGACGCGAGGCAGACCGGCCGTGATGTCCAGGCCGGCGACCCCGCCGGTGTGGAACGTCCGCATGGTCAGCTGGGTGCCCGGCTCTCCGATGGACTGGGCGGCAATGATGCCGACCGCTTCGCCCGACCCCACGAGCTCGCCCGTGGCGAGGTTGCGG
Source organism: Chloroflexota bacterium (assembly GCA_005883615.1). Taxonomy (GTDB): domain Bacteria; phylum Chloroflexota; class Limnocylindria; order Limnocylindrales; family CSP1-4; genus CF-16. The sequence continues at coordinate 11,476 of VBEC01000076.1, read as the reverse complement.
CCATAGCACGACCGGCAGACGCCGTAGCGCGCCTCGCAGGTCAGGGGTGAGCGGACGAGCACCTCGTCGATGCCCGCCGCGTCGATCGCACGAGCGATCTCCTCGCTGATCTCCTGGTTGCGCTCCACAACGGTCGTGGCGCTCTTGCCTTTGCCGTGCACCACGGCGGCCGCGGCCAGCCGGCCGGTCAGACGCCGCTGGAAGGCATCCGGTTCGTCGCTCGATTCGGCGCGGATGATCCAGCTGCCCTCTTCGGTGCCGCAATCGTCATCTCGGGTAATGACGTCCTGGGCAACGTCGACCAACCGTCGGGTCAGGTAGCCCGAGTCGGCCGTCCGCAGCGCCGTGTCGGCCAGTCCCTTGCGGGCGCCATGGGTCGAGATGAAGTACTCGAGGACGGTCATGCCCTCGCGGAAGTTGCTCCGCACGGGGACCTCGATGATCCGGCCGGATGGATCGGCCATCAGGCCGCGCATGCCGCCGAGCTGGCCGATGTTGCCTTTGTTTCCGCGGGCTCCCGACGTGGTCATCATGGTGACGGCCCCACCCGACGACTGCGGGTCGACCATGGCGTCGGCCATGTCCTTGGTGGTGTCCTGCCAGATCCCGACGACCTGCTCGTAGCGCTCCTCCTCGGTGATGAGCCCACGCTGGAACTGGCGATCGATCTGGGCGACCGCGTCGTCGGCCTTGCCGAGGCGCGCTGCCTTGTCCGAGGTGGTCGGGATGTCGCTCACCGCGATGGTCATGCCGCCGCGCGTGGCGAATTCGAAGCCGACGCTCTTGATGCCGTCCACCAGGTGGGCGGTCTCCTCCGGGCCGAGCAGCCGGTAGCACTCGTCGACCAGGCGCTTGAGCTCGGACCGCTTCATCACTTCGTTGTTGAAGCGCAGCCGGTCGGGCACGATCTGGTTGAAGATCACGCGCCCCACGGTGGTCGCCCGGCGGCTCGTGACCAGCGTCTCGGTCTCTGGATCCCACGATCGGACCTCGGCCTCGACGGGCTGATGGAGCGATACCGTGCGCAGCTGATACGCCCGGATCGCCTCGTCCTCGTCGCTGAAGAGGCGCGGCTTGATCTTGGACGGATCGGGCTCATCCATCGTCAGGTAGTAACAGCCCAGAACCATGTCCTGGGTCGGCGAGACGATCGGTTCGCCGTTCGCCGGCGACAGCAGGTTGGCGGTCGAGAGCATCATCTCCCGAGCTTCGCGCTGGGCCTCGCTCGAGAGCGGGACGTGGACGGCCATCTGGTCACCGTCGAAGTCGGCGTTGAAGGCCGTGCAGACCAGCGGGTGGATCTGGATGGCCGAGCCCTCGACGAGCACGGGCATGAACGCCTGGATTCCCAGGCGGTGCAGGGTCGGTGCGCGGTTGAGGAGGACGGGGTGATCCTTGATGACCTCTTCAAGGACATCCCAGACCTCGGGCCGGACCCGCTCGACGATGCGCTTGGCACTCTTGATGTTGTGGGCGAAGCCCTTCTCGACGAGCTGGCGCATGACGAACGGCTTGAACAGCTCGAGCGCCATCTTCTTGGGCAGGCCGCACTGGTGGAGCTTCAGCTCGGGGCCGACCACGATCACCGAACGGCCCGAGTAGTCGACGCGCTTGCCGAGCAGGTTCTGCCGGAAGCGGCCCTGCTTGCCCTTGAGCATGTCCGACAGGCTCTTCAGGCGATGGTTGCCGGTGCCCGCGATGGCGCGGCCGCGGCGACCGTTGTCGATGAGCGCGTCGCACGCCTCCTGGAGCATCCGCTTCTCGTTGCGGATGATGATCTCCGGCGCGCCCAGCTCGAGCAGCCTCTTCAAGCGGTTGTTGCGGTTGATCACTCGGCGGTAGAGGTCGTTCAGGTCGGACGTCGCGAAACGGCCACCATCGAGCTGGACCATCGGTCGCAGGTCGGGCGGGATGACCGGCAGGACAGACAGGATCATCCATTCTGGCCGGGTACCCGAGCGGCGGAAGGCCTCGATCAGGCGCAGGCGCTTGATCGCCTTCTTGCGGCGCTGCCCTGAGCTCGTGCGGACCTCGACGTGGAGGTCGCGGGCGAGGACCTCGAGGTCCATCCGGGTGATGATGTCGCGGATTGCCTCGGCGCCCATGCCGGCCCAGAAGATGCGACCGCCGCGGGCCCCCGAGCCGTACTTCTCGTCGAGCGTCCGGAACTCGGACTCGACCTGGAGCTGCATCGGCTTGAGCGACTCGATCTCGTCGCGCTGCTTGCGGATGTCGTCCTTCAGGCCCTGTGCCTCCTGGTGGAGGCGGTCGCGCTCGGCCTGGAGGGTGTCGTTGATCGCGGACTGGAGGTCGGCGACCTTCTGCTCGGTGGCGCGCGCCTCGTCGGCCTCGCGCTGCTGGAGCTCCTCGTTGACGCGCTCGGTTTCGGCGCCGACGATCTTGCGGAGGCGGCTGGTGGCCTCCCTGCCACCCTTGTCGCCGGCCGCGACGATGACCTCGCCGGTCGGCTCGAATGCGATCGTCTCATCGGCCGCTGTGCTGCCGAGCTTCGCCAGCTGGGCCTCGACCTGCTGAGCTGCGGCAACGATCTCCTCGGTCCGCGTGGTGCGCTGGCTCTCCAGCTCCGCACGCGTGGACGCGAGGGTCGCGTTCAGCTCGTCCTTCTTGCGGTTGACGTCGGCGCGCAGCTCATCCTCAAGCTCGCCGAGCGCCTTGCCGGCCGAGCCGCCTCGGCCCTCGGCCTCCTCCTCGAGCTGTAGCAGGGCACGCTTGCGGGCGTCCTCGTCAATGTGCGTGACGATGTACAGCGCGAAATACAGGATTCGCTCCAGGTTGCGCGGGCTGATGTCGAGCAGGATGCCCAGGCGCGACGGGGTGCCCTTGAAGTACCAGATATGGCTGACCGGGCTGGCCAGCTGGATGTGCCCCATCCGCTCGCGGCGGACCTTCGAGCGCGTAACCTCGACGCCGCACTTGTCGCAGATGATGCCCTTGTAGCGAATGCGCTTGTACTTGCCGCAGTAGCACTCCCAGTCCTTCGTGGGACCGAAGATGCGCTCGTCGAAAAGGCCGTCCTTCTCAGGCTTGAGCGTGCGGTAGTTGATCGTCTCCGGCTTCGTTACCTCGCCCTTCGACCACTCCCGGATCTGGTCCGGGCTGGCGAGCGAGATGCGGATGGCAGAGAAATTATTGACCTCGAGCATGATTCTCCTCCGCGCCGTCGCCTGGCTCGACGGCACGATGCGGAACGGTCGCGAACGGCGCCCGACCGGCCGGAGCCGGACGCCGCGCTGGCGTTGTCACGAATGGGCATGGGTGCAGGAACGGGTGCAGCGGGACGGTCCCCTCAGTCCTCGAACCCGGCGAGGTTGATCCCGCCGAGGTCGGGCAGCAGGAAGCCCGAAGCGTCGTCCTCGGCCAACGGGATCTCCTCGTCGTTCTGATCGAGGATCTCGGCGTTGAGCCCGAGGCTGCGCAGCTCCTTGATGAGCACCTTGAAGGACTCGGGAACGCGCGGTGGCTGGATCTCCTCCCCCTTCACGATCGCTTCGTAGGTCTGCACTCGACCGAGCACATCGTCCGACTTCACGGTCAGCAGCTCCTGCAGGATATTGGCGGCGCCGTACGCTTCGAGCGCCCAGACCTCCATCTCGCCGAAGCGCTGGCCGCCGAACTGGGCCTTGCCGCCCAGCGGCTGCTGGGTGATCAGGCTGTACGGGCCCGTGGACCGGGCATGGATCTTGTCCTCCACCAGGTGGTGGAGCTTGAGCATGTAGATGTAGCCGACGGTGATGGCCCGATCGAACGCCTCGCCGGTACGACCGTCGCGCAGCTCGATCTTGCCGTCCTCGGGCAGCCCCGCGTCGCGGAGCTCACCCCGGATCTGCTCCTCGGTCGCGCCGTCGAAGACGGCGGTTGCCGCCTTCTGGCCCGTCTCGTGGAGCGCCCAGCCGAGGTGGGTCTCAAGGATCTGGCCGATGTTCATCCGGCTCGGCACGCCGAGGGGGTTGAGGATGATGTCGACCGGGGTGCCGTCGGGCAGGAACGGCATGTCCTCCTGGGGCAGGATCTTGGCGATCACGCCCTTGTTGCCATGCCGGCCGGCCATCTTGTCGCCGACGCTGATCTTGCGCTTCTGGGCGACGGACACCCGGACCAGCCGGTTCACGCCAGGCTGGAGGTCGTCGTTCAGCTCGCGTCGGAACTCCCGGATCTCGACGACCTTGCCGCGCTCGCCGTGCGGTAGCCGCAGGCTGGAGTCCTTCACCTCGCGGGCCTTCTCGCCGAAGATCGCCCGAAGGAGGCGCTCCTCAGCGGTGAGCTCCGTTTCGCCCTTCGGGGTGATCTTGCCGACCAGGATGTCGCCCGGCCGAACCTCTGCACCGATGTAGACGATGCCCTCTTCGTCGAGGTCCTTGAGCGATTCCTCGCCGACGTTCGGGATGTCCCGGGTGATCTCCTCGGGCCCGAGCTTGGTGTCGCGCGACTCGATCTCGTGCTTCTCGATATGGATGCTCGTGAACAGGTCGTCCTTGACGAGGCGGTCGCTGATGACGATCGCGTCCTCGTAGTTGCCGCCTTCCCAGCTCATGAACGCGACCAGCACGTTGCGTCCGAGCGCGAGTTCGCCGTTGTCGGTCGAGGACGAGTCGGCGATAGCCTGGCCGGCGGTCACGCGTCCCCCGACGTCCACAATGGGACGCTGGTTGATGCAAGTGCCCTGGTTGCTGCGGACGAACTTCTGGAGCCGGTAGGCATCCAGCTCTCCAGCGTCGGTCTCCACCTCAATTCGCTCGGCAGTGACGCTGGTCACGACACCTTCACGCTCGGCAACCAGCACCTGGCCGCTGTCGCGTGCGGCACGGACCTCCATGCCGGTGCCCACGATCGGGGCCTCCGGCTCGAGCAAAGGCACGGCCTGGCGCTGCATGTTCGAGCCCATCAGGGCCCGGTTGGCGTCGTCATGCTCGAGGAACGGGATGAGCGCGGTCGCGACGGACACGACCTGCTTGGGGCTGACATCCATGTACTCGATCTGGTTGGGGCGCGCCTCCGGGAAGGTATCGCGGTAGCGCGACGGCACGCGCTCCGAAAGGAAGTGGCCGCCCGCGTCGAGGGCCGCGTTGGCCTGCGCAACGACGTGCTCCTCCTCCTCATCGGCGGGTAGATACTCGATTTCATCGGTGACGATCGGCCGGATGGGGAAGGCCAGCGCCTTCTGCTTCTTGAGCTCGGCCCCGGCGACGTCGGTGAACTTGCGTCCGGCCTTGACGATGACCGTTCCGTCCTTGGCGGCCAGGTCCGTGCCCGCCTCGTAGGCGGTCAGGTTCGGGTCGTCCCAGGCGACCGTCCGCTTGACCTTGCGGTAGGGCGTTTCGATGAAGCCATAGCTATTGATGCGACCGTACGTGGCGAGCGATCCGATGAGGCCGATGTTCGGACCTTCCGGCGTCTCGATCGGGCAGATCCGGCCGTAGTGGCTGTGGTGGACATCGCGGACGTCGAAGCCGGCGCGCTCGCGAGACAGTCCGCCGGGGCCCAGCGCGGACAGCCGGCGCTTGCTCGTGAGCTCGGCGAGCGGGTTCGTCTGGTCCATGAATTGCGACAGCTGGCTGCCGCCGAAGAATTCCTTCATCGCGGCCACGACGGGACGGATGTTGATGAGCGCGTTGGGCGTCGCCTTGTCGATCTCCTGGATCGTCATCCGCTCGCGGACGACGCGTTCCATGCGCAGGAGGCCGATGCGGAAGGCGTTCTGGATGAGCTCGCCGTTGGCGCGGATGCGCCGGTTGCCGAGATGGTCGATGTCGTCGCGCGGGTGCAGCCCGCGGTTGCACTCGATCAGGTGACCGACGATGGCGGCGATGTCCTCACGGGTGATCGTCCGCTGCTCGCGCGGGAGCTCGATGCCAATCCGCCCGGCGACGCCGTCGAGCTTCTTGTTGAACTTGTAGCGGCCGACCCGACCCAGGTCGTAGCGCCGGAAGTTGAAGAACAGGCTCTCGACCAGCTGGCGCGCGTTGTCGCCGGTGGGCGGATCGCCCGGCCGCAGCTTCTTGTAGACCTCGATCAGGGCGTCCTGCTGCGTATGCGTCAGGTCCTTGTCGAGCGTGCTTGCGACGTAGGGGTGTTCGGGATCACCGTCGATGCCCGCGAAGAGCGCGCTGATCTCTTCGTTCGACTCGTAGCCAACGGCCCGCAGCAGGGTCGTCGCGGCGAGCTTGCGCTTGCGGTCGACCTTGACCCACAGCTGGTCCTTGTTGTTGGTCTCGAACTCCAGCCATGCGCCGCGGTTCGGAATGACCTTGGCGGAGAAGAGCATCCGACCGCTGGTCGGGTCCTCGGCCTCGCTGTAGTAGACGCCCGGCGAGCGGACGAGCTGGCTGACCACGACGCGCTCGGCACCATTGATCACGAAGGTGCCCTGGTCCGTCATGGTCGGGAAATCGCCCATGTACACGCGCTGGCGCTGGATCTCGCCGGTTTCCTTGATCAGGAGCTCGACGTTCACATAGAGCGGCTTGCTGTACGTCAGGTCCTTCGTGCGGCACTCGAGCTCGGTGTACTTGGGAGGCCCGAACTCGTAGTCCAGGAACTGCAGTTCCATCACCTTGCCGGTGAAGTCCTTGATCGGACTGATCTCGTCGAACAGCTCGCGCAGGCCCTTGTCGATGAACCAGCTGAAGGAATCGAGCTGGAGCTCGATCAGGTTCGGGATGGGCAGCTTCTCCTCGATCCGGGCATAGGACTTGCGTCCCGGGCTTACGAGGGCGCGCGTCGACGACTCAGCGGTAAGCAGCATGAACCGCTCCTTGACGGAGGAGGAAGAGGGTGTGGGGGGCCGCACTCACAGAAGGAGTAGGATACCGCGCGATTCCCTATTGTCAAACGTGGCCCAGCGTGGAAACGCGGCCTGAATCACCACTGCCGGAGAGCTGATCCCAATAGCTCGCGGGAGCAGCGCCACCCTCGGGCCGATGCGGTCGCGGAGACCTCGGACGGGTGCGGAGCTGGCAGCCCCGGAAGGTGCCAGCCCCTCGGCTGGTTCTACTTGATCTCGACCTTGGCGCCCTGTTCCTCGAGAGCGGTCTTGATTTTCTCCGCCTCGTCTCGCGTGACGCCTTCCTTGACCGGCTTGGGCGCCGCGTCGACGACGTCCTTGGCCTCTTTGAGACCGAGGCCCGTCAGTTCGCGGACGACCTTGATCACGGGGATCTTGTTCGGGCCGATCTCGGTGAGGATGGCAACGAACTCGGTCTGCTCCTCCGCCGGAGCGGCCGCCGCGCCTTCAGCAGCGCCGCCGCCCGCAGCCGGAGCGGCAGGGGCCGCAACCGCCACAGCGGCCGTGACGCCGTAGCGCTCTTCGAAGCGCTTGATGAACTCGGACAGCTCGAGGACGGTCATCTTGTCGATGGCCTCGAGCAGGTCGTCCTGCGTGGCAACTGCCATGTGATCTCTCCTTTTTCGGTATCTCGTAGACCAGCAGGTCGATCAGCCCTTGGGCTGTTCGGCTGCCGCCGCTTCGTCGGCTGCGGTGGCTTCGTCGGCTGCGGCCGCTTCGTCGGCTGCGGCCGCTTCGTCGGCTGCGGCCGCTTCGTCGGCTGCGGTGGCTTCGTCGGCTGCGGTGGCTTCGTCGGCTGTGGTGGCCTCTTCGGCTGCGGTGGCTTCGTCGGCTGCGGTGGCTTCGCCGGTCGCGGCCGGCTCAGCGGTTGTGGTGGCTTCGTCGGTGGCGGCCGGTTCGTCGGCGGCAGCCGGTTGCGCGATGGCCTCCGGTCGTGCGGCGGCCTCGGGTCGTGCGGCGGCTGCGGGCTGCGCGACAGGCGTTGGTTCTGCCGCGGCCTTCTGTTCGGCGACCTGCACGAGCAGGGACCCGAGGTTGCGAAGGCCTGCCGCGAGCAGGCCGGCGAGGTTGGCCATGGGCGACTGCATCACGCCGCCGAGCCGTGCCAGCAAAACCTCCCGTGAGGGCAAGCTGGCCAGCCGCGTGACGCTGGCGGCGTCGATCGCGCGATCGCCCAACAGCGCGCCCGTGATTCTGACGACACGGAATGGGCGCGTCGCATCCAGCACGGCCTTGGCTGTCCTGGCCGGATCACCCGTACCGAAGGCCAGGGCGGTCGGTCCCTGGAGCAGGGGCGCCAGGGCCTCGGCCGCACCGTCCCGGGCGGCGATCTTGAGGAGCCGGTTCTTGACGACCCGGTAGCGAACGTCCTGCTTGCGCAGGGCTTTGCGGATCTCGGCCAGTTCCGACACGGTGAGGCCGCGGTATTCGGAGACGACGAGCGTCGAGCTTTCGGCCAGCTCGGCCCGCAGGGCCTCGACTTCCGCGCGTTTTGCCTCTGTCGGCATGGCACCTCCTTGAGCTCGCGAACTCCTCGGCCCGCAGTGGCTCTTCGTCAGGCGCGCGACCGGCGCGCGGCGGTGGGCTCTTCGCGGCCCGAAGACTACGAAACCCCTGCGACGGTCCGGTCCGCAGGGGCGCACCCACCAGGCGGTGGACGAGCCGGTCCTGCCTCGGCGTGCTGACCGTCGTCCCGGACACCTCGATGGCATCCGTCCGGCCGGTGGATCAAGCCTGGTCCGTCACTCGGAGAGAGGGGCGGCTTTGGCGCACGCTGTCTTCAGCGGTCCGTCGATCTTCAATTGAGGGCCATGCCACGAGGCACGACCCCGTGCGATAGCCGCGACGTTCAGGCCGCGGCGGCCAGAACGGCCGGCACGTCGACCCGGATACCCGGACCCATCGTGCTGGCGATCGTCAATCCCTTGAAGTACTGGCCCTTTGCGCCCGTGGGTTTCGCCCGACTGATGGCGTCGAGCAGCGTGGCCAGGTTCTCGAGAAGCGCCTCCGGCTCGAAGCTTCCCTTGCCAAAAGCGACGTGGATGATAGCGCCCTTGTCGACTTTGAACTCAACCCGGCCGCCTTTGACCTCGCGGAGGGCGCGTTCGATGTCAAAGGTGATGGTTCCGGCTTTCGGATTCGGCATCAGGCCACGACGCCCCAGGATCTTGCCGAGACGACCGACCAGGCCCATCGTGTCGGGGGTTGCCAGGGCGACGTCGAACTCGAGCCAGCCCGCTTCGATCTTCTTGACGAGGTCCTCGGCGCCGACTTCGTCGGCCCCGCCCCGCAACGCTTCCTGGGCCTTCTCGCCCTGAGCGAAGACGGCCACCCGCACCACCTTGCCGGTGCCGTGAGGCAGAACGACCGTGCCGCGCACCATCTGGTCCGCATGGCGTGGATCGACGCCCAGCCGGATGTGCGCCTCGACGGTGGGATCGAAGTTAACGGTGCTCGTGTCCTTCAGGAGCTGCACCGCCTCGGCCGGCTCATAAAGCCTGGTCGGCTCGACCAGCTTGGCCGCTTCGAGATATTTCTTGCCGTGCTTGGGCATTTGTTGGGTTCCTCCGACCGAGCGGCGTTCTTCCGCTCTCCCCCTGTCGACGCGGGGTGACGTCTGTATGCGCGTCGCGGCCATGCCGCGAAGCGCGAGTGGCCGAGTCTAGCCGATGACCTCGATGCCCATGCTCCGGGCGGTGCCCTCGATCTGGCGTGCCGCCGCGTCCGGATCCCCGGCGTTGAGGTCGGCCATCTTGATGTTGGCGATCTCCCGGATCTGGTCCCGCGTCACCCGGCCCACCGACTCGCGCTTGGGCGTCGAAGCGCCCTTCTCGAGGCCGGCGGCCTTACGCAGCAGGTCGGCGGCGGGGGGTGTGCGCAGGACGAACGTGAAGGATCGGTCCTCGAAGACCGTGACCTGCGCCGGGATCACCTGACCGACCTTGTCGGCCGTCTTCTCGTTGTAGGTCTTGGTGAACTCGACGAGGTTGATGCCGTGGGGACCCAGCACCGTACCCACGGGCGGCGCAGGCGTGGCCTTGCCGGCCGGCAGCTGCAGCGTAACGACGGCTCGAATTTTCTTGGCCACGAGTGCTGGATGTCCTTTCTAGAGCTTCTCGACCTGCAGGAAGTCGAGCTCGACCGGGGTTTCCCGACCGAAGATGCTGACGAGCACCTTGACCTTGTTTCGCTCGGGGTTGACCTCGTCGACCGTGCCGATGAACTCGGCGAACGGGCCATCCGTGACGCGGACGCTCTGGCCCTTCTGAAATGCCACGCGATACTTCGGTGTCTCCACGCCCATCTGGCGAAGGATCTGCTTGACCTCCTGCTCGTCCAGCGGAATCGGCTCGCTGCGCACGCCGGGAATGTTGGCCCCGCCCACGAAGCTCGTGACGCCCGGGGTATTCCGGACAACGAACCAGCTGTCCGGGTCGAGGATCATCTCGACGAGGACGTAGCCCGGGTAGACCTTCTTCTGAACGGTATGGCGCTGGCCCTGGCGGATCTCGATCTCGTCCTCCATCGGGACAAGCACCTGGAAGATCTTGTCCTCCATGCCCATCGACTCGATGCGGTGCTCGAGATTGGCCTTGACCTTGTTCTCGTAGCCCGAGTAGGTGTGGATCACGTACCAGCGCTTCTCGGGGGCTCGGGTCGTTTCGGTCGTCGTCTCAGTCATCATGTTCGCCTAGCGTGGAATGAACGCGATCGCGCGCAGGAAGATCAGGTCGAAGAAGGTGATGTAGAGGCCCACGGCGATGCTCACCACGAAGACGAGCACCGTCAGGTTGCGCGTCTGGGCGGGCGTCGGCCAGGACACCTTCTTCAACTCGGACCACGCTTCGTCCACGAAGCGTCGGATTCGTTCCACGTGGGTCTAGTCTCGAGCTACGGATTGGAATGGCAGGCGCGGCCGGACTCGAACCGACAACCACTGGTTTTGGAGACCAGAGCTCTACCAATTGAGCTACGCGCCTCCGGATCGCCGCTACTTCGCCTCCCTGTGGAGGGTGTGGCGGCGTTCACGAGGACAGTACTTCATGAACTCGATTCGGTTCGGGTCGTTCTTCTTGTTCTTACGCGTGGTGTAGTTGCGCTGCTTGCACTCGGTGCACGCAAGCTGGATGACAGGACGGGCCTCGACTCTCGCCATCGCGTTACTCGGTGATGCTGGTGATGGCCCCGGCACCCACCGTGCGGCCACCCTCGCGGATGGCGAAGCGCTGGCCGGTCTCGAGGGCGATCGGGGTGATGAGCTCGACGCTCATCTCGACGTTGTCGCCGGGCATGATCATCTCGGCACCCTCGGGCAGGCCGATGGCGCCGGTGACGTCGGTGGTGCGCAGGTAGAACTGCGGCCGGTAGCCGTTGTAGAAGGGGGTATGGCGGCCGCCCTCCTCCTTGGTGAGCACGTACACCTGGGCACTGAACTTGGTGTGCGGCTTGACCGAGGCCGTCTTGGCCAGGACCTGGCCGCGCTCGATCTCGTCGCGCTCGATGCCCCGGATGAGACAGCCCACGTTGTCGCCCGCGCGGCCCTCGTCGAGCAGCTTCTTGAACATCTCCACGCCGGTCACCACGACCTTGCGGTTGGGCTTGACCCCGACGAGCTCGACCTCGTCGCCGACCTTCACGATGCCGCGCTCGATGCGCCCCGTCGCGACGGTGCCC
>VBEC01000059.1 GCA_005883615.1 Chloroflexota bacterium | reverse complement strand
CGGCCGCCAGATGGAGCCGGACCTGATCACGGAAGATGTCCTCGATGAGCGAGCCGTCCGCGGCCCATGGAAGACAGACGCTGGCGAGGATCACGCGCGGGTAGCGGGCTGGATAGGGTCGTTCGAGGTGTGTCTCGGTAGCGCCTGTCGCACCGGCCGCACCCGAAGGTCGACCGCCAGACTGGCCTTCGGTCACTATTTGCTGTCCGGCGAGCTTGGGCCCGAATCGGGGCCGGCGGACTTCCTGCCGGCACCCTCATCGATTGGAGGCTCGGCGGCATCGCTTCCCGCGGCCGCATCGCTTCGCGCGGCCGCATCGCCTCCCCCGCCGGCAGCCTCTGTCGCACGCTCGATGTCAGCCGCGACCGAGATCCCCTCGAGCGTGCCTTCGTCGAACACGACAAGGGTCTCCTCCGCGGCAGGCGCAGTCGACGCAACAACGGCTTGGACGACCTCGCCGGGCGGGGTCGCCGGCACGAACCCCGGCCGGACGGGTCGACCGACCACGACCTCCTCGGCGGTTGGCCGGTCGTGACACGCCGCCATGTGGGAGTTCGCTCCGTCTCCGCCGTCGTCCCCGGCATCGCCTACTGCCGGCAGCAGGTCCGGGTCGACCGACCAGCAGACTTCGAGCCGCCAGGCACAGCGCGGCGCGAATGGACAGCCGGCGATCTCAGCAGCAAGGTCTGGTGGCGCACCGCCAATGGGGGTCAGCTCGGCCTGCCTGGGCCGGTCGAGTCGGGGCAGCGACTGCAGGAGGCCGACCGTGTACGGGTGCTCTGGACGCGCCAGCACATCCTCCGTCGGGCCGGTCTCCACGATCCGGCCGGCATACATGACTGCGAGTCGATCGGCGAATCCCGCGACGACGCCCAAATCGTGGGTGATGAGCAGGACGGCCATGTTCAACTCTGATCGCAGCCGGCCGAGGAGGTCGAGAATCTGGGCGCGAATCGTGACGTCCAGCGCGGTGGTCGGCTCGTCCGCGAGCAGCAGCGCCGGCTCACAAGCCAGGGCCATCGCGATCATCGCCCGCTGCCGCATCCCGCCGCTGAACTGATGGGGGTAGTCGTCGACGCGCTTGCCGGCGGCCGGGATCCCGACCATATCGAGGAGGGCGACGGCCCGCTTGCTCGCAGCCGTGTGATCCAGCCGACGGTGCGTCTCGAGCCCTTCGGTGATCTGGCGCCCGATCGTGAGAACCGGGTTCAGGCTCGACAGCGGATCCTGAAAGATCATCCCGATCCTTGCACCGCGGACTCGCCGAAGCGCCTGTTCCGACAGCCCTACCAGCTCACGGCCTTCGAAGCGAACGCTTCCGGCCGTGATGCGCCCCACGCGCTTCGGGAGCAGGCCGAGCAGCGCAAGTGCGCTCACGCTTTTTCCCGAGCCTGACTCGCCGACGAGACCGAGGGTCTCGCCCGGCGCGATCGTGTACGACAATCCGCGAACCGCGTGGACCACGCGCCGGGCGGCGAACTCCACGCGCAGGTCGTTGACGGCAAGCAACGGCTCGCGTCCGGGGACAGCCTTCGCCCCGATCGTGGTCGTGGCGGTGCTACTCGTCGTCACGGCGCTGGCATCAGTCATCCGGGATCAGCTCCGCGTTCTGTCGGTGAGTTCGGGCGCTGCACAGTATGGATGGTTATCGGCCTGGTCAAACCGCGACGACCGAGCCAGCGCCGACGCCGTCGTTGTATGTTGTCGACAATCCTGGGCAGGGTCGGCCAGTGCCAATGCTCGCATGAGCGCCGGGAAGGCAAGGCTGACAAAAGTCCCCGGCACGTCCTGAAGGTTGGGTCCCACAGGCTGATGTCGGGATTACGGCCGCGGAGATTGCGTGAAGTATCGGACCGCGCTCATTGGGCTGAGCTGGATCGCGACCGATCCGGCGGGTTCCGCCTCGGATCCCATCGTAGGCACTGCGCTGCCGGGCAGTCACGCGTCGGCCATGGCGGCGATTCCCGACATTGAGCTCGTTGCAGGCTGCGACATCGTTGCGACGGCTCGGGAAGGTTTCCTCGAACGTTGGAGCGGCCGTTGGCCTGAGCTCGGCGTCTACGGCGACTATCGCGAGATGCTCGCCAGGGAACGGCCCGATCTGGTCTCGGTGGTCACGCCCGACCACCTGCACACCGAGCCGGTCCTCGCCGCCATCGAGTTCGGCGCCCGGGCGATCTTCTGCGAGAAACCGCTGGCGACGTCTCTCGAGGAGGCCGACCAGCTGGTGGCCGCCGTGAGCGCATCGCAGGTCGTGATGTGCGTCGACTACACGCGGCGCTGGATGCCCGAGTTCGTCGAAGCACGGCGTATCGCGCGTTCGGGCGCTATCGGGCGTCTGTCCCAGATCGTGATCCATACCGGCGGGCCGCGCGCGATGCTCTACCGCAATCACACCCACGTGATCGACCTGCTGAGCTACTTCGCCGACGCCGAGCCGGACTGGGTAATTGCCGAGCTCGAGCCGGGCTTCGAGGATTACGGGACGGCCTACCGCGGCGACGGCGGCGGTGATCCGGCAACCGAGCCGGGCGCGAACTACTACGTTGCATTCGCGAACGGAGTGCGGGCGTACGTGACAGGTATGAAGGACACCGTGCCGGAGCTCCGCGTGGACCTGATAGGACCGGGAGGCCGCTTGTCGCTGGACGTAGAGGGCCTTCGACTCATCACCGTCGAGAGCGAGGATCTGAGAACCAAGCCGACCGTGACGCGGATGGAGCGCCTGACGCCCTCCTGGACCGTCGCCGGCGTCCAGGCCGCGCTGTGCGACCTCATCGCGGCCATGGAGACCGGTCGGCCGACGGCGAGCCCTCCCGAGACGGCACGCCAGGCAGTCGCCATTACTCAGGCGATCCTTGAATCACAGGCCCACGGCAACCGGCCCGCCCAGGTTGCACGGATCGCTGCTCAGCGACCGACGGGAGTGCCGCCAGCATGAAGATCACGGGTATCCGGACGGTCCTGCTGACCGGCCCGTCCACGGACGATCCCTACCTGCGCGAGAGTCGCAAGCGGCGCAGCGCGGCCTACATCGAGATCCTGACCGACACGGAGCTCGTCGGCATCGGCGAAACGTACGCCGGCTATTTCATCCCTGAGGCTGTGCCACCGATCGTCGATTTCTTCGCGCCCGTCCTCGTTGGCCAGGGTGTCGAGAACATCGCCGAGCTCTGGCGGCGGATGTATCAGACCGGAAACTACTGGTGTCGGGTTGGACTCGGGGTGGCCGTTATCAACGGCATCGAAGCGGCCCTCTGGGATCTGAAAGGCAAAATGTACGGCGTCCCGGTGTACGAGCTGCTCGGCGGCCGCAAGCACGACGCGCTCCCCGCTTATGCAACCGGTGGCCCCAGCAACTACCCGCTCGAACGGCTCGCCGCCAAGATCGACTTCTACCTCTCGCTTGGCTTCCGCGGTTTCAAGATCGGCGCTGGTTCGCACGAGGAGACATCGGACGGGCCGGTGGATTTCGTGCCTGCGAGCGCTTCGCAGGCAGCCGACTTCGAGGGCCGCAAGGCCGAGTTCGTGCGGCGTCATGTTGGCATGGACGTCTGGTTCTGCATGGACGGGCACATGGGCAATAACGTGGTGACGTGGGACCTCGGCGTGGCCCAGGCAGTGCTGCGGGCCGTCGAGCCATATGGCCTGTTCTTCTTCGAAGAGCCGCTGCCGTACACCGATCCATGGAGTTACGCAGAGCTCTGCCGCAGCACCTCGGTGCCGGTTGCCGGGGGTGAGTGCCTCACCGCCGCTTACGAGTGGCGTGTGTTCGCCGAGCAGGATGCCTTCGACATCGGTCAACCTGATGCCGCGTTTACGGGCGGGATGCTCGAGTTCGGGCAGGTGGCGGCGATGCTAGGTGCCCGCGGCCGCAATGTGGCGACCCATTCGTGGGCCTCCGGCGGGGGCTTCATGCAGAACCTTCACGCCGGGTTCGCGGCCGCCAATACGGTGATCCTGGAAATCGCGCCGGCCTACGGCGGTTTGCACCGTGAGGTCATTGCGGACACGTTCACGTTGAAGGATGGCATGGTCATGCCGCCGGAAGTGGCCGGCCTCGGCATCGTGCTGGACGACCGAATTCGGGAGCGCTACCCCTTTGTGCCGGGGAGTGGCGAGTTCAACAGCGTACCGGGAAAGGTATTGGCCGACTAAGGGATGGCTTGTCGAGCGAGCGCGGGCCAGGTCGCCAGGATGGCCTGCGCCGAATTGTGGCCGGGCGCGCCGGATACCTCACCGCCGGGGTGCGTGCCCGCACCGCACAGCCAGAGGCCTTCGATCGGCGTTCGATAGTCGGACCAGCCGGGCAACGGTCGAGCCCCAAGCAGCTGGGACGGAATCATGTCGAGGTGATGGATGTTGCCGTCGGTGAGCCCGACCCGCCGTTCGAGGTCCACCGGCGTGAACAACAGCCAGTCAGCGATCGCGTCGCGGAAATTCGGAGCATACTCGCTGACGGAATCGATCAGGGCCTCGCCCACCTGGACACGCAACTCATCCCAGGATCCTTCGCGCGGATAGACTGGCGCGAACATCGCAAAGATCGACAGGACGTGCCGGCCCGGCGGAGAGATCGTGTCGTCGTAGAGGCTCGGAATCTGGATCGACATGACGGGCTGACTGGCCGGCCGCCCGTCGGCTGCGTCACGCCAGGCCTGCTCGTAATAGGCCACCGATGGATTTATCCAGATGCGGGCCAGCGTTCGAGTCGGCGCGTCGCGAGCGAGCCAGCGCGAGAAGTCGGGCAGCTCGCGCATGGCAGCGTGGAACTTCAGGTACGACACCTTGGTCCGGAGACGGTCGACCGCCGCCCTGAATCCGGCGGGCAGCTCCTCCGGCTCGATGAGCCGGAGGAATGTTGTCTTCGGATCTGCGTTCGAGACGACCAGGCGGCTGGGGATCTCTTCGCCAGAAACCAGCTCGACGCCGACTGCGCGACCTCCTTTCACAACGATGCGTCGCACTTCGGCGTCCGTTCGGATCGTCGCGCCACGCTCGCCGGCAGAGGCCGCGATCGCCTCGCTAATCGAGCCCATCCCGCCGCGGACGATGCCGACCGTGTTGCCCGCCTCCGCCACAGCGTCCATTGCCCCGCCGGCCAGGTTTACCGTGGGCCACGACGTGCCCGCTCCGCGCGGATCACCCACGTCCCCGGAATGGACGAGCGCTGCCTTGACGTGCTCCGACTCGAACGTCTCGTCCAACAAGTCCGCAAAGCCCGTCGTCAGCAGCCGCTCCAGGAGCCGCTCGTCGTCCGTGCCCCGAACCCGACGGAAAAGCTCGGCGAGCGTGGGCGGCGTCCGGAGTCGGTACGGATCCACGATGGCTGCCGCGCGCGCCCAGAGGGCGTTCCAGCGGGGGTAGGCGGCAGCATCGAGCTCCGAGAACGCGCGGATCGCCTCGACGTTGCGCGCTTCGTCGCGGTACAGGACCAGGTGACGCCCATCTGGAAACGGCCGGAACTCGAGCGGATCGAGATCATAGATCTCGAGTCCGTGCCCGCGGAGATCGAGATCCCTGACGATCGTCGGCTCCAGCGCGTAACACAGGAACGAACAGCTCGAGAATCGGAAGCCCGGGATCAGCTCCTCGGTCGCACACGCCCCGCCGATGATCCGGCGGCGCTCCACCACCAGGACGTCAAGTCCGCGCCCAGCCAGGTAGGCCGCCGCGACCAGCCCGTTGTGGCCCGCCCCCACGATGACCGCGTCACGTTGCGCCATGCTGCGACGATGGTAGTTAGCGTGCGGCTCGGTGTCGGCCGCACGGCGAAGCCGGCCACAGCCCGCGGAGACGGACAGCCTAGTTAATCTGCCTGAGAACAGCCGTTCGTGTGGATAACTTGGTGGACGAGATGGTGGACAAACCCTCTTCCCGCATCGTCGGCCGCGGCCCTACGATGCGCGCCTGACCGATTGGGAGAGGGTTACCGGGCCGATCGGTCAAGTCTCAGGGGGCTCGGGCGACCCGCCCAGATCCGCGGTCGTCTGCGCCCCCGGGCCGGCACCCGGGCCGGCCGTTATCGGCTCTACGGAGGGAAGGAGGGCACGCCATCGATGGATTCCCGCAGAGCAGCTGAGGTCGAGTTGTCCTCGGAGGCAGCCGATTTCGTTCGCTTCTGCTATCGGCGCCGGCGCATGGGATGGCCGGACTTGTACGACGAGATGTGCGCCGTCGCTGGCCGCAGGCTCTATGAGGGTTGGGGATTCGAGGACCTGGCCGAGCATGGCATCGGCTTTGGGCTCGCACATCTTCCGGCCCTTGCGGAACTCGTCGGTCGCGTGATCGCGGACGAAGGTGAACGTCGAGCGCGTGAGCAGGTCCGCGTCGTGGCGGCAAGCCCGACACAGTCATTCGACGGTCGAGGCTCGGAGGTCGCAGGCGTAGGAGGAAACGCCGCGGGTCCGCTCCTCGTCGGGGCGCCTGCCGGCGCCTGATCGCACGGCCCACTGCCCGGGGGCCGGTACGGCATTCATCCCCGTCGCTCATCGACGGGACGTGACGAACCCCCGCCAACCGGCGGGGGTTCGGTTTTGCCGCGAGTGATCGGGCTGGCCCCTCGATTCCGTCAGGCGCGAATCTGGCGGCGAGCCATCTCGGTTTCGATCTGGCGCTCCGCCTCGACATAACGGTCGATCTGCTCCCGCAGCTGGTTGGCTTCGGGGACATACAGGTGCACCTGCTGTTGGAGGATGTACGAGAGTCGCCGGCTCGTCATGCGAACGTGGTCGAGATTCTTCATCAGCACGAGCGGATCCATCGCCGCGAGGTCGCGATCGTCGTACATCAACTTCATGACCGGATTGTAGACCCCGGCCCATGTGCCACGGCCTGCCACCCGAGCCCGGGTGGTTCCCGACGGGCGTCTGCCTCAGACCGCGCGAAGGCCCCGCTGAGGCCAGCTCCAATCGATCGGCAGTCCGGCCCCGTTGATGGCCCGTCGACGCCCTGCCTCTCCGCTGCCCAGAACCAGGATTCGGTCCGTCTTCGTGGCCCGACCGGCCTCGTCGCCCCACAGCTTGGTCATCTTCCGGTGGGCCGCCACGTCGTCGATGGCGATGCCGGCCAGCCGGTAGCCTTCGGGCTCCGCGGCCGCCGCCCAGACCTGCTCGGCGAGGCCGACCCCGGTTCGGATCCGTCGCCCCCGGTCCAGCTCCACGTCGCCGATCACGAGCACGACGATCGCGTCCTCGGCCAGGGCAGGGCGCAGGCCGACGAGCACGTCGCGCATGAAGGCCAGGTATGGCTCGCGGTGATGGGCGTCATCGAGGGCCGCGTCGATGGCGCGGGGGTCGAGCCCGAGCAGCCATGCTCGGAGCCAGTTGTAGTACCCGTACTTGACGACGCGCAGGTACGGTGGCGAGCCGATCACGAGCCGGACCCGGTCGGGAAGGCCACGCCCGCGGAGGGCCTCACGCGCCCGCTGCCCTGCATCGCGAGCGTCGCCCAGGAGAGCGAGTCCGGGCGTCGTTGGCGGGTGCTGCCGATAGAGCCGGTTCAGCTTGAGCTCCAGGCAGTCGAACACGTCGCGCTCGGGCGATTGGAAGCCCGTTCTCGCAACGTACTCGCGGACGTAGCGTGGGGCCATGCTGAAGGTGTTTGGCATCACCTCCGACAGGTAGGTCGCGCTCTTGCCGTGGAGGATGCCCGTGAGGGCCGCGGCAAGAAAGCGGTCCACCCTGGTATCCAACCGAAGGACCGTCCGGACGAACAGGAGCTGGGCGAAGGTTCGGCGGTGGAACGACAGGAGGACCTCCGGTGGGACCTCCTCATCCCCGGAACCGGGTGGCGCCTCCGAGCCTGCTCGAGGGACGAGTGTCCGGCGATCCGCCGCATCGGCAGCGGTCTTCTCGGCCAGAGCCAGCCAGCCGGGCGCCCCGGCGGCCCAGGCGAGTCGGAGAGCGGCAAGCCTGGTCCGTGCCTCGGGCCGCGTAGCCGGCGCGACTTTCGCGGCGGTCAATAGGTGCGCGAACGGGTTGAGATCGTTGCCCACCCCGATCCTGCCTTCCGCGCAGGCCTGGAGGGGCGCGGTACCTCGGCCGCTGAAGGGATCGAGGACGACGTCCCCGGGCCGCGAATAGCGCGCGATGAAGGCGTGCGTGAGGGCCGCGGGAAAGCTCGCGAGGTAGGAGCACATCGGGTGATAGCTGTGGCCCCACAGCCGCTGCTGTTGCTTCCATTCCGGCGCGATCGACAGAACGGGCAGGGCCGGTTCGCCGAGCGGGAGGTCGAGGGCAAGCTGGCTCGCGGGTGGAATCGCGGGGTGGGGGAGGGCTCGGATCGAACCGGGTGGGCGAGCCTCGCTCGCGGCACTAGGGCGGGCCACGATCTCCTCGGAACGGCGCCGCGACCCGGCGCGACGGGGCGGGAGTGTAGCACGATGATTGGACTGTTCAGGATGCCCACAGAGACAAGGCCAGGGAGACGAAGATGGCGTGTACGTCGCGCCTGAGACGCTCCTTCCCGGCGAGGAGGTCCTCGTCACGGGCAGGCTGGGCGATCTCCTCGACGAGATCCGCGGGGCGGGCTGAGTCGGCACACGGGGAGCGCGTGCCGCAAATCGGGTCTGGTAGCTGGGCTCCGGGCGCAGTAGGCTTAGGCTCGAGCCCGAGGCTGTGTGCGGAACCACGCGGTCCGGACGCCACGGAGGCGGACGAGCAACTGCCTTCGCGACGCGCCGGGCAGGGTGGGCCCGTCCCCACCGTCCGGACCCTACCGGCGAAGAGGCCACCCGGGCTTGTGCGACGCCCGCCGTGCCATCTCTAGATCGAGCGCGGCGGGCCGCCCCCTCATCCGTCCGAAGAACCCTATGTACGGGGCTCGCACGGGACGATCGTCCGGCTAACGCCGGCGGACATCCGCCGTTTCCATGATCGAGCACACCTCCACCCTAGAGAGGGATTTCCCGATGAAGCTCGTCTCATTGAGCCGCCGACTGCCGGCCGCTGTCGCCGTTCTTCTGCTGAGCGTCGGCACGGCCCTTGCTGCCGCCCCGATCAGCCACCCGGCGAATCCCGCCTCTCGGCCAGACGCAGCTGAGACACAGGAGCCAACCGATTCGCCCGAGACCGAGACACCCGAGCCGACGGACTCGCCGGAGACGGAGGCGCCCGAGACGGAGTCAACTAACACCAACGCGCCCGACAACACGACCGCGGCCGCCGGAACTGGCGTCTCGACCCAGAACCTCGATCGGATCGTGAAGCTCCTGGGCGATGCCGGGATCACCACGACGTCGGCGGACCTCAAGGCGCTCGCAGATCAGGTTGGTGTCGGCGGCGCGGTTCGAGTGCTCGAATTCGCCAATGAGAGTGGCAAGGCGCCGGCCGACATCGTGGCCATGTTCAAGGCGGGCGAAGGCTGGGGCAGGATCCGTAAGGACCTGACACTCACCGGAAGCTCTGGCATCGGCCGAATCATGGGCGGTCACGGCAAGGGCCACACGAAGCACCACTGACCCTCTTGGGTCGGCCCGCCCCCTTGGCCTCGGGGGCCGACCCACGGGTGTAGAACCAGGGGATGCGGCTACAATCCGCCGAGCCCGGCCCGGTAGCCGCGTCCCCGTAGCTCAGTGGACAGAGCAACCGCCTTCTAAGCGGAAGGTCGCAGGTTCGAATCCTGCCGGGGACGCCATAACAACCTGCGAAGCGCGAGCGCCAATCCGTGCCGCTGAGCAGCTGGCGTCAAGCGCGCGGACACGAATGACCTCCCCGCCACGATGATCCGATAAGTGATCATCTGAGCGCTCCGAGAAGCGTCCCTCGCTTCGTGGCGGCAGGTCGGTGAGCGCCCAGAGGGTGCGTCCGGCACCCTTCCGCAGCCAGCCATATTGCAGGGCCTCGCTGGGCGGGCCACACTTGCAGTTTCCCCGGCGCCCACGCTGGGCCATCGCGCTCGCCCGCCGGGTGACCGAATGGAGGAGCGACCATGTCTCTTCGCATCTTCGGGGTGCTCGGCGCAGGCGCGCTACTGGTCATCGTCCTCGG
>VBEC01000111.1 GCA_005883615.1 Chloroflexota bacterium | reverse complement strand
ACGCTTCGGAGTCCAGCGCCCCGCAAGCCGGTGAGCACGTAGTCCGGGTCTTCGAGGACATCGGGTATGTCGATCGCTTGTCCGGACAGAATCGCCCGACCGCTGGCTGAACCCTGGCTCACGGAGCTCGGGTAAGCGTTTCGCAGAGCCTCTGCCCCCTCCGCGCTCGCGTTGTCCACCGCTTCCAGATGAATGAGCTGCCCGTCGAGCCTCAGAACGGACGCCGAATCGCCATTGCAGAGTCTCCGGGCGTTCCTCGCGATCGTATCGAAGACGGGCTGAACGTCAGTCTGCGATCGACTGATGACGCGCAAGATCTCGCTTGTCGCCGTCTGCTGTTCCAGCGCCTCAGTCAAATCGTGATTCCGCGCCTCCAGCTCCTTGAACAGGCGGACGTTCTCGATGGCGATCACGGCCTGGTCGGCGAACGTCTGGAGAAGGGCGATCTGCTTGTCGGAAAAAGCCCGTGGCGTCGTCCACATGTGGACGTTGACGGTGCCGATCGGGGACCCTTCACGAAGCATGGGCACCGACAGCACGCTACGAAGTCCGGTAGCTACGACTGCCCCTATGTCGTAGTCGCGGTCCTCGCGCACGTCAGGGATGTGAACGGGCTGGCCCGTCAGAATCGCTCGGCCAGCCGCGCTCTGCGAGCTCGGGGCCATCGGGAACACTCTTTGAAGGGCATCGCCGGTCTCGGCGCTCGTATTGTCGAGAGATTGGAGGTGCATCAGTTCCCCATCGTACGTGATGACTTGCGCACTACCCGCTTCACACAGCCGGCGAGCGTTTCGGGCGATGGTGTCAAAGACTGGCAGGACATCCGTGGGCGAGCTCGAGATCACACGCAGGATCTCGGCGGTCGCCGTCTGCTGGTCAAGGGCCTCGGTGAGGTCGGCGTTCTTGGCCTGCAGCTCGCTGAGCAGCCGCGCGTTCTCGATGGCGATGGCCGCCTGGTCGGCGAAGGTCTCCATCAGGGTGATCTGACTGTCGGTGAACGGCTGCACCTCGTCCCGGTAGATGATGATGACCCCGAGCAGCTCGTTCGCTCTGAGCATCGGTATCGCCAGCACCGTCCGGATGGGATCGATCTGTCCTACCCCGTAGGTGTACTCGGGATCGGTCTGGATATCGTGAATGTGAATGGTGCGCCGCTCGAGGGCGGCGCGTGCCGTGCCGCTCCCGCGTCCGGGCGGGACGGGATGCTGCTCGACGAACGCGATCAGCTCGGGGGAAGCGTTGAAGGTAGCCACGACCCGGAGAAGCTCACCGTCAAATCGGAAGATGAACGCGCGCTCGGCCTGGCACAGCCTGACCGCGTTCTCGGCCAGCGTCTCGAAGACCGGTTGCAGATCGAACGTGGACCGCCCGATGACCTTGAGCAGCTCGCTGGTCGCCGTCTGCTGCTCGAGGGCCACCCGCAGCTCGCTATTGCGCGCCTCCAGCTCCCTGAACAGCCGGACGTTCCCGATGGCGATGACCGCTTGTTCGGTGAACGTCTGGAGGAGGGAAATCTGCTTGTCGGTAAAGGGCCTTGGCTCGCCACGCCAGACGCTGATCGCGCCAATAGGGAGCTCCTCCCGGAGGATGGGCACGGAGAGAATGGATCGCAGGGCGATGGTATCGCGCAACGGGTGAGTGTACTCGGGGTCCAGCCTCGAGTCCTCGAGGTGGACCACACGCCGGTCCAGGATCGCGCGCCCCGACGTGGTGTCGCGTCCGATCGGCCGCGGGTACGCCTGCTGCAAGGCGGCGATCCCGGCCGCATCCACCCCTCGCACGGCCTCGAGGGTGAGCTGCCCGGTCTCGGTGAGGAACACGACGCTGAAGGTGGCGTCGCAGAGTCGGCGCGCGCTCTCGACGATTGCCTCGAAGACCGGCTGTTCGTCGGTGGGGGAGCTCGAGATGACGCGCAGGATCTCGGCCGTCGCCGTCTGCTGCTCCAGGGCCTCGGTGAGGTCGGCGTTCTTGGTCTGGAGCTCGGTGAGCAGTCGTGCGTTCTCGATGGCGATGGCCGCCTGATCGGCGAAGGTCTCCATCAGGGCGATCTGGCTGTCGGTGAACGGCCGGACCTCGAGCCTGTAAATGGTAATCACACCAAGCAGCTCGTCCGCCCTCAGCATCGGGATCGCCAGCAGGGTCCGCATGGGGTCTACCTGTCGCGACCCGTAGGTGTACTCAGGGTCGGCCTGAACGTCGTGAACGTGCGTGGTGCGCCGATCGAAGGCGGCGCGCGCCGTGGTGCTCCCGCGTCCGGGGGCGATAGGATTCCGCTCGATG
>VBEC01000058.1 GCA_005883615.1 Chloroflexota bacterium | reverse complement strand
GCGCCCGCCGTTGAGGATGCGCGCCGGCTCGTGGCCGAAGAGCTTCAACTGCCAGTACGCCCAGGCGGCGAACCAGTTGTTGTTGTCGCCGTACAGCACGATCTCGGTGGCGGGCCCGATGCCCGAGCGGGACAGGAGCGCGCTGAAGTCGGCGCGGCTCGCGATGTCGCGCCGGATGCCGTCGGCCAGCTGGCTCGTCCAGTTCCAGGCCACCGCGCCCGGCAGGTGGCTCTGCTCGTAGGCCGTCGTGTCGACGTCGACCTCCACGAAGCGGACCGCCGGATCGTCGAGATGGGCCTTCGCCCACTCGGCGTCGACGAGGGTGTCGGTTGCATATTCCTGGTTCAGTGCCATGAGGGATTCCTCCAGAATCTGCCGCGGATGGATGGCGGCGCGACCGTACAGGTGCGAGCCGGCGCTTGAGATCCAAGCGACCGCGAAGCGACCGGCCGGGGAACGGGGGACGCGAGAGCCGGTCGGAGTGAGCTAGGAGCGCTCGAAAAGCAGCACTACCGATAGCCGCACGGCCGGACCTCGCCGGCTACACAAGCAGCGGCCCATCGCGCGCGGATACTCGTTCACGAGGGGAACGATTGCACGCAAGGACCGGGCTGTCCAGCCTGCTAACGCGCGGCCTTTGATTTACGAATCATTGCCAACGATTCACCCGCTCTTTGTTGTAGAGCGCGACTGTGGCCCACAGATTGGCCTCAGCAGCCGTCGCGGCAGAATGGGCCGTAACGGCGTGTTCGGATGCCTGCCCGTAGCGAGGGAGCTCTGCGGCCGGCTCGCCCGTCCAGCAAAATGCTGGATGAAGCAATCGCGAGGAGGAGTCGAGTTGCCGTCGATCGCTCATGCATGGGGACGATTCCGTGGCCGGGCGGGATCGGCCGCGGTGGCCCTCGCGTTCGTGATGACGATCCTCAGCGCCGCCAGTCCCGCGGTTATCCTGGGCGCCAGCCTGTCTCTCGATACGCCCTATCCGGCGGTCGAAGCCGCGGCCGGAGGCAAGGTCTCGTTGACTCTCAACGTCCGAACGGATGCGGCGCGCCGCGTCGACCTTGCCGTGACCTCCGTCCCCAAGGGTTGGGGTGCTTCCCTGCATGGTGGCGGATTCCTGATCGGGAGCGTGACCGCCGATCCCAAGGCGCCACCCGACATCAAGCTGGAGGTGAAGATTCCGGACGACGCTGCCACTGGCACCTACCGGATCGTGGTGCGGGCGACCAGCTCCGGTCTTAGCAGCAGCCTGCCGGTAG
The DNA here is from genome assembly GCA_005883615.1 of Chloroflexota bacterium. Taxonomy (GTDB): domain Bacteria; phylum Chloroflexota; class Limnocylindria; order Limnocylindrales; family CSP1-4; genus CF-16. The sequence goes on along the minus strand of VBEC01000058.1, from coordinate 9,080 downwards.
ACATCAGGATCGCGGAGGCAACCGGTGGAGGCCTCTCGTTCACGACCGACTTCCCGCAGCTTCAGGGACCATCGAGCACCACGTTCACATTCAATCTGACACTCAACAACGACTCACCCGCTGACGTCACCTATACCCTCAACGCCACGGGACCGGACGGCTGGCAGGTCAGCGCCAAGCCGGCGAGCCAGAGCCAGGCCGCCAGCGCGACGGTGACTGCCGGCTCGACCTCCGCGGTGACGGTCACGGCGACGCCACCCTCGAGCGCTGCGGCCGGGTCATACCCCATCGCGGTTCAGGCAATGGCCAACGGGCAACCGGTCAATCAGGCGCTCGCGGTCGAGATCACGGGCGAGTTCAAGCTCGACCTGTCGACTCCCGACCAGCGGCTCAGCACTCATGGGGTCGCGGGCTCGGCGACCCAGCAGCAGTTCGTCGTGCAGAACACCGGCAGCGCGCCGCTCACCGGCGTCAAGCTCACCGCCACTCCCCCGACGAACTGGAAGGTCACCTTCGACCAGCCGTCCGTGGACATTGCCGCCAACGACAAGGCCACGGTGACGGCAACGATCGTGCCTTCCGGCGACGCCGTCGCAGGCGACTACGTGATCAGCGTGACGGCGACCGCGGAGCAGGCCAATCAAAGCCAGGACCTGCGCTTCACCGTCGAGACCTCGACGACCTGGGCCATCATCGGGATCGGCCTCATCGTGATCACGCTCGGGGCGCTGGGCTGGGTCTTCCGGCGTTTCGGCCGGCGGTGACGACCGCACCGCAACCGCCGCTCGACCAGGAGGCGCCGTCATTGGCCACGTCAGCGCTCGACCGGGCAGCACCAGGTTCACGCCCGGCCAGGACGCGCAGCCGCGCCAAGGAGCCGATCATCACGGCCCGCGGCCTGACCAAGATGTACGGGACATTTACGGCCGTCGATCGGTTGAATCTCGACGTGTATCCGGGTGAGATCTTTGGACTGCTCGGCCCCAATGGCGCCGGCAAGACGACGACTATCCTGATGATGCTCGGCCTCTCGGAGCCAACGTCGGGAGAAGTCCGGGTCGCAGGCCTCGACCCGACCCGCCGGCCGCTCGATGTCAAGCGACGCGTCGGCTACTTGCCCGACGACGCGGGTTTCTATCCGACCCTGACCGGCCGGCAGAACCTGCGCTACACAGCGCGCCTCAACAGCCTCGCCCGCGGCACCGCCGAGGATCGGATATCGACCGTCCTGGCACAGGTCGGCCTGGCCGACCGGGCCGATGATCGGGTGGAGACCTACTCGCGCGGCATGCGCCAACGGCTCGGCATCGCGGATGCACTGGTCAAGGATCCAGACATCCTGATTCTCGATGAGCCAACCGTTGCGATCGATCCGATCGGCGTGGCCGAGATGCTGGATCTGATGCGGCGCCTGGTCCAGGGCCGGGGCATTGCACTCCTGCTGGCCAGCCACCTCCTCGATCAGGTGCAATCCGTCTGCGACCGGGTGGGCATTTTCTCGGCCGGGCGGCTCATCAATGTCGGCAGCGTCGACGAGCTGGCACGCCGCTACGGCGGCGATCGCAGCGAGATCCTGGTGGGCGTGGAGGCGGCGCCCAGGACGGACGCGGCCGCCATCGGCGCACGACTCGCTTCGCAACCCGGCGTGGTCGCGGTGGAACCTCGACCGATGTCCGGCGACGGCGATCTGAATTGGGCTCTGACGCTCGACCCGAAGGCGTCCGAGTCAGAAACGCGCGCGGCGGTTCTGCGAGCCATCCTGGCCGACGGCCTGCTGCTCACCCGACTGACACGAACGTCACCTTCGCTCGACCAGATCTACCGGACCGCAGTAGAGGGCCACCTCGCGACGAAGGGGCGCGTCGAGGTCAGGTCGACCGAGCCAGGGACCGGCACTCAGACAAGCGGCGGCCGCAGGCCGCGCAGTGTCGGGCGGCGAGCGAGTCGCCGTGGGCCGAGCGCGCGAAAGGGTGAGAGGCGATGACCGCACGACGATTGACGCGGCCGACCTGGCTCGACCGCGTGTCGGACTTCAGCACGCAGGCCGGTCGGGGCTGGCGCACGGTCGCCGCCAAGGAGCTCGCCGACCACGTGCTCAGCCGGCGGTTCCTCGTGCTCCTGGCGATCCTCGGCCTCGCGGCACTCGCAACGGTCTACTTCTCATCGCAGCTGATTCGCGACGCTGCGACTCAGGCAAGCGGCTCGCCTGCGCTGTTCCTGCGGCTCTTCACCGTCACCGGCGACCAGTTCCCATTCCCCTTCTTCGGCCTCGTCAGCTTCGTGTTGCCGCTCGTCGGGATCGCCTTCGGCTTCGATGCCATCAATGGAGAACGGTCCCTGGGAACGTTGCCGCGCCTGCTGGCCCAACCCATCCACCGGGACGACGTGATCAACGGGAAGTTCGCGGCCGGGCTGCTCGTCATCGGGCTGATCCTCGCCTCCGTCACTGCCCTGGTCGCCGCCTTCGGCCTGCTCCGGCTGGGGATCACGCCAGGCGCCGGGGACGTCGCGCGGATGATCGCCTGGGTCGTGCTGTCGATCGTCTATGTCGGGCTGTGGCTCGCCTTCGCAATGCTCTGCTCGGTGGCCATCCTGCGAGCTGCGACCGCGGCGCTCGTCGCGTTCGGTGTCTGGCTCGCCCTGAGCCTGTTCTTCAATCTCGTGGCGTCGTTGCTGGCCGGCGCCCTCGCACCGGCCGCCGGCACCGCGCCGGACGCGCTGGTCGCCAATGCGCGTCTCGAGCAACAGCTCACGGAGCTGTCACCCATCACGCTATACCAGGAGGCCACGGTCGCACTCCTCAACCCGTCCGTGCGGACCGTCGGTGTCGTGCTGCCGCAGCAGGCGGACCGCGCCATTCCCTCGACGCTTTCGATCGACCAGAGCCTGCTCGTCGTGTGGCCCCAGGCCGTGGCGCTCGTGGCGCTGACCGTCCTCTGCTTCGCTGTCGCCTACGTGATCTTCATGCGCCAGGAGGTCCGAGCCTAAAGGCCCAGTTCGCCGCGGACAGTCTTGAGGCCTTCGACCACGTTCGAGACGTGCTCATCGAACGGGACGCCAAGCTCCAGGGCGCCCTTCTCGAGCTGATCGCGGGGGACCTGCCGGGCGAAGCCCTTGTCGCGCATCTTCTTGTTCACCGCGCGGGCGTCGACTTCGTCGAGGCTGCGATTCGGGCGGACGTAGGCCACCGCGATGACGAAGCCGGCCATCTCGTCGCAGGCGTACACCGTCTTCGCAAGGTCGCTCGTCCTGGCAACTCCGGTGTGATCGCCATGGCCCAGGACCGCCTGCACCAGGTCGTCCGGGTACCCCAAGCGGCGAAGCTCTTCCGCACCGCGGATGGGATGCGTGTCGGGATAGCGCTCGTAGTCGAAGTCGTGAAGTAACCCGGCTGCACGCCACGTCTCGAGCTCCTGGCCGCGAATCCCAAAGCGGTGTTGCGCGTACCAGGCGACCGCCCCTTCCACCGCCAGGCCGTGCTTGCGCAGGCTCTCACCGTGCGTCCACTCGCAGAGCAAGGCCCAGGCATCGGCTCGCGTCCTGTTGACATCAGTCACATAGCCGAGCGTAGAGCTGCGGCGCGCCCACCGCAACCGGAGTGGTCACGCGTTCACGGTTCGATAGGTGCATCGCGACTCAGGGCGTCTCCCGTGGTACCAACGAACCATTGCGAGAGGCACGCGATGACTTCAGCCTATGGGACGTGAGCAAACAACGCGTCGTCGCAGCGTTCCTCTGGTTCTATGCGGGCTGGTACATCGGGGCCGCCATCGCCTACTTCCTGGGGCTACCCGATGCCTTCGGCGTCATCATGGGGACGGCGGCCGCGGCACTGATGGCTGGGGATCCGCGCCGGCTGATCTGGCGGATTCGGACATCCTCCGCCAGCTCGGGCCCGGCGCGAGCCTAGGGCGCCCCAAGCGACTTTCCGCTCCCCTAGCGGCTGACAGGGAAACGAGCGAGGTCCGCCGAAGTCTGCGGAATCTCGTGCGCCGGCTCTCGCAACGCAGAGAGGCCGGCAGCCTACTTGATCAGGCTGATGCCGACCTTCGTGTCGGTGCCAGGGGGCACGACTCCGAGCTGAATCTCCCCGGTCAGGATCGGTTGCGTCCACCAACCCTTGAGGCACCCATTGCTGCCGTTGCCGTCCACGAACGGCTGTCCGGGCGGCAGATTGCATTCCGGGTGGTTGTTACCGGCGAGGTAGGCGTGGTCGAGGACGAACCCGAACAGCTGAACGACGTGATATTGCAGACCGCTCCCGGTGCCCCGGACGTCATCGAATTGCGGTAACAGCAACTGCTTGGTCGCGAGAGCGTTGATCGCGTCCTCAACGCCGCCCGTATTGGGATTTCCGTCACTCGTGCCGATCCACTCGGGCAACGTCAGGCTTCTGACGCACGAGTTGGTGATCTCGTCGACCAAACCGGGCGTGCCGTTCACCGCGTTGCACGGCCAGTCCAGCCACCCAACGGACCCTGGACCATTCTTGCAGAGCGGCACGATCGCTTCGTTGGCCGCTGTCATGGCGTTGGTGCCTACGTATGGCCAGGGACCGCTGCCGGGCGTGAGGCTGCCGTTGCCGGCGCAGCTCGAAACGTTGACCGGGAAGGTTACCGGCAGCACCTGGCACGACTGGCCCTGCGGACAGAATGTCGTGATGGCACCCAGGACAGCAGTTCCCTCGGTGGCGGCTTCCAGCTTGGTGATCCCCACGACGCCGGCGAGGTAGGTGCTGAATTGCCTTGTGCCAATCGTCCGTACACCCTGCGCTCCGGCCGGGACACTACCCGCTCCGACGTCGGCGAGCAGTAGCGAGCCATCGAAGTTCGTGTACTTAGCCGAGTTGACGGAGACGGAGTTGTTCGCTGCCGCACCGTACACGGCGTTGCACACGGCGCGATCCCATTGGTCGGCCGGCGCGGTTGGGCAGCCCGTCGCGTAAGAGCTGCTCGGAGCAGTCGCCCCTGACAGTCGCTGCACGAGGATGACCGTTCCAGCTTCCGCCGACGAGTCCGAGGCGTTCTGTGACGCTCGCTGCTGGGCCCATGCGTTTCCGCCATCGACGATGAGGCCGGTCATCGCGAGCAGGGCGACCAACGCGAGCGCCATCAGGACCAGGCTCTGGCCGCGCTCTCCGTATCTCTGGTGTGCGTGCCGCGAGTTCATGTAACCCCTCTTTCGCCCCACGTCAATTACCGTCGCCTACTTGGGCACGCATATGGGCGCCGCGTTCTTTGGGCAAACGAACTCGACGCTCTGCTTGGTGGTCGAGGACATGTTGATCGTCCCGAGGAGGCTTCCGATCACCGGGGTGATCGCGTGGAATTGGTAATTGACGGTGACAACCGCCAGGCATCCCACTTCGACTTTGGGTGTGCCGTCCTCAGCACGACAGATATCAGAATCGGTGTAATCGCGATAAGCGACCGTGACATCGGTCGTTTTCGTGCCCAATGCCACGGCGTGCGAAATGGCGCAGTCGGTCGCCGACACCTTCGTCGAGTCGAGGGGCGTTGCCTGGTCTCCGCCGGCGCAACCCGTTCCGGGAGCGTTCTGATTGACCACGGCGATCCTCACTCCGGATCGAGCGGCTCCCGAGATCGTGTTATAGGCATAGATCGCCCGACCGAAATCGAGCACGGACATCAGCAACACGAGGATGATCGGCACCACGAGGGCAAACTCGACCATGGCCTGGCCCCGGGGGGACTCACGCCTGCGGCCCACGTTCGTCACGGCGCCGGCACCGCGCCGGTCGGTGCGATCGATACCGAGGTGGGACACTCCCATTGACCTTTGCTCTGGCTCGCCGTCACGAACGTCTGGCCACCCGGGTTTTGCTGATTGACAGTGAACGACTGTTGCGGGTTCTTTTTGTACTGGCCGTTCGGCTGGTAGAAGAGGACGTCACCAGTGAAATGGGCGTTCGTCCAGGTCGCCGGGGCATTCAGGCTTGGCGAACCGATAAAGCTGGGCACGACGCAGCCGGCGTTGACGTAGGCGTTTCGCTGCGCCGAGTTGGCACCGTTGCCGGTCGTGACCGTCAGCGAAACGCTGTAGATCCCCGGCAACGAGTATTGGTGCGACGGGTTCGCCACTGCACTCGTCTGTCCGTCGCCGAATGCCCAGCTGTACGTGGCGCCCGAGGTGTTCTGGGACGTATTCGTGAAGTCCACCGGCATCGGCCACGTCGAGAAGATCGGCGACCCATCCGAGCCGCCGCACTGCTGGCTGGAAGGAACTCCCGGGTTGCTGATGCACGGCGATGGCACCGTCCCGTAGAAGGCCGCGATCGGCGCGGGACCGGGATCGCTGACGCTGATGAGAGCCTGAGCCTGGCTATTCCCGGCGCCGTTCGTCTCGGTCAGAGTCACGAGGTAGGTGCCCGCGGCAACGAACGTGTGGGCTGGAGGCGTCGGATTGATATCGTCGAGGGTGCCGTCCGCAAAGTGCCAAAGCCAAGTCTGGGGAACGCCGCCCGTCGAGGTGTTGGTGAAGTTGACGGTCAATTGGGCCGTTCCCGTTGTGGGGACGGCCGTAAACGAGGCCACCGGGGGTGTCCCTGAGCCTGAACCCCCGCCACCGAGGTTGGCGAGGGCGCCCGTGCGCACTGGGAAGTCGGCGCTCGCGCTGACGTCCAGGCTTCGGTTCGGAAACAAGGCGTTGAAGACCGGCGTGATCAGGTGAAACTGACACGTGAGCGAGACGTTGGCGCGACCGCCCAGACCCGTCCCGAGCGGACCTGGATAGGTCGGTTCCGGCCACGGGTTCGGCGGCGTGCAATCGATGGCGGAGGTCTCCTTGTCGAGGAGAAGGTTGTATTGCGCCGTCTCGGCAGCAGTCCAGGGCGTTGGAGTAATGGCGCCGTAGTTCGCGGCGACGCGCGCCGCGTTGTTCAAGGTCACCCAACCAAGGAAGAGACGCCCGAAGTCGAGCGCGACCAGCACGATCATCAGGACCACAGGCAGAACGAGCGCGAGCTCTGGAAGGCTTTGGCCTCGGGCGCGACCTTGCCCCATCTCACGCGCTTTGTAAGCGCTCGCGTGGTGGCGTCGAACGCGTCTGGCGCGCCCGCTAAGGGTCCTCCAGCCGGTGCGACGTTGCTCCTTGGATCGCAATACCTCTCCTCCAGAAACGCGCTCCGAGTGTCGAGGAGCCACCTTACAGAGCACCTTTCCGGATAGGTCAAGGGTATCGGTGCCGGCATTGGCAGCATGCCCTATTCGGACGCCGGATCGACGTCTCTGATCGGGCTCGAGCGCGGCCCGCCAGGTATCGAGCGCGGCCGCTGGCCTGCAGAAGCGCGCCGCGAACCGTTGCGCGCAGGCGCCAGTCAACCCTCATCTTGAAGACTCGGCGAGGAGCATTAGGAGTTCCGGCTACTGATCGATGTCTCCCAAGTTGGCGACATGTGTCAACCAAGAAGCCGCGGCGATTGCTCGCCGCGGCTCCACCCTGTCTGGGACGCCGAGGGCGTCCCGGCCCTTCTCGAAGAGCGCTATTTGATGAGCTGGACTCCCACGACCTTGACATCCGTGCCGTTGCCCTGGCCGGGGCCGACGGTTCCAGTGGTAATGAAGTCCCGGAAGTAGCCGAGGAGGCAGGACGTTCCGCCGTTGGTGCCGCAGATGGCGCTGTTGCTGCCGTTGATGTAGGCACCCTGGTGACTCCCGCATGCCGGCAGGGTTGGATCGTTCGGCTTGCAGAACTGGAAGGCCGCAAACTCCGGAAGGTGGTACCAGTTGTTCGATCCGTTGCCCGGGCTGTGTCCGAGCGGGCAGTCACCCTGGTCCGTGCCGGCCGGCTGGATGTCGCACTCGCTGTCGAACAGCGGGATCAGGATGATCTGGCCGGCGTATTGGTTGTTGATCGCGTCCTGAACGCCCTGGCTATTCACGTTGCCGGTCCCGGTGATGTACTGCCACGATGGCAGGTCGATCGCGGGGTTATCCGGAACGTCGATCGAGGTGATCAGCTCGGACGTTCCGCCGGCGGTCGGGGTCCAGTCCAGCCAACCGACGTTGCCCGGATCGCTCTGGCAAAGCGGGATGATGTAGAACTGGTTCACGACCCAGGGCACCCCGCCCACTGACGGGTCGAGCTTGTTCGTGCCGTCGCAGCCAACGGTGGTGACCGGGAAGGTTACCGGAAGAGCCTTGCAACCGGCTCCCGAAGAGCAGATGTCATTGAGGTACCCGGCAACCGCGGTGGCAGTCGTCGAAATCGTGATGGAGTTCATCCCGACCACGCGCGCCACGTACGTGTCGACGGTCTTCGTCCCGATCACGCGAACGCCGGAGGCTCGCCCGTCCACGCATTTCGACGGGTCGTTGCACGGCGGAATCCCGGCCGGCGCCGATCCGACGACGACTGCGCTCGCAGTCGTGGGGGCAATCGTGCCGCCATTCGTCAGGAGGTTGCCGGCCACATCCGTGTAGTAGGCGGCGCCCGCGGTCATGTTGTTGCTGAGGGCTGCCGCGGTGATGGCATTCCACACGTCGGGATCGGTCTTGGGCGGCACCATGACGCCCGCGTTCTGAGCGAGGACGAGCGCCCCGGCGTCGGCTGCAGAGTCGGCCCCGTTCTGGGTGTTGCGTTGCTGGGCGAACGCGTTGCCGCCGTCGACGATCAGCCCGACCATCGCGAGCATCGCGACGATCCCGAGTGCCAGCAGGACCAGGACCTGGCCGGCCTGATGGCGTTCGCCGTGTGGTGACGTCGACATCGATGTGGCTCCAGTTCCTTTGCTTGTCCGGCGATCGGCTGCCGGCCTCATGGCTTTGGACACGTCGGGTAGCCCGCCGTGCATGTGCTCTCGATTGGGATTTGTGTCGTGGAAGTGAGCGCGACCGGCCCGATGAACTGCCCGAGCAATGGGGTGATCGGATTGAAGGTCCACTTGGTGGTGACCACCGCGATACAACCGACCTCGAGCAACGCGCAGGACGCAGAGAGATCAGGCTGCTTGAACTGGACGCACACGCCGCTGCTCGTCGTCGGCACGTTCGTGACGGCGTCACACGCGACGGCGCTGGCGTCGATTCCCAGGCCGGTCGCCTGGTCCGCGGCCCGCTGGC
>VBEC01000109.1 GCA_005883615.1 Chloroflexota bacterium | reverse complement strand
CGAAGCAGCGTCTGGACAAGGTTTCCGCTGCCGTGGACCTGCAGCTCGGGTCCATTCGTCTGCTTGAGCGCGGCGACCGCCTCGGCAGCGTCACCCTCGAGAAGGACCGATTTGCTCCACTCCAGGTTCGGACGACCCCGCGACGCGACGTACTTGGTGGCGTCGTTGAGTGGTTTGCCCCCGGCTTCCTCTGGAGCAGTCGGCCAGTACGCGGCGAAGATGTCGTAGGTCTTGCGGCCGAGAACGAGATCGAATGGCCCGCGGATCGCCTGGGCCTGGAAGCGGTCCATCACGTCGTCCCAGTAGTTCACCGACCAACCGCCGTACGCGAAACCGTCGCTCGGGTCCTCCTCGGGTCCGCCGGGCGCCTGCATGACCCCGTCCAGCGTCAGGAAGGTGGTCACGATCAGCCTTCTCATCTCTGGCTTCCTTTCACGCGGTAGGTGATGTGCGTCGCAAAGGGTGACTGCAGCACGCGAACGTGCTCGAGGTCGAGGTCCTCGTCGAAGCCCTCGAACAGGCGTTTGCCACCACCGAGCACGACGGGCGCGATCGTCAGCGTGAATTCCTCGACGTAGCCCGCGCGGAGCGCCTGGCGGATGGTGTCGGCACCGCCCATCACGTGCACATCCTTGTCGCCGGCCGCTGCGCGCGCAGCCTCGATCGCGGCGTCGAGGCTGTCGACGAAGGTGAACCCGCCATCCTTCGGCTGGTCCTCGGGCCGATGGGTGACGATGAAGAACGGCACCTGCCACGGGTTCTGTCCGCCCCAGTGCTCGGCCGCCTCATACGTCCACCGCCCGCCGATGACCGCGCCCATGTTCGCCATGATGGAGTCGAGATACTCCTTGTCGGCACCGGTCGCCTCGCCGCGCGGCTCCTCCGCGTACGACCACGGGCCACCGAAAACCCAATAGTGAAGGCGCTCACCGCCCTCGCCGAGACCACGTTCCGGCCCGTCATTGGGTCCCGTGACATACCCGTCGAGCGATGTCGTGATCCCGGAGATCACCTTGCCCATGTCGTCACCTCCTGCCGGACACTGTCGCGTGCCTCTCTCATGATTGCAGGCAATCACCCATCGACACTGAAGAGACGGATGATCCACCGCAGTAGCAGAGGAACGAAGCATGGCTGTTGTGGACTGGTTGCTGGATTCCGATCCCTCGATCAGCTGGCAGGTGATGCGTGATCTGACGCATGAGCAGACGGACGTCATCGCCGCAGAGCGGTCGAGGGTCGCGACGGAGGGCTGGGGCGCCCGGCTGCTAGCGCTGCAGGCGCCGGATGGCCAGTGGGGCGGCAGGCCCTGGTCGCACGACTGGACAGACACGTTTCACGCACTGGAGCTCCTGCGCCAGCTGGGGCTCGATCCCGAGAGCGATCAGGCCCGGCGGGCAGCCGGTCTCGTCCGCGAGCGCGTCACCTGGAAGGGCGGCGCCCCTGTGGATACCCCATGGGACGACAACCGATTCTTCGACGGCGAGGTCGAGCCGTGCATCAACGGCAACGTCGTCGCGACCGGCTCGTACTTCGGCCAGGACGTCGAGGGACTCGTCGACCGGCTCCTCCGTGAGCAGCTCCCTGACGGCGGCTGGAACTGCGAGGTCGAGAACGGCGCGACGGTGTCGTCGTTCGGCACGACGATCAACGTGCTGGAGGGTCTGCTCGAGCACGAGCAGGCCGCCGGCGGCGCGGCCGACGTGCGGGCGGCCCGCCTCCGCGGGCAGGAGTACCTGCTCGAGCGGCGGATGTTCCGCCGCAAATCGACCGGCGAGGTGATCAGGCCCAGCTGGCTCGAATTCTCGTTCCCGCCGTACTACTTCTACGACGTCCTGCGCGGCCTCGAATACCTCCGCAGAGCTGAGGCCGAGCCCGACGATCGGATCGCCGAGGCGATCGAAGTAGTAGAGCAGAAACGGGGCGCGGACGGCCGCTGGCCGCTCGAGAACGTCCACGAAGGCAAGGTCCACTTCGAGATGGAGGACGGCGAGGGCAAGCCCAGCCGCTGGAACACGCTCCGCGCGCTGCGGGTCCTGGACTGGTCGGGCCGAGGGCGCTGAGAGAGTGCAACCGCGCGTCGGCATCGCCAACCTGAAGGTCGAATCCCGGGACGGGACGTTCACGATCGGCCGGGAGG
>VBEC01000108.1 GCA_005883615.1 Chloroflexota bacterium | reverse complement strand
TGCGGACACCGGCGGCTCGACGTCGCATGCTCCCGGGCTGGTGTTCTCGATCAACAACTCACGGACCATGACTCGCTTCGCGACGGCCAGCATCGAGCGCTACCGGAATGGCGTGTCGAACAACTCTCCTCCGGACCGTGCTCCTGTGGGCGACCAACCTGTGGGCGACGAACCTGCGGGCGATAGCCCGACGTTCGCGTCGGTGGGCAGCCTCGAAGTTGCCTGGACCCCGGAGCGCTGGCAGGATCTGCATCGCAAGCACGGCGTTGCCCAATCATGGGGCGTCGAGTCGGCGCTGCTCGGCCGAGATGAGGCCCAGGAGAGGCTGCCGCTCCTGAGCGATCGGATCCTCGGGGCGCTCCACGTGCCGCAGGACGGGGCCGCGCGACCCGTGGCCTGCGCCGACGCGATGGCCTCCGTGGCGCGACACAAGGGAGTCCGTTTCCTGTGGGATTGCCCCGTCTCGGGGATCGACGTCGTCGGTGGACGCGTCCGCGCCGTGCGAGCCGGCGACCGGCGGGTCGTGACGGAGACCGTGGTCATCGCGACCGGGATCTGGGCACCGCTCACCGGCCGGCTCGTCGGTGTCCCGATTCCGCTCGTGCCGATGCGGCACCAGTACGCGATCACCGAGCCCGTGCCGGCGCTCGCCATGGAGACCGAGCCCATCCGCCACCCGATCCTGCGCCACCAGGACAGGGCGATGTACTTCCGCCAGGTTGGCCAGCGCTACGGTTTGGGCTCGTACCGGCACGAACCGAGGCCGATCGATCCAGCCGTTCTCGAGCGGAGCCTGGGACCCGGGGAGACTCCTGCGATCCTGCCCTTCGCGCCCGCCGACTTCGCCGGTTCCCGGGATGCTGCGGACCTGCTCCTGCCCGCGCTGCGCGGGCTCCGCCTCGAACGGGCGATCAACGGGGTCTTCTCGTTCACGCCCGACGGAATGCCGCTGGTCGGGCCCGTTCCTGGAGTCGAGGGATTGTGGTCGGCTGCGGCCGTATGGATCACCCACGCCGTGGGAGTGGCCAAGTCCCTGGCCGAGTGGATCGTGGGCGGCGCCCCCGAGTGGGATATGCACGAATGCGACATCCGGCGTTTCACCCGCCACGGGGTTAGCCCCAGGTATGTTGGAGCGCGGGCGCGACAGCGCTACCTCGAGGTGTATGACATCGTCCACCCGACCCAGCAGGCACTCGATCTGCGTGACCTTCGCATGACACCCTTCGCGGAGCCCCAGCGCGCGCTCGGCGCCAGGTTCATCGAGACAGCCGGATGGGAACGGCCTCTGTGGTACGAGGCCAACCAGCAGTTGCTCGATGCCGCCCCGGCCACCTGGCCCGGCCGCACGGGTTGGGCGGCGATCGGCTGGTCGCCGGTAATCGGGGCAGAGCATCGCGCCGTGCGCGATTCCGTCGGTCTCTTCGACCTGACACCTTTCCAGAAGCTCGAGCTAAGCGGGCCGGGGGCATGCAGCTTCCTGCAACGACTTGCGGCCAACGACGTCGACACGCCCGTGGGCCGGACGACATATAGCGCGCTGCTCAACGACCGCGCCGGGATCCAGGCCGACCTCACGGTCAGCCGGCTCGCCCGGGACCGCTTCATGGTGGTCACCGGCGCCTCGGTTGGAGCTCTCGACGAAGCATGGCTCCGAGGGCATCTCCCTGGCGACGGAACCGTCCAGATGACTGACCTGACGAGCTCGCTGTGTTGCGTTGGCGTCTGGGGACCTCGCGCGCGCGAGCTGCTCGATCGCTTCGATTCGGACGGCTTCGCGGCCGAGGCGCTGCCCTACCGCTCGATCCTGCCGCGCTGGATCGGCGAGGTGCCCGTCCTGGCCTCGCGGATCTCGTATGTCGGCGAACTCGGCTGGGAGCTCTACGCTCCAATGGAATATGGCTCTCGCCTGTGGGCCGTCCTCTTCGAGGCCGGACAGCCGCTCGGGGCGGTCGCGGCGGGCATCGGCGCGATGGACTCGCTGCGACTCGAGAAGGGTTATCGGCTTTGGGGCGCCGACATCGATCCGGAGCACGACCCGTACTCGGCCGGCCTCGGCTTCGCGGTACGGCTGGGAAAGGGCGACTTCGTGGGCAGAGACGCGCTGCTGAAGATTCGCGACCGGGGGCCGTCGTCCCTGCTGCGCTGCATCGTCTTCGACGACCCGGCGGCAGCTGTCCTTGGCAAGGAGCCGGTCCTGCGGGATGGCCGCGTGATCGGGTACGTGACGAGCGCCAACACGGGGTACACCGTCGGAAAGAGCATTGCGTACAGCTATCTCCCGATCGCCGATACGATGGCTGGCACACGACTCACGGTCGAATACTTCGGAGAACGACTTGCGGCGACTGTCACGGACGAGCCCTTGTTCGATCCGGAGCACCGCCGCATGCGCGGCTGACGCGAGGTACCCGAGCGGAGAGGGAGGTGTGGGACATGGCCGAGGGAATCCTGGAGCGGCTGGCGGCAGGTCCGGTCCTGGGTGACGGGGGTTACATCGTCGAGCTCGAGCAGCGTGGCTGGGTGACGGCCGGCCCGTTCACGCCCGAGGTGTCGTTGGATCATCCCGTCGCCGTGCGCGAGCTCCATCGCGAGATGGCAAACGCGGGCGCAGAGGTCCTCCAGGTCATGGCCTTCTACGGCAGCCGGGGCAAGCTCGGCACGGTTGGCCAGGCGGATCGCACTCGCGAGATCAATCAGGCCGCCACACGTCTTGCCGCCGATGCGGCGCGCGAGGCCGGCGGCGACCGCATCCTCGTCGCCGGTGATCTCAGCGAGACATGGATGTGGAAGCCGGACGACAGGGAGGCAGCGGCAACCGTTGCTGCCATGTTCGACGAGCAGATCGAGGCGCAAACCGGCGTTGATTTCTGGATCGGGGAAACGTTCTTCCGCCTCGGCGAGGCACTGCTGTGCCTGGCCCGCATCCGGGCCAACAGCGACCGGCCGGCCATGATCACCATTTCATTTCGCGGTTCGAATCAGACCGACGACGGTTTTACCGCTGCCGAGTGTGCTCGGCAGCTGTCCGATGCCGGAGTCGACATCGTCGGAGTCAACTGCATGCGCGATCCAGAACGCACCTACCCCCTGATCGAGGAGATGCGCCGGGCGACGGACGTCTTCCTCGCCGCCCAGCCCGTCGCGTACCGGTGCTCGGACGAGGTCCCATGGTTCACGGGAACGCCGGCCTTTCCAGACCGGCTCGAGCCGACGCGTCTGACTCGCTTCGAGCTTGGCGCGTTCGCCACGCGCGCACTGGACATGGGCGTGGCCTACATCGGTAGTTGCTGCGGTAGCGGGGCGCAACACGTTCGGGAAATGGCCCGCGCGCTCGGCAAACCGCATGCCGAACGACGCTGGGCGCCGAACCCCGCGCAGCCGATGAGCGAGACGGAGCAGAACTGGGAACGCATCGGGATGGCCGAGCGGTAACAGCGCCCAAACGAGGAGGGGCGAAATGGCCATCGGTATCGGCATTGTCGGGTCCGGGTTCATGAGCCGAATCTATGCGTTCGGCATTCACGAGCTGGTCGAAGGCGCTCAGCTTCGGGCCGTTTTCGGCGGGACCCGTTCCGAGGCGTTCGCCCGCGACTTCGAGATCGATCTTGAGCCGAGCCTCGATCGGCTGCTCGCTCGGGCCGACGTGGACGTCGTCCTCCTCGCCAGCCCAACGTTCCTGCATCGCGAACAGACGGTGGCCGCCGCGGCCACCGGCAAGCACGTCTTCACCGAGAAGCCGATCGCCGCATCCCTTGTCGAGATCGACGACATGATCCGCGCCTGCCGGGAGGCCGGAACGCTCCTCGGAGTCAATGCGGTCACCCGTTTTCGGCGAGGGATCAGGATGGCCAAGCAGCTCGTCGATCGCGGCGAGATCGGCCAGATTCGCATGGTCCGCCACACCTACGCCCACACGCTCGGCAGCTTCGCGACGCCCGACCACTGGATCATGGACCCGCGCTCAGGCAGCCCCTTCGTCGACCAGGGCGCGCATTGCAACGACGCCATCCGGTGGTTCGTCGGGGCCGACGCGACGCAGGTGTTCGCCCGGTATGAGAGCTACAGCGGCACTCCGCCACCAGGCCAGAGCGCAATGGTCGACTTCCTGTTCGGCAACGGCGTGATGTGCCAGATCTGGGCGAGCTACGAGTTTCCCCAGCCACTCGATCCCGACAAGTGGACCGGCGACTACATGTTCGTCGGTTCAAAGGGCATCATTGACGTCCAGTACCGCGGCACGCTCCGCATCCAGCGTGGCCGGGGCTGGGAGACCCTGTACACCCACCCGCCTGTCCGGCAGCCCGACCCGGGCGTCAACTTTGCCTACCCGTACGCCGACCAGGTTCAGGACTTCGTGAAGGCGATCGTCGGCGGCCACGAACCCGAGGTAACCGGTGAGGACGCCCGCCATGGCGTCGAAATGGGTCTGGCAGCCGACCGCTCGGCCGCGACGGGCGAGATCGTCCGCCTGCCGCTCCGCTTCGAGGCACCCGCGCCGGCGGCGGACTCGCGTCGGTGATCAAGACCGCCGACGTGATCATCGTCGGGGCGGGCTCCTGGGGCGCCGCCACCGCATACGAGCTTGCCCGGCACGGCGCCCGCGTCGCGCTCCTCGACCGCCACGCCGTGGCCTCCCAGACGTCGCCGCGCGCCGCTGGCCTGGCGGGAACCATCCGTACCACGGACCTCATGACCGAGGTCGCCAGCCGGGCCGCGACGATGCTCGTCGAATTCGAGGCGGCGACCGGCCAGTCCCTTGGGATCGTCCGGTCGGGGAGCCTGAAGCTCGCGCGGACGGCCGAGGACGTCGCGATCCTGGAGACCGACGTCGAGCGCGGTAGGCGCCACGGCCTCGGCACGACGCTCGTCGAGCCCGCCGAGGTCCGGCGCCTCAATCCACTCGTCCAGTCGGACGGGCTTCTGGCCGCAATGCACGTCCCGACTGACATCTACTTTGAGCCGGCCCAGGTTGCCATCAGCCTGGCCGTCGCCGCGGCGGCGGCCGGGGCGGTCCTGCTCCCGGAGACGCCGGTCACGGGCATCCGGCGGCAGGGCGGCCGTGTGAGCGGAGTCGACACCGAGCGCGGACCGCTGTCCGCGGAGTCCGTCGTCGTCGCGGCTGGCGCCTGGGCGAACGAGGTACTCGCGACGGGCGGCATTCGTGTCCCGCTCGTGCCGATGCGCCACCAGCTGTTCATCACGGAACCGCTGCCGGAGGTGCGGCCCGATCTTCCGTTCATTCGCATCGTCGACGCCAACGTCTACGTTCGTCCGTGCTGGGGAGGCCTCCTCTTCGGAGGGTACGAGAGCGAGCCGCTGGCGATGGACGGCGGACGGCTGACCGCGACGTTCGAGATGCGCGACACGCCGCTCGACCTCGGCGTCCTTCGCGGCCTCGTCGCCGACGTGAGCAGCCAGCTGCCCATCCTCCGCAACGCG
>VBEC01000057.1 GCA_005883615.1 Chloroflexota bacterium | reverse complement strand
CGGGAACCATCCGTACCACGGACCTCATGACCGAGGTCGCCAGCCGGGCCGCGACGATGCTCGTCGAATTCGAGGCGGCGACCGGCCAGTCCCTTGGGATCGTCCGGTCGGGGAGCCTGAAGCTCGCGCGAACGGCCGAGGACGTCGCGATCCTGGAGACCGACGTCGAGCGCGGTAGGCGCCACGGCCTCGGCACGACGCTCGTTGAGCCCGCCGAGGTCCGGCGCCTCAATCCACTCGTCGAGTCGGACGGGCTCCTGGCCGCAATGCACGTCCCGACTGACATCTACTTCGAGCCGGCCCAGGTTGCCATCAGCCTGGCCGTGGCCGCCGCGGCGGCCGGGGCGGTCCTGCTCCCGGAGACGCCAGTCACCGGCATCCGGCGGCAGGGCGGCCGTGTGAGCGGAGTCGACACCGAGCGCGGGCCGCTGTCCGCGGAGTCCGTCGTCGTCGCGGCCGGCGCCTGGGCGAACGAGGTACTCGCGACGGGCGGCGTTCGTGTCCCGCTCGTGCCGATGCGCCACCAGCTGTTCATCACGGAACCGCTGCCGGAGGTGCGGCCCGATCATCCGTTCATTCGCATCGTCGACGCCAACGTCTACGTTCGTCCGTGCTGGGGAGGCCTCCTGTTCGGAGGGTACGAGAGCGAGCCGCTGGCGATGGACGGCGGACGGCTGACCGCGACGTTCGAGATGCGCGACACGCCGCTCGACCTCGGCGTCCTTCGCGGCCTCGTCGCCGACGTGAGCAGCCAGCTGCCCATCCTCCGCAACGCGCCCATCCGCACCCACCGCGGCGGCGTCCCAACGCTGACCGTGGACGGGCAGCACATCCTGGGGCCGGTGCCCGGCGTCGACGGGTTGTACGTAGCGGCCGGCTGCAACGTCGCCGGCCTCTCCGTGTCGCCGATGATCGGGCTGCTCCTCGCCGAGTGGATCCTCGATGGAGGGCCGTCTCTGGACCTGGCACCGATGGCCGTCGATCGGTTCGGCCCCGAGTGGGCCGACGAGCGGGTCGTTCGGGAGGCCGCCGCGCGCCACTACCGGTCGTTCTATCGAGGGACGATGTAACCCGCGAGCCGAGCGGTGGCTGCTTTGGGCCGACAGAGCGGCTGCCGTGGCTCCCGGCTCAGCGGCCCGCCGGGGCACCCACCCTGACGCGCCGGCCGGCCTCGGCCGATAGGTAGGCCGCGTCGATCACCTCGAGGGCCCGAACCAGGTCTGCGCCCGCGACCCGAGGCTCCCGCCCGGTCCCGATTGCGTCGAGCAGGTCGCGAATCTGTAGTAACGCCCCTGGCCCATAACCGCCGACATCGGCCGTCCCGTAGCGCCGCTCTTGCACCTCCAGCGGGTCCTCGCGCGACCCCGCCCCGATCCAGGTCATGGTTCCATCGGCAGCGAGCTTGATCGACCCGAGCGTCCCGCGCACGGCAACGTAGCCATCCCCTGCCGCGCGAGGCAGAGCGTTGGCCAGGTGGAGCGTCCCCAGCGCTCCGTGCTCAAAGCGCATGGTGACCGTGGCCGCATCCTCCACGCCGATCGGCTCGCCGCCCAGGTTCGCGACGATCGCCTGGACCTCGACGATGGGCTCACCGGCGAGCCACAGCAACCCGTCAACATCATGGATGCCGAGCCACAGCAGGATGCCATGACCGCTCAGCTCGCGGTCGAACAGATGGTTGGCCGGATCCCTGACGCGGACCGATGAAGTGACGAAGATGGCTTCCGCGCTGAGCAGGCGGCCCAGCCTGCCGGCTCCGACCATCTCGCGCGCATCGAGCCAGGCGGGATCGAAATGGCGGGTCAGCCCGACCGTCGCCCGAACTCCGTTTCGCTCGACTGCAGCAAACGCCTGCCGGGCTTCGGACGCCTTCCGGGCACCCGGCTTGTCGATGAGCATGTGCACCCGTGCGGCCGCCAGCTGTTCGATCGCGGGCGGCGCGTCCCGGTTCTGGAGCGTGACAAGTGCCAGGTCGAGACGCTCCCGCCCGATGAGTTGCTCGAGGTCGTCGTAGAACGGGAGAGACTTGTAGCGCGGCGCCAGGGCGGGGCTGAGCGACGGGTCGTGGAATCGCGCTGCCAGCGTTTGGCCCATCGCCGGATCCGGGTCGTACAAGGCAACGATCTCGACCTCGTCTGCGAACTGCTCGAGGCTCTCCACCCATCCCGTTGTGTGGTAGTGGTCGATCCCTACGACGGCAAGCCGGAGCCTGGTCACCGGACCGCCCGAGCCATGAGCCGAAGCGTCACTCGTGCGGATCGAGAGCGTCGCGCAGGCCGTCTCCGACCAGGTTCACGGCCAGCACCGTGACGAAGATCGCAAGCCCGGGCGGAATCCAGTACCACGGGTATTGCCGAAGGATGAAGACCTGCTGGGCATCGGCCAGCATGTTGCCCCAACTCGCTTGCGGCGGTTGCACGCCGATCCCCAGAAACGACAGTCCCGCCTCGGTGAGCAGTGCGATCGCCACCGTGAAGGTCCCGGTGACGGTGAGCGGCGCGACCGCGTGGAAAAAGAGGTGCTTGCGCATGATCCGTCCGTTCGTGCTCCCCAGGGCGCGAGCAGCGAGGACGAAGTCCTGTTCGCGGAGCGAAAGCACCACCGAGCGCACGACGCGGGCGGCTTCCGGCCACTGAAAAAGCCCGATGACCAGGATGATGATGAACAGGCCCGGGCCGACGATACCCGACACGACCGCAACCGCGAGAAGCAGCGGCAGGGCGTACACGATGTCGGCGAGGCGCATCAGGATCGAGTCCACCCAGCCACCGAACGTGCCCGCGAGCAGTCCCACGAACAGGCCAACGCCGGTCGCGCAGACGGCAGCGGCAAGTCCGACCGACAGGGACACGCGGCCGGCAACCAGCAGGCGCGCCAACAGGTCCCGACCCAGGCTGTCGGCGCCGAGGAGGAAGAAGGCGTCGGGGGCGTGGTAGCCCTTGGCAAGATCGGTCACGTCCGGGTCACGGCCGTAAATGATCGGGCCGAGGACGGCCGCCAGGGTAATGAACCCCAGCACGAGCATGCCCGCCAGGGCGGCGCGGTGACGGACGAACCGCCGCAGCGCGCGCCGCCCAGCGCTCTCGCTCGCGCGAGACCTCCTGCGGGCGGCGACCATCGCGGCATTGGCTGCCACGCTGCCTACTCGAGCCTGATCCTTGGATCGGCGATGGCGTACGCCAGGTCGGCGAACACGTTTCCGAGGAGCACGAGTCCACCCACGATGACGGCAAAGGCCTGGATGACGGGGTAGTCCTTCGACTGAATCGCGTTCAAGGCCAGGGTGCCCATGCCTGGCCAGGAGAACACGGACTCGGTGATGAAGGCGCCGGCCATGAGGAGGCCGACTTGGAGGCCCACGTATGTGATCAACGGCAGCAGGGCGTTCGGGAACGCGTGGCGTACCACCGTCGCCGTCACCGTCAGGCCCTTGGCGCGGGCAGTGACCAGGTACTCCTTTCCAAGCGTCTCCAGGATGCTCGTGCGAACGTAACGCAGGATCGGACCAACGCCCGCGAGCCCGAGGACGAATGCCGGCAGGATCAGGTGCCGCAGCCAGTCGATGGCGTCAAACGACTTCCTCGAGGGAGTGAACATGCCGCTCGCGGGCAGGATGGCGAGCTTGACCGAGAAGATGTAGATCGCGGACAGGCCGAGGAAGAACGACGGAATGGCGACCACCGACAGCCCGAATGATGAGATGAGGTAATCGAGCCGCCGGTTTCGGCGCAAGGCGGCGAGGATGCCCAACGGGATGCCGATGACCAGTTCGATGATGAGCGCCGACCCAAGCAGCAGGAGCGTCGGCGGCATCCGTTCAACGACCATGTCGATGGACGGTCGGCCCGTGTTGAACGAATAGCCCAGGCTTCCCGAGGTGATAAAGGTCTTGAGCCAGATTACGTACTGGATCGGAATCGGGAGATCCAGGCCGAGTTGCTTGGCGAGATCGTCGTGGATGCGCTGCATATCGACCGCCGACAGACCGCCCTGCTGCCGCAAATTGAACAGCATGAGGTCGACCGGGCTCACCGGTGACAGGCGCATGAGCGTGAAAACGATCACGGTGAAGCCGATGAACGTGATCAGGGTGACGATCAGGCGTCGCAGGAGCCAGCGACCCACCTTGCTCCTCGCGGTGACGGTGGCGATTCGGCAGGACCGCCGACCTGCAAGCGAACGGCGGGTCGGCCGGTGTCACCGGCCGCCCGCCGAACGGCTCTCAGTCGACGACCCAGCCTACTGGGCCTTGGTCCATTGGTCGATCTTGAGGTCGAGTGTCCCCGGATCGCCGTACAGGGCGATCCCGGCGAGCTTCGAGTTCCAGGCGTAGACCGTGACGTTCCGGTAGCCGACCATCATCGGTACCTGGTCGACCCAGATCTTCTGGGCCTGACCGTAGAGCGTGGCTCGCTGAGTCTGGTCGGTCGTTTTCTCTGCCTGGGCCAGCAGGTCGTCCCACTGCTTGTTGCACCAGTTGACGCTGTTGGAGCCGCCGTACTTGTACAGGTGCCCGTTGGGGAAGTCGGCGTTGTCCTTGCCCGGCGTGCTACCTAACGAGCTGCACGTGGTGAACTGGGAAACCTGATCCGGGTCGTTGATGGGGTAGCCCCCGTACGTCTGCAGGTCCCACTGTCCGGCCTGGCCGAGCTTGTTCGTGACGTCCAGGCCGTTGACGATCTGGATCTTGACGCCGATTGACTTCATCTTGCTCTGGCAGTCCTGCAGGAACGCCTGGCGGTCTTTGGCGTCCGCGTTCCAGGACATCCAGACCACCGGCTTGCTGTAGTCGAACTTGGCCTCGTCGAGCAGCGACTTGGCCTTGGTCTGGTCGAAGGCGTACAGGTTGATGCTCGACTTGTCGACCCAGTCCGGGAAGAAGTAGGACACGGGCGCCTGGCCCTTGCCCTGGAGGTAGCTGTTGACAAAGCCCTGCCGGTCGCAGCCGTACATGAACGCCTGGCGGACCTTCGGGTCGGTGAAGCGCGATGCACCGGAATCGTTGAAGTCGGTCTCGATCGGGAACGGCGCCAGCGCCGTTCCAGTCTGGAAGCCGGCCGAGGTGAGCCCGGCGATGTCGTTGAGGGTCACCACGGCGAGGTCGATGTCGCCAGACTGGAGCTGCGCGGCGGCAACCGCCTGCGATGATTCGGGCTTGAGGATCACGGAGCTGAACTCGAGCGCGCCTCCGCGCCAGTTCGGGTTCGGCTTGTAGCTCATGAATTGCCCGGTCTGCGTTTGGGCCCAGAGGTAGGGTCCTTCGCCGATCGTCGGCGCCTGCCAGAACGGGAGCGCCCACACCCCCTTGTTGTCCAGCGTGTAGATTTTCGGGGCGGCCGCCAGGATCGCAGCCGACGGCAGGATGAAGTTGCGGAAGTTCAGGAGTGTCGACTCGAACGCCGAGTTCGGGTTGACCAGCTGGAAGACGACCGTCTGGTCATCCGGCGCGGTGATCCCGGTGAAGTCCTTGGAGAAGTCGGGTCCCTTCTGCCAGTCGGTCATGCCGACGACGTTCGTCCAGAGGCCCGAGTTGTAGGACTGCTTCGGGTTGGCGCCGAGCTTCCAGGAGAAGATCACGTCCTTCGAGGTCAACGGGCTGCCGTCGCTCCACTTGAGGTTCGGCTTGAGCTTGATCGTCCACGTCTTGGCGTCGGTGCTCGACGTGATCGAGTCCGCCAGACGCATCTGGACGGTGCCCTTCTCGTCGTAGGCGGCGAGCTGATCCCAGTGGAGCTGCATCGAGAGCGAGTCCCCGCCGGTACCGCTTTCGCTCCAGGGATCGAACGACGTGAAGGCCTGATACAGGCCCATTGTCAAGGTGCCCCCGGCGCCGGCCGTAACACCGCTTGGTGACGCAGCGGCCGACGAGCTCGGTGTGGTTGACGCGGCAGCCGAGGCGGCCGGGCTTGGCGAGGTCGCGCTGGTGCACGCCCCTACGACCAGAGACGCAATCGCCACGAACGTAAACAGGGCCGAACGATGCTGGGTCATCGAGCCTCCTCCTAACTCGCCGGGACGCTGCAGCGTCGCACACGACCGATCGGTGCGCGGCTAAGCGGTCGCGCCTCGTCGACAACATATTGTCTACATTGCGCCCTCTCTCGGCGGACGTTACGCCAATGCCCATGCGCTGTCGAGATGCTGTGTACGCCGCCGCGCGACGACCAGGCGGTGGGTCCTGCTGTGGGCCGGCGAACTCAGCCCACCGCGAACAGACGGGCCCCGTTGGCGTAGTACACGTCGTCCTCCTGGTCGGGCGCGATGTCGGCGTCCTGGTACGTGCCGAGCACGAATCCTGGATCGAGCAGCGGCGCGTCGGTCCCGAACATGAGCTTGTCGCCTGGAACCGCGCTCACGACTTCGCGAACGGTGGGGATCTGCGCGAAGGAGCTGCTCATCTCCACGTAAACGTTGTCGACCGTCGCCGCGAGCCGGGCGGCCGGCAGGTCGGGGAAGCCCAAGCCGCCATGGGCCACGATGATCGGTAGCCGCGGGTGCTCCCGTGCGATCCGCCGCAGGTGCTGGTCCCAGTCGTCCCCGTCGTTGTGGATCTTGACCGGTTTGCCGAAGCTGGCGAGAAGGTTGAACAACTCCCAGACCTGCGCTGAGCCGGTGAGCCGGGCCGACGTCTCACATGAAATCTTCGCACCAACGATGCCCGGAGAATCCCCCCAGCGCCGAATCTGGTCACGGGTGGCGGACAGGTCGTCAGGATCGGCATAGAGATAGCCGAGGCGATTGGACAGTCGCGCGCAGGCCTCGACGAGCTCGCGGTTGCCGGCTTCGCTGTCGGCCTCGATCGCCAGGACACTCGAGGCGACCGCGTAACGGGTGTTGTTGCGGCGGGCAAGCTCCGGCATGAGCTCGTCGTCGCTGAGCTCGGTGACCTCTTGAAGAAGCGGTCCAGTGTGGGTATGGACATCGAACGCCCGGTCCGGCCGGACGACCTCCGGAAGCCCGACGGGCATCGGGGGCAGGCCGAACAGTCGACTCGCGTTGCCGCCGAGGATCGCGCGTTTCGCTTCGTCGCTGAGTCGCGACAGCCAGATCGCGTTGAGGGGAGATTGGATCGCCCGCAATGGTGCGCCGGTACCCAACAGGATCCGCTCGGCCCCGATCTCTCGGGCCGCGATCTCGATGCCGCCGAGGTGCGCCATCCGGCTGGTTTCGAGGTGAAGGTGATCGAAGCGTCGGGCGGCGGCAAGGACGTCGACGGCGTTGTCGTAGTGACAGCCGACGAGGATGACCGGCACGCCAAGGTCGGCTGTCGCGGCACCGACCGCCGAGGCTTCGCCATGGAAGGTGATCGGAACGAACAGCGGCCTGCCACCGCGGGCGGCCGATCGTACGAGGCTGTCGGTCGCCAGGCTGCCCTGGCCTGGTCGCGCACGGCCCTCGAGCCAGAACCCCGCGAAGCGCGCGCCCATTGTCGAGGCGTCGTCGAGCATGTCCGTTCGATCCGGGCGCAGGACCGCGATCGGGATCAAGCCCGGATCCTGTTCGCAGGCCTCGAGGAGCTGGCGATTGCCGAGCCGCGTGTCGCCGACGAGCGCGGTTCGGTGGCGGACCAGCGAAAGCCGGACGCCGTGTGAGCGCCGCTCGCGGGCCAGCGCCTCGCGCGTGGCTCCGCCGGCCCGGCCGAAGGTTGGGCCGATCTGGGCATTGACGTCGATGAATCCGCGATCCAACGCTTGACCAGGCGCTTTACCAGGTCGAACGGGCATGGACACCACGAGAGCTCCCCGGTTTCCTCGCCACGAGCGCCGTCAGGTCACGGCGGTCGAGATGCTACCTTGCACCGAGTCGCCAGTTCAGCCGGGCGGGTTCAGCCTGGCTGGCTTCCCACCGGAGGCGAGTGCCAGTGCCTGAGTCCGGCCACCTGCTCGAGGTCAGGGACCTCCAGACCCAATTCTTCACCCGTGACGGAATCGCCAAGGCGGTCAACGGTGTGTCCCTGTATGTCGATCGAGGAGAGGCACTGGGGCTCGTTGGCGAATCGGGCTGCGGCAAGAGCGTGACCGCGCTCTCGATCATGGGTCTGGTCCCTCCGCCGGGCAGGGTGGTCCGGGGCGAAATCTGGTACGACGGACGGAATCAGGTCCTGCTGACCGAGGCGCAGCGATCGGCGATCCGCGGCAACGAAATCGCGATGATCTTCCAGGACCCCATGTCGTACCTGAACCCGGTCATGACGGTCGGCCGCCAGATCAGCGAGCCGCTGCAGATCCATCGGGGCATGAAATCGCGGGCCGCGCGCCGGCGCGCGATCGAATTGCTCGACCTCGTGGGCATTCCCGCGGCGGCCAAACGTGTTGACGAGTTTCCGCACCAGTTCAGTGGTGGGATGCGCCAGCGAGTGATGATCGCCATGGCGCTCTCGTGCGACCCAAGGCTTCTCATCGCCGATGAACCGACCACAGCGCTCGACGTCACGATCCAGGCGCAGATCCTCGAGCTGCTCCAACGGTTGCGGACGGAATTGGGAATGGCGCTCATCCTGATCACCCACGACCTGGGGGTCGTGGCCGGCATCGTTGACAGGGTCAACGTCATGTACGCGGGCTACATCGTGGAGGCCTCGCCTGTCGATGCGGTCTTCGACGAAGCGCGCCACCCGTACACGCTCGGCCTCATGGGCTCGATCCCCCGGATCGACGCCGCGCGCGGAAGCCGCCTCCGCCCGATCCAGGGGATCCCACCGGCCTTGATCGATTCGCCGCCAGGCTGCCCCTTTCAGCCTCGCTGCCCGTACGCGGTCGGTCGGTCCGAGACGGAGAACCCTCCCCTGGAGATGGTGGGCCCTGCACACTGGGCGGCTTGCTGGGTGGACGTCAGGACGGCGACGGCGCACCCGCCCGCCATGACGCCCGCCGGCGTACTGGAGGAGTCGGGGTCAATTCCCGCAGGGGGCGGCTCCGCGCCGGTCTCGTCGTGAACATGGCCGCGCCCGCACCGAGCCGGTCGCCGGCCGACCCGGCCCGAACCGACCCGATCCTGCGCGTCGAGGGCCTCAAGATGTACTTCCCAGTACGCCGCGGCATTCTCCGGCGACAGGTCGGCTGGGTCCGGGCCGTGGACGACGTCTCGTTCTCGGTAGCTCGCAGTGAGACGCTCGGACTGGTGGGGGAGTCCGGCTGCGGCAAGAGCACGGTTGGACGAACGATCCTGCAGCTCTACAAGCCAACTGCCGGCTCCGTCCGGTTCGAGGGCAAGGAGCTGACCGCCGCAAGCGTCGGCGATCTCCGCCGGATGCGACGCGACATGCAGATCGTCTTCCAGGATCCATACGCAAGCTTGAACGCCAGGCTGACGGTCGGCGCGATCATCGCCGAGCCGCTCGAGATCCATCACATCGGCGACCAGCGCGAGCGTCGGCGAAGGGTTGGCGAGCTGCTCGAGGTCGTGGGCCTCGATGCCAACATGGCGGGCCGCTTTCCCCACGAGTTCTCCGGGGGCCAGCGCCAGCGGATCGGCATCGCCCGTGCGCTCGCCCTCAACCCCTCCTTCATCGTGTGCGACGAGCCGATCTCCGCCCTCGACGTGAGCATCCAGGCGCAGGTTGTAAACCTGCTCCAGGAGCTTCAAGCTCGGTACGGCCTTACGTACCTGTTCATCGCCCACGACCTGTCTGTGGTCCGCCACTTGTCTGATCGTGTCGCGGTCATGTACCTCGGAAAGCTGGTGGAGCTGACCACCCGAGACGCGTTGTACTCCCGGCCTCTCCATCCCTACACGATGGCGCTGCTCTCAGCGGTGCCGATCCCCGATCCAAAGACTGAGCGGAAGCGCCGTCGAATGATCCTGGTGGGCGACGTGCCCAGCCCGGTGGCACCGCCTGCCGGCTGTCGATTCCACACGCGCTGTCCGTTCGCGAAAGAGCTCTGCCGGGAGGTCGAACCACCTCTCGACGAGGTCGAGCCCGGCCACCGAGTCGCTTGCCACTTCTGGTCGGAGATTCAGGCCGCCGGCGGAACGCGCCAGCTCCCGGTCCTGCCCGAGACCGGCGCGGCGGTGGTCGCCTCCCCCTTCGCGGGCGAAGACGAGGGCATCGGCACGCTGCCCGAATCGCCGGTCGCGGACGGCGGCGGTCCTTCTGTCGGGAAGCCGCAGAAGCCGGCATGACGCTGGCCGACCCGCTGCCCGTGGTTACCGGCACGGTCAGCGCTCAGCGGACCGGCCGAATGGCATGAATGACGAGAGTGATGTCCTGGTGTGCGGGGCGGGGATGGCAGGCCTCTGCGCGGCTGTGACGGCCGCCCACGCAGGCGCTCGTGTCCTGGTCCTAGAGAAGGCAGAGCGGCTTGGTGGGTCGATGCGCTTATCGGGCGGGACGGTCTGGACAGCGCCGTCGATGGCCGTAATGGAGCGTTACGTAGGAGGTGGCGACCGCGAGCGGCAGCGGCGCTTGGTCGCGGGAATCGGCCCGGGCCTCGCATGGCTCGCAGGGCTCGGGGTCCCGGATGGACTGGCGATCGAAAACGAAGCGCAGGTCGGCCGCGAACTCGACCCCGAAGCCCTCACCGAAGGCTTGTCGACGGCCGTGGCGGCGGCCGGAGGCCGAATCGTCGCCGAATCGGCAGTCGATGAGTTGCGGCGCGACGCGC
>VBEC01000018.1 GCA_005883615.1 Chloroflexota bacterium | reverse complement strand
TGCTGCCTCCCGTAGGAGTCTGGGCCGTGTCTCAGTCCCAGTCTGGGTGATCGTCCTCTCAGACCACCTACCGATCGTCGCCTTGGTGAGCCGTTACCCCACCAACGAGCTAATCGGACGCAGGCCCCTCCCGAAGCGCCTTGCGGCTTTGGTGGAGCGCTTGAACGAACCACCACATGCGGTATTAGCCACCCTTTCGGGCAGTTATTCCCCACTTCGGGGCAGGTCACCTACGCGTTACTCAGCCGTCCGCCACTAACGATCAGAGCAAGCCCTGATCGTCCGTTCGACTTGCATGTCTCATGCACGCCGCCAGCGTTTATCCTGAGCCAGGATCAAACTCTCCGAAAGAAACACAGCCTTGCGGCTGTGTCAGTTTCCGTGGGTTTGACCTCTCGCACATCCTTACCGAATTTCCTGCCACTCTTCAGTTGTTAAGGTGCAGCGACCGGGGCGTCACCGCCCGCGGCGCAGAGCGCCAATGATGGGGCCTGCCGATCGGGGTGTCAAACCACCGGACCCGGCGCGGCGACCCAGGATGTGACCTCTGGCCCGCTCCTTGGAGCAGGCACGGCGGCGAATGGTATCGACGCTCCCGAGGCCTGTCAAACCACCGTGTCGACTGTCCCGCCACCGTCGCATAGGGTCGCATTCTGGCCGGGCGTGGCCCCCGGACTTCCGGTCAGATCGGGCTGGTCTCGACCAGGAGCACGAGGGCCGCCCCGCTCAGCCACGACAGCAGCGCCAGCTCGGCCGTCGCCGTTACCCCGAACGGGCCGATCAGCAGCAGGTAGAGAATCAGTCCGACGATTGCCGCGGCGCCGGCCTTTGCGGCGCGAAGCAGGATCTCGTTGACGAGGTTGCTCATCGATTCGTCATGGCGCGACCGCCCGGCGGCCCTGAAGCGCCCGGATCAACGTGACCTCGTCGGCATATTCGAGGTCGCCTCCGACCGGGATCCCACGCGCGATGCGAGTGACCACTCCGACGTGACCGTCGAGGCGCTCAGCCAGGAACATGGCCGTCGCCTCCCCCTCGAGTGTCGGGTTGGTTGCCAGGATCACCTCATCGAATGGCTGGCCCTCGCGGCTCGCACTCTCGGTCCGATCCAGGAGCTCGCGAATGCGCAGCCGATCGGGGCCGATGCCGTCAATCGGCGATATCGCACCATGCAGGACGTGATACAGGCCCTTGAACTCGTTCGTGCGCTCCAGCGCAAGCACGTCGAGAGGCTCCTCCACGACGCACAGCCGCCGCATGTCTCGGGCGTCGTCCGAGCAGATGGCGCACAGGGGCGCCTCGCTGATGTTGAAGCAGCGCTCACAGAAGACGACCTCCTCACGCATTGCCACGAGAGCGGCCGCGAGGGTGCGCGCCTCTGAATCCGGTGTCCGCAGGAGGTGGTACGTCAGCCTCTGGGCGGTCTTGGGACCGATCCCGGGAAGGCGCGCAAACGCCTCGATCAGGCGCGCGACGGGCTCGATGAGCGATGCGGCCACGTGGGATCGAGCGCTACATACCCGGCAGGCGGAGCCCGCCGGTCACCGCCGACATCTTCGACTCGGCCAGCTCGCGCGACACGCGCAGCCCGTCGTTCACTGCCGCCACGATGAGGTCCTGAAGCATGTCGACGTCGGAGGAGTCGACTGCGCCGGGGTCGATGGCGATGCTGACGAGCTCCTGCCGGCCGGTGACCGTCACCTTGACCGCACCACCACCCGCCGATCCTTCGACGGTGGCTGAGTCCAGCTCCGCCTGAACGCGGACGATCTCCTGCTGCATCTGCTGGGCCATGCGGGCCAGGTTGGCCATGCTCATCGGCGGAAGTCTCCTTCGTTGGCTCGGGCGACCTACCTCAGTCTGGACGTTGCGGGCGGGCGCTGCAGTAGGCGCCGACGGACGTTAGCTCACCTCGCGCGCGTCAACCAGATCGTCGGCAAAGATCCGGCGGGCTTCGGCGAGCAGTCGGGTTCCCTCGTCGTCGGAGCCGAGTGGATCCACGTCCAGGTTTGTGGCGACGCAGCGCACGGCGACGGGATGACCGAGGAACCGACTGATCCCCTCTTCGAGGACGGAGCGACGCCGCTCGGCAACGTCCCTGAGGAAGCTCTGGCCTTCGGGGAAGCCCAGCGTGACGACTGTTCCTTCGACCGAGATCGGACGGCAGGCGAGGATGAGCGGCTTGGTTGGCGGATGGGCGCTGATGACCGCGACGATCTCCGGCCACCGGTGCCGGAGCGCGTCGAGATCCGTGGCGGGCGACTGATCGTCGGGCACCACGGGCTCGGTCGTGGCGGGTGGGGGCTGTTCCCGCCCGGCCGCCGGCTTCCCGGGTGCGACCTGATCCGCAGCGACGGCCCCCGCCGTGGGAGTTTCGTCGGGCAAAGGGTCGGGCGCCGGCTTGGACACAGGTTCGGCGACCTGCTGCGCTGGCTGGCTGACAGGCTCGGCGACCTGCTCAGAGAGCTGGTCGACCGGCTCGCCGACGCGCGCCCCAAGGTCTGCGGCTGGTGGTTCGGGACGCACCGTCGCGGACGCCGCGACATGACCTGCGCGCGCTTCCGAGTGGCTGTCGCTCGGGGGCGAATCCAGCAGTGCCAACTCGAGCTGGAAGCGCAGGCCGCCCGGACCACCGCGAGCCGGATCGATCGCGGCAAGCCGTCGACCCGTCGAGATCAACGCGCCCCGACGAGCGGCGGCTGGCGAGACGAGCGACGCTCCGAGTTCCGCCCGCACCACCTCGACCGCCTGGTCCATGAATGAGCGGAGGTCTCGCCCCCGCTCCTCCAGCCGGTCGAGGACTTCGATGCCCACCAGCGCCTCGCCTTCCAGCAGCGCCTTCACGAAGGCCCTTACTGTCTCCGCGTCGGCAAGGCCGAGCAGGTCGCGCACGGCATCTGCGGTCAGGCGCTCAGTGCCGCCGGCCAGCAGCTGGTCGAGCATCCCTTCCGCGTCGCGCATGCCTCCCGCCGCCAGCTGGGCGATCAGGTGGACCGCGTCCTCGTCGGTCGGTCGGCCGTCGTCCGCCAGGATCCGATGCAGCTTGCCCTCGATCTCGGGAACGGTCAGCCGCCGGAAGTCGAAACGCTGAAGCCGCGAGACGACGGCGGGACGGATCTGGCTACTGTCCGTGGTGCAGAAGATGAAGGCGACGTGATCGGGCGGTTCCTCGAGTGTCTTCAGGAGGACGTCCCAGCCCTCCTTGATCCGCTGGACCTCGTCGACGATGAAGACCTTGCGTCGCAGGTCCGATGGCGCCGTGTAAACACGCGGCAGCAGGTCGCGCATGTCGTCGACCTTGTTGTTCGAGGCGGCGTCCATCTCCACCACGTCGAGGGCTCGACCATCGCGGATCGCGACGCAGGCCTCGCACGTGTCGTCCGGTTCGCCGTCGACCAGGTTCGTGCAATTCAGGGCCTTGGCCAGGATTCGGGCCATCGACGTCTTGCCGGTGCCGCGGGGCCCGACGAACAGGAGGCCATGCGCGACGGCATTCGTCCGCACGGCGTTGCGCAGGGTGACGACCACGGCCTGCTGGCCGACGATCTCGCTGAACGTCTGTGCGCGCCAACGGCGGTAGAGCGCCTGATGAGGCGCGCTCGTTGTCACGCGGCTCATGGTGGTCGCGCGGCTGATCGACGTCACGGAGCTCCTGGCTTCGGGCGGAGGTGTTGGCCGTGCACCCTCCGTCGATCTGGGCGCTTCCGTGCCCACCATCACGAGCGGCTCGGACCAGGCCGTTCCGCGGCACCCGACGAGGTTCGCTTAGTGCTGCTTCCTTCCGGACCTGACACGGTTCACGAGTCGCCGCTGCGCGGGACCCGGCCCTCAACGTCGCTCGAGGCGGCGGCTTTCGAGAGCGGAGACCTCGGGAGGGAATTCAGCCCTGCTGGAGCGGATTGCAGGTACAGGGCACCGCTAGTTCCCCGCCTAGCACGGCCCGCCGATGATAGCAGGGCAGGCAGAGCTCCCCGGCTCATGTTTTGGTCGGCGCTCGGCGCCGCTTGCCGGCTGAGCTGAGCGAGACTGCGGGTCGGCTGAGAAGCTCCCGGCGGAGCCGCTCTCGCTCCTGCTCTCGAAGGCCATAACCAGTCGCCGCGAAGACCTGTTCGAGATCGATGAAGAGTGCCGCAGCCTCTTCCCGCCTCCCCACCTCCACCAGCAGTTCGACAAGCGGTACGGCGCTAGCGCTCCACCACCAGTATTCAGTCGAGCGGATCAGGTCGACTGCCCGCCTGAAGGCTGCCTCGGCTTCCTCGAGGCGCCCCTCCAACCGGCGAACCGTGCCGAGGGCGGTGTCGAAGACGGACCGTCCAGCCAAATCCGATTGGCGCAGCATCTCCTCCGCCGCCGAGAGGAGACGTTCGGCGGCGACGATGTCCCCGAGCTCGGCGGCACAACGTGCCCGGAACGCCAGCAACTCGGTCCTGCTCCAGCGGTCGCCCGAGGCTTCGCTGGCTTCGAGCGCCTTCGCCAACGGCACGTCGGCGTCTGCGAAACGACCCTCCTCCATCAGCGTCTCGCCGAGGAGCCGAAGAGTCGCCAGGGCCAGGTTGCCATCTCCTTCCTCGATGGCGTCGGAGACGACATCGCGAGCCCCCGATTCCACGGCCTCGAATTCACCGCGCATCCAGTGCAAGCGCAGCCGATAAAACCGTGCGAGGAGCAACGTCGAGCGAAGACCGTTCTGGACGGCCAGCGCCTCACCCTGCTCCAGGAGCGACTCAGCGAGCGCGGGCTTGCCCTGCCATTCGGCGGCAGAAGCCAGGCGCGTGAGGATCGCAGCCGCACGTCCGCCCTCGCCGATTGACAGGGCCGTCTGCGCGAGCTCCCTGCCGCGCCGGATCATCTCGGTCAGTTCGCCCGCGCCGAACAGACGCTCGAGCCCCAGGAGCTCGGCCGACAAGCGACCACCGACGTCACCAATTCCGTCGTAGAGGGCAATCGCCCGCGAGACCGCACGTTCCAATTCCTGATCGTCGGAGGGCCCGCCGGCCGAGAACACCAGGACTCCGGCCAGGGCGTGCTGCGCTGCGGCCGCCAGGTCGGGCCGGCGAGCCTCCTCGGCGAGGCGCGTCGCGTCCGTCAGGCCGCGGCGAGCCGTGAGATAGTCTCCCCGTAACCCGGCGAGCCTCGCCTGGAGGAGAGCCAGGCGCGCCGCATCGCCGCCCTCGACACCGCCACCCAGCGCCTCCGAAGCAAGGGCGGATGTACCCAGAAAAGATCCGGCGGCGGGTCGGTCCTGTCGATCGATCGCGCGTTCAGCTGCGGCGAGCGACCATCCGAGAGCCAGGCGCGCCCGTCGCGCCAGGAGGTCACCCGACAGGCGCAACTCGAGTGAGAGGTCGAGCGCACGGTCTGCATGGTGCGCCAGGATCTCGGTGAGCTCATGGCGATCGGCGGCGGCCCCGGCAAGGTGGCCGGCAAACGCCTCGTGGGCGTCGGCTCGCTCGCGCTTTGGCAGTGAGGAGTAGGCGACGTCCCGGATCAGAAGATGTCGGAAGCGGTACGCGTCCCGACGTCCACTTTCTCGATCTTCGACGATCAATCCTGTCCTCTCGAGGCGGCCTATCGTCGCTTCGGCGTCCTGCAGGTTGCCCAGCGCCCCAAGCTGGTCGAGCTCAAAGCGTTCCCCGACGACGCTTGCCGCCAGCACCAATTGCTTCACGTCCGGCTCGAGGCCATCGAGGCGCGCAGCCAGGAGCGCCTGGATCGATTCCGGGACCCGGACTTCGGTCGTCCCGGGCAAGGCTCGCCAGTGATTACCCTCGCGGATGAGTCGGCCCTCGTCGATCAACATCCGCAGGAATTCCTCGCAGAAGAGCGGATTGCCCTCGGAGCGCGCGACGATCTTCGACCGGAGATCGTCCGGGAGCTCCTCGACGTCCAGGAGGCGGCCAATGAGGGTTCGCGTCTCGGTGTCGTTCAAAGGCTCGAGGTCGACGACTGCCGCGTTCGTCCGGCCTGCGCCCCAGCCCGGCTGGTGCTCCAGGAGCTCAGGTCGAGCGACAGTCACGATCATCAGTGGGACGTCGAGCGAGCGCTCGACGATGCCGGCAAGGACGTCGATCACGACCGGGTCCGCCCATTGAAGATCGTCCACCACGACGATGGTCGGTGAGGCTGTGGCAACGGCCTCGAGATAGCGTCGCATCCCCCATCCAAGCTCGGCCGGCAGTCGAGCGGCGGACACGTCCGGCAGGGCGTCACCGGCCTCCTGCAGACCCAGGATTACCGCGGCTCGGCTCTCGATCGCCGACCGCCCCTCCCTGCTCGGGAGCAGGACCTCGAGACGGTCGGCCAGTAGTTCGGGCGCCCGGTGCCGGCCATCCGCGAGCCGGACGCCGAGGTCGTCCTGGAGAATCTCCATCAGCGGCCAATACGTGATGCCGGTTCCATAAGGAAGGCATCGACCGCGACGAACAACGATCTCGCCCTGGCCCGCGACCCGGGCCAGGAACTCGCCGACAAGGCGTGACTTGCCAATCCCTGCTGTTCCCACGATCGTGAAAAGCTGCGCACGGCGATCCTTCAGCGCCCGCTCGAAGGTCTCGAGCAGCAGATGCATTTCGTGCTCGCGACCGACGAGCCGAGCCCGCATGCCGGGGAGGCCGCGCGCCTGCTCTGGGACAGCCGTTCGCGCACGCATCGCAGAGAAGGCCGTCACCGGCTCCGCCTTTCCGCGCACGGCCAATGGCTCCCGGCCGGCGTAGTCGATCGCCTCACGGGTCAGCTGCTCGGTCAGTGGCCCGACGAGGATCTCGTTGGCAGTTGCCGCCTGTTCAAGCCTCGCGGCGACGTTGACGACGTCGCCGGTGACCAGGGCCTGCTCCCCTTGGCCGACGGCCGCGACCGCTTCGCCACTGTTCACCCCGATGCGGGCTTCGACGTGTACGGCAAGCTCCGCGTTCAGGGCCTCCATGCCCTCGCGCATGGCGAGCGCGGCCCGGACGGCCCGCTCAGCATCGTCGTCGTGGAGGCGAGGCGCCCCGAAGACCGCCATGACGGCATCGCCGATGAACTTCTCGACGGTCCCGCCATGAGCCTCTGCGATCGCCCGCATGTGTTCGAAATAGCGGGCGAGCACGGCGCGGACGACCTCCGGGTCGTTCGCCTCGCCCATCGACGTCGAGCCGACCACGTCGATGAACAGGACGGTGACGAGCTTCCGCTCCTCGGGCATGTCGGCAGTCTAAGGGCCGTGCTCACCATAGGATGCGTCGGGCAGGACTTGGCGGAGAGGGGGGGATTCGAACCCCCGATGGGTTGCCCCATACCGCATTTCCAGTGCGGCGCCCTAGGCCTCTAGGCGACCTCTCCGCGCTACCTACAGATTACGGGCACCTAAATCGTGGTGTTGCCCCTCGCCCACCGAGGCCCAAGGCGGAGCTCCGCGACGCCATCGGCCCGAGGTTTGGCGTCGAGAGTCCGTCACGAGCGCGCCCGGGCGTGCGTGAGTGAGGGCTCGAAGGCGCCGCCATGGCCACGGCTCGTCAGCGAGGCGATCATTGGCGGAGAGGGTGGGATTCGAACCCACGGTGCTTTCGCACACCGCTTTTCGAGAGCGGCACCATCAACCACTCGGACACCTCTCCGTCGACGAGGATACCAAAGGGACCCGAGGCGTCCGAGCCATTAGCCGGCGCCCGGAGCAGGGACCTCGACGGTCAGCGAGCCGGCTGCGGCGCGACGGTCCTGGCCTCCGGCGCGGCCCCGAACAGTTCCTCCGCCTCGTCGCGACGGATGCCACTGACGACCTTGATCCGGCGGGGAAGCCCGGCATGTTGCGCCAGCTGCACCACCGAGCCGGCGGCCCCGTCGACCTCGTTGGGAACCGCGTACACGAGCGCCGCCACATCGCTTTCCAGGAGGGCGCCGACGCACATCGCGCACGGCTCCAGGGTGGCGAAGATCGTGGCGTCGCTGAGGTCCGTCGAGCCGAGCTTCCGGGCGGACTCACGGAGCGCGACGACCACTGCGTGCGCGGTCGGGTCGTTGGACTCGCGAACCCGGTCATGCGCCCGGGCAACCATCGCATCGTTGACCACCGCTACCGCGGCGATGGGGCGCTCGCCGTGATCGAGTGCCAGTCGGGCCTCTGCCAGCGCCTCGCCCATGAACAGCTCGTAATTCATCGCCGGGATCATACTCGCCCGGGTCGCGGCTTCTTCGACCTCTCGGTTAGCATGTCGCGAGATGGCCAGCACGCGCCGGATCGGCATCCTCACGGGCGGCGGCGACGTTCCGGGACTGAACCCGGTCATCAAGAGCGTGGTGTACCGCTCCACCGAGCTGGGGTATGACGTCATCGGCATCCGCCGCGGCTGGGAAGGCCTGACGCACATGCAGCCCGGCAGGGAGCTCGACAAGGAGTACCTCCGGCGGCTCGATCGGGACAACACGCGCACCATCGACCGCACGGGTGGCACCGTCCTCCACACGTCGCGGACGAACCCGCGCAAGATGCCCGCGGTGCGCCTGCCGGCGGCAATCGCACCCGATCGGCTTCCGAGCCTCGCGGCCGGCGACGGCGTGTACGACCTAACGCCGATCGTCCTCGAGAACATCGGCCGGCTGGGACTCGATTATCTGGTCGCTATCGGCGGCGACGACACCCTCAGCTTCGCGCGCGTTCTGTCCGAGAGCGGAGTGCCGCTGATTGCAATTCCCAAGACGATGGACAACGACGTGCCGGGGACCGAGTACTGCATCGGTTTCTCGTCGGCCATCACCCGGGCGAAGGAGCTGATCGGCCGCCAGCGGACGACGCTCGGATCGCACGAGCGGGTGGGAGTCTTCCGGATCTTCGGGCGAGACTGCGGCTTCACGGCGCTCTACACCGCCTACGTCGCATCAGCCCGCTGCCTCATTCCGGAGTCGCCCTTCGACCTGGACGCCCTCGTCGAGGTGCTGGCCGAGGACAAGCGGCTTAACCCCAGCCATTACGCGCTCGTCGTGGCTGCCGAGGGCGCCATGTGGCGCGGCGGACGCCTACCCGAGATCGGCGAGGCCGACGCCTACGGCCACCGGCACAAGGCGAACATCGGCGAGGTCCTCGCGGACGAGATCCACCGCCGGTCGGGCGAGGAGACCGTGGCCAGCGAGCTCACCTACGACCTCCGCAGCGGCGAGCCGGATTCGCTCGACCAGATGGTCGCGATCACCTTTGCGAACGTCGCCATGGATCTCATTCGCGACGGCTCGAGCGGCCGAATGGTCGCGATCCGGGACGGCAAGTACGCACATACCGAGCTGCCGGACCCGACGGTGCCTCCGCGCCGCGTCGACGTCCCGACGATGTACAACGATCAACGCTTCCGGCCGCGCTACTCCGATCGGCTGGGTCACCCCATGCTGCCAGTCGGCCAGCCCGATGCGCTTCCGCTCGAGGTCGCCGCGGTCTAGGCCCCGCGCGCAAACCTGGGGATGCTCGAGGTCGACTATGCCTCGAGGCCCGAGAGCTCGCGGATGGTGCGCGCCACCGCCGACATGTCGTCGTCCCCGTGACCCTGCGTCACGAGGCCGGTTTCGAGCTGGGCACACAGCGCCGCGACGGGCAGGGTCGCGCCGACCTCGGCGGCCAGCGCGAGGGCGATCCCAAGGTCCTTGCGGTGAAGCGACGTCTTGAAACCGAGCGGGTAGTCGTTGGCGATCATCCGGCCGCTTCGGTTGGCCAGGACCCAGCTCTGGGCGGCACCGCCGCCGAGGGCTTCGACGACCTGCTCGACGTCGAGCCCGGACTTCATCGCGAGAATGATTCCTTCGGCGACGCCGAGGTAGGTTCCCGCCAGGATCACCTGGTTGACTGCCTTCACCGCCTGGCCGGACCCGCTCGGGCCAACGTGGGTGACGGTCTTGCCGAGGACCTCGAGGATCGGGCGCGCCCGCTCGAAGGCCGCCGGCTCTCCGCCCACGAAGATGGTGAGGGTCGCCTTCTGAGCGCCTTCCGAGCCACCGCTGACCGGCGCGTCCACGAGGTCGACCTCCTGCCTGGCGAGCCGCTGGGCAGCCTGCCACGTCACGGCCGGCGAGATCGTCGAGCAGTCGATGACGAGCGAGCCCGCCTTGATGCCCTCAGCGACCCCGTGCTCGCCAAAGAGCACCGCCTCGACGTCCGGCGAGTCCGAGACACAGATGGCCACGACGTCGCTCGCGGCCGCGACCTCGGCTGGGTGGTCTCCCTCCTTCGCGCCCAATTTCCTGAGTTCCGCGGCTCGACCCGGCGTCCGATTCCAAACCGTCAGGGGGTAGCCCGCGCGAGCCAGGTTGGCCGCCATCGCGGCACCCATGGTGCCGAGCCCCAGGAAGCCGATGCGCTCCAACGGCAAGCCCTCCGGCGAGTCGAGTCAGGAGATGCGGTCGGGAGTTGGCGCGCCCGGCGGGACTCGAACCCACGACCTTCAGGTCCGCAACCTGACGCTCTATCCGCTGAGCTACGGGCGCACGTGCTGGGTGGCTGGCGGAGAGGGAGGGATTCGAACCCTCGGAGCAGGTTACCCCACTCAACGGTTTAGCAAACCGCCGCACTAGACCTCTATGCGACCTCTCCGTCGGCAGCGGCCGAAGCTTAGCACCTGGCCCCGGCGCGACCTGCTCGGGGCGCGACCCGGAGATGCGGGTTTTTTGGCCCGATCGTGAGCGCGAAGTCGCTGTCAAACCAACGCGGACGTATCGTTCGTCACCGTGCACCGCCTGTTGGAAGCTCGCGGGCCCAACGGCCGGCTGGATCCATCCCGGGCTGAGCGCGCCATGGGATGAATCGGCGGTGCGCCAAGGCCTGCGGTCTGCAGCGAGCCGCCTAACGATCCCTGGGTGATCGTTGGTCAGAGAGCGGCGCGGCCCCGACAACCGACCGCGTTGACTTCCTGAGAGGCCTCGGCTACTGTCCGGCCACGCACATGAGCCACTTTTACTTTTACGACAGCCCGGCATGACCAGCCCCGGAGCCTAGACCCCGGAGCGCGGGTCTTGCCGGGATGGAGCAGAGGTCACGGCCTCTGCTTTTTTCTTTGACCGGATAGAGAGTTCATTGAGCCGAACAGAAGGACACACGCGATGTTCGTGGTGATGGCCGGGGGTGCCAGCGAAGCCGACATCAACGGCGTCAAGAGCCACATCCTGTCCGAGGGGATGACACCGTTCGACCATCAGGGGACGGAGCGAGTAGTCATTGCCGTGGTCGGCGAGATCGGACCGCGCCGCCAGCGTCTCATCGATCGCCTCTCGGCACTGCCGGGTGTCGAGACGGTGACTCGGATCAGCCGGCCCTTCAAGCTCACCTCGCGGGAGTTCCATCCGGAGGACACGGTCGTGCGCGTGCTGAACGCCACGATCGGCGACGGTTCGCTCACCGTGATGGCCGGTCCTTGCTCGGTCGAGAGCCGCGAGCAGCTGTTCGAGACCGCGGACTCCGTGGCGGCCAACGGCGCGACCATCCTTCGCGGAGGAGCCTTCAAGCCGCGGACGAGCCCGTACACGTTCCAGGGACTTGGCGTTGAGGCGCTGCGCTACCTGGCCGAAGCCCGGGAGCGGACCGGCCTGCCGGTCGTCACCGAGGTCATGGAGCCCAACCAGGTCGACATCGTCCAGGAGTACGCCGACATCCTCCAGGTCGGGACGCGCAACATGCAGAACTACTCGCTTCTGACGGCGGTCGGTCGCGTCGCGCGGCCGGTCATGCTCAAGCGCGGCTACGGCGCGACCGTGGAAGAGTGGCTGATGGCAGCGGAGTACATCGTCTCCTCGGGCAACCCGAATGTGATCCTGTGCGAACGTGGCATCCGGACGTTCGAGACCTATACCCGCAACACCATGGACCTGGCCGCCGTGCCGCTGCTCCATCACCTCACGCATCTCCCGGTCATCGTCGACCCCTCGCACGCGACCGGGAAGCGTTGGCTGGTCAAGCCGATGGCCCTCGCCGGCGTCGCCGCCGGGGCCGACGGGGTGATGGTCGAGGTCCATCCGCGGCCGGAGGAGGCGCTCTCGGACGGCGAGCAGTCCCTCACACTCGAGCAGTTCCGCTCGATGATGTCGGCTCTCGTGCCGATCCATGCCCAGGTTCGCCACCTGCACGGCGACCCATTGCCATCCGCTCCGGCGCTCGGGGTGGGTGGCGCGAGCGGGCATTGAGCGCGGCCGCCGCCCGTCCGGCAACGGAGGGTCGATCGCCAGGCGCGAGGTCGGGGCAGACCGCGGTCATCCTGCACGCGGCCAGGCTCCGGGGCGAACTGCGGATGCCTGGCGACAAGTCGATCAGCCACCGCGCGCTGATCCTGGCAGCGCTCGCCGAGGGCAACAGCTCCATTCAGGGTGCCGGCGACGGCGCCGACGTCCGCTCGACCGCAGCGATCGTCGCCGCTTTGGGTGCGGAGGTCGAACGCCTTCGGGATGACGGCCGCATCGTCGACTATCGGGTCGTGTCGCCGGGCGTGGATGGCCTGAGGGAGCCGCGAGAAACCCTGGACTGCGGGAATTCTGGAACGAGCCTGCGCCTCTTCGCCGGACTGCTGGCCGGAATGCCATTTCGGGCCACCCTGGACGGCGACGAATCGTTGCGGCGGCGCCCGGTCGCTCGTATCATCGAGCCCCTGCGCGCGATGGGTGCCGAGCTCAGCGCTCGCAGCAACGACTCCCTTCCACCTCTGACCGTATCGGGTCGCACACCACTCCGGGCTATCGACGTGACCACGTCGGTGCCGAGTGCCCAGGTGAAGTCGGCGATCCTCCTCGCCGCCCTTCGTGCCGAGGGTCGCTCGACGGTCCGGGAGTCGGTCGGGACGCGCGACCACACAGAACGAATGCTTCGTGCCAGGGGGGTCCCGGTCGAGCGGCAGTCGGACGAAGGCTCCGGGGAAGGCGTCGCGTGGAGCCTGACGGGAGGTTTGCGGGTGCGGGCAGTGGACGAGCGGATTCCAGGAGATGTGTCGGCGGCTGCCTTCTGGCTGGTCGCCGCCGCAATCCATCCGGACGCGGAGCTGACCGTACGGTCGGTTGGTGTCAACCCGACGCGTCGCGCGGTCATAGACCTGTTGCGACGGATGGGCGCCCGAATCGAAGAGACGCCTCTCCTCGCACGGGCGGACCAGGCCGACGGAGACAGCGGGGAACCGATGGCGGACCTGCGCGTGCGTTCCTCCCGCCTCGAGGCCATCGAGATCGCTCCCGCCGAGGTGGCCGCCTCGATCGACGAGATCCCCGTCCTCTGCCTGGCGGCCACGCAAGCGGCTGGCACCACGGTCATCCGCGGAGCGGGCGAGTTGCGCAAGAAGGAATCAGATCGGATCGCGGGCATCGCCACCGGGCTTGCAGCGCTCGGCGCGCACGTGCAGGTCGAGGGCGACGACCTCCACATCTCCGGAGAAGCTCGTCTCAACGGCGCGCCGGCCGACAGCCTGGACGACCACCGCCTGGCCATGACCTTCGCAGTGGCGGGGCTGCTCGCGGACGGCGAAACCGCCGTTATGGGTGCCGACAGCGCAACGATCTCGTATCCAGGCTTTCTGGCCGATCTGGAGGGGGTGCGCGCGTGAGCAAGCGAGTCGTTCTTATCGGGCACCCCGTCGCGCACTCATTGTCAGGCGCGATGCACCAGGCCGCCTTCGACAGTCTGGGCATCGACGCGAAGTACGAGCTGTGGGATCGCACCCCACAGCAGCTCGCGGATGCCATCGCAGAGATTCGGGGCGACGAATTCCTGGGCGCCAACGTCACGATCCCGCACAAGGAGAAGACGGTCCCCCTCGTCGATCGGCTGACGGAGGAGGCGCATGCCACGGGCGCCGTCAACACGATTACGCGGGAAGGCAAGC
Source organism: Chloroflexota bacterium (assembly GCA_005883615.1). Lineage (GTDB taxonomy): Bacteria > Chloroflexota > Limnocylindria > Limnocylindrales > CSP1-4 > CF-16. The sequence continues at coordinate 219,716 of VBEC01000018.1, read as the reverse complement.
GACTCGTCGGGCACAACACGGATGTGGCCGGCTTCCGGGTTGCGCTCGATCGGCTCGTCGGGCGCCAGAAGATGCCGCGCACAGCCGTCGTCCTGGGTGCCGGAGGCGGCGGCCGGGCGGTCGTGTATGGCCTCATCGCCGAAGGCTTCCAACGGGTGGTCGTGTTCAATCGGCATCTCCACCGGGCAGAGGCCCTGGTCCGCCATTTCGGCCGGAGCGCGGCCCACATGGAGCTGCGCGCGATGCCCTGGCACGAATCGATCATCGAGGCGGAGCTGGCGAAGACGAAGGTGCTCATCAATGCCACGTCGATCGGCCTCAGCGGCGACGAGCGGCCCTTCCCGGCCGAGCTGCTGCCACCCGACCTGCTGGTGCTGGACCTCGTGTACAACCCGCCGACGACGCGTCTGCTGCGAGACGCCGAGGCGGCCGGCGACACCACGCTCAACGGTGAGCTGATGCTGCTCCACCAGGGCGCGGCAGCCTTTACGCTGTGGACCGGCAAGCCGGCGCCCCTCGAGCTCATGCAGTCCAAGCTCGAGGAGTCCCGGGCCGTCGGGCTCGAGGGCTCGGACGCCGCCGCCGAAGCGGCCGCAGGGGCCTCGGCGGCGGAGTGACGTGGCCGGCTTCCGCTTCCTGACCGCCGGCGAATCGCACGGCCAGAGCCTCGGCGCGATCCTCGAAGGCGTGCCTGCCGGGTTGCCCCTCACCGCCGAACAGATCGCGAGCGACCTGGCACGTCGCCAGCGCGGCTACGGTCGGGGTGCCCGCCAGCAGATCGAGCGGGACCGGGCCGACATCGTTTCCGGCGTGCGTCACGGGATAACGCTCGGGTCCCCGATCCTGCTCCTGGTCCGCAACCGCGACTGGGAGAACTGGACGCGTGTCATGCAGGTCGAGCCGTTGTCGGAGGACGAGGCGGCCGAGCTGACCGTGGCGGCCGAGGGAGGCGACAAGCGATCGACCCCGGTGACCCGCCTGCGTCCCGGTCACGCGGATCTGGCGGGCGCGATCAAGTACGACTTCAGCGATGTCCGAAACGTGCTCGAGCGGGCTTCCGCGCGCGAAACCGCGGCGCGCGTGGCCGCAGGCGCCGTCGCGCGAGCCTTTCTGGCCGCGCTGGGCATCGAGGTCTGGTCGTTCACTGCCGAGGTCGGTGGCGTCGCGGTTGACCCCGAGAGATCGACTCGCACGCGCGAGGAGGCCGAGGAATCGCCGTTGCGCTGTCCCGATCCGGAGGCCGAGAGCCGGATGATCGCCCGGATCGACGAGGCCCGGTCGAATGGTGACACGGTCGGCGGCGTGTTCGAGGTGGTCGCTCATGGGCTGCCCGTGGGGCTCGGCTCGTACGTCCACTGGGACCGCCGGCTGGATGCCGCTCTTGCGGCAGCCGTCATGAGCATCAACATCGTCAAGGGCGTCGAACTGGGCCTTGGCTTCGAGCAGACCCGGCGTTTCGGCTCGGCGGTCCACGACGTGATCGAAGGTCGTGACGAGGACGGCCGATGGATCCACCGCTCCAACAACGCCGGTGGCCTGACGGGCGGCGTGACGAACGGCCAACCGATCGTGGTGCGTGGCGCCGTCAAGCCGATCTCGACGCTAGCCCGGCCCCTTCCGTCGGCCGACCTGATCACCGGCCGGCCGGTCGAGAAGGCGCATTACGAGCGGAGTGACATCAGCGTCGTTCCTGCCGCCGGCATCGTTGGAGAGGCCATGGTGCTGCTGACGCTGATGAACTTCGCCCTCGAGAAGTTCGGCGGCGACACCCTGGCCGACACCCGCGACGCCCTGGAGCACTATCGGGCCCGGAGCGCCGCGACGCACGACCAGGCAGATGGCTCCGGTCCGGCGGGCTCGCCCGGCAGCACGGCCGCAGCCTCGGCCTCATCGGGTGAATCCGGCTCCGGCGGGGACGACTGAGCGGCTCGCGCCGCCCGCGCTCGATGGACGTCATCCTCGTCGGCCTCCCCGGCAGCGGAAAGACCGCCGTCGGCCGGCGCCTTGCCCATCATCACGGCGCGGAGTTCATCGACCTGGACGAGGTCGTCGAACGCCATGCCGGCCAGTCGATCCCCGACATCTTCGCGTCGCAGGGGGAGGCAGGCTTCCGGAGCCTGGAGCGGGCCGCCGTGGCCGACCTCGGTCCCGCCGACCGCGACCCGGCTGTTCGCCGCGTGGTGGCCACGGGCGGTGGTGCGGTGCTCGATCCGCGCAACCGCTGGCGGCTGTACCGGCGCCGCCTGCCGATCTGGCTGGACGCACGACCGGAGGTCCTCGCGCAGCGCCTGCGGCGCAGCCCGACGATCCGCCCGCTGGTGGTTGGCCGCGACCCCATCTCGGCGATGCGCGGGCTTGCCGACGGCCGGCGGCCGTTCTACGCGGGCGCCGAGCGCGTGAATGCGATCGTCCAATTGCCGTCCGTCCTCGAGACGGTCGACAACCTCGTCGCCGAGGCGCCATCGCGTCGAGGCACGCTCCTGCTCCGGTCGGATTCCCGTCTCGGGCGGGTGACGATCGGCGAGGGGATCCTCGGGACGGCCCTCGTCGAGGAGCTCATGCGGCTGGAGGCGCGTCGCGCCGTCGTCATCACCGAGCCCGGAGCCTGGAACGCGGTCGGCGGGGAGATCCGGGAGAGCCTGGCCGCGCGGGCGATCCCGCTGGAGATCGTCGAGCTGCCTCAGGGCGAGGCGGCCAAGCGCATGGCGGTGATCGAGGAGACGGCGCGAACGCTGGCCGACCTGCGCGTCGCCCGTGACGAGCCGCTCGTCGCCGTTGGCGGAGGGGCGCTCGGCGATGCGGCCGGCTTCCTCGCCGCGGTATGGCTGCGTGGTGTTCCCCTGATCCACCTCCCCACCACGCTCGTCGCCCAGATCGACTCCTCGATCGGAGGCAAGACGGGTGTCGACCTGCCCGAGGGCAAGAACCTGATTGGGGCATTCCACCAGCCCGCCGCCATCGTCATCGACGTAGCGGTGCTGCGTTCGCTCCCCGAGCGCGAGCGGCGCGCGGCGCTTGGGGAGGCGGTGAAGATGGCCATCCTCGGCGACGAGCGCCTGTTCGAGCTGCTCGAGTCGGACGGGGATGCGATCGTGCACGGAGAAGACGCTGTTTTCGAGGACGGCACCGTGGCCGAGCTGGTCGAGCGCTGCGCCTGGAAGAAGATCGAGGTCGTCTCCGCCGACGAGCGCGAGGCCGACTCTGACGCGGGCGCCGGTCGAATCCGCCTGAACCTGGGCCACACGGTGGGCCATGGCCTGGAGGCCGCCGCGGGTTACTCGGGACTTCGCCATGGAGAAGCCGTCGCCTATGGCCTGCGCGCGGCCTGCCGCCTTGGGGCGGCGCTTGGCTCGACGCCCGGCGCCCGGGCCGACCGAGTGGAGGCGCTCCTGTCCCGGCTGGGCCTCGGGGTCGATCCGCTCCACCTGGCGCTCGATGCCATCCTTGCGGCGCTCGACACCGATAAGAAGCACGCCGGGGACGGCAGGCTGCGCTGGGTCCTTCCGAACGAGGCCGGCGTCGAAGTCCGGGACGACGTTCCAGTAGACCTCATCGAGGAGATCGTTGGGGGCGTTCTCGCCGGTTCGGGGGCGCCGGCGCGAACGTGACGACCGTGCTCGTCCTGGAGGGGCCAAACCTGAACCTGCTGGGTTCACGGGAGCCCGAGATCTATGGGCGCCAGACGCTCGACGAAGTCCATGCGGAGCTGGCGAGCCTCGCGGAGACCCTCGGCCTGCAGATCGCGTTCTTCCAGTCGAACCACGAGGGCGCTTTGATCGATCGCCTCCACGCCCGAGATTTCGACGCTGCGATCGTGAACGCCGGCGGCCTCACCCACACGTCGGTTTCGCTGCGCGACGCCTTGCTCGGGATCTCGCGGCCGTTCATCGAGGTCCACTTGTCCGATCCGTCGACACGCGAGGCGTTCCGGCAGGTCAACTTCCTGCGCGACATCGCGATCGAGTCGATCGTCGGCAAAGGGCCCGCGGGTTATGCCCTGGCGCTCCAATCCATCGCCGGACGGCTGGAAGACGGCCGTGGCTGAGCACGGGACCGGCCGGCAAGAGACTGCCGAGCTGCGCAGGCTTCGGCGTCGGATCGACGCCCTGGACCGGCGGATCGTCGAGCTCCTGAACGAACGAGCCGAGCTCGCTCTCGAGGTCGGCCGGGCCAAGAGTGCGGCTGGGCGGCAAGCCGTCCGCGATCTCGATCGAGAACGCGAGGTGCTCCTGCGCGTCTCGATGGCGAATACCGGGCCCACACCGCAAGCCGACCTGCTGGCGGTCTATCGACGGCTGATGAGCGTGGCTCGAACCCTCGAGCGCGGTGAGCGCGACGGACCAGCAGGGGCGCATCCACCCGCCTGAGACGCATCCCCAAGATTTGCCGGAGCCGGGGATTGCGGTCGCCCACGTTCAAGGGCGACTATGTGCGCTTCGAGCGGCCGCGGGCTGGAGGATTCGATGATTTTCCCGATCGGCGACCAGAACGAGCCCGGCGGACGACGGGCCCCCGTGACGCTCCTGATCATCCTCGCGAACTTCGCCGTGTTCCTCTTGCTCCAGCTCCCCGAATCGGGCAAGGAGCGCCAACCGATCACCTACGGTTACAGCACGATCCCCTACGAGATCACCCACAACGTCGATCTCGTCGGACCCAAGGAGATCACCGTCGGCGGCGAGAGGGGGCTAATCGACGAGGAGCCCGGCCCGAGGCCGATCTGGCTGACGATTTTCACCAGCATGTTTCTGCACGGTGGCTGGCTGCACATCCTCGGCAACATGTGGTTCCTGTGGATCTTCGGGGACAACGTGGAGCGCCGGTTGGGGAGCCCGATGTACGTGGTGCTCTATCTGGGCGCCGGGGTCGTGGCGGGAATCGCGCAGATCCTTCCAAACCCGGATTCGTTCATCCCGAGCCTCGGAGCGTCAGGCGCCATCGCGGGGGTGCTTGGCGCCTACCTCGCGCTGTTCCCCACCAACCGCGTCTGGATCCTGGTCTTCCGGTTCATCCCGTTCGCCGTACCGGCCCTCGTCGCAATCGGGCTGTGGTTCCTCCTCAACCTTGTGAACGGGGTTGGCCAGATCGCACTCACCGAGCAGACGGGCGGCGTGGCCTACCTGGCGCACGTCGGCGGGTTCATCGCCGGTCTGGTGGTCGGCTTGATCTTCCGGAGCCAGCCACCAGCGCGCACGCAGCGATTCGGCTACGGGCGCTGAGTCGCGCTCCGCATCTGCGCGACCAACGTCCCAAGAGCCGCGACATTCCGGCCGTCCAGGCCCAGGGCATCCACCAGGGCGGAGGCCACGATGACGCCGTCGGCGCCCGCGCGCGCGAGCGCGCGAACGTGCTGTGGGCGGCTGACACCGAAGCCGACGGCGACCGGCACAGGCGAAATCGCACGGACCTCACGGACCAGCCGGCCGACCGCCCGCGGAAGTGACCGGCGCGCACCGGTCACGCCGACGAGCGACACGCAATAAAGGAATCCGCCGGTCCGCCCGGCGATGAAACGACGCCGGTCGCGAGGGGTCGTCGGGGCGACAAGGTAGACCACAGCCAGGCCAGCGTCGCGGGCGGCAGCCTCGAAGGGCGCGCCTTCGTCGGGCGTCAGGTCGGCCACGATCACGCCGGCCGCACCGGCCGACGCGAGGCGACGAGCGGCGTCACGCCCATCGCCACCGCCGATGATCTGGTTGGCGTAGGCCATCGGCACGAGCGGGACGGCCGCGCGCGCCCCGGCGATCCGCTCGAGGAGGGCTACCGAACGATCGAAGGTCGCCCCCGCGCCCAGCGCGGCAGATGACGCGCGCTGCAGGGTGGCGCCGTCGGCGAGAGGATCGGAATACGGCAGCCCGACCTCGAGGACGTCGGCCCCCGCATCGATCGCGGCCAGGGCCACGTCCAGGCTGGCCTCGAGATCCGGATAGCCCGCGACGACATACGGGATGAGAGCCGCGCGGCCCGCTTCACCAGCGCGACGGAAAACCGTCTCGATCCGCCGGGCCCCGGCTGTGGCGCGCGTACCCTCGAGCGGCGGCGCCGGATGGGAACCATTCGATCGGGCGTCGGCCAGTGTCACCACGGCGTTCACGGACGCCCGGCCTCGGGCCGTTCGATGGCCCCGAGATCCTTGTCTCCTCGACCCGACAGGCCAAGGAGGACGACGGTCTCTGCCGGCCACGGCCCGCCGCGCCCCTCCAGGCCGGCCAGCAGCCGGGGCAGGACGGCGAAGGCGTGTGCCGTCTCGAGCGCAGGCAGGATGCCCTCCGCCGCTGCCACCCCCCGCAGGGCCTCGATGGCTTCGACATCTGTCGCCGCCGCCAGCTCGACGCGGCCGGCGGTTGCCAGTGCGGCGATCTGCGGACCGACGCCCGGGTAGTCGAGCCCGGCAGAGATCGAATGGGCCTCGACGACCTGCCGATCTCGATCCTGGAGCATCAGCGAGCGAGCCCCGTGCAGGATCCCGGGCGAACCTCCCGCCACGGCGGCCGCGTGCCGGCCGGTCGCAATCCCCTCGCCCGCTGCCTCTGCCACCGCGAGGCGAACGGCGGGCTCACCGATGAAGCGCGACAGGAGTCCGATGGCGTTGGAGCCTCCGCCGACGCACGCCAGGGCCAGATCCGGCAGCCGGCCTTCGGCCGCCAGCAATTGAGTGGCCGCCTCATCGCCGATGACCCGCTGCAGATCGCGGACGAGGATCGGATACGGGTGCGGTCCCATTGCCGATCCCAGGACGTAGTGCGTGGTCTCGACGTTCGTCACCCAGTCGCGCATCGCCTCGTTGATGGCGTCCTTCAGGGTGGCCGAGCCGGATGTCACTGGCCGGACCTCGGCGCCGAGCGCGTACATGCGTAGCACGTTGGGCTTCTGCCGCTCGATGTCCTCGGCGCCCATGTAAACGACGCAGGGCAGCCCCAGCAACGCGCACGCCGTCGCGGTCGCCACGCCGTGCTGGCCTGCGCCGGTCTCGGCGATCACGCGGGTCTTGCCAAGGCGCCGCGTCAGGAGCGCCTGGCCTAGCGCGTTGTTGATCTTGTGTGCCCCCGTGTGGGCGAGGTCCTCCCGCTTGAGATACAGCCGAAGGCTGCCCGGCAGGGTGCCGTCCGCATGGTTCCGTCCACCCTCCGTGCCGTTTCGGCTGCCCGCAACCTTGCGTGCGGAGGCGAGGACGGCGACGGCCAGACGATCGCCGCGATAGAGCGGGGTCGGGCGGCCCGCGTAGGTGGTCAGTAGTTGCCGCAGCTCGGCCCAGAAGCCTGGGTCCTGCCGGATCTGCAGGTACTCCGATTCCAGCTGCTGCAGAGCGGCCATCAAGGTTTCTGGCACGTAACGGCCACCAAAGGCCCGATCGGCGCCCCATCTCCCATGCTCGTCCGCCTCGAGGAGCCCCGGGTGGATCGGCGTCGGCCGCGCTGCTGTCAGCGGACGGTCGAACCGCGCGCCTCGAGCGCGCTTGGCGAAGAGTGCGACCTGGAGAGGATCCTTCGTCGGTCGCTGGCCGGCGATTCGTGGCCGCTCGACTCCGGAAGCCACGTCAACGCCGATCGCCGGGATAGCCAGCAGGCTGGCACCGACGTTCGCGGCGTTCAACCCCCCGGCAAGGACAACCGGAACCTCCCTCGCCACGGCCGCTGCAAGCGATCGGTCAACCGGCGTCCCGGTTCCGCCCGGATGCAGGCCGCCGGCCGTGTCGAGCATGATCCGCTCGCAGTTGGCTGCCTCGAGGAAGCGCCGAGCTGCAGCGACGACGCCGATGGCACGGTCGCGAATCCGTTCCACCGAGTCGAGCTCAGCTTCCGTCGGCCGCAGATGGAGAACCTTCCAGACGGGTCGTGTGATGTCCTCGAGGAGGGCCGGCTGCTCGTCCCCCGAGAGCTGCACGACATCCGGGTCGATGGCCTCGACGATCCGAGCAAGCGCCGGGGCGGTTTCGTCCACGGTGACTGCAACAACCCTGAGGCCCTGCCCCGGCGCGGAGACCGCACGGGCCAGCTTCGCCAGCTCGGCGGCCTCATCGAGCCGCAGCGCGCGTGGTGTGCCCGGCACCAGGTTGAGCCCGATGGCGTCGACCCGCGCGCGAACAGCCGCGACGACCCCCTCGCGATCCGCCACCCCGCAGATCTTGACCACTGGAGCTCGCGCTTCGGCGGCGATGTCCGCCGGCGGCGCGCCTGCACCCACGAAAGCACGCGCGGCTGCGGCAGGATCCGGGGCCCGGACGAGGGTCTCGCCAACCAGGGCCGCATCGAACCCGACCGCGCGCCAGGTGCGCAGGAGGTCGGCCTCGCGAACGCCCGACTCGGCGATGGCCAGGCAGTCGTCTGGAACCTGAGAGCGCAGTCGAACGCAGCGCTCGGGGTCGACCTCGAGGCTCCGGAGGTCGCGGTTGTTGATCCCGATCAGCCTCGCGCCGCTGGCGAGCGCGCGCTCGAGCTCTCGTTCGTCGTGTGCTTCGACCAGAGGTTCGAGGCCGACGTCCCGGGCAAGGTCGACCAGCCGGGCAAGGCGACGCGCCGGATGGAGGACCGCCAGCAGCAGGACGACATCGGCCCCGGCCGAGCGCAGCAGCGGCAGCTGACGAGCATCGACCACGAACTCCTTGGCGAGAACCGGGATGCTCACGGCCGAACGCACGGCGCGGACGTCGTCGACCGACCCCGCAAACCAGTGCGGCTCGCACAGCACCGAGATCGCGCTCGCCCCGCCGGCCTGGTAGGCGCGGGCGCGCGCCACGACATCCTCGTCCGCCTCGACGATTCGACCCGCTGAAGGCGACGCGCGCTTGACCTCGGCGATGAGATGGAGCCCCGGGCGGGCGAGCAGCCCGGCGATGTCCCGTGGCGGCAATGCTCTGTCTGCGGCCCGGGCCAGCGAAGCGAACGTGCGGCCGGCGATCTCTGCGGAGACGTCCGCAGCCCGTCGGGCGGCGATCTCGTCGACCACGCCCCCTCGACCTGCGCGTCGCGCGCTCCGGCCACGGCTTGGGGATCCTGCCCGCCGGCCTCCCCCGCGAGGTGCCTCCGCGATCGTCACGCCGGCGCGCCTTCCGCAGCCAGCGTGCCCGCCTCGTGCGCGGATTTCGCTTCCCGGAGCCGATCCAGGAGCGCCGCTGCCGCACCGTCGTCGATCGCGGCTGACGCGAGACCGAGTCCCGCCTCGAGCGCGTTCACTCGACCTGCTGCAAGCAGTGCGGCAGCCGCATTGAGAGTGACCACGTCCCGCCCGGGTCCTCCCTCGCCTCGCAACACCGCCTCGATCAAGCGGGCGTTCTCATCCGGGGAGCCGCCCTGCAATCGGTGCGTCGAGGCCGCCGCCAGCCCCAGATCCGACGCGACCACCTCCCGACGCGCGACGCCGGACGGCGAGACGTCGTACAGGACCCCGCTGCCGTCGAGCGGCAGCTCGTCCACCCCCTCCCCGTGCACGACGAGCGCACGATCTGTGCCCAGCAGCCGGAGCACCGCCGCGACCCGCGGGGCGGCGAGCGGATCGGCCACGCCGACGACCTGGCGCATGGCGCCGGCCGGGTTCGTGAGCGGCCCGAGCAGGTTAAATGCGGTGCGGACCCCGATCTCGCGCCGCGTTGGGCCGGCGTGCTTCATCGCAGGGTGAAAGTTCAGGGCGAATAGGAAGGCGAAGCCGTCTCGCCGGAGCGCTTCACCGGCTGATTGTGCGTCGTGGTCGATGCGCACGCCGAGAGCCTCGAGGACGTCTGCCGAGCCCGAGTTGGACGTGACGGCGCGGTTGCCGTGCTTGGCAACAGGGACCCCGGCGGCCGCCGCCACGAGCGCGGCTGCGGTCGAGATGTTAAACGTGCCGCTGCCGTCGCCGCCCGTACCGCACGTGTCGATCGTCCCGGGGGGCGCCTCCACTCGAACCACGCGGTCGCGCATCGCGGTCGCGAAACCGGCCAGCTCTTCGATTGTCTCGCCTCGCATGCGCAGGGACACCAGCAGCGCCGCGAGCTGGGCGGGGGTCGCCTCGCCGTCCATCACGGCGCCCATCGCGTCGCGCGCCTGGTCCAGTGTCAGGCTCTGGCCCTCGACGACGGCCGACAGCGCGGCTCGGACGACCTCGCTCATGACCGGCCCCCGGCGACCGCCGGACGCGTCGCCGTGCCGGCCTGGACCTCCGGCGCCGATTCGTCCGCCTCGCGAGCGTTGACCGGGCGCTCGGCCATGCCCTGGGTGGCGAACGAGCCGCTGACCGCATCCAGGCGACTGGCCTCTCCTTCTCCCGCCAGGCGCAGGAAGTTCGCGAGCAGCCGCGGACCCTCGGGCGTGAGGACCGATTCGGGGTGGAACTGGACGCCCTCGATCGGCAGCGACTCGTGGCGCAGACCCATGATCACGCCGTCCTCCGGGCTCGTCGCGGTGATGCGTAGCTCGGACGGGAGCGTCGCCGGGTCCACGCACAGTGAGTGGTATCGAGCGCCCGGGAATGACGCGGGCAATCCTGCAAGCAGCCCCGCGCCGTCGCCCTCGACCACGGAGGCTTCTCCATGCACCAGGGTCGGTGCGCGGACGATCGATCCGCCGAACGCCTCAGCCATGGACTGCATTCCCAGGCACACGCCGAGCAACGGGAGACCGCGCTGCGCGGCGACCCGAATCGCAGCCACGGATACCCCGGCCGTCGCCGGCGAGCCCGGACCCGGCGAGATGACGATGCCGCGCAGGTCCGCGGCCGGGTCGTCGGCCAACCGTTCGAGGCCGTTCCGGTCGATCGCGTCGTTGCGGTACACCACGACCGACGCACCCGCTGCCTCCAGCGCCTGCACGAGGTTGAAGGTGAACGAGTCGTAGTTGTCGACCACGAGGATCATGGCCGGCCTCTCATTCCGGCGGGTGCCGGAGCCGACGTCCCGTCCTCTTCGCCGTCGAGTCCGCGTGCGCCGCCGGCCTGGGGAGCGGCGCGATCGGAGGTCGACTCCAGCCCTGCGGCCAGCTCGATCGCTCGTCGCAGTGCCGCAGCCTTGTGCTCGGTCTCCTCGAACTCTCGTTCGGGAACCGAGCCGGCGACGATGCCCGCTCCGCTGTGAATGTGTGCCATCCCCTCGCGCAGCACGGCGGACCGGATCGTGATCGCGGTATCCAGGTTGCCGTCATAGCCGAGGTAGCCAACGGCGCCGCCGTACAGCCCGCGGCGCTCTCCTTCCGCGGCCGCAATGAGCTGCATCGCGCGCACCTTCGGCGCCCCCGAGAGGGTGCCCGCAGGGAAGACCGCCCGCAGCGCGTCGAGCGCGTCGAGGTCGGGCTTCAGCCGGCCTTCGACGTGCGAGACCAGGTGCAGGACGTGGCTGTAGCGTTCGACCTCCATGTATTTCGTAACCGCCACGGTTCCCGGCCGGGCGACACGCCCCAGGTCGTTGCGCCCGAGGTCGACGAGCATGACGTGCTCCGCGCGCTCCTTCGGGTCGCGCTGGAGCTGCTCGGCGAGGATCGCGTCCTCGGCCGGCGTCGCACCGCGCGGACGCGTCCCGGCAATGGGGTGCGTGGTCAGGCGATCCCCCTCGACCCGGAGGAGAAGCTCGGGCGACGCGCCGACGACCTCGAACGACGGCGTCCGAACGAAGAAGAGATACGGGCTCGGATTCACCCGCCGCAGGGCGCGGTAGAGACCGATGCCGTCGAGTCGCCGATCGTCGGCGAGCCGCGGGAGGTCGATCGACTGCCGGCGCGCGAGAACGACCTGGATCGCCTCGCCGGCGGCGATTGCGTCCTTGGCGATCTCCACCGCACGGATGTACTGATCACGCCCGAGGCTCGTGTCGATCCCCTCCGCAATCGGCGGTTGCGAGTCCGCCACCGCAGCGCTCGAACCGTTGGCCTGCTCGGCCGGACTGGGGCGCCCGGTGCGCTCGAGCGCCTCGAAGATCGCGCGCTCGGCGATGCGGTAGCGGCCCTCGAGATCGGGCGCGGCCGTGTGCAGCGATGCGACCGCCGAGAGGTCGTGCGAGAGATGGTCGAAGACGAGGACCAGGTCCGTCTCGATGAATGCCGCCGTGGGCACGTTGACGGGGTCGCGATCGAGGACGGGGACGCTGGGCTCGAATGCCGTGGCCGCGTCGTACGCGAGCGCGCCAACCGCACCGCCCGTGAATCGTGGCATTCCCTCGCGCGGCTCGACGCGGCGCCGAGGCATGAATGCACGGAGCGCGGCCAGGGGATCGGCCGCATCGAAGGTTTCGGTCGGGAGCGAAGGGTCGTATTGGCTCACTGTCACCGGGCGCGTCTGGACCGTCGCCCGGCCGCCCCGAACCTCGAGCAGGCGACGCGGCACGACACCCAGGAAGGAGTACCGACCCAGTCGCTCGCCACCCTCGACGGACTCCAGCAGGTAGGCCGGACCGCCGTCGTCCATGCGCAGAAAGGCCCCGATCGGCGTTTCGAGATCGGCCGGTCGGGTCGCCTTGAGGAGGAGTGTGTCGGCATTCGCGGCCAGGCGCTTCGCCGCCGTGAGACTGAGCGGGTCGCTGCTGGTCATGAGGTGGTCCTCCGGGTCGTGCGGCGCTCGGGCCCGCGCCCGAGAAACAAAATGACCTCTCGTCCCGGGACGAAAGGTCGAGCCTTCCGCGGTGCCACCCTCATTCGGCGTTGCCGCACTTGCCTGACCGACGGGCCGGCCCGGTTACCCGATGCCGCCGATCGGCGCTGCCCTCTATCGCTGGCGCTCTGCGCCGGAGCCTACTTGCGTGGCCTGGTGGCCGCGGGTTCGGTCCGGAGGCTCCCGGGTCCATTCGCCGTCACTGCCGCCCCGGTTTCCACCAGCCACCGGGTCTCTCTGCCGACACGCGACGGGTACTCGTCCCGTTCACAGCCTTCTGTTCAGATGTGGACGGGAGTCTAGGTGCGCGGGCGCTAGGGCGTCAAGCTCGGCCGGGACGTGTCAACCGTCCATGCGCCGGTGCCCGACTATGTCCCCTCGATCGGGATACCCCCGCTCCCACAGGCGATTCGCAATGTAGGCGCCGATCGTGCCCCCGATCAGCGCCAGCAGGAGCATCAGGAAGGAGTTGGGCAGCCTGCCCGGCAGCTGCAGCCCGAGCAAGGCTCCTCCGACGGCTCCCCCGATGACCAGGACGGCCCCGACGAGCAGCCTGCCGAAGAAATCACGGGCAAAGGCTCGGTCCTCGGCGCCTTCATCCCGCCAGACCGACACACTCCGCACGGTGATTACCGTCGACGTGAACCCGGCGAGCGCCTCCACCGCGCCGCCCACGAGGCTGAGGTAGATCCCCGTCTCGAACGTCGGTCGCTGGCCAATGCCCTCGAGACCATGCACCCATGCCTCGACGCTGCGATACCCGGCCAGCGTCAGCAGGAACGTCCCGACCCCGAGAATCGCCGGAAGCAGCTGGACGGTCCGAGTCCGGCTTTCGCGTGCGCCGCCGCCGAACAGGAGCGCAACCAGGCTGACGCCGCAGACCAGCGACAGGAAGCCGTCGCCGAAATGGTCGAAGGCCCCGTACGTGTCGCCTGGACCGGCGTTGCCCCATGGCAGCACGGCACCCACGACAAGAATGCCGAGCCCGATCAGCCCGACGATGCGGGCCAGGTTGTGCACCGAGTCGGCTCGGCCCCGGAGTCGTTCCACTGGCGGTTTCCTCGTCTGTCGGGTCGGCCGGATCGGTCACAGCTGGAATGTGCCGCCGGCCGCCTGCAGGACGCGAGGTTGTCCTCGAATGAGGATACCCGCCTCGCCAGGGCGGGGATCACCGGGCAAGGGGATCTGGCGACGGTGCCCTCTCGCACCTGACTTGTGCTGGTCGGTCGAAACTTTCGGCCTGTGGGTCCCTCGCGCGCGCATGCATAGGCTGCGGCCATTCGCCCCCCAACGACAACGAGGCCACCCAACGTGTTCGGCTCTGAGCCGCAGTCCCGCCGCCCGATCCTCCTGATCCTGGTGTTCGGCGCATTCCTTGCGCTCCTCGGGATCACAGCCACGGCACAGGCGGTCATGGTCTCGACTCACTTCTCGGCATCTGCACTGAACGACGTCGTCGGCAGTGATTCGGCGACCACGCGAGCCTTTGTCAACGCCTACGTGCAGCCGCGTTATCTCGATCAGGGCGGACAGGGCGTCACGGCCGAAGAGCTGGTGCGGCTGCAGGCGCAGCTGGCGACACTGACCCGACCGGGCGAAATCCTGCGGGTCGAGCTCCTCCTTCCGGAGGGCAGGATCCTCGCCGCCGACGATCCCCTGCTCGCCGGCGGGACGGTGCCTATCGCCGGTGATTTCGAGCTTGCGGCGCGGGGTTCCGCGCAGGCACGCCTGGTGCCGGTCGACCAGGCCGAGGCGGGGCCCGGAACATTCCCGTCACCGACGCTCTTGCGCGAGTACCTGCCCGCCCTGACAGGGGGGCGGGTACGAGCTGTCGTGGGCATCTGGCGCGACGCCGCGCCGATCCTCGACCGCCTCGGGGGCGTCCGCCGCGACGTGGTCCTGGTCACCCTGAGCGCCGGACTCATCGCCGCGTTGCTGCTCTTTCTGATCTTCCGCTCTGCCCAGGGCCGCCTCACGAGGCAGCAGGCCGCCCTGCTGGAGTCGACCCGCCGCGACCCGCTCACGGGAACGCTCACACACGGTGTCCTCGTCGGGCTTCTCGCGCAGGAACTCGAGCATGCCAGGGCCAGCGGTGTGCCGCTCGGTGTCGCACTGCTCGACATCGACAACTTCCGCCTGCTGAACGACAACCACGGCCATCGTGCCGGGGACCAGGCACTCCTCTCGCTCGTAGACCTGATCGGCCAACATGTTCCGGCCGCGATCCAGGTGGGGCGCTACGGTCCCGACGAGTTCCTGCTTGTCGCCCGGGCCAGGGATGTCGTGGATCTCGAGCCCTCCGTCGAGCGGATCCGGACTGCCCTGGTCGACCTGAGCCTCCAATTCGAGACCACCGAACGATTGCCCGTGACGATCAGTGCCGGGCTGTGCACCTATCCCGAACACGGCACATCCGTCACCGTGCTTTTGTCGTCGGCCGCGGGCACCCTCGAGGAGGCAAAGGCGAGCGGCGGGGATGCCATCCGCGTTGCCGGCAAAGACAGAGAGGAAGAGATACCGGCGACCGGCTTCGACGTTCTGCAGGGCCTCGTGATTGCCGTCGACACGAAGGACCGCTACACGAAGCGGCATTCCGAGGATGTCGCCCGATACGCCGTCTTCCTGGCCGAACGCCTTGGCCTCGACCCTGAGCTCGTCCGGTCCATACACGTCGCCGGCCTCTTGCACGATATCGGCAAGATCGGCATCCCCGATCCCATCCTGCGCAAACCGGGCCGCTTGACGTCCGCCGAGTACGCCATCGTCAAGCAACACGTCGCGCTCGGCGACATGATCGTCCGCGACGTCCCCGACGTGGAGGTCGTGCGAGCGGGGATTCGCCACCACCACGAACGCTGGGACGGCGACGGCTACCTCGAGCGCCTGGAAGGCGACGCGATCCCGCTGATCGGCCGGATCCTGGCCGTCGGTGACGCGTTCTCGGCCATGACGACGACGCGGCCGTACCGCAAGGCGCTCGACACTCGTGAGGCGTTGATCCGGCTCGAGGACGCGGCCGGCAGCCAGCTGGAGGAGCGGCTTGTGCGCGCCTTCGTGGATGGCATCGAGAACGCTCCGGATGCTCCCCTGCCCGGTGTCGAGGTCGCCTCGATCGCGGTCTGGACCCCCCGCCAGGAAGTGGCATGAAGGAGGGCTCGCGCGCGCAGTGTGCTCGCGTTGCGGTTCTGGCGGCAGCCCTCGCCGTTGGGGCGATTCCCGGAATCGCCGTCACGAATGGGCCTTGGACTCAGCATGTCCTCGCTCTGGGCCTCTTGCCGCTACCGGACACCTTGACGATGGTCCATGACCGGGTGGCGGTCGTCCCTGCTCCCGGCGTCCTCGGCAACGACCTGAATCTCCTGGGCAACTCCACGGCAGTTCTGGTCTCGGGGCCGTCTCACGGCGTCCTCATCCTCAACTCGAACGGCGGCTATCGGTACACGCCGAACGCCGGCTACGTCGGCACCGATGTCTTCCATTACCACCCGACCGGATGCCTCCTGGGCTGCCCGTCCACGACCGACACGATCACGATCACGAACGCAGCGCCCATCGCCAGGAGCGACACGTATACGGCTGTGGCCGGAGCCCCAAGAGTCGTCTCCGCGCCAGGGATCCTCGGCAACGACACGGACCCGGACGGCGATCCTTTGACGGCTTCGCTCGTTTCGGGGGTGAGTCACGGGTCGCTCAGCCTGGCCGCGAACGGCGGCTTCACGTATACCTCGAACAGCGGCTACTCCGGAGCGGATGGGTTCCAGTACCGCGTCTCGGATGGCATCGCCTGGTCTGCATCCGTTTCAGTGACGCTGACCGTCACCCTCCCGAGCCCGACCCCGACGCCAACTCCCGCCCCCACCGCAACCCCAACTCCAAAGCCAACGCCGACGGCGACGCCACAGCCGACTCCGGCTTCGACACCAAATCCGACCTCCACCCCGACTTCCACGCCGACTTCGACGCCGATTCCCACCCCGACCCCGGCTCCTACTGCGACCCCGGCTCCTACTGCGACGGCCACGCCCACGCCCGATCCCGGCCCGGCGGCGACTCCGCCGCCTGGTTCTACGCCACCTCCCGGCCCGACTACGGCGCCGGCTCCCCCACCGGGCTCGAATGCAAGCCCATCGGGAGGCGGCGCCGGTACAGCGGGCAGCTCCACGCCCTCCGCCGACCCGGGGACCAGCAGTCCCGCGCAGGGACTCGTCACCACCCCCGCGTCATCCGGCGACCCAAGGCAGGGAATAGTCACCACCCCCGCGTCATCCGGCGACCCAAGGCCGGGACCCATCAGCGAAGGGGGTGGCTCGGCCGCGGGAGAACCGTTTGCGGTGTCGGCAGCCCAGATCGACCCGCTCGCACTGTTGGGCGGAGAATTCGGGGGGTTCGGCGGCTTCGACTGGGCGGTGCCCGCCTTCGTCATGACCGTGCCCGGGCTGTTGCTGATCCTCGCGATCCTGGCCCAGGCTGGCCTCGGCATCCTCTGGCTTCCCCTGGTCCGGCGAAAGCTTGGCGCTTTTGGCGTGCAGCGCCGTCGCCTCCGGCGCACTGCGCGTCCGTAATCCGGCCGGCGCATTACCGTAACCCCGGATGGACGCCGGGCCGCAGCTCCCTCAGCCCCCCGCCGCCGGGGACGATCCGGGGCTGGCCGGCGGGTCGACGCGCTTCGCTCTCCGCGGGATCAAGGGCTGGGCGTGGGCGCCGGAGCAGTATCTCGACATCATCCCGTGGCTGCCGACGGTCCGCTTCAACTTCCTGATGAACTGCTACGCCAGCATGTGCGCCATCGAGGATCGGCCGTGGGGCACACCCGGCTGCAACCGCTGGTGGGAGCCCTTGCCGGCCTGGAAGGCCCGAGCGTTCGAAGGAGTCGTCGCGGCCTGCCGCGATGCCGGAATCGACTTCTGCTTCAGCATGAACCCGAACCTGTTCTCGACCCGATTCGCCCGGCCCGAACGGCCGGCCGACGTCGACGCCCTGTGGGCGCACTACGCCTGGATGCAGGGCCTGGGCGTGCGCTGGTTCAACGTTTCACTCGACGACGTGGGCGAGGGGATCGACGCCTCCGCTCAGTGCCGGCTGGTCAATGCGCTGGTCGGACGGCTTCGATTGTCCGATCCTGGCGCCCGGATGATCTTCTGCCCAACGATCTATTGGGGCTATGCCAGAGAACCGGGCGACGGGCGATACCTCGACGCGGTCGCGCGCGACCTGGACCCGGCTGTTCTGGTCTTCTGGACGGGCGACGCCGTCGTGACGCCGAGGATCACCCGTCGCGCAGCGGAGGCGTTCCGGGAGGCCGTCGGTCACTCGCTCGTGATCTGGGACAACTATCCGGTCAACGACGACCAGCCGACCATGCATCTCGGTCCGGTTACCGGGCGCGATCCCGATCTCCCAGAGGTGGCCGAGGGTTACATGGCCAACCCGATGCGGCGCCAGAACCGATTCAACCGACTGGCCCTCGCGACCTGCGCGGATTTTGCTTGGGACGCCAGGAGCTATGACCCGTCTCGGTCGATCCGCCGAGCGATTGAGGCGTTGGCGGAGACCGACGAGCAGCGGACCGTCCTGACTGCGCTCGTCGAGGCCTACCCGGGCATGCTCCAGTTCGGCCAGAACCAGTATTTCAATCCGGCGCGGGATCGGTTCGCGCGGCTGCTCGGCACCTCGCGTGAACCGGCCTCCGACTTCGCGCGCGCCATGGCTGACCTGGCTCGCAGGTTCCGGACAGCATTCGGACGCGAATACGCCGCGGAGCGAGCGACCCTCGAGGACGACGTGAGGTGGATGGAGCGGCAGCTGCCTGCCGAGAACTTCCCGTGACCAAGCGGCTGGCTGGCGGAGAGGGTGGGATTCGAACCCACGAGGCTTTCGCCCGCCGGTTTTCAAGACCGGTGCCATCAACCACTCGGCCACCTCTCCGAGGGTCAGGATATCAGCGGCCTACCGGGCCGAAGCCTGAGGGACCGCGGCGATTCGGTCGACTCCCAGGTACGGCTCCAGCACATCGGGGACCTCGATCGAGCCGTCCGGCTGCTGGTAGGTCTCCAGGAGAGCGGCGACAGTGCGTGCGAGGGCGAGGCCCGAGCCGTTCAGCGTATGCACGAGCTCCGGTTTCGCACCCGGCTCCGGGCGGTAGCGGATGGCCATGCGGCGCGCCTGGTAGTCACGGAAGTTCGAGCACGAGCTCACCTCGAGCCAGCGCTCGACGCCGGGTGCCCAGACCTCGAGGTCGTATTTCTTGGCCTGCACGAAGCCCATCTCGCGGGTCGCCATGAGCAGCACACGGTGGGCCAACCCAAGCCGTTGAAGGAGGACCTCGGCTCGGGCCGTCATCCACTCCAGCGCCGCATCGGACTCGGTCGGCTTCTCGAACAGGACCATCTCGACCTTGTCGAACTGATGCACGCGCAGGATTCCCCTTGTGTCCTTGCCCGCCGCGCCAGCCTCGCGTCGGAAGCAGGGCGAATAGGCGGCGTACCGGATTGGCAATTCCGCCGCGTCCAGGATCTCGTCGCGATGCAGGTTCGTGACTGGCACCTCGGCGGTCGGCACGAGGTACAGGTCGTCGCGCGTCACGACGTACATCTGGTCTTCCTTGTCCGGGATCTGTCCGGTCCCGCGCGCCGAGGTGGCGT
Source organism: Chloroflexota bacterium (assembly GCA_005883615.1). Classification (GTDB taxonomy): domain Bacteria; phylum Chloroflexota; class Limnocylindria; order Limnocylindrales; family CSP1-4; genus CF-16. The sequence continues at coordinate 200,526 of VBEC01000018.1, read as the reverse complement.
TGACCACGGCCGGCGGCCACACTTCCGTCATGCCGTGCTCCCGGGTGTGGACGTCGAGGAACCAGTTGATCAGGCCGCGCTGCAGCGCCGAGCCAGCGCCCTTGTAGACCGGAAAACCCGAGCCGGCGATCTTCGCCCCGCGGGCGTTGTCGATGATGTCGAGCCCCTGTGCCAGCTCCCAATGGGGGCGACGAGTCCAGGTCCGAGCACCGGGCTCGGCGTCGGCGCCGACCTCTCCCTCCGCGGGCTGCTCGCGCGGCAACTGCTCCCCCCACTCGCGGATCGTGACATTTGCCTCTTCACCACCGACCGGCACATCGGGGTCGGCCGGATTGGGTATGCGGAGGAGCGTTTCGTCGAGCTCCCCTTCCACGGCCGCCAGTTCGGCGTCTATGGCATCGATCCGCCCGCCCAACTCGGTAGAGGCGGCCCGCAGCTCGGCAACCTCCCCGCCACCGGGCTGGGCCCCGCCCCTGATCGCCTCACCGATTCGCTTCGATGCAAGGTTGCGTTCCGCCTTCAGCCGGTCGCCTTCGTTGGCCAGCTCGCGCCGGCGGACGTCGAGCTCGATCGCGCGGTCCACGACGGAGGGATCCTCGCCCTTGTCGATCGCGCCCTGGCGGACTCGATCGTGGTCTTCGCGGAGGCGCTGGGCGCCGACGCTCACGGCTCCCGTCCCTCGCGGACCGCGGCAAGCTCGGCCTCCGGAGGACGCCAGCCGGCCGCGTCGCGAAGCCGTCGCAGCACGAACTCGGGACTCAGGCTGGCCAACAGCCAGCCGGCCCGCGGGCCGTTCGGTCGTCCCAGAAGGGCGAAGTACAGCGCGCCGAACGCCCTGCCCTGCGGTATCGCCGCCCCGCTTGCAACGGAGAAGATGAGCGCCTGCCACGCCTCGCCGCTTGCCGGATGCTCCTCCTCGGCTCGAAGCGCGAGCGCGCCCAGGTATAGCCGTTGGTCTTCTCCGAGGGCGGCGACCTCACGCGGCAACCCCTCCTGGACGGCCAGCCTGGCGTTCTCCGGGGCGTAGGACGCCAGCCACTTTTCGGCGGCCGAGATGCGCTGGGTGAGGATCTCGGTTTCCCGCTCGGTCAGCTCCGAGCCCTTCTCGGCGGCGATCCGGGCGTGAACGTCGACTCCCGGTATCTGGACGAGCAGGGCGACGTGCGAGAACGACGGCCTGAAGGCCGCGGCCTCCCCCGCCACGTCGGAATCCGGCGAGAGCAGCGCGTAGGCGAAGACGCGCTCGGGATTCGGCGGAAGCTCGCCTCGGACCTCCCGGCCGGCCGCGGCGGCCGCGAACTTGTCGAACTCGTCGAACAGCCGCGGGATGGCGTCCGTGCCATCGGGGTCGAACTCGATTGCCGTGTTCGGCCGATGACGGACGAACAGGAAGCGGAGCTGCTCCGGCGGCACCACCTCGGCGATCTCGTGCGCCGCCGCGCCTTTGCCCTTCGAGGTCGACATCTTCCGCCCGCCGACGTTCAGGAATTCGTAGGGGACGTTCAGCGGCGGCTCGAGGTCGAAGACCTCTCGCGCGATCGCGTCAGACCGTTCGCGGGACCCGCCGGCTGTCGAGAGGTCCTTCCCGCACGGCTCGATCGTGACCCGCAGCAACCCCCATTGAGCCGCCCACTCCAGGTTCCACGGGAGCTTGGCATTGCCGCCGAACGGCGAAATCCAGCCGCTGTGGCCGCAGCCACGGGCCCAGGCGACCAGGGCCGGGCGGCATTCGTAGTACACCCGCTCACCGTCCCAGCGGGTCACGATGTTGGTCCCGATCTTGCCGCAGTTCTCGCACACGACCTGGAGTGGGTGCCACTCCGCCGGGTGCTGGACGTTGGCGACCCGCCGGTAGATTTCGCGGACGTCGGCCGCTCGATCGAGGGCGAGCCGGATATAGGGATCGAGCCGGCCCGACGGGTAGATCTCGCTCATCCAGTAGTAGCGGTCGGGCCGAATGCCCAGCCCGGCGAAGATGTCGATGAAGATCTGGCCGTGATGGCGCGCATAGGACGGGTGGCCGTCGTCGACCTGGTCGGGAATGCTCGCGAGCGGGCGGCCCATCTCGCGCTCGACGGCGTCGGGCGTCAACAGCGCCTGCGCATCCATGGGATCCATGTCGTCGACGCCGTACAGGTACGTCGTGACGATGCCGTTGGCCCGCAATGCGCGGACGATGACATCGAGGATGACCGGCCCGCGCAGGCTGCCGACGTGGACGGTCCCGGAAGGCGTCTTCGAGTCGTTGACGACCTGGGGACCGCTGACGGACGCCGCCAGCTCGTCGGCCCAATCCATCGAGTCTTAGGTGATCTTGTCGATCCGGTAAGTGAAGTCCCCGGCGGGGACTCGGACCAGCACCTTCTCGCCCTTCTTGTGGCCGAGCAGGGCGCGACCGACCGGTGATTCGTTGGAGATCCGCCCCTCCGTGGGGCGAGCCTCCGCTGAACCGACGATCGTGAAGACTTCCTTGCCGTCAGGGCTGTCGACGGCAACCGTGGAACCAATCTGGACGTGGTCGGTGGAGTGGTTCTCGTCGATGATCGTGGCGTTCTTGATGATCGCCTCGAGCGCCTGGATGCGGCCTTCGACGAACGCCTGCTCGTTCTTGGCGTCCTCGTATTCGGCGTTCTCGGTCAGGTCGCCGTGCTCCTTGGCATCGTGGATGCGGGCGGCCACCTCCTGGCGGCGCGCGTTGACCATTTCGTCAAGCTCGGCCCGAAGCTTCTCGAGGCCTTCTCGCGAGAGGTACGTGGGTTTGTTGTTCACGGTGGGTTGGGCCCCCCTTGGGCCGAACGCGTTCGGCCGGGTGCTCGATAAAGGAAAGAACTCCAGGCGACTGCGCGTACGGCGGTCGCGCGCCTGAAGTTCGGCCGGCGCGCATCTTAGCCCGCCCTCTGTGGGGTGTCAAAAGCGCGAGGCGCACCTCGCCTCTCGAAAGACTTGCAGAACGCGGAACCGCTCCTCGAGCGGGCCAGCGCCTATTGAGCCAGGGCGGCCAGGCGGCGTCGGACGCGTTGCAATGAGCCCCGATCGCCGAATGCCACGAACACCGTGTCGTCGCCGGCGATCGAGCCGGCCACCTCTGGCCACCGGGCGCGGTCGAGGGCCGCCGCGATCGCATGGGCAGACCCTGGCAGGGTTCGGACCACAAGCATGAGACCCGACTCGCGAAACTCCACCGGCAGGTCTTTGAGGAGCTTCCGCAGGCGGTCCTCGCCGGATGTCTCCGCCTCGATCAAACGGGGCGGGAGGGCATACGCCTGCGCCCCGCCATGGCCGGCCTTGATCAGACCGAGCTCGGCGACGTCGCGGCTGATCGTGGCCTGCGTTGTCCGAAAGCCTCGCTCTCGAAGCGCGCCCGCCAATTCCTGCTGGGTTCGGATCGCGCGTTGCTCGACCAGGTCGCGAATCGCGCGCTGGCGGAGCTGCTTCATGACTTCCACCGCTCAGGCCGATCCGCTCGTCCGCCAGGCGCCTATCGCGCCAGCAGGAGCACGACGACGAGGGCCGCGAGGACCACGCGGTAGGTTATGAACACGGCCGTCGAGTTTCGCCGCAGGTAGGCGAGCAGGAACGCGATCGCGGCAAGGCCCGACGCCGCGGAAAGTGCCATCCCCACAGCGAGCGCTCCTTCATGGCCTCCCAGCCCGCTCCCAAGGAGCTCGCGGGTTTTGACGAGCCCGGCGCCGGCGATCACCGGAATGGCCATCAGAAAGGCGAATCGAGCCGCCGCTGCGCGTTCCAGCCCAAGGAACAGGCCGGCGGCGATGGTGATCCCCGATCGACTGATGCCTGGGAAGAGCGCCAGGGCCTGGGCGATGCCGATGACCAGGGCGTCTCCAAAACGGAGGCCATCCAGCTGCCGCGTCTGCCTGCCCCACCGCTCGGCTAGCCACAGCAGCGCTGCACCGAGCAGGAGGAACAGGCCGATCCAGCCGATGTGCTCCCGGAAGAATGTGTCGAAAAAGCTCTCCAGGCCGGCACCGAGCAAGGCCGCCGGGATCACCGAGACGACAAGCAGCCACGCCAGCCGCCGGTCCGGATCCGCGCCTATTTGCCGATCGCGAATTGAGCCCAGCAACGCAGCCAGCAGGCGCCAGATGTCCCGCCAGAAATAGATGAGCAGGGCCAGCAGCGTGCCGATGTGGAGCATGACGTCGAAGGCGGCCGTGTCCACGAAGGGGTCGTTCCAGCCCAGGAAGCGCGGCACGAGGATGAGGTGCGCCGAGGATGATACGGGCAGGAATTCGGTCAGTCCCTGGACGAGGCCCAGGATCGCGGCGTGGAGGATCTGCTCCATTACTCAGCACCGCGATGGGTCGGGGTCGGCATCACTGGGCCCTCGAGCTCGGCGGGCCGGCGTGAATGACGCTGCGGCTCTAGCGGATGAAGAGCGGTGCCAGGACGAGCGTGATCGTCGCCAGCAGCTTGACGAGGACGTGCAGCGAGGGGCCGGCCGTGTCCTTGAACGGGTCGCCGACCGTGTCGCCCACAACGGCCGCCGCATGGGCCGGGGTCTTCTTGCCGATGACGGACCCGTCCGGCGCCAGGAGGTGGCCCGCCTCGATGTACTTCTTGGCGTTGTCCCAGGCGCCACCGCCGTTGTTGAGGACCGTGGCGAGAAGGACGCCCGCGATGGTGCCGACCATCAGCAGCCCGGCCACGGCCTGGTAGCCGAGCAGGATCCCGACGATGATCGGAGTGGCAACCGCGACCACGCCGGGCGCGATCATCTGGCGCAGCGCCGCGCGCGTGGTGATGTCGACGACCCGCGCGTAATCGGGCCGCTGCGTGTAGTCCATGATCCCGGGCATCTCGCGGAACTGCCTGCGGACCTCGACGATGATCGCCTGGGCGGTCGTACCCACCGCGCGGATGGCCAGCGAGCTGAAGAAATAGACGAGCATCGAGCCGAGCAGCGCGGCGATGAAGACCTTGACGTCGGCCAGGTTGACGGCCGACAGGTGTTCGCCGGTGCCACGGGCCTTCAGGATGAGGTTGACCTTGTCGATGTAGGCGCTGAACAGCAGGAACGCCGCCAGCGACGCCGAGGCGATGGCATATCCCTTCGTCAGCGCCTTCGTCGTGTTGCCGACCGCGTCCAGTCGGTCGGTGATCTCGCGGGCACCCGCCTCGGCCCTGCTGAACTCGGCGATGCCGCCGGCGTTGTCCGTGATCGGGCCGAAGGTGTCCATTGCCAGGATGTAGGCGGTGGTCATGAGCATGCCCATGGTCGCGACGGCGGTCCCGAAGATGCCGCCGACGTTCACACCATCCGCGTTCCTGATGCCGGCCTGTTCGCCCAGGAAGTGACTGAGGAACAGGGCGATGGCGATCGAGATCGCCGTCGCGAACGTGGTCTCGAAGCCCACCGCCGTGCCACTGATGATGTTCGTGGCAGGGCCCGTCCGGGACGCCTCGGCGATCTCGCGGACCGGCCGGTATGAACCGGCGGTGTAGTACTGGGTGATGTACACGAACGCGACGCTGGTCGCCAGCCCCACGACACCGCAGCCGAAGAACCAGACCCACACCGGGATGCCGTTGGCGCCGGTCGCCCCGGCGGCCGTCTGCATCATGATGTTGGTCGTGATCGCCAGGCCGGCGACCGACAGGATGGTGGTCACCCAATACCCGCGGTTGAGAATGTTCATCGGATCTTCGTCCTCGCGGCCGCGAACGAAGAAGAGCGCCACGATGGTCGAGAGCAGGCCGAAGGCGCGGACGACGAGCGGGAAGAAGATCCAGGCCTGGGGGTTGGGCCAGCCCAGGTCCTTGGCCACGAAATAGACGCCGACGCCCAGGATCATCGCGCCGATGTTCTCCGCGGCGGTGGACTCGAACAGATCGGCTCCGCGCCCGGCGCAGTCGCCCACGTTGTCGCCCACGAGGTCGGCGATGACCGCGGCGTTGCGCGGGTCGTCCTCGGGGATGCCCGCTTCGACCTTGCCGACCAGGTCCGAGCCAACGTCTGCGGCCTTCGTGTAGATGCCGCCGCCCAGCTGGGCGAAGAGGGCCACGAAGCTGGCCCCGAAGCCATAGCCAACGATCAGGAACGGCGCCTGCTCCGGGTGGTCGAAGCCGCCCGAGGCGACGAACATCAGGTACACGCCCAGCAGCGACAGCGAGACGACCAGGAAACCCGACACGGCGCCGCCGCGCATCGCCACCTGGACCGCCTCGACCAGGCTGCGGCGCGCGGCAGATGCCGTTCGAACGTTGCTCTTCACGCTGATGAACATGCCGATGATGCCGGAGGCCATCGAGCACGCCGCTCCGACGAGGAACGCGATTCCCGTGCGCAGGCCGAGCTCAGGGCCGAAGATGTCCGTGTCGGCGATGCTCCGGTTGTTCTCGACCAGGGCGATCACGATCCCGATCACGACCGCGCCGACGAGGGCCAGGATCCCGATCGTCGTGTACTGGCGGCGAATAAATGCCACCGCGCCCTCGTAGATCGTCCCGGCCACGTCCTGCATTTCGATCGGACCCACGTCGCGACTGAGGACATCGCGCGCGAGATAGAGCGCAAACACGACGGCCGCGATCCCCGCAATCGGGATGATCGCCAGGAGCGCACTGGCATCCATCAGGGTGTTCGGTCCTCCACGTGAACGCTGCGGCCGCGGGACAGGCCGTACCTCGGCGGATGCCCGGCGGATGTCGGAGTCGGGCGGTCCCGGTGCAGCGCGACACCGGCTCAGGGCGGGGCGGAGTGTATCAAACCGCGGATGCGACTGCCCCTATTCAGCGACACGCCGGCGACAGGCCGGACTAGGGCGGCCAGCGAGGATACGAGCCGTCGGTGCTGAGCTGGCGTAGCTGGCGGCCATCGGGCTGGATGACCCAGATGCCCTCGGAGCGATCCGGCGCCGACGTTGAAACGCGCAGGAACAGAATCAGGTCGCCGTTGGGTGCAAAGGCAGGCCACCGGTCGGCTGGGCCCGCTCCGCTGGTCAGGCTGAGGGGCGCGGTGCCGCCGGGAGCCAGGAACGCCATGCGCAGCGGGTCAACCGACCCTCCCGGGCCTGAACCTGCGAGCAACGCCAGGCCGCCCCTGCCGTCGGAGGCTACCGGTCCGGTGCCGTCTGCGACCCTCGTGACCAGGCCGGTCGGCCGGACTCGCCAGATACCCGGCTCGGCCGCGGCAGCCGCGGGTCGCCTGCCCGCCACGATGAAGCTCAAGTCGGTCGAATCCCACACGGGCATTGTCTCCGCGGTGAGCTCGATTTCTTCGGGGGGCGACGCGGGCGGCTGGGTGTCGACGATCCACAGGTGCCCATCTGCCGCGGTGAGCATCACCACTCCCGTATCCCCGCCGAAGGCCGCCCGCCGGAACCAGGGGGGCGTCCCGGAGGTGGGCAGTAACCCGTCTCCGTCGAGGCCGACGGAGTCGACAGCCGGGGCACCCGTCGGCAGAACCTGGCGTTCACGGTTGTCGGGGGCGCCGGGAAGGGGGACCAGCCAGAAGCCCAGGTCGCCTCCGTCCGTCCCGCGCCGGGCGACCAGGACAGACCGAGCGTCGGGTGAGAAGGTCGGGCTGTAGTCCCAGTGGCCGGACGTCGTGACGGTCCGCGCGTCGCTGCCGTCCACCCGCACCACATGGACAAGCCCGCCGGCCGAATACGCGATGGTCCCGCCGTCCGGGCTGACGTCATAACCGGACAGTGGCACGAGCTCGCTCGTGATCTGCCGCGGATTGCTGCCATCCGGATTCATCAGCCACAAATTGCGCACCCCGGCGCGCGCGCTCAGGAAGGCGACCTGGTTCTGGGCGGATGACGTTGCCTGGCCCGTCGTAAATGCCCATGTCCGAGCGGCCGCAACCTGGCCGGGGTCATCCAGGCGGCGCACGGTCGCGGACAGGCTGACCGTGTACGTGGTGTGGGGAGCGAGTTGGCCGGACGGCGTGAACAGCAGGACGCGTCCGATTGGCGCGCTGGGGCTCGAGATCGGAGCGGTGATGGGCGTGCTGTCGTCGGGCAACGAGGAGACCGAAATCGAGCCTGCGACCGACGGCGTGATCCGCAAGGAATCGGCGATCGATGCCGGGTCGATCGGGGCGTCGAACACGATCCCGATGGGGCCTCGGATACTGGCGCCTGCGACGTTCGGAGCGGGAACCGTGGTGACCGGCGCGAGGCCCGCTGCGACCGTTGTGAACGTTGTGGAGGAGGCTGAGCCCAGATGGCTGCCGTCAGTGTCGACGGCACCTTCCCCGACTGTGATGGTGTAGGACGTTCCGAATTGCAGGGGCGCTGGGAACGAGAGCGTGAGCACCGGTCCTGACCAGCTGGCCTGATGAGCCACGTCCGGATCGATCCTGAGGGCGGCCTCCACGGCGCCCGTGTCCATCAGCCGATCGAACGTGATCTTGAGCTTCCTGTCCACGGGGACCTGGCTGGCACCGTCGGGCGGGTCGGTGGACATGACCGTCGGCGGGCCAACCGTGTCAAAGACGAAGGGGTCGGGCGTCGCCGAAGCCGCGTTCCCGGCGAGATCCTCGAAGCCAGCGTCCAGCCGCACGGTGAAATGTGTACTGGGGGTGAGGCGGGCCGAAGGCGTGAAGATCGCGGCGGTCCTGTTGCCGTTCCACGCGAAGGTGCCCGGGACATACGGATCGAGGCGGAACCGGCTCTCGACCGACGGCGACTGGACGGGCTCGCTGAACTCGATGTCGATCGCCGTCAGCGTCTGGCCGCGATGTGCGTCCCCGGCCGGCAGGCTCAGGGCGATCCGGTCGACGTTGGGCGGGCGGCGGTCGACCAGGGTGGCGTTGTAGAGCACCAGGCCGAGCGCGATCACGGCGACGAGCGCACTGCCGATCTCGATCGCGCGGCGCATGTCAGAACGCCCGGCGCTCAGCCCGGATTCGAGGGCGCCTCATGCCGGCGTCGCGCGGCACTGCGCCCAGCGTGCATTTCGCCGGGGCATCCTCGACGGCAGCGACAACCACGCCTGCGACCGGTCGAGGGGGGACACGGGGCGGCACGATAGCACAGCCCCTATACTCCCGGACTTGTGAGCAAACGGCCCCTCGGGTGCCTGTTCGAGGTCATCGAAACCCTCGTCCTGACAGCCGTCATCTATCTCGTCATCAACACCTTCATTGCATCCCCATATCGGGTCCAGCAGCAATCGATGGAGCACACCCTCGAGCCCGACCAGTACATCCTCGTTGACAAGCTGTCCCCCCGATTCGATCGCTATAAGACCGGCGACATCGTGGTCTTCCAACCGCCCCAGCAATACCAGCAGCCCGAGGGAGTCCCGTACATCAAGCGGGTCATCGGGGTCGGGGGCGACAAGGTCGAGATCCGTGACGACGGGTTCGTGTACGTGAACAATGTCAAGCTCAACGAGACGTCTTACGTGTTCAAGGACAGCGACGGCTCACCCCAGCCGACCGTGTCCACCAGCCAGAGCCTGTGGGTCGTACCGAGCGGTGAGCTGTTCGTCCTGGGCGACCACCGCATGAGCTCTGCGGATTCGCGCGTCTTCGGCCCCATCAAGCTCGATTCGGTGATCGGGCGAGCCTGGCTTCGCTACTGGCCCTTCAGTACGTTCGGGATCCTGCCGACGCCGCCTCACCCGGAGCTCAGTCCGGCGGCTCCGTGACCCTGCTGCTGGCGGCCGCCGCTATCGTCGTGGTCGCGGGCGCGGTGGTATGCGTCTCGGCGCGTGAGCCGAGGACCGCGCTCCTTGGCATCACGATCACGCTGCTCGGTACGCCGTTCCTGTCCGATCCTCTGGCCGGACCCTTGCCCCTGGCCGCCCGTCTGCTCTCGTCGACGCTGGCGGCCTACCTCCTGTGGATCAGCGCTCGTGACATGGCACTTCCCAGCCGTGGCTCGACGGTCGGCTGGCCTGTGGAGGCCCTCGCCGCGGCGGCTGCATTCGCCGCGGGATGGGGCACTCTCGGACTCGGCGCGCCGGCGATGGGGCCAGCAGCAGCCGCTGCCGCTGGCTTCGCGCTCGCGACGGCGGCGGTCCTGCCGATCGTGTTCGGCCGGGAGGTCTTCCGCCTCGGCAACGGCCTGATCCTGCTGGTGACTGCAAGCGGCCTCATTCGGGTCAGCCTTGCCGGGACGCCCGTAGCCCTGGAACAGCTCGTGATCGGCGGCCTCACGGTCGTGCTCGGCGCGGCGGTTGCGTTCCTGTCAGCGAACGCCGACGCGGCGGCTGCTCCGGTCGATGGCCTGCGACGGCGTCCCGGTCTCGAACGCTGACGCGCCTGCTGTGAGCGTCCTCCCGTTCCTGGCCACGTCGTTCGGCTTCGGGATCCTGTCGCTCCTGACGCGGAGCCTGACCGGCGTGTCATTTGCAATAGGCTGGCTTGGACTTCTCGTCTCGGCCGTGGCCGCGCTCGCGATCGTGCCCGGTGACCGCCTTTCGGTCGGCGGGGAATTCCTCGTCGGGAGCGAATACCAGCGGATTTTCCTTGCGATGGGTTGCTCGGCGTCGCTGCTCCTGTGCCTGTTGGGCTGGTCGGCCTCCAATTCGGGGACCTGGCAACGGAACCTGCCCGGCGCCTCGCTGGCGGCGTTCGGTGCCGCCGGGCTGGCGCTCGCGATACCCGATCCCATGACGGCGATCGCCGCAACCGTCGCCGCCGGACTCGTCGGCGTTCTCGTCTCGCTCGTCGTGCCCATCACCTCACGGCGCGTCGGGGTCGGGGCCCGGGAGCTTCGGGCGATCGCCGTGGCAGGCGTCCTCGCGCTCATCGCCATGGCCTGGATGGCGCGGCCGCTCGGCGCTCTCAGTGCGGAGCCTGCGGTCGTCGGCCTGGCGTACCTCGCCATGGCCATTGCGGTCGCCTTCCGTTTCGGCGCGATCCCATTTCACGTCTGGGCTGCGCGCGTGGCCGACTCGGCGCCGGAGATCGGCCTGCCCCTGCTGATGGCCTGGAGCCCGGCGGTCTTCGCGGTCGTCGGACTGGCCTGGGTCGACGGCTCGATCGCTCCGCTGACCCCGGTTCCGCTGGCTTTACCCCTCGAGCGCGCCCTGATCGTGTCGATCGCCGCGATCAGCCTGCTCCTGGGAGCATTCGCAGCCTGGATCCAGGAGGACATCGAGCACATGGTTGCCTACTCGATCGTGCAGGATGCGGCCTTCGTCCTGCTCGCCTTCGGACCGCTCGATCCGGCGACATGGCAGCCCGTGCGGACCTGGATCCTCGTGTTCGTGCTGGCCAAGACCGCGTTCGCGGCATGGGTGCTGGCAATCCGCGCGCGCTTCGGGACGAGGCGCCTGGGAGAGCTGCGCGGATGGGCGCGCAGCAGCCCGACTCTGACCGCTGCCCTCGTGATGGTGGCGGTCGCCACGGTCGGCCTGCCCGGACTCGTTTCCTTCGACGTGCGAATGGCGCTCGTCAGACTCGCCAGCGACGGACCGGCTCGCGCCGTGCTGTCCCTGGGCGCGATCGCCGCACTGGCCTACTACGCGCGCCTGCTGGCCGTGGGACTTGCGGACCCGGCGCCGGGCGTCCGTGCGGTCGCGGGAGATCGACCGCGATGGCCCGAAGGGGTTGCACTGGCCGGCTGGGCTCGCTCTTCGCCCAGCCTCGACGGCCCGCGCGCTGCTCCCGAGGCGTCATCGCAGCCGGGCATGGCCGAGCGTCGCCGCTCCCGCCGCGAGGCGCTGTTCTCCGTCCGGGCGCGGTCGTCGGTCCAGGCACCGCGGACGATTCAGGCGCCGCCTACGGCTGAGGCGCCGTCGGCTGTTCAGGTGCCACCTGCGGTTCAGGCGCGGTCTTCGGTCCAGCGGCGGTCCCCCATCCAGGCACCCTCCTCCGCGGCGACGCGCTGGGCGCAACTTGGGCCCTGGACGGTCCGCCTGGCCGAGTTGCTGGCTAGCAGACGCGCCGCGGCGGGCAGGATTCAGCGTGGACGGTGGGCGGTCCGTCTGGCCGAGTTGTCCACGCGCGGGCGCGCCGCCGCCGGCCGCACTCGCGAAGCCGCTCAGCCGGTAGCCGAGCGAGGCGCCCGGGTGGCTCAGCGAGGTGCCCGGGTGGCCCAGCGAGGCGCTCGGGCGGTGGGCCGTGGGGCGAGGATGGTGGCCGGCGTGTTCGCCGCATCGCCCCGCTGGGCAGGCCCGCTTCTCGATGTCAACCGGACACTCGTGAGTTCCGTGCTGGTGCTGGCGCTGGCATTGGCTGCGTTGGTTGCGGCGGCCGGCGGCTGGGGCGGGCCCGCCGCTGCCAGGGCTCCGGCACCCGAGCCGGGGGTCCAGGGTCAGGCAGTAAGCCCAGATAAGCTCCCGTAGCCAGCCTCTGCAGGCCGGCGTCATTCGGCCGGAGCGAGCGCCCACCGATCGATATCGCGCTCGTAGCTCGCGAGCTCACCGAGCGTGAACCACAGGGCGAGCTCCACGTCGGCCGTCTCCGGTCCGTCCGAGGCGTGGACGAGATTCTGGGCCGTCTCCAGGCCGAAATCCCCGCGGATCGTGCCAGGGGCTGCTTCATGGGGACGGGTGGCGCCGACCATCGCACGGACGACGGCGATGGCGCGCGGGCCCTCGAGCGCGACGGCCACCAGCGGGCTCGACGTGATGAAGTCGACCAGACCGCCGAAGAACGGCTTGTCGCGGTGAACGGCGTAGTGACGCTCGGCGAGATCGCGATCCACCTGCACCAGCTTGAGTCCCACGATCTTCAAGCCGCGTTCCTCGAAACGCGCAATCAGGCGTCCGGCGAGCAGCCGCTGGACGGCATCGGGCTTGATCAGGACGAGGGTGCGTTCGGACACGACTACTCCGGGCTGTCGGATGGGTGGTTCGGCGGATCGCCGCCCTCCTCTGGCGGACCATCTTCCGGCCGCTGATAGCTGCTTTCGGGAGCAACGCTCTCGCGCGCCGACATGTCAGCCGTGACCCCGGCCAGCGCCGAAGCATAGGCACGCTGCGCGTCGCCATCGTGTCCGAGCAGCCGGAAGGCGTCGCCGCGAACCAGTTCGAGCGCCGGGCCGGCATCGGGCGGCAGCACGTCCAGAACGGCGGGCGCCAGGACCGGGCTCACGCGCAGGACGACGGCGAGTCGTACGGCCGCTCTATCGATATCGCCCGCCGTCAGCAGATCGCGCGCTGCCTCCAGCTCCGCGGCGGCGTCCGGTGGGACGGGCAGCGGTCGAAGGTCTTGCGGGTGGCCTTCCCAAAGGCCGAGGTCGTCATCGCCTGAGGAGACGGCCGTCGCTGTTTCGGCGGAAGCAGCTGTCTCCGCGGCCCGGCCGGACGCTGCCGCGCCCGCCGATTCTCCGAGCAACGGGCCGACGTGCTCCCCCGGATCAGAAGGATCGTGCGGCCAGATGCCGCTCCGGGGCATCCCCGCGAAGAGTCCGTCCAGCGAATCGCCCGCGCGCTCGAGGGCCTGGCCCGCCAGGCGACGCGCCTCGCCAGGGCGGCCGGCTGCCGCGATCGCTTCGGCAGCGATGACAAGACCGAGCACGGCCTCGCGCCCCGTTGCAAGGAACGCTCGAGCGGCATCCCCGGCCCCCTCCAGGTCGCCCGTCCTCCAGCGTGCCTCGGCGAGGTCGATCAGCGACTCTTCGTCGAGCTCGCCCCAGCCGACCAGGGATTCCAGCTCCGCTCGGGCGAGCCCATGGACCCCCGTCCTGAGGTGCAGGCGGGCCAGCCGAAGGTCGACCCTGGGTTCGCGGCGCGGCTCAGGTTGCGATTCCGCGCCGATCAACTGGACGTCGGCAGTGCCCTGCCCGCTCTCAAGCATGGACATCCGGCAACCGGAGTCGAGCCTCCAGACCTCTTCCGCGGCGAACCGGGGCCACCACCGCAAGCCGAAGCTTCTCGTCCCTGAAGAGGTCGCCGGCAACTCGCTGCACGTCCTCCGCGCTGACGGCGGCTACCGCGGCGAGCGCCTCGTCGAGGGTCAGCACGCGTTCATGCAGCGCTTCCTGACCGCCGATCCAGGATGCGAGATGGCGCGTCTCCTCCATCCGGAGCTCCAGGCCACCCGAGATGTAGGCCTTCGCCTTGGCGAGCTCCTCAGCCGGCACGAGCTCCCCGCGAAGGCGAACCAGCTCGTCGAGGATGGCCGCGAGAGCCGGCCGGAGATGCCTCGGATCGACGCCGGCCGAGATGGCCAACGCACCCGCGTCGGCGTAGTCCACCACCCCCGAGCCGACGTCGTAAGCCAGTCCCTTCTCCTCGCGGACGGACAGGAACAGCCGGCTGCTCATCCCGTCGCCAAGGACCGCGTTCAGCACGCCAAGGGCCCAGGCGTCGGGATGGTCGCGACGGAGGGCCGGAACCCCGACCACGAGATGGGCCTGGCTGGCGTCCCTATGTCCGATCAGGAAGCGCTGGCCGGCGGGCAGGGTCGGGGCGGGATCGAAGGGGCCTACTACGCCGTTGCCGCGGCCGAAGGCTCGCCCGGCAAGCTGCACGCTCTGCTCGTGGGGGAGGTCGCCGGCCACGGCGACCACGACGTTGGCGGGCCGGTAGGCACTGGCCCAGAAGTCCCGGATCGTGCGTTCGGGCAATGCCCGAATACCCGCCTCGTCCCCGCAGATCTCGCGGCCCAGGGCGCCGACTCCGAACATCGCCTGCTGAAAGAGGATCTGGGCGTATTCGGCGGGGTCATCCAGGTACGAGCGGATCTCCTCGATGATGACCGTCCGCTCGTTGCGGATCTCGCGGTGCGAGAGTGTCGGCCGCACGATGAGCTCACCGAGCACTCCCAGGGCTCGCTCCAGCTCGCGCGCGGGCACGCGCACCCAGTAGACGGTGGATTCGCGATCGGTCGCCGCGTTGAAGCTGCCGCCGACGCCCTCGATCGCCTCGGAGATCGCTCGCGTCGTCGGATAGGCCGCCGTGCCCTTGAAGGTGATGTGCTCCATGAAATGGGCGACGCCGGCCTGGTCCGGCAATTCAAGCCGGGATCCCGCCAGCACGTACGCGGCGACTGAGACCGAGCGCGCTCCGGGCAGCCGGGCGCTGATCACGCGCGGCCCCTCGGGCAGCGCCGTCCGTTCGAACATCCGCGCGATGGTACTTGATCGGGGCACCGCCGCCTCCTTGCGGCTCCGACCTCTTGCCGGCTCATCAGCCCGAACCAGGATTCGCTGGGCACCCTTGCGAAATTCGCCTGATACGTCGGCCGGGAGGTCAACTGCGACCACCGCTATTGCACGCATTGCACCCGTCGTCGGCTGAGGGCCCCTCCGGTCTGGGTCCCCTTCGATGTTCGAGGCGCATTGCGCACGGCGGCGCAGTGCATCGCAGTTCCGGGCACCTCGAAGGCCGGGCGCGGCCGCGCCGCGTGATCGCGCGCGTGCATCGTTTCGGCAGGGCGCGCCGGGCGATCTCGCCCGAACTGGCCGTTGGGGCGGAGTGTCGTGCAGGCACAGGTCGCTTGTGACGCACCCTCGGCAATCAGCAGACTTGGCAGCAACGTGCCGCGCTGGCCTGTGGCAGGACAATCAATCGCCATTCGAATTCCGAGCTGATCCAAATGCAGGGAATCAAAAGGGCCGGCGCCCTGGGCGGGGCGCCGGCCGCGGTCTGAGCGAAAACGCTACTTGACGACCGACTGGATCCAGACGTTCGCGAAGAAGATCACGAAACCGATCGAAACCAGCCACATCAGCGGGTGGATCTCGGCGGCCCGTCCGCGAACGACCTTGAGGAGGACCCACGAGATGAAGCCGGCACCGATCCCCACGGTGATGTCGTAGGTCAGCGGCATCAGGATCATCGTCAGCAGGGCCGGCAGTCCGTCCTCCAGATCGCCGACCGGGATGTCCTTCACCAGGGTGAACATGAGATAGCCAACGAGCACCAGGGCCGGTGCCGTGGCCACGCCGGGCACGATCAGGGCAATCGGCGACAGGAAGATCGCGAGCAGGAACAGGACACCCGTCACGACGGACGCGAAGCCCGTCCGACCGCCTTCGGCGACTCCCGCTGCGCTCTCGATGTAGGTCGTGTTCGAGGAGACGCCGCCGACGCCGCCGGCGATCGCAGCTACAGAGTCGACCATGAGCACGCGACCGATCCCGGGGACGGTGCCATCCGGACGCGCCAGGCCTGCCTCGGCCGCGATGCCGGTGACCGTGCCCATCGTGTCGAAGAAGTCACTCAGCATGATCGCGAAGATCGTCAGGACCGCCGTGATTGCGCCCAGCTTGGCGAAAGCCTGGAACGGGTCCTGAAGCCCGAGGCCGATCGTCGAGAAATTCGGGCCGACGATCAGCTTGTCGGCCGCCGGGACCGACGTCACCCCGGCGAGGATCGCGATGATTGTGGTGACAATGATGCTGATGATCAGCGCGGCTCGAATGCGCCTCGCGTACAGCACGAACGTGATCGCGAGCCCGAGCAGGAATACCCCCTGGGCTGGGGTAGTCGGGAAAGCCAGAAAGACCGGCGTGCCCTTGCCTGTGGGATTCGAGCCGATCAGGCCCCCGTTCGAAAAACCGATGAACAGGATGAACAGGCCGATGCCCACGCCGATCGAGCGCTTGAGGGCGAGTGGCACCGCCTCCATGATCGCCTCGCGCAGCCCGACTGCCACGAGGATCGTGATCGCGATGCCTTCGAGCACGATGACGCCCATCGCGCCTTTGGCGTCGAGACCCTTGGCCGTGAGCGTGAAGGCCACGATCGCGTTGATCCCAAGGCCGGCGGCTAGCGCGAATGGGTACTTTCCGATGACCCCCATCGCGATGGTCATGATCCCGGCGACCAAGGCGGTACCGGCTGCCACGGCCGAGGCGTCCAGGCCCAGCGGCTTGGCGATGATGCTGCCGTTCACGAACAGGATGTAGGCCATTACCATGAACGTGGTTACACCGGCGCCGATCTCCGTCGCCAGGTCAGTGCCCCGCTCGGCGAAGCCGAAGTAAGCTGCCAGGCCCGTCTCCCCCACGGGCGCGGGCCGAGACTCAACCTGAGTACTGGTAGCCACCTGCTGAGAACCCTCCTCTCCGTGTCGCTGCCGGCGCCCCTCCCTGATGGGCCGGGCGCGTCAGTGCCAATGTGCGACGGCTGCGCTCAGCCGGCCGAGTCGCGTGCTGAACCGCCGTCGCCGCGCGCCGGGCCGCCCTCGTGCTCCGGCCGGCCACCCTCGTCGGGATCGTGGCCATCTCTCGACGCACCGTCCTCGTTCGAGTGTCGGGTTGGATCGGGCCCGGTGGTACCCGTATCCTCCGAGTCCAGGCCCTGGAGCTCCATCTGGACGAAACCGCTCGTGTCGAATTCGAGCTGGTGTTGGTCGCTCGCCGCATTGTCCTCGCGGTTTGCGGTTGGCGCGAACTCGATCACGACACGCTCGTCGCCCTGGACCAGTGCGTAGACGATGAACTGGTCCGGCCGGGTCTCGAATTCGAGGTGCTCGAAGGAGTCGATGTTCACGCAGATGGACAGGGGCGTGAAGTAGCTCGATACGTCTGGTTGGTCGAGGACGATGCGCTCCACCCAGCCGGTGCCGTGGGCGATCATGTCGCGACCGCGGAAGTATCGGTACGTGACCGTCTGCTTGAGCAGCGGGCGAAGCAGGTGGTCCATGTCCGCCCGGGAAGCGACGATGCCGCGGTTGACGAAGAACTTTGCGGGCGGCAAGGACGACACGCAGGACTCCTATCTGGCCGATCGACGGAGTCTGGGCTGACGCGGCTGGCTGCCCAGGAGTCCCGACACCTCTCCAGCCGGTTCCCGACGCGCGGATGGTACCGCAGCGAGGGCGCCGCGATGGCACGGATTCCGCCCCGCGTATCATCCCGCCATGTTGCTCGCCGTGGACATCGGCAACACGAACGTGACGACCGGCCTGGTGCAGGGCGGCACGCTGCTGGCCGCCAGGCGGGCCGCGACGCAACCCCTCGCCACGGCCGACGAGCTGGAGCTGCTGCTCGACGGTCTACTCCGGCTCGACGCGAGCAACCTCGGTGAGATCACCGCCCTGTCGTGTGCCTCGGTCGTCCCGGACCTCACCGCCGGGATCGAGGCCATCGCCGGTCGGCGGGGCGTGCCGCTGCTGGTCGCCTCTGCCGGGACGGTGCCGCTGCCCGTTCGCGTCGAACGGCCCGCGGAAGTCGGGGCGGACCGGCTGGTCAACGCGCTCGCGGCCGCGCGTCTGTACGGCACGCCGGCCGTCGTCGTCGACTTCGGCACCGCGACGACGTTCGATTGCGTCGCGTCGGACGGTGCCTACATCGGGGGCGCCATCGCGCCGGGCCTCGAGCTTGGGCTCGAGGCGCTCGCCGCGCACACGGCCAAGCTCCCGCGTATCGAGCTGCGCTCCCCCGACCGCGCCATCGGCCGTGACACCGTGACTGCCATGCAATCGGGCACGATCTTCGGCTATCAGGCGCTCGCATCCGGGCTGCTGGCTCGCACCCGCCAGGAGCTGGCCGACTCCGCAGGCATCGAGCCTTCGGCCGTCCACGCAATCCTGACGGGCGGGCTCTCGGCGGCACCCTGGGCTCGGGGCGTCGACGGCGTCGACGCGATCGACCCAGAGCTGACGCTGCGCGGCCTGGCCATCTTCCACGCCGAGGTGACCGGCGGCGAGCCGATCGGAATGGGTCTCGGGTGAGGCGCGAACCGGGCCGCCTGGAGGGGCGCCTGATCGCCGTCGGCGTCACGGGCTCAATCGCCGCCTACAAGGCGCCCGAGCTGGTCCGCCTTTTGCAGGCCGAGGGCGCCGACGTGGTTGCCCTGCTGTCGCCGAGCGCGACTCGATTCGTCGCGCCGTTGACGCTCGAGGCGCTGACCCGGCACCCGGCGGAAAGCGATGTGCTGGCGCTCCTGCCCGATGGCCGCATCGGTCACATCGTCGTCGCCGAGACGGCCGACGCGGTCGTCGTGGCGCCAGCAACGGCGCACTGGCTTGGGGCAATGGCGAGCGGATTGGCCGGCGACGTGGTGACCGCCACGTGCCTGGCGACGACGGCGCCGGTGGTGGCCGCGCCCGCAATGGACGGGGAGATGTACGCGCATCCCGCCACGACTGCGAACGTGCGGCGGCTCCGCGAAGACTTCGGCTACCGAATCGTCGCGCCGGAGACCGGCGCGCTGGCGTCTGGTCGGTCCGGAGTGGGCCGCCTGGCGGCGTTGCCGACCATCGTTGATGCCGTCGTGGCAGCGGTCGGGGATGGCCCCGTCCGCGCGCCTGACGCGCCCGCCCGGCCTCCCGAGGCCATCATGCCGCGCGAGGCGGACCTCACGGGCAGGCATCTGGTGATCACGGCCGGCGGCACCTCCGAGGCTATCGACCCGGTCCGATCCATCACCAACCGGTCGACCGGAAAGATGGGGATAGCCGTTGCGCAGGCCGCCCTGGATCGTGGCGCCCGCGTGACGCTCGTGGTCGCGAACGTGAGGGTGCCTCTGCCGGAGGGCGTCCGGGCAGCAGTCGTCCCAGCCGAGTCGGCGGGACGGATGCGGGCCGCTCTGCTCGAGGCGCTCACCGATCAGCCCGGGCAGGCTGGGTTCGATGCGCTGGTCATGGCCGCCGCGGTGTCCGACTTCCGCCCGGCGCGCCCTGCGGAGACCAAGCTCGCCCGAGCCGACTCGCTCACGCTGGAGCTCGAACCGACCCCCGACATCCTCGCCGAGGTCAGTCGCATCGCACGCGGGATGGACGCCGATGGCCGCGAAACCCGCCGTCCCCTGGAGCCTCGACCCGTCCTCGTCGGCTTCGCCGCAGAAACCGGCTCGCTGGCGCGCGCGCCGGAGAAGCTGGAGCGCAAAGGCCTCGACCTGCTCGTCGCCAATGACGTTGGCGCGGCGGACTCCGGATTCGGCACGGACACCAATCGGGTAACCGTGTATCGAGCCGATGGCCGGCCCGAGTCCTGGCCACTCCTCACGAAGCGCGAGGTGGCCGACCGCCTGCTCGACCTCGTGGCCGGCCTGCTGGACGCTCGGGACGCCGCGGCTCACACTGGACTTCTCACGCAGGAGAGCCGCACATGAGCGCCACCGCCGAGAACCAGCGCTTGACCGTCGCCGACATCGCCCGAATGCACGGCGACGGGACGCCGATTCCGATGCTGACGGCGTACGACTTTCCCACCGCCCGGCTTCTCGACGAGGCTGGCATCCCCTTGATCCTCGTGGGCGATTCGGTCGGCGAGGTCATGCTCGGCTACGAGTCGACCGTGCGCGTGTCCATGGAGGACATGCTCCACCACACAAGGGCCGTGGTTCGAGGCGCGGGGCGGTCGCTCGTCATCGGCGACATGCCGTTCATGTCGTACGCCACGGTCGACGAGGCGCTCGACAGCGCGGGGCGCTTCCTGCGCGAGGCCGGTGCCCAGGCCGTCAAGGTCGAAGGCGGCGTGCGCACCGCGCGGGTCATCGAGGCCCTCGTCCGGGCGGGCATTCCGGTCCAGGGCCACATCGGCTGGACGCCGCAGGCCAAATACGCGATGGGCGGCAAGGTCCGCGTCCAGGGCAAGACCGCCGACCGCGCCCGAAGCGTCATCGCCGACGCGCTCGCGGTCCAGGAGGCTGGTGCGTTTTCGATGGTCCTCGAGCTGATCCCCGCCCAGCTGGCCGCTGCGATCACCGAGCGCTTGCGCATCCCGACCATCGGGATCGGGGCCGGACCCGGTTGCAGCGGACAGGTCCAGGTCGTGACTGACCTGCTGGGACTCGGCTCTTTCATCCCGCGACATGCGCGGCCGTATGCTCACCTGCGCGAAACCATCCTCGAGGCGGCCCAAAAGTTCGCAGCCGACGTGACGGCAGGGACCTTCCCCGGGACCGAGGAGTCCTCGCAGATGGATCAGACCGTCCTCGACGAGGTGCTCGGTCGGTCCGCGCTGGACCGTTCGGAAGGCGTCCTGGGGACCGCCGGGAGCGCGGGCATTCCGCTCGACCGCGATCTCTAGGGTCGGCACCCCGCCCGTGGCGACCTCCGAGGTGCAGCTCGAGGTCGTCCGCACCCGGGGAGAGCTGCGCCGGGCCCTGGCTGCCGCGCCGCGCCCGATCGGGCTGGTGCCCACCATGGGCTGGCTTCACGAAGGTCACCGCTCGCTGATCCAGCGGGCGCGCTCGGAAAATGCCACGACCGTCGTCACCATCTTCGTCAACCCGCGCCAGTTCAACAGCCCGGAGGACCTCGCCAGATACCCCCGCAGCGAGGGCCGCGACCTTGCCATCTGCGCCGAGGAGGCCGTCGACCTCGTCTTCGCACCGCCCGTGGACGAGGTCTACCCGCCGGGCTTCGACACGACGGTGTCAATTGGCGCCGTCGGCCAGCCGCTCGAGGGGGCCGCGCGGCCCGGGCACTTCGAAGGCGTCGCGACGGTCGTCGCCATCCTGTTCGCGCTGGTGGGCGCCGATCGGGCGTACTTCGGGCAGAAGGACGCCCAGCAGGTCATGGTCGTCCGGCGCATGGCGATCGACCTGGCATTGCCAACCGACGTCATCGCCTGCCCGACGGTGCGCGAGGCAGACGGCCTCGCCCTTTCGTCGCGCAATGTCCACCTGTCTGCCGCGGAACGGGAGGCGGCGCCCATCCTGCATCGCGCGCTGCTCGCGGCCCGGTCGCGCTGGGCGGCGGGCGAGCGATCGGCCAAGACCCTTCGACAGGTCATGAGCGACGAGCTGGCGCTTGAACCGCTGGCAAAGGTGGAGTACACGTCGGTGGCAGACGGTCAGACGCTGCGGGAGTTGGCCCGGGTTGACGGGGCGGCACTGCTCTCGCTCGCGGTGCGCTTCGGGTCCACCCGGCTCATCGACAACGAGCCGCTGCCATGAACCGGCCGCCCGGAACGCCCAACCCGCTCACCCGACGGAAGGACCGGCCACCTCCAGGATGCGATCGATGTCGAGGTGCTCGGCGACCAGCGCCTTGATCGTGGCGACCTTCTCGAGGTCCGCCGCGTGCGTCTTGACAAGGAGGTCGTGGATCTCCGACGCCACGGGATAAGTGTCTTCATGGACGAGCGTCGCGAAGAGGTCTGCCCGGCGGATCTCGGCAAGGACTCCGTGTGGCGGCCGATAGCCCCCAGTCAGCACCAGCCCGAGCGCAACGCCCTGGCCATTGCCCGCCATGTGCGCCGCGGTCAAGGCGAGGATGGCGTCCTGTCGATCTCCCGGAACGATGACCAGCGTGCCCGGACCGATCCGCTGCAGCATGTGGCCGGGCTCCATCGCCCCGATCGCCACATTGTCGATGACGCGGTCGAGATCGGGACCGGGATGGATTCTTTCGCCGTGGACTCCCTCCAGGATCATCCCGAGCGTCGGGTTGGACAGGATCGGGCGGTAGGGCAGGATGCCCAGCAGCGCTATGCCGTGCCGGGCAAGCCCTCGCTCCAGTGTCCGAGCGATGCCCGGCTGCGCGTCGGTCTGGACCTTGTTCACGATCGCCCCGGCAACCGCGACACCGTGGGCGGCGAACAGGGCGGCATTCAGCACGATCTCGTCGATCGGTCGGCCGACTCCACCCTCGGACACGATGACGGCCGGCGTGCCGAGCATCGCTGCGACCACGGCGTTCGACAGGCCGATCACGGCACCGACTCCGGCGTGGCCTGTCCCCTCCACGAGCACGATTTGACGTTCCGCGGTAAGCCGCTCGAATGCCGTGCGGACGCGAGCCGCCAGGTCCTCGACGACGTCGCCGGCGATGTACGCCTTGGTGAAGCCCCGCGGTATGTGAACCGGACTCATGAGGGAGAGTGGCTCGGGCAGGTCGAAGACGCTCTTCATAAGGACTGCGTCCTCATCGGCCGCGACGCCGTGCTCGATGACCGTTCGCTGGCCGACGGGCTTGATGAATCCCGTCGACAGGCCGCGCGAGAGGAAGCCGTCCACCAACCCGACCGCGACCGTCGTCTTTCCGCGGTTCTGGCCGGTCGCGGCGAGATACAGATGACTCATCGATGCCATCGGGCGGACGTCTGGCTGAGCAGGAACTAGCTGCGCGCGGTCGTCTTTCGCTCGATCAGCTGGACGGCGTCGCGCAGCCTGGAGATCGTCTCCGAGTCGACGGCGTCGGGCTCCAGGTAGGGCCCAAGGCGTTCCATGACGTCGACGACCAGGCCCATGAACACGCTCGCGTCGGCCACGAAGAACTGCGGCTCGTTGTTGTAGCGGACGAGCGTCAGCCGGCCTTGGAGGACGCGGCGTTCCTCCACGTGGGCGATCTGGGTCGCGAAGTTGTGGCCCTGGATGCCGTCGGGGTTGTTCAGGAAGTTCAGGGCGTTGTCGATGGCCAGCCCGAAGCGCGCCCGCCAGGCAACGAGCCGCTCATGAACCTCGGGTGCGATACGAACCTCGGCGACCTCGTCGAACACCTCCGGAGCCACCGTCAGAAGCCCGACCAGTGTCGTTCCGGCGCGTGGCCCGAGCATGACCTGGAGGCTGCGCTCGAGGGTGAAGACCTCCGAATCGAAGCGTGGATTGGTGATCACGTCGGCCAGGAGATCCTCGACGTTGTCCAGGGCCGCGGGCTCGCCCAGCGCGTTGGCCAGATGGAGGATCTCCTCCTTGAACAGGAACTTCTCTTCGTGATCGAGCATGGGCCGGATGGTAGCACCGGGGTTCGGCCCCACCGGGAGCCCGGCGAGGCACGCCCGGCGACCCTTTGACGCGCGTGCGCCAGGCTTGTCGTTGAGGCGTGGGTCGATTTCTCCCGCGCGACGTTCGGCTCGGCAGAAGTCTTGGCTGCAGCCCGGAAGGCTGGGCGCGAAGCAGCGCTTCGGGCCGGGGAACGACCACCTGGTGTTCGTATGTCATGCAGACCCGGGTCAACGGCCCTCGCTGACCCGTCGGCGAACCGTTCGTCCGCCTGCTGGCGGTCGGACTACGGGTACAACCCGCGCATCGACGTCGCGTTGGCGACCCGCTCGACGGCGAGCAGGTAGGCGGCGGTGCGCATGTCGCACTCCTCGCGCCTCGAGATGGCGAGGGTCTCACCAAAGGCGCGAACCATGATGTCCTTGAGCTTGGCGTTGACGATCGACTCGCTCCAGTGGTCGCGATTGAGATCCTGCACCCACTCGAAGTAGCTGACCGTCACGCCGCCGGCGTTGCAGAGGATGTCCGGGATCATGAACACGCCCCGGCGGAAAAGCTCCTCGTCCGCGTCAGGCGTCGTCGGGCCATTGGCCGCCTCGGCGACGATCTTGGCGCGGATTCGGCTGGCGTTGCGAGCCGTGATCTGGTTCTCCAGCGCCGCCGGGATCAGCACGTCGCACTCGATCTCGAGGACCTGCGAGTTGCTGATGTCAATCGAGCCTGGGAAGCCCTGGACCGTGGCGTGCTCCTTCTTCCAGGCGATCACCCGGTCGATGTCGATGCCGTTGGAGTTGTGGATGCCGCCGGTCGAGTCCGACACGGCCAAGACCGTGGAGCCCTCCTGGCGCATCAGCTTCGCGGCGATCGATCCGGCGTTCCCGAAGCCCTGGATCGCGACGGTCGCCCGGCGCAGGTCGATGCCGAGGTGATTCGCCGCCTCGACGACGCAGAAGACCGTACCTCGCGCGGTGGCCTCGGTGCGGCCTTCGGAGCCGCCAAGGCTGATGGGCTTGCCGGTGACCACCCCGGGCACCGTGTAGCCCTGGTGCATCGAGTAGGTATCCATCATCCAGGCCATGACCTGGGCATTGGTGTTCACATCGGGAGCCGGAATGTCGCGCTCAGGACCGATCAGGACCTCGATCTCGGTGGTGAACCGGCGGGTGAGGGCCTCGACCTCCTTGGCCGAGAGCTTCTTGGGATCGACGACCACGCCGCCCTTGCCTCCGCCGTACGGGATCCCCACGACGGCGCATTTCCAGGTCATCCACATGGCGAGGGCCTTGACCTCGTCGAGGGTCACATCCTGGTGATAGCGGATGCCGCCCTTGGCCGGTCCCCGACCGAGGTTGTGCTGGACGCGATAACCGGTGAACACCTGCACCGACCCGTCGTCCATCTTGACCGGGAAATGCACGGTCAGCTCGCGCCGTGGCTCGCGCAGAACTCGGCGCAGGCCGGGGTCCAGGTTGAGCCTGTCGGCGGCCAGGTCGAACTGTCGCTGCGCAACCTCCCAGGCATTGATCGCGGCAGCGACGTGCTCGGTCGTCATCGAGTCGTGTTCCTCCGCTGCGGGCGGCGTTCGGGGCGGCCCGCGTTCTGGGTCGTCTCCCGGACGGCCCCACGGCGCTCGGCGCTCGATCCTCGGGCGGAGGTGTCGCAGAGCTCTGCCCCCGACCTCGGAAGGCCAATAGGCCACGCCTCGCGGCACGAAAGGTGGCGCGAGTATAGCCGACGGTCGATGCCCGTCAGCCGATCAAGAGCCCCATTTTCGGTCTCATCGGCGGTACAGGACGACGCCCCCGAGACAGCCCGGCCCGAGGTGCGGCCCGACCGATGGCCCGACCGGCTGGACGGTCACGCAGGCGTTGTCCACGCCGCCCGGCAGGCCGGCCACGACCTCGTCGCGAAATGCGGCCACCTCGTCGGGCGTGGACGTGGTGTACAGGATCGCAAGGCGCTCGACCGGCCGCTCGCTGAGGAGTTCGATCACCCGCTCTCGCGCCTTCGATCGCGTTCGGACCCGGTCGGCGGTGTCCACGGTCCCATCCTTGATGGTGATGATCGGCTTGACCGAGAGCAGCCCGCCGATGGTCGCCTGGGTGCCGCTGATGCGGCCGCCTTTCCGCAGGTATTCGAGCGTGTCGAGCGCCACGAACACATTCAGGTCGGCGGCGCGTTCCGTGAGCGCATCGGCGATCTCCCGGGCACCGAGACCGCGCGCCGCCATTTCCGCCCCGATGAGCGCCAGGACGCCTTCGCCCATCGAGGCCGACGTCGAGTCCACGACGTGGATCTCACGCGCGGGCAGCAGGTCTCGGGCGATCGTCGCGCTCTTGACCGTGGCCGATAACGATCCAGCAACGTCGACGCACACGACGGCCTCGGCGCCGCCCGCGAAGCAAGCCTCGAACACGGACTGGAACTCGCCCGGGCTCGCGGCCGCGGTCGTTGGAAACGGCGCGTCCGGGGCCACCATGCGTTCCCAGAACGCCGCGGTCGACAGGTCGACGCCGGCTCGAAAGTGCTCGTCGCCGAAGGTGACCTCGAGCGGGACGACGCGAATGCCGGTCGCCGCGGCGAGCTCCGGCGTGAGGTCGGACGCGGAGTCGGTCACGATCGCGACAGGGCTCATGGCCGGACTCCCTCTCCCCCGACTCGTCGTGGCTCGAATAATACGGGCGCAACCGCCGAGTTTGGCGACCCTGCCTGGCCTCAGGTCGGCTCCAGCTCCGCGGGCGATAGCGCCGGATCGGGCGAGAGCTGGTGCTCGAACGACCGCAGGCGCCACAACGGCAGCAGGGCGATCGCCAGGAACGCCAGCGTCAGCAACAGAATCGCGTCGATCCCCTTGAACCGGGCGACCTGGCCACCCAGCAGGCTGCCCCCAATCTGCCCGAGCGCCAGGAAGACCGAATACAGGCCCATGATCGCGCCACGGTCGTGGGGGTAGCGCTCGGACACGTCGGCCAGGAGCCCCAGCGCCGCCGGCGTCGCTCCGGACAACACGAACAACCCGGCAATCACCATCGCACCGCCGAGGGCCTGCACGTACCAGGCCATCCCTTCGCTGTGATTGACGAGGAGGGCGCCGGCCACCACGCCGGCACCACCGGCGATGCCGAAGAAGATGATGGTCGTCCGTCGGTAGAGCTTGAAGCGGTCGCCCCAGAAGACGAGGCCGAGGAAGAACACCACGAGCGCCGCGGCCAGGCCGGCGCTGATGACGGCCGGATCGAAGCCACCCATCAGGAGCTGGTCGGCAAAGTGCCGATCGCGCTCCCTGACGAGCTGGAAGATCGACTGGGTCGTCCACAGCCCCAATGCTGCGTTGATGGCGATCCAGGTCGGCGCCAGCAGCCAGACGTGCGACGAAGCGAGCAATCGACGGTAACGCTGGAGGTCGAACATGGGCGCCGCGGCACCACCCCCACGCTCTGCTCGGGGATCGGTCACTCCGAAGCGGTAGATCAGGAACGAGATCGCGTAGAAGATGGCATTCAGCAGGAACGTCGTCCGACCGAACCCGTCCCAGCTCCCGACTCCACCGTAGAGGACGCCCGCGGCGACCGCGCCCCCACCGATGCCGGCCAGCGTGGCGCCCTCGAATCGGGCCGAGGCTCGTCCACGCAGGGACTCGTCGTGGGCGGTGGCAAGAGCGATGAACCCGAGGATCGAAGGCACGCTGGCCGCTGTTGAGGCGCCCTCCAATAGCCGAGTTCCACCGAGGACGAACAGGTCGGTGGTCGCCCACGTCAGCACAACGGCGACCGCTCCGAAGATCGGCCCGAGCTGCATGACCCGGTGGTGTCCCAACCGGTCCGACACGATGCCGAACGGGGTCGACAGCACGAGCTCGGCCGCGAAGAACACCGCCACGAGCGCTCCGACCTCCGCCGGGTCGACGCGCGGGCCGCCCAGCTTCGGCAGGTCGGCGAGATAGAAGATGAGCGTGGTGCCCGTGAGGGCGGTGCTGAAGCGGAGCGTGAATGTCCCGATCAGGACGGCCCAGAGCGAGCGTTCCATTCCCGCTAGCCTACCCGCCGCGACCGTCCGACCGACGTCCGACCGCCGCCGGACTCCCGCTCGGCCGCGCCCTGGTCGCCGCCCGACCACCGCTCGGCCGCCGCGCGGCCACTCGGCCGTAGACTCTCGCGGATGACCCCCAACCGACCACTCGTCCCGGCGTCGCTGGCACGCGGGCGCCATGGCGGAGTCGTCGCTCCCCACCACCTGGCCACCGCGACCGGCCTGGACATCCTCCGCTCGGGTGGAACGGCGGTGGACGCCGCGATCGCGACGAACGCCGCCCTCGCGGTCGTGATGCCCCAGGCATGCGGATTGGGCGGGGATGCGTTCTGGCTGATCTGGGATGCGGGCTCGCGGACGGAGACGGCGCTGAACGGGTCCGGCCGTGCGCCGGCTGATGCGAATCCCGTGCGCTTGCGCCGGGCGGGCCTCGATCGCCTCCCCTTCCGCGGTCCGATGTCGGTGACGATACCGGGAGCCGTGCGGTCGTGGGGCGACGCGCATCGGCGCCACGGCCGGCTGGGGCGCGACCGGATCCTGGCTTCAGCCATCGAGCTGGCGCGGGATGGATTTCCGGCGGACGAGGCGTTCATCGGGTCCGTGGAACGAACCGCCACCGCCCTGGGTGGCGCACTCCCCGATGAAGGCCGGGCGTGGGCTTCGCAGTTCCGGCCACATGGCCGGCCCTGGCGACCAGGCGAGATCGTGCGCCGGCCGGCCCTAGGAGCGACGCTCGAGCGCCTCGCGGATGCCGGGTTCGACGACTTCTATGAGGGCGAGCTCGCCGCCAAGCTCGCGCGTGGCCTGAAAGGCGCGGGATCGCTCATCACGGCCGGCGATCTTGCCGACCATCTCTGTACGCTCGCGGATCCAATCGCCACCACATATCGCGGGGTTGAGGTCACGACGCACCCGCCGAACAGCTCGGGGATCGTCGCGCTCGAGCTCCTGAACGTGCTCGAATGTTTCGAGCCGCCGCCGGCCTCCGCGTTCGGGCCGGAGGGCGTCGCGGATCCCGGTTGGGTCCATCTGGGCATCGAGGCCGCGAAGCTGGCCTTCGCCGATCGGGATGCCGCGGTCACAGATCCTGTATTTCACGACGTGCCCGTCGAACACCTGCTCGATCGAACCTACGCCGCCGAGCTTGCCGGGCGGATCCACCCGTCGCTGGCCGCCCTGCCGCCGGCCAGCACCGCGCCACGCGGTGGAGGCACGATCTACCTCGCCAGCGTCGATGCCGAGGGCAACGCGGTCAGCCTGATCCAGTCCAACTACATGGGCTTCGGTTCCGGGGTGGTCGATGCGGAGACCGGCGTCCACTTCCAGAACCGCGGGAGCTACTTCTCACTCGAGCCGGACCACCCGAACCTGCTTGCGCCGGGCAAGCGGACCCTCCATACGCTGCTGCCGGGCATGCTGTTTCGCGACGGGGAGCCGTGGGTGGTCGTGGGCTCGATGGGTGGCGACGCTCAGCCGCAGATCTTCGCCCAGGTTGTTTCGGCCCTCGTCGACGGAGCCCTTGACGTTGCCAGTGCCATCGCCTCTCCCCGATGGTTCGTCGAGCCGGCCGACCACTTCGCGCCGCCCGTCGAGGTCACTATTGAGCCCCGCTTCGCGCCCGAAACCCTGGCCGCCCTCGAATCTTTTGGCCATCCGCTGCATCCCGCCGCACCGTTCGATTCGGCGGTCGGGCACTGCCACGCCATCGAGCTTGCGGCTGGTGGGCCCGGTGCGGATGAGGGAGGGGTAGCCGCGGCAACGGATCCCCGCAGCGCCGGCTTGCCGGCGGTCTGGTAACACGGGATGCGGATCGGGCTGGGGGTTGGTGGGTCGCTCGAGGACATCGCCGCGCTGTCACGGTCGGCAGAGCGGGCTGCCTTCGAGTCGGTCTGGGTCGCCGAGCTCACCCGCTCGGCGTTTATCCAGGCGGCCGCCGCGATCGGTGCTACGAGTCGGGTGCGGGTCGGGACGGCCATTGCACTCGCCTTCCCGCGTTCGCCGACCGTGACAGCCATGGAGGCGTGGGACCTCGACGAGCTGTCCGGCGGCCGCTTCGTCCTCGGGCTCGGGACGCAGGTCAAGCGTGTGCTCGAGGGCCGCTTCTCGGTGCCTTTCGAGCACCCGGCTCCCAAGCTGGCGGAGTACGCCCAGGCCCTTCGGACGGTGTGGAGTGCCAACCGCGGCACGGATGTCCGCCACGCGGGCCGCTTCTACACGATCCGGATGCCCACGTTTCATGGCCCTGCGCAACCAGGACGACCGGACGTGCCGATCCTGTTCGCCGGCGTGGGCCCGATCATGGCTCGCACGGCCGGTTCCGTTGCCGACGGCTTGATCGGTCATCCGCTCGCCTCGCCGCGCTACCTGAGCGAAATCGTGGCTCCAGCGCTGGCAGACGGCGTGGCGGCATCGAGTCGATCGCCGAGGGCCTGCCCGATCACTGCAACAGCCATCGTTTCGGTTGGTGATGACACCGATGCCGCCCGACGAGCCGCCCGGCTTCAGCTCGCGTTCTATGCCACAACCCGAACATATCTGCCGATCCTCGAGCTGCACGGTCGTGCCAGCATTCAGGGCGAGCTGCGCCGGGCGTTCGTCCGCAGGGATCACGACCGCATGGCGGCGCTCGTGGACGACGAGTTCCTCGACGCTGTCGCGATCGCAGGACGGCCGGATGAAGTCCGCGACCGGCTTGCCGGCTGGGCCGCAGTACCAGGCCTCGACCGCGTGATCCTCGCGGCGCCCTGGTATGCCACCGCGCCGGGATGGGATCGCCGGGCTACCGAGTCCATCCTCGCCGTGTTCCCGGCGCGCTAGCCCTTGCGGTCTGGCCTATAGGCGCCGAACGGGGTCTATACTCGCGCTCGCCGGTGACAGGGCTGCGCTCACACGTTCGCTGTCACCGGCCTTTTTGATCGAGTGCGCGGGAGCGGCCGGTGACCTCGAACGTCGGGCAGAACTACCCCTACACGAGCGAGACCGAGGTCGAGCGGGCGGCCCGAGTGGAGGCGATCCTGAACGCACGCCCAGAGCTTCGAGACAAGGTCACTGCCGAGACGACCCCGCCCGATCACAACGAGCGCTGGTGGGTCTGGAAGTGCCCGACCAAGGGCTGTGACGGGCTGCTGCACGTCGCAGGGTACGCGCGCGACCTGCACGCCCTGTACGTGACCTGCGACGGGGTGTGCGGTAAGACCTTCCTGCGTTGAGCGCTCGCTGCCAGGACACCGATTAGTCAGGGAGGAACCGCGAATGATCGTTCGCAGTTGGGCCGGCCGGACCCGATCGACCGACGCCCACCGATACGTGGACTACCTGCTCAAAACGGGCGTCCGACAGATCCGGGCAACGCCCGGCAACGAGGGGGTCATGGTGCTTCGTCGCACGCTTGGCGACGAGACCGAGTTCGTCGTCCAGTCCTCCTGGCGATCGCTCGACGACATCAAGGCGTTCGCCGGGGACGACATCGACCAGGCGATCTTCTACCCGGAGGACGACTCCTTTCTGGTCGCGAAGGACCTGACGGTGACCCACCACGAGGTCGCCGTCCGGGCCTGAGCCGGCGCTTGGAGCGCAGGCAACGGCTGGAATGGTGAGCCCGCGAACTCCATCGGAGCGGGAGGCTCGGCGCGCCGCCCTGCGCTCCGGCCGACGCCAGCTCGTCCTCGATTCCCTCGGGATCATGGCGTCGGCCGGGGGATTCGGGGTCGTCTTCGGGCTGGCGGCCCGCCAGGCCGGCTTCTCGGTGATCGAAGCCTCCGTGATGAGCGTAGTGGTGTTTGCAGGCGCCGCCCAATTCGCCGCGGTCGGCTTCGTCCGTGCAGGCATGCCCTGGCCGGCGATCTTCCTGCTGACTGCGCTGCTGAACGCTCGCCACCTCCTTTACTCGGCCGCGCTGCGGCCCTGGCTCGTGGAGGTTCCAGCGCTGAAGAGGGCCGTGATGGCCCATTTCCTCACCGACGAGGGGTTTGCCCTCAGCGTTGCGCACTTCCAGAGACTCGGCTTCGCGGACCTCAGGGGCTACTGGCTGGCCGCAATCGGGGCCACCTTCATCCCATGGAACGTGGCCACCCTGATCGGCGTGATCGGCGCGAGCGCGATCCCTGACCCGGCGCGACTTGGTCTTGACGTCGTGTTTCCCGCGGCAATGTCCGGCCTGGTGGTAGCCCTCGTGACCGGCCGCCGCGAAATCGTGGCTGTGGTGGCTGGGTGCGTCGTAGCGGTGGTGGTCGGGCTCCTCATCGACACCCGGGTTGCGGTGCTCGCCGGAGGCCTCATCGGCCCGTTCGTGGGGCTGGCGCTGCCCGGGGTCATCCTCGGAGAGCAGCCCGACAACCCGATGCCGATGGGCCGGAGCGCGGCCGGCCGGGCGCTGGCCGAGAGGACGCGTGCGGCGGGCGGTGGGTCGAATGAGATCGGGTCATGAAGCTCGACCTCGTCGGGCTCGCCGCTGCCATGTTCCTTGCCACCTACCCGTCGCGGGCACTGCCCCTGCTTTCGGGACATTTCGAGCAGCTGTCCCCGCGCGTGCTGGAGTATCTCCGCCTCGTGGCGCCGGCCGTCCTTGCGGCATTGGCCGCCAAGAGCACCTTCGTGACCGATGCGCAGGGCCCTGGATCGCTCCACGTAGGAATCGAGTGGGTGGCGGTCCCACTGTGTGTCGTCCTCGTTGTCTGGCGGCGCAACCTCTTCGTGGGCCTCCTCGCCGCGGTGCTCCTCGTGGCCGGCGCCCGCGCTATCGGACTCGCCTGACGCCCGCGCTCCGCCAGCGACGCCGCCGGTTCAGCGGTGCGCGTCCACCTCGATCTCGATCAACAGACTCGGATCGATAAGAGCAGTCACCTGCACCATCGCCGCCGCCGGCCGGATCGAACCGAATATCTCGCCATGGACCTCGATCACCTCAGGCGCGCGGGCGATGTCGGTCAGGAACATGCGGGTGCGTACCACATCCGACATCGAGAAGCCACCCTCGGCCAGGGCTCGTCCGACGATCTCGAAGACGGCGCGCGCCTGGGCGCCGATGTCCCCGGGATGCCTGGACGTGCCATCGGGTCCTGCGTCCGTCGTGCCCGCCACCCAGCACGAGTCGCCGACGACGACCGCCCGGCTGTAGCCGCCGATCGATTCCCAGGGCCCGCCGGACGAGATCGACCGTCGGTTCACGGACGGTCGTCGCGCCATCCAGCGATCACGGGATCGCGCGCGGTGGCCAGGAGCAGGCCGGCCAGCAGGGTCGTCCGCGGAACGATCGAGTCGACTTCGAGGTACTCCTCGGGAGCATGGTCGTTGCCACCGATTGGTCCAAGGCCGTCAAGGCTCGGGACTCCCATCCCGGCCGTCGTATTGGCATCCGAGGCGCCGCCGGTGGCGGCGTCGTTGAGCGGAAAACCGAGCCGGACGGCGAGTGCTCTCGCGTGCTCCACCAGACGCCCGGAACGTACCAGCTTCTCCATCGGCCAGTGGCCGGCGACCTCCGTCACATCGATCGTCGTACCCGACACGGATGGGTTGCGCGCCAGCTCCCGGACGGCGGTCTCGGCAGCCACCTGGTCGTCGCGGGCCATCGCGCGGAGGTCGACCTCGAGCTCGGCCTCGGACGGGACGACGTTTGGGCGCGTGCCGCCCCGGATCACGCCAACATTCGCGGTGACGCCCGGCCACCGCCCATTCAGGGCCTGGATCGCCTCGACCAGCCGAGCCGCCTCGAGAATCGCGTTTCGGCCCTTCTCCGGCTCCACGCCGGCGTGCGCTGCACGGCCATGGACCGTGACGCGCAGGTCGACGATCCCCTTGCGCGACGAGACGATGTCGCCGTTCGCACGAGCGCACTCCAGGACGAAGCTCGCGTCGGCATCACGGGCGAGCTCGCGGATGACCGGTGTAGACGCGGGCGAGCCGATCTCTTCATCGGGATTGGCCACGAACGTCAGGCGCTTGAACGGAAGCGGCTCCTCGCCTCCCGCCAGCAGCGCCTCGAGGGCATCGATGGCGTACAGGCCTGCCAGCAGGCCGCTCTTCATGTCCGTGACGCCGGGTCCGTAGGCGCGTCCATTCTCGATTCTGAAGGGGCGCTCGGCGGCGGTGCCGGGTTCGAAGACCGTGTCCATGTGTCCGATCAGGAGCAGGCGCGGGCCGCCGGTCCTTGCCCCGTCGAAAACGCCGACCACGGTGTCTCCGAGCTGCTTGTTGGGATGGACGGTGACCTCGGCTCCAAGCTTGCGAAGCCGCGCCGCAGTCCACCGGCCGACTTCGTCGACTCCGGCCTTGGTGTAGCTCCCGCAGTCGATGTTGACCAGCCGAGCCAGGTCCTCCAGGAAGGAGGGGAGTCGCGCCTCAACCCCGTCCCTCAACGCAGCCAGCTCCTCGTCTCGCACGCCAGCTCCGGCCGCGTCGATTCGAAGGGCATCCATCAACCCAGTCTACCGGCGACGCTGTTGCGGAGGCGGAGTGAGGAGCCCCCAGATACCTGGCGGCAGGCCGTCGCTCCGACCGAAGCGCGGCGGAGAAAGGAGCCCGCAGATGCCTGGCGGCAGGGCGTCGCTCCGACCGAAGGGAGGGCCGACGCCAGCCCGCCAGCGGGATCTGCGGGCTACAGGTCCGTGCCGGCAGGGCGTCGCTCTACCCCAGCCGGCGAGGGTGCGTGGCAAAGCGGAAGGGTGGCGCCCCGAGACACCTGGCGGCAGGGCGTCGCTCCGACCGAAGGGAGGGCCGCCGCCAGCCCGCCAGGTGATGTAGGGGCGACCCGTCCCTCCGCCTTGGAATGCCATTGGTATCCTGCCGCCCACCGTGCGTCTGATCGAAATCCGGCTGCTCGACGGCCCGAACGTCTATCGGCTCGACCCGGCCGTCAAGCTGGAAGTGGCAATCGGCCGGCGACGGACCTGGTACGGACAGCGCGAGCCGGGTCGTCATGCCGTGGTTCGCCTGGGCGCGCGCGTGCCGCCTCGACAGCGGCCTCATCAGGTGGCCGTGCTCGCCGCCTGGATCCGCCGACTGCGGGCGGACCACGACGAGGGCCGAGACGGCACGGCGGTCCACCTCTCATCGGACCCCGGCCATTGGATCCTGACCTACCCGTGGAGCCGTTCGGACCGCGGCCGGGAGATCGCCGAGGCAGCCTTCCACCTCGCCGAGCGTGACATCTCCCCTGCGCGATCGGATCGCCAGACCGGCCGCCGGTCGCGGCTGGTCGCTCGCTGGAATGAGCGAATCGAGGCTGCCGGCGGCCCGCCGCCAACCTGGCTGCGCGACGCCGATCGACGCATCCCCATCGTTTCGATAAGCGGCACCAACGGCAAGAGCACCACGACGCGCCTGATCACGCACATCCTGCTGCTTGCCGGGCGCCATGTCGGCACGACAACCTCCGACGGCGTCCTGATCGACGAGCGCATGGTCGACCCCGGCGACTGGACCGGACCGGGCGGTGCGAGCCAGATCCTCGGTCGATCCGACATCGACGTCGCCGTCCTGGAGACCGCCCGCGGAGGGATCGTCCTGCGCGGCGTGGGCTACGAGTCGAACGACGCCAGCGTGCTCACCAATGTCACCTCCGACCACCTCGATCTCCAGGGCATCCACACCCTGCCCGAGCTGGCGGAGGTCAAGGCAACGATCTGCCGCATCACGAAGCCCGAAGGCTGGGTCGTCCTCAACGGCGACGACCGGTACGTCGCCGCAATCGCCGCGCGCGTGCGGGCACCGGTCGCGATCTTCTCGATTGCGAAGGGCGGTTCCCCGATCGCGCGGCGGCACATCGCCGCCGGCGGGCGCGCCTACATCCTGGACCGCGACCGGCTCGTGGAGGTCGAGGGCGAACGGCGCTCGGAGATAGCTCGTCTGCGCGACGTGCCGCTCACGATCGCTGGCCTGGCCAGGCACAACGTCGCGAATGCCCTCGCCGCCTCTGGCGCGGCGCGTGGGCTCGGAGCGACCCTCGAGCAGGTCGCGCACGGGCTGCGGGATTTCCGGCCGACCTCGGATCGCTCGCCAGGTCGGCTGAACATCTACCGCCTCGGATCGCGCGTGGTGATCATCGATTTCGCCCACAACGAGGCGGGGACGAGTGCCGTGCTCGACGTGGCCGAAGGGATAGCTGGAGGCGCCGCCGGCCGCGCGGCCCCGATCACCCTGATCATCGGGACGGCAGGCGATCGGCCCGACGACACGCTGCGCGGCATCGGCCGTATCGCCGCGCGCCGGGCCCAGCGGGTGGCGATCAAGGAAACGCTGGACTACCTCCGGGGTAGATCCCGCGCTTCGATCGTAGGCGAGTTACTGGCAGGCGTTCGGGAAGGCGGCAAGCCAACCGCGGAGGTCCCGGTGTACGAGTCCGAAACCGAGGCGTTGCGAATGGAGCTCACCGGCTCGGCGGGCGGGCGAGATGGCCTGGCCAATTCACCTCGAATCATCGTGCTCATGTGCCACCAGGAGCGCGATGAGGTGTTCGACCTGCTCGGCAAGCTGGGCGCTCGACCGGTTGACGTCGCGACCGACCTGGCGGAGCTCATCCCGAGGCTGCAGGAACGCCCCGAGAGCTAATTCCGGTCGGAAGGTACGAGACTGGCTTGCCGCGCCGCGGAGGGGACGCCATCATCGCGCCAGTCGGCGACCGTTCACGAGCCGCCGCGCAGGAGGGCAACATGGAGACAATCGTCGGGATCGCCCTTGCGGTCATCGCGGCAGCCTTGATCGTCGGGATCATTCGTGTGGTGTCGGCGAACCAACCGGCCTGACGGCGGCCTGACGCTCCGTCCTAGCCCTCGGGCACCTCGAGCTCGCCCGGGTGCGTGAAGGCCGCGTCGCCGGCCCCTGACGAGGCGATCGCCTGCCGATAGACCGCGACGGCGTCGTCGACGCACATCACGACGAGATCCCCCGGGGCCGCCCGGCGCAGGGCCGCTCGTGCCGCCGCAAGCTCGATCGGCATCTTGTCGGCGCGACCGGTGCGGGCCTTGCCGCCGGCGCGTGCTGCCTGGATTCCCTCGATCACGTTGGACGCCGATTCACCGGGCTGGCGGCCACGCAGGTTGCGGTCCTCGCGGACGATGATCTCGTCGAACGCCGTCGCGGCGAGGGCCCCGTACTCTCGCTGATCGTCGTCGCGCCGATCACCCGGCACCCCGATGACACCGATCGCCCGCCCGGATCGGCCCCTGCGGTCGGTTTCCGGTGCCCAACCCGCTCTCCCAGCTCCGGCGGCGGCGCCTGTCCTGCGCCGCTCGTGGCCGCCGCGCGACGCCCCGTTTCCTTCGTCCACCATCAGCCGGTTCACGAAGTCCGCGAGCTGGCGCATGCCGTCCACGTTGTGGCAGTAATCGATGATGACCCGGACACCTGCCACGTCCACCAGGTTGAGTCGTCCCGGCGCCTGGAAGAAGGACGTCGTGAACGTCCGCAGGCCCTGTCGGATGTCGTGCAGGTGGGCACCCGCGGCCCATGCTGCGGCAGCGGCCGCCAGCGCATTCGCGACGTTCATTCGTGCCCGGCCGCCGAAGGTCGCCGGGATGAGATGTGTGTACACGACCGGCATCGTTCGCGAGGCGAGCCGCAGGACCATCAGCTCGCCCTCGGGCTTCTCCTCCAGGCAGAAGGCGGCGTGGCCACGCCCCGTGTGGCCGTCGACCCGGTCGAAGCCGTCCTCGCCCTTGCGCGTCGCCATCGAGAACAGGACCACCTCGCCCGCGCAATGACGACCCATGCGGGCCACCAGGGGCTCGTCCGCGTTCAGGACAGCCTTGCCTGAGCGGGGAACCGCCTCGACGACGACGGCCTTCACGTTGGCCAGCTGTCCCAGCGAGCTGATCCCACCGAGGCCAAGATGGTCGCCCGTGACGTTGGTCACGACCGCAACCTCGTTACGGTCATAGCCCAGGCCCTCGCGCAGAATCCCGCCCCGCGCCACCTCGAACACCGCGGTGTCCACCGTCGGGTTCTGGAGCACCATCTGCGCCGACTTCGGGCCCGACATGTCGCCCTTCTTGATGAGCCGCCCGTCGATCACGATGCCATCGGTCGAAGTCATGCCGACGCGCCGGCCCATCAGCTTGAGGATGTGGCTGATCATGCGGACGGTGGTCGTCTTCCCGTTCGTGCCGGTCACCGCGACGATCGGGATGCGAGCTGTCGTTCCGGGCGGAAAGAGCAGGTCGATCACGGGCCGCGCCACGTACTGCGGCTCGCCTTCCGTCGGATGGGTGTGCATCCGGAAGCCCGGGGCCGCATTGACCTCGACGATGGCGCCCCCCGTTTCGCGAACGGGCGTGGCGATGTCGGGACAGATAAAGTCGATTCCGGCGACGTCGAGGCCAACGACCTGGGCAGCCGTTTCGGCGATCTCCACGTTATCGGGATGGGCCTCGATCGTCCGATCGATCGAGGTCCCGCCCGTGGACATGTTTCCGGTCAGGGCGAGCTTCACGCGGGTGCCCTCGGGCGGGATCCCGCCGAGCTCGAAGCCCTGGGCGCGCACCAGCTCCTCGGCGGCAGTGTCAACCACGATCCGCGTGAGGACCTTCTCGTGGCCGATTCCCCGGCGCGGGTCCTGATTGGTGGTCTCGACCAGCTCGCGAACGGTGTGCTGGCCGTCGCCGACGACGGATGCCGGGACTCGCTCGGCAATGGCTGCGACCTTGCCACCGATCACCAGGCACCGGTAGTCGTTCCCGGCGACGTACGTCTCGACCACGACCTCGCCGGCACGGCTTTCCCGGATTGCGCCCTCGAAGGCCGCCGCGACCGCCTCGTCCGATCGCAGATCGAGGTGGACGCCCCGCCCGTGGTTACCATCGAGCGGCTTGACGACGCACGGGAAGCCGAGCCTTCGGGCCGTCGCGACGGCCGCCTCGGCGGTGTCGACAACGTCTGCGCGTGGCACAGGCAGGCCGGCCGAATCGAGCAGCCGGTTGGTCAGGCTCTTGTCCGACGCGATGTCGACAGCAATGCCGGACGTCCGTGACGTCATCGTCGCGCGGATGCGCTGCTGGTACTTGCCCTGCCCGAGCTGGACCAGGCTGTGGCGATCGAGACGCAGGTACGGGATGTCGCGACTAACGGCCTCGTCGATGATCGCCTGTGTTGAAGGCCCGAACGCGAGCCGTTCGGCGAGCCGAATCAGGCGCTCCAGCTCGGCCATGAGGTCGAAAGCGGGCGAGGCCGACGGGTCGATCAGGTGATTGACGAGATCGACGGCGATCTTGCCGGCCTGGATGCCAACCTGCTCCTCGCGATACTCGTAGATGACGTTGTACTGGCCGGGCGGACCGGCGCCTCGTGTCTTGCCGTGCCTGACGTCCGTCCCCGCGAGGTTCTGCAATTCCAGGGCAATGTGCTCCGCGATATGGCCGGCCCATGTCCCCTCGCGCAGCCGGCTGATGAAACCGCCGCGCCGGCCGAGCGAGCAGGCGTGGTCATCGAGGGAAGGCAGAAGCTCGACCAGGGCGTCGCTGAAGCCCGGGATCCTGTTGGAGGGGAAGTCCTCGAGGACACCCAGATCGACCAGCATGCGGATGACGGGCTCGCGAGCCCAGTAGTTGGCGCCGCGCAGGACGCGTGTCTCCAGGATCCGCAGGCTGGGCTGTGGTTGGAGCGCGCCGTTGCCACCGATTCGGCCGGCCCCTGATTGAGTCGCTCGCACTCGTCCGGGCTGCCGGTTGCCGGTCCGGGGCGGTGGTGCGGTCTGGGCCACGAGGTCTCCTTTGGACGAATGTCGGGCAAGCCGGTCCGACCCTGGCCCGCCCCCGCGAGGTCAGCTCGAGGCAGCCTCTCCGGGCACGCCGCCCGGAAGCGCCCGGCGTGGCAGGGCGCGGAGGGGAGGGCTCGCGATCCGCTCCCGCCGCCGAAGGTCGAACTTGTAGCCGCTCGACAGGGAATGAAGGACGACGTTGCTGATCATGAGCGGCCTATGGCCGCGGACCTCCCAGGCGTCGGTCTCGGAGGTGGTGCCGTCCACGATGGTGATCGACCCACGCCCGATCACTTCGAGTACGTGATCCGGGCCAACCACGCCGGCTGTGTCCTCGTCGACGCCGAGGCCGAGCAGGCTCGGGTTCTGGGCGATCAGGCTCAGCAATCGCCCCAGCCGGTTTCGCTGCTGGAAGTGCTGGTCGACGATGACCCCCGGCAGCACGCCGAGGCCCGCGGCGATCTGCGCCATGCGCTGCTTGGGCGTCGCGCCGGAGGCGCCGAACGCGATCATATGGCTGCTCATTGCGCTCGCCCCTGCACTCGTCCCGGCGACGACCGCGCCATGCCGGAAGCGGTCGAGGATCGCGTCGGCCAGGCGCGTCCCGCCGATGGTCGAGCTCAGCCTGAGCTGGTTGCCGCCGGTCAGGAAGATGCCAGTTGCATCTCGGGCGATCAGCGCCGTCTTCTCTTCGTTGGCCTGGGCGCGGGTGACAGCGTGGAGCGTGCGGATGGAGGTGACGCCCAGCTCCGTGAAGATCGCGCGATACCGCTCGCCGGCCTCCGCGCCAAGGGACGACGCGGTGCTGATCACCATGATTCGGGCGTCCGTGCCGCCGGCCAGCGACACGAAGCGGTTGAGGATGACCCGATCCCGGACCTTGTCCTCCGCCCCACCGATGATGATGACGGTGCCCTCGCTCACCGAGCCGAAGCCTCCAATAGCGTCTCTAGAGAATAACCTGAGGACGCCGGCGGTCGAGCGGGTGGCACAATGCGGCAACCATGGCCCATCGAGACGGCGATTCGTCTCAAGAGGCGCGACCCGCCCCAGCCCGCGCGCGCCGGCAGCGCGCCATTCCGCGGCGGCCCTCCGAGCTGGCGGGGCTGATCGACCGGCCGACGAGGCGTCGCGCAGGCGTCTTCCGGCGGGCCATCCGGCGCGAGATTTCGAGGCTGCACGACCCTCGGCGGATCGCAGCGATGGCGATCCTGATCCTGGTCGGGGGAATCTTCGCCGCCGGGCTGATCGCCCGCGGCGAGGCGGCCGGCGCCGACGCGCGAGCCTATTGGGCGGGAGTTCGCCTGTGGCTCAGCGGTGGCGATCCCTACCACCCGACCGGGCCATTCCTGCCCTATGTCTACGCGCCCTGGATGCTCCCCCTGTTCGCGCCTTGGGCGCTTCTGCCCTGGGATGTGGCCTGGTTCGTCTGGCGTGGGGCGGCCATCCTGCTGTTGTTGTGGACCATCCATTGGGCCTATCAGCGACGGCCCCTGCCGACCGCGCTGATCGTCCTCGTGCTCGCCTTCCCGATGGCCGCCAACCTCGATACCGGCAATATCACCCTCTTCCTGACGTTCGCCCTGTGGGGCGCACAGTTCACCGGCCCGCGCCTGGCCGGCTTGCTGTGGGGCCTCGCGACCTGGATGAAATGGGCGCCCGCGGTGCTGTGGGTGATCCTGGCGCCACGGGCCCGAGCGTGGGGGGTCGTCTGGCTGGGCGTGTCGGCCCTGCTCAGCCTGGCCACGCTGCCGCTGACGATCGTGCAGCTGCAGGCTCTCTTCGGCTTCGGAAGCCGGCCGATCCGCCTCGACTACCTGGTGCTCCTGTGGGCTGCGGTCCCCTGGCTGTGGATACACCCCCACCCGCTCTGGTGGCTCAGCCCGCGAGAGTGGCCGCGGGTCGCCGCGAGCCTCAGGGCCGGCACCGCTTCATGGGCACGGCGCTTCCGAACGGATCCCGATCTCGCCGCGCAGTCGGCGCGTGAGGCCGTCCGCCAGCGGGTCAGGGCGTTCCTCGGGTTGGGGACCGGCCGCGCCTGAGCACGGGGCGATCAAGCCGCAGGCGGGCCGAGCCCGGGAGACTGAACGCACAGCGATCGAACGGACCGGCAGACACGACGCGCAGCGATCGAACCGGGAGACTGAACGCCCAGCGATCGAACGGACCGGGCGCCCTCCTGATCGTGTCGAATTTGCTCTCCCAGCGAGCAACAACGGAGATCCGGCGCCCGTTGGCGCGCAAGTTTGATCGCGCGGGGTTCACATTTGCTCGCGCCCGCCCGGTCGTCACGCTCCAATCGTTCGTTTGAACGCCAGACGTTCAGCACCAAAGACTCGAGCTCCCGGGCATGGCCGAGGTCAACCGGTCGCGCCACGCTCCAAGCTCCCAGGCCACGTCCCGTCAGCCAGTCGCGACGGCCTCCGCCGCGCCCACCGGGGCGCTCACCTCGGGACCGACCGGGACGTCTTCCCGACGCCGCTCGTCGACCGGCCGAAGGAGAAGCGCGGCAAGGGCGAAGCAGGCGACCCCCAGCAAATCGGCCGCCCGCGGTCCCGCACCGTACCCGGCCAGCCGGTTCACCAGGTCCGTGAGCTGCCCGCCGAATGCGATCGCAACCACCCCCGAGGAGGCGGTCGCCACGTTGCTGATGCCCATGTAGCGTCCGGACGAGGCCTTTGGAATGATGTCCGTCATGAGGGCCCAGTCGACCGCAAGGAAGATGCCGGAGGACAGGCCGAACAGCGCCATGCCGATGTAGGCGATCGAGATCGATGGCGCAAGGGCGACGATGGCCAGGCCCAACCCTCCGAATGCACAGCTCGCGTAGATGACCTTCTTTCGGCCGATGCGGTCCGACACCCTGGCAGCCGGCACCACCGACACGAGGTTCGCCACGGTGACGATCGCGAGCACCACGATGAAGGTGGTACCCGTCTGATCCTGGTCCAGCCCATGGCTCTGGTGGAGGTAGTTCTGGGCCAGCTGGACGAGGATCCCGCCGCCCATCAGGGCGAAGAAGCGCGACCCCACG
The DNA here is from genome assembly GCA_005883615.1 of Chloroflexota bacterium. GTDB lineage: Bacteria > Chloroflexota > Limnocylindria > Limnocylindrales > CSP1-4 > CF-16. The sequence continues at coordinate 158,287 of VBEC01000018.1, read as the reverse complement.
AGCCACACGAAGCTGCGCTCCCGAAGCACGTCGGTCCCCCACGCCTCGCGTGCGACGTGGAACCAGGATCGTCCCTCGCGCGACTTGGGCGCACGACCCTCGTTGACGCGCAGGACGACGCTGAGCATGGTCACGAACTCGAGCACGCCGAGAGCAATCGTGCCGAGGACGAACTGGTTGTACTTGATGGCGATCGCGGCGATCCCGAAACCGACCACGTTGCCCAGGACCTGCATCAGTCCGACCAGCGCGCTCGCGAGGCCGACCTGCTTGGCGGGTACCAGATCGGGAACGTAGCCCTGGAATGGACCTTGAGCGAAGTTCGAGCTGAACTGGAGGAGCATCGTGAACGCCGCGATGGCCACCAGAGCGTCCGAGGTCGCGATGGCATACAGGAACACGATGTCCAGGCACGAGCCGATGAAGATGTACGGCTTGCGACGACCCCAGCGACTGATCGTGTAGTCGCTGATCGAGCCCACCGTGGGCTGGACGAGCATCGCCACAACGGCGCCGCCGACCGTAAGCAGGAAGAGGGTGGTGCCCTCGCTGCCTCGTGGGCCGAGACCCTGGAACAGGATCCGGCCGTTGATCAGCTGGTGGAGCCCGGCGAAGATCGACGACAGTCCAAGCCAGTACAGGGAGATCCGTAGCAGCTGGGGGAATGGCAGGGCTCGCGTCGGCCGACCCGCCTCATCCTGCGCGGGGCTCGGACCTGGCATCTCGCTCACGGTATGCCTCTCTCGCTCGGGTCGTACGCGCACCGGGGCAATCGAATTGCCTCTACGACGCCGAGGCGGCCCGAAGGTTACACCCGTCCGAACGCGGTAAAGGAGGCACCCTGAGCGATCACACCCCGGCTTCGGGCGTCCGGAGCAACGAACCGGAAGAGCGAGCGATCGATCGAGTAGATGGCCGTGGAGGCCAGCTGGATCTCGCCGAGCCGAAATGTGAACACCGGATTTTCGGTATTGCCCGCGTAATGCCGGACCGAACCATCTGCGGCGATGGTCGCCAGGTTTGCCTGCCCCCCGAAGGCTTCATGGAGGCGTTCGAGCAAGCCGGCGTTCGCCTCGCCGGGCGCGGCCGTCGGCGCTGGGGCCCAATGATCCTCGAGCCACCGCTGGCCGACCTCTGAATCGGCCCGGCCCTGGATGCGGCCTGCTGCGCGGTACCCGTCGCGGGACCCCCGGTGTCTGCGAAAGTCGCCGTTGTGACTGAAGGCGAAGCGGCCGTGTGGGTCATGGAAGGGCTGGGTGTCGGCTGGCGTCATGGTCGAAAGCTTCGAGGGGCGACGCAGGTGGACCAGGGCAGCCCGCGCCTCGGTCCGACCCACGGCCTCGCGGCCGGGATCGTCGCGGAAGGCGCGCAGATCCCGATACGACTGGAGCGCCCCATCGCCGCACCACCAGGCCGCGCCCCAACCGAAACCGGCGATGCCGAATCGCTCCAGCCGCTCGGTGAACGGCCACAACTCGTCGAGCCTGAACGGCCGGTCCGAGCAGGCCACGAACTGCTCACACATCGCGGTGGATCACGCGCTCGTAGTCGGGGAAGTAGCGCCCGATCACAGTAAGGTCGAACGAGCGCAGGATCGACTCCGGCGGCTCACGCTCGAGCAGGAACTCAAACGATCGTCGGACCACCTCGGCGGGATCGGTCGCGCCGGGTTCCAACCGTTCGAGGTCTGCCCGAGACACGGTCACCTGGTGATGCGTCTCCACGCTCCGACCGTGCATAGCGACGTCGCACGTCCAGCCCCCGGCATCCGAGGCGCACGTCACGTCGATCTCACTCACGGTGCTGGCTGGCAGGACGGGCACCAATAGGTCGTTCGCCGCAAATCGCCGTGCTGCCTCGAGACGACCGTCGCGCCGCAGCGACGGCACGGGCGGCCCGCTCGTCCGTAGACCTCGGCGCGCTCGGCGTGGCTCCCGGCGCTCGCGACCAGCTTCCGCCCCGCCGTGCGGACAAGACCCTCGAGCGCCTCCTCAGGCAGGTCGCCCACCGGCGTGAAGGGCCAGATGCGCTCGGCAAACAGCGTCTCGCTCTTCCAGATGTTGCCGATGCCGGCGAGCGCGCGCTGGTCCACCAGCGCCTCCGCTATCGGGTGCGTGGCCCGATCGGGGGCGCGCAACCGACGGGTCGCCTCGGCCGGGTCGAACTCGGGCGACAGGAGGTCCGGCCCGAGCCCCCTCAAGGCTGGATGGATCTCTTCCGCTCGCGATTCGAATAGCTCGACGACCGGCGCGTCGAAGCAGACGGCCACGGTGCCTGGGACTTCCAGGACCAGTCGGGCTCGGGAGGCCGGGCGGCGCCAGCGCTCACCCGGTCGATAGCGGTGCCACGAACCGTTCATCCGCAGATGGGTGCGAACCTCGAGGCCGTTGTCGAAGCGAACGAGCAGGTTCTTTCCGACGGCTTCGACCGACTGGACGGTGCTGCCGACGAGCCGTTCGGCCTGTGGGCCGGGCTGGCGGGCCCGAGCGCTCGTGATGGTCTTGCCGACGAGATGCGGCCGCAGGCCGACTGCGGTACGGAAGAGGGTGTCGCCTTCGGGCATCAGCGTCGCGACCCGGGCGCAGCACGCTGGACGAGGCCGCGGTAACCCTGAACGAAGCCCGCGTCGACGATGGCCGCGCGCCAGGTCGAGCTCGCCGCCGGCTCGCCGTCGACCCGCGCGATCAGCAGCTCGCGAACGCGGCCATCGGAGACCAGCGCCGCGAGCGCCCGGTAGGCGGAGTCAGCTCGGGCCGGGTCGTCCGCTGCGGGGAGCATCTGAAGTGAGGTTCCGCCGCGCTCCAGGTAGCAGACCGGGAGGCCGTCGACGAGGACGACGTAGGCGCCCGCGGCTCGCTGGAGCGGTCGTCGATCGTCCTCACCTCGACGTGGCCATGCAAGCGCCGCACCGAACGGGTTGGCCGGATCGGCCGCCGCCAGAAGCTGCACTGAGGGTTGGGCCAGAGGATCGCGAACCGCGCGCAGCCGGTCCAATGCTCCAGGCAGGGCGAATTGCGCGGCCCCCAGCCCGGCGACGAAGTAGCCGCGACGGGCCCGACCGGCCTCTTCCAGGGCACGGAGAACGGGGTACACCGCGGAAAACCCTCCCGCGATCCCTTCGGCCGCGACAGCCTCTCGGGTCAGCACGCCGTGTCGTTCGAGGAGCGCCAGCGCGAGGGCATGAGCCCGTTCGGTGCTTCGGACCGGCGTTCCCTCGCTGTCGACCGTGACCAGTGACCAACGCCCGGCGGCCTCCGGCGGGCCGAGCGATGTGAGCCGGCCGGCTCGGCGTCGCGGGTCCCTGCCCGGACGCTTCCAGCGCAGGGCGCGCAGGGGCGCGAAGGTGTCGTTGCTGACCTCGCCCGCCCACACGAGGTCCCACAGCGCGTCGAGGACTTCGCGGTCCGATCCACCGCCGGCCGCCACGTGCAGATCGCGATAGAACGAGGCCCCGCGGTGAGCCAGGTGCTCCCGGATCGCGTTATGCCGCGGTCCAGCCGGCGGAGGCGCCGCGTCCGCCGCGAAGGCGTCGGCCGAGGCTGCCCGCAGCGCTTCCCGGCCCGGGCGGAACAGGGCAATCCTCCCGTCGTCACGGCCGAGGGCCCCACGCCCGATCCAGGCAACCTCCCCCAGCGCGCCGAGCTCGTCGAGCAGGCGCGGTTGATACCCCGGGATACGAGCCGGCAGAACGTCCCGCTCGAGCACCGAGGCCGGGATGGGCATTCCGGAGAGCTGGTCGACCACCTCGGCGAGGCGCTCGAGCGCGGCCTGGCCCCGGAGCCCCGGGTGCCCGGGTGCACCCGTCGCGACGGCCGGCAGAACTCCGTGCCATTCGGGGAGGAAGCGGGCCAGGGCGGCCGGCTCGACCGGCTCGACTTCGTGCCGAAGCTTCGCGAGCGACCGCCTCCGAAGCTGCCTCAGGACATCGGGATCGCACCACTCGCGCTGCACGCCGCCCGGTCGGAACTCACCCCGCAGGATGGTGCCCGCGGCCAGCAATCGCTCGAGGGCGTCCTCGACGAGCCCGGTCGGCAAGCCCCATCGCCGCACCGGCTCGGGCGTCAGGAACGGGCCATGCGTGCGAGCCCAGCGGGCAAGCAGGCCATCGAGCGCACCGCCGGTTCGGGCAAGGAACGCCTCGGGGACGCCAGCCGGCGGCTGTACACCCAGTGCGTCGCGGTAACGGGCCACGTCTTCCATGGCGATCCAACGTTCTTCCCCGACGATCCGAACGGCGACGGCCCGGCGCGATCCGACGAGGGCTGCCAGCCACGCTTCGGCGTTCGCGGCGCCGCCGGAGGCACGCGCCTCCACTTCCATGGCCGACAGGTCGCCGAGCCGCCGAAGCAGGTCGTGCAGCCCGTCAGCGCTGGTGGCCTGCCGGTCCTCGGCGAGGGACTGAAGGGCGAGCTCGAGGTCCGCCAGGGCGGCCGGATCCAGCAGCTCCCGCAGCTCCTCCTGTCCGAGGAGCTCGCGCAGCAGGTCGCGGTCAAGCGTGAGTGCCTGGGCGCGCCGCTCCGCGAGGGGGGCGTCACCGTCGTACATGTAGGCCGCGACATAGTCGAACAGGAGCGAAGATGCGAATGGCGACGGACGCAGGGTTTCCACGCGGTGCACGCCGATCTCCCGTCGGGCGACGCCCGCAAGCACCTCGCGGAGGGCGGGAAGATCGAACACGTCCGACAGGCACTCGCGATAGGTCTCGACCAGGATCGGGAAGCTGCCGTAGCGCGATGCGACGGCCAGCAGGTCGGCGGCCCGCTGGCGCTGCTGCCACAGGGGAGTCCGCGTGCCGGGCCGTCGTCGGGGAAGGAGGAGAGCGCGAGCGGCATTCTCGCGGAAGCGCGCGGCAAAGAGCGCCGATGACGCCACTCCGCCGACGACCATGTCCTCGATCTCCTCGGGATCCGGGAAGAGCAGGTCGTCGAGTCCTTCCAGGTCGCCCTCCGGCAGCCTGATCGCGATCCCGTCGTCTGACCAGATCGTTCGCACCTCGGAGCCGAGGCGTTCCGCGAGACGTGCTTCGAGCGCAATCGACCAGGGCGCATGGACCCGCCCACCGAACGGAGTCAGCATCACCAGTCGCCAGTCGCCGAGCTCGTCGCGGAAGCGCTCGACGACGATCCGCCGGTCGGTCGGCAGCGCACCGGCAATGTCCTGTTCATCGCCGAGGTAGGCGAGAAGGTTCTCGGCCGCCAGCCCGTCGAGATCGTGGCGCTCCTCGAGCCGCGCGAGCGCCGCCCGTCGCCCCCGATCTCCACGGGCCAGGTCGCCCTCGATCTCGCGGACGAAGCCTCCCAGGGCACGCCCGAGCTCGATTGGCCGTCCGACTGCGTCGCCGTGCCAGAACGGCAGCTTGCCCGGGACGCCCGGCGCCGGCGATACGGTCACCCGGTCGTGGCCGATGTCCTCGATGCGCCAGCTGGAGGCGCCGAGCGTGATCACTTCGCCGGGCCGCGCCTCGTAGACCATCTCCTCGTCGAGCTCGCCGACACGCCGCCCCGGCGTGCCCGCCTCGCCGACCATGAACACGCCGAACAGCCCGCGGTCTGGAATCGTCCCGCCGCTGGTGACCGCCACAACCCGGGCGTCCCGACGCCCGTCGATGGTGCCCGTCTGGCGGTCCCACAGGAGTCGCGGCTTCAGCTCCGCGAACTCGTCCGATGGGTAGGCGCCGGCCAGCATCGCGAGCACGCCCTCGAGGGCCTCCCGTGTCAGCGTCTCGTACGGCGCCGCCCGATTGACCGTCGCCTCGATCTCGTCGACCGTCCAGCGGTCCATCACGGCCATCGCGACGATCTGCTGAGCGAGCACGTCCAGCGGGTTGCGCGGCAGCGTCGTCGATTCGATTGCTCCGTCGTGCATCCGCTCGGTGACGACCGCGCATTCGAGCAGGTCCCCGCGGTACTTGGGGAAGAACACGCCTCTGGACGGCGTGTCTATCTGATGCCCCGCGCGACCAACCCTCTGGAGGCCACTGGCCACGGACGTGGGCGACTCGACCTGGATCACGAGGTCGACCGCACCCATGTCGATCCCCAGCTCGAGACTCGAGGTGGCAACGATGGCCGGGAGGCGACCAGCCTTGAGATCCTCCTCGATCTGCACCCGCTGTTCGCGGGCGATCGACCCATGGTGTGCGCGCACGATGTCCTCGCCCGCCAGCTCGTTGAGTCGCTGGGCGAGGCGCTCCGCCAGTCGGCGGCTGTTCGTGAACACGATCGTCGACCGGTGCTGCCGGATCAGATCGAGGATCCGCGGGTGGATCGCGGGCCAGATGGAAGTGCGTGCCTCGGGTCCGGCGGCTGGGCCGCCGGGCTGTTCCTCGAGTGGCAATGGCTCGCCGAGGCTGCTCATGTCCTCGACCGGAACGACCACCTGCAGCTCGAGGGACTTGCGGGTGCCGGAGTCGACGACGGTCACCTCCCGGCCCGGCCCGATGCCTCCCAGGAAGCGGGCAATGGTCTCCAGGGGGCGCTGTGTTGCCGACAATCCGATGCGCTGAGGCGGTTCCTTGGCGAGGTGCTCCAGTCGTTCGAGGCTCAGCGCGAGATGCGCGCCGCGCTTGCTCCCGGCGATCGCGTGCACCTCGTCGACGATGACGTGTTCGACGCCGCGCAGCATCTCCCTCGCGGAGCTGGTGAGCAGCAGATACAGGGATTCGGGCGTGGTGATCAGGATGTCCGGCGGCTTGCGCGCCAGCTGACGGCGCTCTTCCTGGGACGTGTCACCCGTCCGGCTGGCAACAGTGATTACGGGCGGTGCCAGGCCCAGGCGGGCCGAGGCGAGCTCGATGCCGGCCAAGGGCGCCCTGAGGTTCCGCTCGATGTCGTAGGTCAGTGCCTTGAGTGGCGAGACGTACAGGACGCGCACCGTCGCGGGCGCTTCCCTGGTCGCCGCCGGTCGCGGTTCGCGCGACAGGCGGTCCAGGCACCACAGGAACGCCGCCAGGGTCTTGCCGCTGCCGGTGGGAGCGTGGATCAGTGTGTGATGGCCCGCCGAAATGGCCGCCCAACCCTCCGACTGGGCCGCTGTCGGCGCCGCGAAGGTTGACTCGAACCAGGCCCGAACAGGTGCGCTGAACGGGGCGAGTGGGTCAGTTACGGCTGGGCGACTTGGCGGGGCAACCACCGGACCTCGGAGTATAGGTCTTCGAAGCAGTTTCGATCATATGTTCGGTTCCTTCATGGTGTGTCACCCAGCCGACACCGGACATGACCGACCGATGACTTCCCATCCGGACCGGCGCCGACGCCTGGGGAGCGGCCTCGACGACCCATCTCAGGTCACCGAGATGATCGCGAGTGCGCGCTGTCACGGGGGATCATCCTGCCGTCCCAAACGCTTCGGCTGGGATTGGAGGAACGAGGATGAACGCTCATCTGCACGAACTGGCTCACATCCGGCAGGCCGAGATGCTGGCCGACGCCGAGCGCGTACGGCTCGCTCGCCGGAGCCGGCAGGCCCACCGACCAGCGGCGCGCGAAACACGTATCCGCCAGGTCGTGGAAGTGATCGCAGCCGCTACCTCGGCGGCGGCTCTGCTCACGGCAACGGGCGCCTTGCCGCACTGACCGGCAACCAACTCGAAATACCTCGGCCGGCGGTCTGGGCCGCTCGGCTGCAACGTCGGCGACGGCGGGCGAAGAGCCCGCCGTCGTTCTATTTCTGCCCCCGCGCCCGTCTGGCGGTGACGACGCCCGGGTCGGCTGTCGCGATCAGGGGCGGAGGAGCCATCAGTTCGAAACCTGCTCCCAGCAACAGGCTGCGTGCGATCCGGCGCCGCGTCTCCACCGCTTCGGGCGCCAGCGGATCGCGTTCGGCCAGCGTCACTGTCGCGACGACCGGGCCTTCGAGGTCGGCGAGATGCGCCACGAGGAGCGCCTTGCCCAGCCCTTGCCTCCGCATTCCCGGAGCGACGCCCAGGGCCAGGAGCTCGTGCTCCTGTGGCGCGGAGGACGGGGAGCGGGCCGTCACGGCCGCGGCGACGATCGTCCCGCCATTCGCGGCCACGCTCACCGCCGCGCCCCCCTTTGCGGCCGCCACCAGGATGCGCATGCCGGCAGACTCGTCCAGGGGCGCGATGACCCGTTCCGCCAGATTCAGACGTTCCAGCCCCTCCGCCGAGAGATGGCCAAGAACGGTCGGGGATGGATTCGCGCCGGCATGGTCCTGGCCTTCGCCGGCATGACCATGGCCTTGCCCCATATCCGGATAGGCGGTCAGCGGTTCCCACCAACCACGTTCCTGGGCCGCCTTGAGCAGCGCCGGAACGTGAATCTCGCGGACCTGCCGGGCGGTGGCTATCGACTGGGCTTCCGCAGAGCGCTGACGAAGGTCTATCGGCCGGCCCGCGTTCGGCTCGTCATCGAAGCGTCCGGGAATGGGCGACTGGCGATACCGTCCGGCCTCCGTCCCCCACCGCGCGCGCCACGCGGAAGGAATTCGGGCGGGCGGTTCCCGGTGGGCACCCGCCAGCCATGTCAGTGCCCAGGCTCGTGGCACGACCCGGTAGACGTCGTAGCCGCCACCTCCTGTCGCGAGCCATCGACCGCCCGCGAACCGATGAGCCACCTCGTCCAGGAGTCGAGCTGCGCGGCCCATCGCGCTGGTCGTCACCGCCAGGTGCGCGAGGGGATCCCAGGCATGCGAGTCCGCGCCGTGCTGCGTGACGAGGAGGTCCGGCCCGAATGCTGCCGCGACGGGTGGAATGATCGAGTTGACCGCAGCCCACCAGGCGTCTTCACCAGTGAATGGCTCGAACGGAACGTTCGCGATCGTCCCCGCCGCGGTCCCGGCTCCCACCTCATCGACGAAGCCGGTGCCCGGAAACAGATACCTGCCCGATTCATGGAAGGAGATCGTGAGGACACCAGGGTCAGAGGCGTGAATCGCCTGCACCCCGTCGCCGTGGTGGACATCGAGGTCGACGTAGAGGACCCGCAGGCCGGCCCGTCGAGCTCGCGCGATCGCCAGTGCCGGATCGTTGTAGATACAGAAGCCCGACGCCCGGTCGGGCATTGCATGGTGAAGGCCACCGCCCGCGTGGAAGGCATGCTCCGCCTCTCCGCGCAGGATCGCTTCCATCGCCTGAAGTGACCCGCCGGCTACCGCGGCGGCCGCCTCGTGCATACCCGGAAAGGCCGGGTCATCGCCGGGCCCGATGCCCGCGCCCGCCGGGCCGAACGGGTCGGCCGACAGCCGCCGTACGGTTTCCACATATCCGGCTACGTGGACCCAGCGGAGCTCCTCGTCCGGGGCAGGTTCGGGCGCCATGCCGGGTTCGGCCCCGACCGCTCGCAGGAGATCGATGCCGGGCCCGAATCTGCGCGGTGTCAGCGGATGAGCCGGTCCGAAGTCGTAGGTGGCTGAGAGTGGCCCGTAGACGAGGAGCGGACCGGACGGCTTGCTCATGCCATGGCACGATAGCGCCGTGGAGCGAACCTACTCGACACCCCTCCTGGACAAGCTCGGAGTTCGGCCCGGGGCTCGCGTGGGGATCATTGGTGTCGAGGATCGGGTCTTCCACGACCTCCTGGGAACCCGGACGTCGGACGTGATCATGGGCTCACCGTCGGGCGATGCCGACCTGATCTTCCTGGCGGCCGGCACCGTCGAGCACTTGTTCGCGTTGCGCGAGTTGCGCTCGCGGATCGTTCCGAACGGCGCCATCTGGGTCGTATCGCGGAAGGGCAAAGCCGCAACCATCCGGGACGTGGACGTGATGGCCGCGGCAAAGTCGGCCGGGCTGGTCGACAACAAGGTCGTGTCGTTCTCCGACACCCATACCGCGCTCCGGCTGGTCATCCCAAGGGCCGATCGGCCACGGTGAGCCGGCCGCTCGTTGGGGAGACCGACGGGCGTACCATGCGCCGGTGCCCGATGTCGGACTGCTGCTCATCGTAATCCTGGCACTGGTGCTGATCTGGCGAGGCCCGAAGACGCTGCCCCAGATCGGACGATCGCTCGGCTCCGCCTTCAAGAACGCTCGCAGGGAGGTCTCGAGCAGTCGGGACGATCGGGACCAACCGCCAACCGACGACCGCCGCGCCTGACGGCGAATTCCGGGGCTGAACCATGCCGGATCGGGTTGACCAGACCGTCGATCTCGCCGAACTGATCCGACGGCCCGGGCCGGGCTCGCATCGAACGGTTCTCGACATCGACGGGCAGACGACTGCAACGCTCGCCGACCTTCCGCCGGACCGCGGCGGTCTCCTGTTCGTCGGCCTGAATCCGTCGCCGGTCAGCGTCGAGGCGGGTCACTACCACCAGGGCCGTCTGGGACGCATGTTCTGGGCACGCCTCGTCAAGGCCAGCATCCTGCCGCCCGGCACCTCGCCCGAGGCGGCCGACGACACCCTGGTCGCGGCGGGTCACGGCATCACGGACCTGTTGAAGCGCCCGAGTGCCCGGGACACCGCCAGCGACGCCGAGCTGCGAGCCGGTGTCGGCCCGCTCTGGCAGAAGGTTGCACTGTGGCGGCCGGCTGCCGTCGTGTTCGTCTACAAGAGGGCGGCCGAGTCTGCCGCGGGCCGCAGTCTCCCGGCGCGCTGGGGTCAGCTGCAGGGCGTCGCCTTGAGCGGGCGACCGTGCTTCCTGATGCCTGGCCCCTACGCCAGCACGGAAGATGTCGCTGCGGGCTTGAATTTCCTGCGGAACCTGGCTGCTGCGATCAGGGATTAGCTCCGAGGGCTCAGGTCGTGCTCATAGCCGAGCAGCTGGCGCCCAGGCTCGAACTCCCAATCGCGCTCCGGTGCGCGACGGAAGCCGAGCTTCTCGTAGAGCCGATGGGCGGCGGTCATCGCCGGCAACGTCAGCAGCACGAGTGCACTGCGGCCTCCCGCGCGGGCCCGATCGATGCAAGCCCGTGTCAACGCCTCGCCAGCTCCACGACCGCGAGCCCAGTCGGCGACCGCGAGCATTCGGAAGCTGGCCTCGTTCTCGCCCTGCGTCTCGGCGAACGGGCCCGGGCCACCGACATACACGACCGATCCCATCACGCGTCCCTCGTCGTCGACGGCCACCAGGACCGGGCGAACGGCGGCTCGCGCTGCCACATCGCGCAGCTGGGCCATGTAGTCCGGGTCCTCGCCGGCCTCCGGATACCCTTGGTACGCAGCGGCGGTCAGCGTGCCGATTTCCTCGTATTCGTCGGGATGGGCCTCCCTGACCTCGATGCCACCCCTGGTCCGGCTCACGCCTCGAGGAGCTGGGCCGCCAACTCGTCCGGGTGGGTGACCGGCCGGCGGCAGGCGAAGCCACGGCAGACGTAGGCCGTGGCTCGTCCATCGAGAGCGGGCCGGTCGTGAAGGAGCGCAATGGCGCTCGCCGGGACGGACCCTCGATCCGAGAGGGCGACCACCTGGTTGGGGCGGAAGCCGGCGCGGACAGTCGCGACCAGTGCCGCAGTCTCGGATGCGTCCGGATCGCCGACGAGTGCGATCTCCACGACCGACGCCAGGGCGAAGTCGAGCGCGCCGAGCCACTGTCCAAACCCGTTCGGATAGCGGCCCGCGAACGAGGTGACCTGCGCCAGGGCACGCTCGGCGGCCGACCGATAGGCACCTTCGCCGGTGAGCGCCGCGAGGCGCAGCAGGACGCTCGTCGCCATCGCGTTGCCCGACGGCAGGGCGTTGTCCTGCACGTCCTTCGGCCGCGTCACAAGCTGCTCGTGGTCGTCGGCCGTGTCGAAGAAGCCGCCCGACGGATCCGCGAAGTGCAGCAGCACGAGGTCCATCAGATCCCGGGCCGCCGCGAACCACCGCTCGTCGAAGGTCGCCTCGTACAAGGCCAGCAAGCCGTCGGCCAGGTGCGTGTAGTCCTCCAGGACGCCCTCGCCGGCGGCACGGCCGTCCTTCCACGATCGCTTCAGCCGACCATCCGGGCTCTGGAGGCCGGCCATGATTGCGCCGGCCGCGCGGAGCGCGAGGTCCCGATACCGCTCACCGCCCGGCAACGCGGATGCGTCGGCGAAGGCTGCGATGGCAAGGCCGTTCCACGCCGCGAGGGCCTTGTCGTCGCGAGCCGGCTGGGCTCGCTCGTTGCGGCGTCGAAGCAGAACCGCGCGCGCATCGGAGAGCCGGCTCCGGACTTCGTGCTCCGGGATCCCGAATTCGATGGACAGCTGCGGATCCTGACGGAGGCGCGACAGGATCGTGGTGCCCTCCCAGTTGCCGGCCGCCGTAACCCCGTAAGCGGTCGAGAACAGGGCGGCCGTATCGCCCAGGGCGTCGCGAACCTCCGAGGCCGTCCACACGAATGTGGCGCCCTCTTTGCCCTGGGTGTCGGCGTCCTGGCTCGCCGCGAACGCGCCGTCCGAGGTCAGCAGCTCGCGCGACATGTAGTCGAGCGTCCCCTCGGCGACTTCGCGATAGCGATCGTCCCGTGTGAGCTGCCAGGCATGGACGTACACCCGCGCGAGCTGCGCGTTGTCGTACAGCATCTGCTCGAAATGCGGCACGAGCCATTCGGCGTCAGTCGCATAGCGGTGGAAGCCGCCGCCCAGCTGGTCGTGGACGCCGCCGTCGGCCATTGCGTCCAGGGTCCGGCGCGCCATGGACAGGGCGCGGCCGTCTCCGCCAGGGCGTCCATCGCGCCCAGCCGACCGCCGCAGGAGGAACTCGATGGTCATTGGCTGGGGGAACCTGGGCGCTCCGCCCCAGCCACCTCGTCGGGCATCGAAGGTCGCCTCGAGGGAGGCCACGGCCTGCTCCAGGACGCTGCGGTCGATTGAGCCGCCTTCGGCCGCGGAGCGCTGGCCGACCAAGGCCTCGACGAGCCTGGTGCCCGAAGCCTCCACCTCTGTGCGCTCTTCTCGCCATGCCCTGCGGACGCCCGCAAGGACATCCCGAAACGAGGGCATGCCGTGGCGCGGCTCGTTCGGAAAATAGGTCCCACCGTAGAAGGGCTTTCCCTCCGGGGTCAGGAACACGCTCATCGGCCAGCCGCCGGAGCCGGTCATCGCTTGTACGGCGGTCATGTAGACGTGGTCGAGATCGGGGCGCTCCTCCCGATCCACCTTGATCGCCACGAAACCCTCCCGCAGGTCGGCCGCGGTTGCCTCGTCCTCGAACGACTCGCGCTCCATCACGTGGCACCAGTGGCAGGCCGCGTACCCGATCGACAGGAAGATCGGCTTGTCCTCGGCCCGTGCCTTGGCCAGCGCCTCCGGTCCCCAGGGATACCAGTCCACCGGGTTGTGAGCGTGCTGGAGGAGGTACGGGCTCGTTTCTCTCGCCAGGCGGTTCGTGAAGCGTGGCGCGGTCGGTGCGCGGGACATGGGTCGATGGTAGTGACCCACCTCCTATCCTGCGCGAATGGCAATCGCGGGCCGATTGACGGCGGCCCTTGGGCGCGGGGTATCGATGCTCGTGCTCCTCGCCCTCGCTGCGACGGTGGCGACGTTCGCGCTCCAGGTCACCGGTGCAGATCACGTCGTCGTGTTCGTCGCATCGGCCGTCGCCCTGGCGGCGCTGGCGGCACTGGTCGGCGAGGGCACCGAGCAGCTCGGGCATCGGTTCGGGGCGGGAGCGACGGGCGTGCTGCAGTCCGCTCTCGGGAACCTTCCGGAACTCTTCATCTCGATCTTCGCGCTGCAAGCCGGACTCGTGGTCGTCGTCCAAACGGCGCTGATCGGCTCCATTCTCGCGAACACGCTGCTCGTGCTCGGGCTGGCATTCATCGCGGGCGGGCTTCGAAACGGGGTCCAGCGGTTCACCCGGGAGCGCCCGCGGCTGATTGCCACGCTGCTCCTGCTGGCGGTTGCAGCACTCGCGATCCCAACGCTCGCGACGGCTCCCGGTGCGCCGGACCAGGGCCATGCCACGGATCTGTCGGTCTTCACTTCGATCGTGCTGCTGGTTGTGTTCGCCGGATCCATCCCGTTCTCGATCGGGGGCGAAGATGCAGCGGAGCCCGCCGACGATCTGGAGGCCTCGGACGTTTGGCCGCTCTCGCTGTCGATCGGCCTCCTGGCGGTCTCTGCGGGTGCCGCCGCACTCGTGTCGGACTGGTTCGTCGAAGCATTGCGGCCCGCGATGGCGTCCCTCGGGCTGTCGGAGGCGTTCGTCGGCCTGGTGATCGTGGCGATCGCCGGCAACGCCGTGGAGCACGTGGTCGGCATTCAGATGGCCTATCGGAACCGGGCCGACCTGGCGATCAGCGTCGTCCTCAACGGCAGCCTCCAGGTGGCGCTGGCGCTGATCCCGGTGCTGGTGATCGTCAGCCTCCTCGCACCCGCCCCGTTGACGCTCGTGCTATCGCCGCTCCTGGTGGCTGCGGTGGCCCTGTCGGCCGTGCTCGCGGCCGTGATCGTGTTCGACGGTGAATCCAACTGGCTCGAGGGCCTGGCGCTCGTGGGCCTGTACCTGATCATCGCTGCGAGCGTCTGGTTCGGGCCGCCCGTCAAGGCGTAGGGCCGGAGGCGGTTCCGAAGGGCGGGAGCATCTCGGCACCCCCGAGGCGCTGCCGAAGCGCCCGGTCTACCATCGCGCCAATGGATTTCGGCCTCGTCCTACCGACCATGCCAAAGGGTGCCAGCCCCGAGGGTATCGAGGCTGCCGCCGAGGCAGCCGAGCGCCTGGGGTGGTCGGCCGTCTGGTCGACCGACCATGTGCTGGTGCCCCACTCGGCCGAGCGCGAGTACGGCGTCATCTACGAGGCCATCGTGAGCCTTGCCCACGTCGGCGGCCGTCATGCCCGGTTGCGCCTGGGGACCTCGGTTATCGTGGTGCCACAGCGGAACGCGGTCGTCCTGGCGAAGGAGCTGGCGAGCCTGGACGCGCTGACGCGCGGTCGTGTCATCGCCGGTGTCGGGCTGGGCTGGAACGAAGTGGAGTTTGCCAACCTCGGGGAGGCTGAGCGATTCCATGTTCGGGGTGCTTACACGGACGAAACCGTACGTCTGTGGCGCCACCTGTGGTCGGGATCGGAGGAGCCGTTCGAGGGCCGTTTCCACTCCTTCAGCGACTTCGTCTTCGGCCCGTTGCCGGCGCAGGGGGCCGCCCTGCCGATCCTGCTCGGCGGGCGCTCCGAGCCCGCTCTCCGGCGGGCCGGCCGGCTGGCCGACTGGTACCAATCGAGTGCCAGCGGCCCGGACGCCTTCGCGTCCTGGATCCCGATCATCCGCGACGCCGCCGTGGCCACGGGCCGGCCGATGCCGACGCTGTCAGCACGGGTGAATGTGAGGTTCGGCGACTTCAAGGCCGGTTTCTATGCAATGTCCGGATCGCCTGACGAGATCGCTGCGGAGGTCGACCGCTTCGCCGAGCTGGGGGTAGAGCACCTCGCCGTCGCTTTCGGCGAGACGGACCCGGACCGCGTCGCGTCGGCAGCGGAGCGCTTCGATCGGGAGATCGTAGCGCGCCACAGAGTCGGCGTTCGCTGACCGCCGGTGGCGGTCGCTCGGGTCCCGAACTTCCTGCCCAGCACGAGAGGCCTTCACTTCGCCAACGCATTTCCACACCAGCAGACCGTTCGGCTCCAACTCGCGGGACTGCTCGAGGTCAACTTCGGGGACGCGGCGGACGGGCTGTGCGGCGGGATGGCGTTCACCACCGGGGACCTCTTCGAAGCTGGCGTCGAGCCACCTCCGGAGCGCGACGTGCCGGTGGCTGGCACGCCCCGATTCCAGTATCTGGTCGACCGCCAGATCGACAGCTTCGACTTCGGGCGTGTGCCGCTGCGCTTCTACGACCTGATGGCCCTGCGGCCCCCCGGCCCCACCTGGTGGAGCCGTCTCCTGGGACGGCGCGGCCACGCTGGGGTGATGGTGCGTGACGAGTGGCCCAGGATTCGGGCGGATATCGACGCGGGCCGTCTGTCGATGGTCGGCCTCGTACGGATCACCTCGCGGGACCCGCGCCGACTGGGCGAGAACCACCAGGTGGTGTGTTACGGGTACGCTGTGGATTCGGGTCGCCTGGTGCTCGCGATCTACGATCCGAACCATCCCGACGACGATACGATCGAGATCCGCCTGACACTCGACGAGTCGGCGACCACCGCCCATGTGGAGTACTCCAGCGGCGAGCCACTGGTCTGCTTCTTTTGGGCGCCCTATTCGCCAAGGGACCCGGTGCCCTGGCGGCAGAGCCTGTCGCCGTAGCGGGATTCACGCCAGCGGCGGCAGTTCCTGGTGATCCGTCTGCGCCGCGGCGAACAGATCGCCGCGTTCGGCGACGCGAGGGACGATCGTTCGTATGGTCCAGCGGTTCGGGCGCAGCTCGGGATCGTCGAGCTCCTCCCAGGTGATCGGGGCTGACACGGGAGCGCCCGCCGCTGGACGGACCGCGTAGGGAGCGACGAGCGTCTTGATCGGCTGATTCTGGGTGTAATCGAGGCGCGCCTTGCCGCCTCGTTGGGACTTGCTCCACTCCCATGAAACCAGGTCGGGGACCATCGCTCCGACCGCCCGCGACACCTGTTCGACCCAGCGGCTCGTGTCCTCGTACGTGTACCTCCCGCGGATGACCGGTATCCAGATCTGGATGCCACGCCGCCCGGTCACCTTCGGATAGCCGCGCACGCCGAGGTGGCCTAGTGCAGCCCGAAAGAGGCGGGCCAGCGTGAGGGTCTCCTCCCAGGTCGTCTTCTCGCCGGGATCGATGTCGATCAGCGCGAACGTCGGTATCCATGGATCGTGGATCGTCGAGGTCCAGGCGTGGATTTCGAAGGCGGCCTGATTGCCGAGCCAGCACAGCGTTGCCACTCGGTCGGCGATCAGGTGGTCGTTGGCCTCGCGGTCCTCGCGCCCCTCGACGCCGGTCTCGTGCCAGATCCGCAGCCACTTCGGCGCCGTCGACGGGATGTCCTTCTGCCAGAAACCGGACGCCCCTGCACCGTTCGGGTAGCGGTGCAGGTTGAGCGGACGGTCGGCCAGGTGCGGCAGCATGGCGGGGGCGATCCGGGCGAAATACTCGATCAGCTCGCGCTTCGTGACTGGGGGCTCGCTCGTCTCGGAGCCATCCGGCCCAACGGGCGGCGGGAACAGGACCTTGTCGAGGTTCGTGAGCTTGAGCTCGTGACCGCCGGCGCTCCAGAGGCCCTCGGAGCCGAGTCTATGGAGAGCCTCGAGCTCTTCCTCGGTCGCCGTCCAGGGATGTTCGGGCGAGACCGCAGGCTCGGTTGGGGGCTTCCGTTCTGGCGCCGACGTGGGCTTCATCTTCGGGGCGCCCTCAGAGGCGGGGGAAGTTTGGGCCTTCGCCGGTGGCTCGGACTCTGCCGACGGCCTGGCGTCCGGCGATGGCTTCGACCTCGCCGATGACGCGGACTTAGCCGCACCCGTGGCCGATGAGTCGATCGCCCGTTCGCGGGTGACCTCACGCGGGTCCTTGTCCAGCTCGATCCCCTTGAATGCGCTCTGACGGACGAGACCGTCCCTCGACCACCCGCCTAACTCAGCCCGGATGACGAGCTCGGGTCGAGCCCAGTGTGCGCCCCTGAGCTCTCCCGTCCGGGGAGGTGGCGGCTCGAACGGAGGTTCATCCGTGGCCAGCGCGTCGAGGCGCTCCCTCAGCTCCCTGCGCGTCCGGGCGTTGAAGCCACTGCCGACCTTGCCGGCGTAGCGCAGCTTGCCGTCTTCGTAGACCCCGAGGATGAGAGCGCCGAGATCACGGGCATTACCCTCCCCCGGCGTGTAGCCCCCAACGACCAGCTCTTGCTCGGGGCGGACCTTGAGCTTGAGCCAGGTCGTCACGCGCCGGCCTGGCTCGTAGCGGCTGTCGCGCCGTTTGGCGATGATCCCCTCGAGACCCTTCTCCTGTGCGGCCTTGAAGAAGGCGACGCCATCGCGCTCCACGTGCGCCGCGTAGCGCACCCGCGGGTGCTCCCTGAGCAGGCTTCGGAGCAGTCGCTTGCGATGTTCGAGGGGCACGTTGACGAGCGACTTGCCGTCGGCATACAGGAGGTCGAACGCCTGGTACACGAGAGGAGCCCGGCGAGCCTCGTCGGCCTCGGCCTCGGTCGCCGGCCGGGCCATTCCTTTCAACCGGCCAGGGGCCCGGCTGCCGACGGACTCGCTGATCCGAAGCTGGAGGAGCCCGAAGTCCGGCAAGCCCTGGTCGTCGAGGGCGACGACCTCGCCGTCGACGATCGCCTGCGCCGCGTTGATCCAGCTGGGCGGCGTGAGCAGGCGCGGAAAGTAGGTTTCGGCGTCGTTGCCATGGCGCGTCCGCAGCCGCACCTTGTCGCCGTCGACGATCGCTTCGACCCGATAGCCGTCCCACTTGATCTCGAAGATCCAGTCGGGGCTGTCGAACGCGGTGCTTGCCAGCGTCGCTGCCATCGGTTCGATGAACTCTGGAAGCGGCGCCGGCGCCGCCTTCGAGAGGTCGATCTCCGCCTGAGCTGCCGGCGCTCCGCTCTGCCAGAGGGCGTCGCGATTCGCCTTGACCTCGTCGTTGGTCCGGCCGGTCTTGACCGACTGTGGGAAGCCCTCCGCGTCCCACGCGTCCACGGCGGCTTCGTCGCGTTTCTTGATGAGCAGCCACGGCTCGCCGTCCTCGCCATCCCGCGGGCGCGTGCGCACGATCGTGAAACGACCCTTGAGCTTCTGGCCGTCAAGGCGAAACTTGAGCTCGCCGTCCGTGATGGCCCTGCCGGGGTCGGGGGTTTCGGGGTCCGGCTCCCACGTACCCCAGTCCCAGACGATCACGTCGCCCGCCCCGTACTGGCCCCTCGGAATGACGCCCTCGAAATCCAGGTACTCGATCGGGTGGTCTTCGACCTTCATGGCCAACCGCCGCTGCCTTGGGTCGAGCGTCGGGCCTTTGGGCACGGCCCAGCTGACGAGGACGCCGTCGATCTCGAGTCGGAAGTCGTAGTGCAATCGGGTGGCGCGATGGCGCTGGACGACGAAGCGTCCGCCCGATCCGCCGGCCGTGCCGCCTTTCGGCTCGGGCGTCTTGCCGAAGTCGCGCTTGCGCTGGTACTGCCCAAGCGGCATCGCGGCTACGCCCGGACGTCAGGGCCGGTTGCGCACCCGCCCGGGCTCGGTGCGTCGCTCCGAACGGGCACGCTGCCAGACGCGATCAGGCGCTCTTGCGGCGCCGAGCCGGCTTCTCCTCGCGTTCCTCGCCGACGCCCTTCGAGCGGCCCGATGCTACGCGCCGCGCCGGCTCCTTAGCTGTGCCCTCGTCGCGACCGCGCGCTGCCTGGCCGGCGCCCTTCGACCCGCCGGCGGACTTGGCTGCCCGCGCCTCCTGGACTGATACCGGCTTCTCCCTGGACCGGGCAGCCTTGGCGGCATTCACGCTCGCCTCGAGCGCGGCCATGAGGTCTACCAGGTTGCTGGCGGGCTCGGGCGCCGGGGCGGCGACCTCGCGGCCTTCGACCTTGGCCTCGATCAGCTTCCTGAGGGCGTCGGTGTAGTCGTCTTTGTAGGCGGCCGGATTGAACTCGCCGGTCATGGCCGACACGAGCTGTTCCGCCATGGCCTTCTCGGCGGGCTTGAACTCGAAGCTCTCGTCGGGTAGATCGAGCTCCTTGACGTCGCGTATTTCCTCCGGCCAGTGGAGCGTCGTGAGGAGCATGGTCTCGTCGTACGGATCGATTGCGGCGAGCGCCTCGCGGTCCTTGATGACGACCTTCGCGATTGCCGTCAGCCCGCGATCCTCGAGCACGGAGCGGAGCAGGTAGAACGCCTTGCGGCCGATCTTGTCCGGCTCGATGTAGTAGGCCCCCTTGACGAACTTGGCGATGCCGTCGCCGGACTCGTCGCGCTCCACGAATTGCTCGATCTCGATCGAGCGTACGGTTTTGAGCGGCACCTTCTCGAGATCCTCGTCCGTGATCACAACGTATTCGCCGGGCTGCCACTCGTAGCCCTTGACCGTCTCAGTGCGCGGAATGATCTGGTCGTCTGCGGGGCAGTAGATCTTCATCTGGATGCGCGACTGGTCCTTGGCGTGCAGCATGTTGAAGCTGATCCCGGCCTTGGACTCGGTCGCCACGTAGAGCTTGACCGGGATGGTCACCAGCCCGAACTGGATAGCCCCCCGCCACATCGAGCGCGCCATGGGATTCCTCGTTCTGCGAGCACGGTCGTGCCTGACCGCGGCGTGACTATACCGTGCGCCCGCAATGCCACCGCGGATGTCGCGTGCAGGAGGTCCGCCGTTGCAGGGAGGCAACGAGCCCGCGGCGTTCCGATTGTCGGAGCAGGTTCTACCTGGTCGTGGGGGTCCTCGCGTCGGCACGCAGCTCGGACTCGGCCTCCAGGACCCGCCCGACGATCGCGTCGCGCATGCGATCCAACCCGATCGAAACGTCTCCGGCGCTCTTGCCCATCGAGGTCAAAGTGGCCTTCAGGCCCTTGATGGATTCGAGCTGCTGGCGGATGCCGACCATGGTCCGCGACAGCGCCTCCGTATCGACCTCCACGACTGCCTCGCGCAGCGTCGCGAGCGCCGTCAGTCGGGCGAGCCTGACGGCTGCCGCGAAGGAAACGATGTCGGGAGCAGCGGGGTCGAGGACGCAGTACACGTCCCCACCACGGATGTCGAATGGTGAGATCCCGGCAGGGGCGTGGGCCGGGGTGAAGACGACCAGGCCGACGCAGGCACCGCGATTGGCCTTCGCTTCGCGCAGCTCATCCCGCATTTCGCGGCCCGACATGTACCGGTCCTTGGCCTCCACCACGACGCGGACCTCGATCCCCCGCGTCAGGCTTGGATCGAGGGTGAGGACGAAGTCGCCCTTCTTCGACCGAATCACGTCGCCGATCTCGTCCGATGTCCGATCGAGCGTGTCGCCTGCGCCACGCGCGGTCTCGCCGAGCAGGTCCTCCAGGAGCTCCTCGAAGTCGGCTCCCTTTGCCGCGGAATGGGAACGCTCGGTGGCTCGCGCCGCGGCTGCCGCCTCGATCGCGGTCAAGCGGTCGTTGAGCTTCTCGAATCCTTCCGTGATCTCACGCCGGAACTGGTGCATCGGCGAGTTGAGGCGTGTCGGATCCAGCAGCTGGGCGAGCCTGCTGGCGTCGCCATCGAAGTAGGTCCCCAGCAGGGCGCCGATTCGACCGATGGCGCTGTCTCGCTTGGTCTCGTCGAACAGCTCGTTGACGAACGAGCGCAGCGCCCCGCGGTCGCCCAGGAACTTCTCGAGGGTTCGCGGCAAGCGGCCGTCACCGTCTGCGAAATTCGCGCGCAGAGTCTGCTCGAGAGCCGTCGCGGCCTTCTCGTTGGCAGCCTCCGTCTGGCGCAGCAAGCCGTCGAACTCGCGGCGCACGGCGTCGACGTTGATGGTGACGCCGGCATCCTGGAGAGCGACGAGCCCGATCTTGATGGCGCGGTCGAGCAGGCCGGGCCGCTCCGCCTCGGGGCGCTCCGCGACGAACGCGGCCAATCCGGGATCGTGCACGACCAAACGCTCCAGGACGATGCGATCACGATCGACTCGGATCGAGAGCCCTTCGGGAGCCGGGAACGGGACGATGCGACTCGCTTCCATGAGCCGCACCTTATCGGCGGCGCGTGCCAGCTAGCGTGTCACGCCTCGGCGATGTCTTCGGCCGCATCCCGGTCGCGGGCCCTATCACCCGCGACGGCGAATCGTGGCCTCGATCAGCCCGTGGGGCTCGCGAGTCGGCATGAAGATTTCGCCCTCGTTGGCGAGTCCGAACGGCTCCAGGTCGACCAGCCAGTGATGCAGGTTCGGCATGCTCAGGCTGACCTCGGTAACTTCAGCGTGCGCCTCCAGGATCGCGCGGCCGATAATCCAGATAGAGGCCTGTACCGACGGGCTGGAGTGCTCGGCAAATGCCTCGAGCAGCGTCTCCGTGACGGCTTCGAAGCAGCGGTCGAAGTCGGACTCATCGGAGCTCCGCCCGTATTGCCAGCGCGCGCTTACCTGCGTGGCCATCAATCGGTCGGTGGCTTCTCGGAGGGTCGTGAAGCGATCCCGCGGGAACCCGACGAATGCCGACTTCGCGGTCTTCATCATCGCCAGCTCTTCGATCCCGGACGTGAACCGCGTACCGCCGTCGCCGGCGGTCACGATAGCGAGGCGGGTAGATGACGCGTCGCGTATGAAGGCATCGGGCGAGACGGCGACGCCGCCCCGCGTGGGAATTGGACGCCAGGCATGCTCCCGAACCGTGACCGTCGCACGCGCCACCTGCGGTTGCTCCCTGAAATGCTCCGCAAGCCTTCGGCCGAAGTTCTCGATCGAGCCTTCGAGGTGGTCCTTTGCGAAGGCATAGGTCGTGTTCTTCATCGTGTCGGTCGCGATTACGCCCGAGTTGTCGCCCTCGGTATGAGCCGTCTCGAACGCGCCCTCGAGCGAGACGGCGACGGTCAGGTCACGGACACGCTGGCCCCCGGCCCCGCGCACGACCCTGACGAGCCGGATGGCCGACTTGCCGTAGCGGTTTTCGCCGAGCTCGATCACCGACCGCGCGAACCCAGGTAGCGATCCTCCGCGATATCGACGGCAGCCGCCACGGCTCGCACCAACTCGGATCCTCGTTCCGCCTTCAGCGCCTCGCGCAGGACTTGCAGCAGGTCCGCGCGGGAGCGCCCCGCCACGAAGATGCAGAAGCGGAACCCGAAGCGCCCCTCGTACACCGCGTTCAGCCGGGTGAGCTCCGATCCGATCTGACGACGTTCGTCTTCAGCGGCGACGTCTGCCGCGTCGCGGTCGAAGCCCTGCTCGCGGTACGAAAACGCAGACACCGAGCCCGGCGGTGCGCCCAGCCTCGGGTGTGCGTCGACCAGCTCGATCTGCTCGTCTTCGGGCATCCAGCGCGCGATCTCGCGCGCCTGCGCGAAGAGGCCCTCCGATGAGCCGAATGGCCGCGCCGCCACGAGTCGGGCGACGAACCGCGGTACGCCTTCGAAGAGCGGCGCGAGGGCCCCGGCGCACTGATCCGCTTCCAGTCGATCGAGCTCTTCGACCGGCGGCATCTCGACTCCCTGCGCGCTGGCGGACATCAGCTGCCTCGATAGGTCGTCAGCGAATAGGTCGAGAGGAGCAGCGGCACGTGGTAGCTGCGGGTGACGTCACGCACGCGCAGCTCCACGGACATGCGTGTGAAGAACGTACCCTCCTCGTGGGCGACGTCGAATTCGAGGCGGTAGTCGCCGGCCGCGAGCGGTCGCTCGAGAAGGTCTGCGATGCGGCCGTCGGCGTCGGTCAGGGCCTGGGTCATGCGCACCGGCTTCTCCGCGACGTCGAGGCGATACAGAGCGACCCGCACGCCCTGCGCCGGCATGCCCCGTTCCGTGTCGAGCACATGAGTCGAAATCGTCGGCCGCGGACTTTTGGCGGCGTCGGCCACGATATCCTCCCGGGCATGGGCAGCGAGCCGCAAGCGACCGGTCGGCTGGCGATCCGGGCCGGCAACCTCAACTTTAGCGCGCGCTGGGAGACCGAGGCGCCAAGGACGATCGCGGTGATCCGGGGATTACTGCCTATCCGGGCGCAGTTGATCCACTGCCGTTGGAGCGGCGAGTCGACCTGGATCCCGTTCGGCGACCTGCGGCCGGACCTCGAGTTCGAGAATCACACCTCGCACCCAGCCCCGGGCCAACTGCTGATCTACCCCGGCGGCGTCTCGGAGTGCGAGATCCTGTTCCCGTACGGCGCCTGCAGCTTCTCCTCGAAGGTCGGCCAGCTCGCCGGCAATCATTTCGCGACGGTCCAGCCCGACGAGGGCTGGATCGATCGGCTTCGCGAGGTCGGACGGCGCTGCCTGTGGGAGGGCGCTCAGGACGTCGAGATCACCGAGAGCGACTAGGTTTGCCGAGGCGCGGATGATCGACCTGCTCCTCCGCGGAGGGACCGTGGTGACGGCCACGGGCTCGCGCGTCGCGGATGTGGCGGTCGAGTCGGGTCGCATCACCTCGATCGAGGAGGATCCCGGGGGCCGATCCGCGGACGCGGGCGAGGTCGTCGATGCCGCCGGGCTGCTCGTCCTGCCTGGGGTCGTCGACGTCCACACGCACACGCGCCTCGCGAGCGCCGCGGAACCGGACCGCTTCTTCCAGGACTCCGTGGCGGCTGCCTTCGGTGGGACGACGACGTTCCTGTCATTCAACAACCCCGGGACCGGCTCGCCCGAAACGGCGTCGCGCTCCCTCCTGGCGGGTCTGGGCGAGTGGCGCCACCGAACCGAGGAGGATGCCGCGATCGACTACGGATTGAGCGTTGCGATCTCGGGCGGAATGGAGGAGCCGATCGGCGATCTGCCCGCAATGGTCGGCGCCGGTGTTCCGACGGCCAAGGCGTTCATGGTCTTCGACTTCCGGCTGGGAGGGCGGGAGCTCTTCCAGGCCGTTCGCGCCATGGGACAACGCGGCGGCATGCTCCAGGTCCACTGTGAGGACCCGGTGTTGCTCGACGCGGGCGTTCGCGCCGAGCTGGCCGCCGGTCGGACGGGGCCGGACGGCCACGCACGATCCCGGCCGGCGTACGTAGAGGCCGTCGCCACGCATCGCGCGATGGCGTTCGCGCAGGCGGCCGATGCGCCGGCGTATGTCGTGCATCTCTCGTCGCGGTCGGCGCTCGACGAGGTTCGGCGGGCGAAGGCGGCCGGGATCCGGGCGTACGCCGAGACGTGCCCGCATTACCTGACCCTGACCGAAGAGCGCTATTCGGGGCCCGTCGAGGAGTCCTCACGCTACGTGATCGCTCCGCCGCTGCGCGCACCCGCGGATCGAGACGCACTCTGGGAAGGCCTCGTCGATGGGACGCTGGACGTGGTGGCCACGGACCACGTTCCCGACCGCCTGGCCGTGGAAAAGGCCGACGCGGCTCGCGGCGTGCCGTTCGATCGCATCAGCAACGGTGCGCCCGGGATCGAGACACTGCTCGGGATCCTCTACTCCGAGGGCGTCGTCCGCGGCCGGATCACGTTCGAGCGGATGGTCGACCTTCTCTCGACGACCCCCGCCCGCTTGTTCGGGCTTCCCTCCAAGGGCGCCATCCAAGTCGGCAAGGATGCCGACCTCGTGCTGTTCGATCCCAAAGCAAGCCGGGTCCTGCGCGCGGCCGACCTCCACCACACGAGCGACTACACGCCGTATGAGGGCATGGCGGTATCGGGCGCCGTTCGGTCCGTGTTCGTCCGCGGCCGTGCCGTGATCCGCGACGGCGCGTTCGTCGGACGCCGCGGATTCGGGCAGTTCCAGGAGCGCCTGCCCCCGTTCGGCTGAGGACCGCTGCGGCTGGGCCAGGGACAGCTCACCGATTCAGGGACTCGGGAGCGTCGAGCAGCGGGTAGGCCAGCAGCGTCAGGAATTCCGGGAAGTCCTCTCCGAGAACGAGATCATCCATCAAGTCCGCGGCCTCGCCCAGCCTGCCCGAACCACGGCCGCCCAGCGCTTCGAGCTCCTCGTCGCGGATCGTCTCGTACAGCTTCGCGCCGAACGTGCGGCCGTCCTCCAGCCGGACCCCCCGGGTCCGCCACAGCCACAGTTGAGAGCGGCTGATCTCGGCCGTCGCGGCATCCTCCATGAGGTTGTTGATGGCCGCCGCGCCGTTCCCGCGCAGCCAGCTGTCGAGGTAGGCCAGGGCGACGGAGATGTTCGTGCGGATGCCGGCCTCGCTGACCGTCCCGCCTGGGACCGTGAAGTCGAGCAGCTGTTCGGGCGAGACCTCCAGCTCTTCGAACGGGCGCAGCTTCTGGTGCGGTTCCGTCCCCAGCACGCTGTCGAAGATCGCGGTCGCAACGGGGACGAGATCGGGATGGGCAACCCACGTTCCATCGAAGCCATCCCCGGACTCGCGCTCCTTGTCGTCGGCCACCTTCTCGAGTGCCCGCTTGTTCACTTCCTTGTCTCGCCGTGACGGGATGAAGGCGGCCATGCCGCCGATCGCGTGTGCCCCCCGGCGGTGGCAGGTCCGCACCAGGAGCTGTGCGTACGCACGCATGAACGGCACAGTCATCGTTACCTGGCCGCGATCCGGCAATTCCAGCGCAGACGAGGAGCGGAAGCGCTTGATGATGCTGAACAGGTAGTCCCACCGCCCGGCGTTCAAGCCCGCGGCGTGATCGCGCAGCTCGTACAGGATCTCGTCCATCTCGAAGGCGGCCAGGATCGTCTCGATCAGCACGGTCGCGCGGATCGTCCCGATCTCGATCCCGCGTGCGAGCTGTGCCTCGACAAAGACGTCATTCCAGAGGCGCGCCTCCAGGTGGCTCTCGAGCTTTGGCAGGTAGAAGTACGGGCCCGAGCCACGCCGGATCAGCTCCTCGGCGTTGTGGAAGAAATAGAGTCCGAAGTCGAACAGGCTGGCCGAGATCGGCTCCCCGTCGACGAGAACGTTGGCCTCCGAGAGGTGCCAGCCCCGCGGTCGCACCACCAGGGTCGCGGTCTTGTCATTCAACGCGTAGTCGCGGCCCTCGGGAGTCGTGAAAGCCAGGCTGCGCCGCACCGCGTCCTGGAGGTTCAGCTGGCCTTCGATCACGTTCGCCCACGTCGGGCTGAGGGCGTCCTCGAAGTCGGCCATGAACACGCGGGCTCCCGAATTGAGCGCGTTGATCATCATCTTCCGCTCGACCGGACCGGTGATCTCCACCCGCCGATCGAGCAGGTCGGCGGGGGCTCCGACGACGACCCAGGCCGCCCCCCTGACGCTTGCTGTCTCCTCGAGGAAACCCGGCTCTACGCCCCGGTCGAGCTCGATCTGGCGGTCGATCCGCCGGCCGAGCAACGCCTGGCGATGGAGGTCGAACCGGCGGTGGATGCCGGCCACGAAGTCAAGAGCTTCGGGCGTCAGGATTCGCTCCGTGCCGGGCAGGGTCGGACCAACAACCGCCACGCCCGATGGTGGGGGGAGCGGGTATTCGGCTGTCTCCTCCAAATCGGCCGGCAAGCCCGTGGACCGGTCCTGATCTTCCATCACCAGCCGCCGGCTTCGCGGATCATGCGCTGCAGCACGCGGGCGGTCACCGCCCGGCGGTAGTCGGCTGTGGAACGAACGTCGTCGATGGGCTTGATCTCGCCCGCAACGGCCTCCGCTGCTCGTGCGGCGGTCTCGGCGGTCGGCGCTGCGCCCTCGAGGAGTGCCTCGGTGGCCACCACCCGAATTGGTCGTTCCGCGACTGACCCAAGAGCCACGCGGACGTCCCGCCACTCCGGCCGGCCATCACGTAGATGCCAGGACAGAGCCATCACGACCTTGCTGATTGCCTGCGCCCGGCGTGTCCCGATCTTGCGGAAGCGGACCTCGCGATCCGGGGCGATCGGCAGCCGGACGCGCAGGACCAGCTCGTCGGGAGCGAGGGCCGTTCGGCGGTAGCCGGTCCAGAAGTCGGCCGCCGCCACGATTCGCTCGCCGCGCAGCGAGCCCGCCACGATCTCCGCGTCCATTGCAAGCAAGACGGGCAGGGTGTCACCAGCCGGCGATGCGTTCGCGATGTTGCCCCCGATCGTGCCCCGATTCTGGATCTGCGCTGCGCCGATCGTCGCTGCGGCCTCGACGAGTGCAGGGGCATGTTCCCGGCAGGGCGCGGAGTGCCGCATGGCCGTGTACGTCGTCAGTGCTCCGATCGTCAGCGCCCCCTCGGAAACCGTGATGCCTCGCAACCCCTCGAGGTGCCAGACGTCGAGGAGGCGGTCGGGTAGCTGGCCGATCTCGCCAGTGATCTGGACCATCACGTCGGTGCCGCCCGCGATGGGCCGATGGTGGGTCGCCGCGAGGAGCGCATAGGCTTCGCCGAGGTCGCGTGGCGATTCGACGGGTGGCTGGATCGGCACGGTCAGCGCTCGCCGGCGCTCATTCGACCGGCGGCTGGCTGGCGGAATGGGCCGCCAATACGATCGCGTCGACGATCTTGGTGTAACCCGTGCAGCGGCACAGGTTCCCGGCGATGGCTTCGCGGATGGCCTCATCCGTTGGATCGGCGCCCGACGCCAGGAACGCATGGGCCGCCATCAGCATGCCCGGAGTGCAGATACCGCATTGCGCGCCGCCGGTCTCGAGAAACGCTGACTGCACGACGTCGAGCTGTGAGAGATCCGGCTGCCCGTCGACCGCCCGGCCGGCCAGGCCCTCGACCGTTCGGACCACGTGGCCGTCAACCTGACAAATCGGCACGAGACAGGCGTCGACCAATTCGCCGTCGAGCAGCACGGAGCACGCGCCGCACTCCCCCTCGCCGCAGCCCTCCTTCGTGCCGCTGAGTCCGAGATCCTCGCGAAGGACGTCAAGGAGGCGGCGCATCCCTGGAACGTCGACCTCCACGGCGTCCCCGTTGACCAGCATTCGATACGCAGTCACCGGTCGGTTGGTGCTCGAAACGGCTGGGCGTCGGTTCGCTCGGTGGGCAGTGGATCCGTCCCCACTTCGATCGGAGCGTCCATCGCCGCGTCGACGGCGCCTTCGACATCCTTGTCGCTCCTGGATCGCCCGGCGCTCGAGCTCGAGGTCGGGCCCGTCGCTCCCAGCGCAGCGAGGATGCGTTCCGGGCTGGCCGGCAGGTCGTGGATCCAGACGCCTGTCGCGTCGTGAATTGCGTCCACAACGGCCGGTGCCCCCACGTCCATCGGCAGCTCGCCAACGCCCTTCGCGCCGTGCGGCGCGCCGCTGAACGGCGCTTCTACCAGGATCGACGTGATGCGCGGCGCATCAAGCGCCGTCGGAATGAGATAGGTCGCCAGGCGGTCGTTGAGGTAGCGGCCGTCCTCGAGCTTGATCTCCTCGATCGTGGCGTAGCCGATCGCCTGCAGGGTGCCGCCCTCGACCTGGCCCTCGGCAAGGACCGGGTGGATGACCCGCCCGACGTCGTCGGCGGCGACCACGTTTCGCACCGCCACCTCGCCCGTGTCCAGGTCCACGTCGACCTCGGCCACGCAAGCCGCCCAGCCGAACGCCGGGTACGCGTCACCGCTGTACGTCGCATCGTCGAACTGCACCCCCGGATAAGGCTCGAACTGCTGATCGACGCGCGTCGGGCCATGGTCCCGGGCGTCGTCGCGATAGGCCTCCGCGAACGGCCGGCCGGTCCTCGCCTCCACCTCCTCACGCAGACGGCGACACGCCTTGATCACCAGGCCACCGACGACCATGGCTGTGCGGGATGCTACGGTCGGGCCGGAATCCGGGACGATCCCGGTGTCCTGCGGGGCGATGTCGACGTCCTCGACTGGGACGCCGAGCTCCGCCGCCGCCAGCTGCGGGAAGATCGTCTTCGTCCCCTGCCCCATCTCGGTCGACGCCGTGAGGACGGCGATCCGTCCGTCGGCGGTCAGCTCGACCGAAGCGATGCTGGCCAGGTGGACCTCGCCGGAGCCCGTAAATCCCGCGCCATGCCAGCCCAGTGCCAGGCCGATCCCCGACGCTGTCCGGTCTCCTCCCTCGCGCCCGGATCCATCGGCGCCGCGCCGTGCGCGCGCGCCCGCCGTCCGTTCCCGGACTCGCTCGTACTCGGCGGCCTCGGTCGCGCGCAGGAGCACCTCCTCGCCGGCCACGCTCTCGCGGAGTACCTGTCCGGTCGGGGTGACGTCGCCGCGCTGGTAGACCCATCGACGGCGCAACTCGAGCGGCGACACCTTGAGGACTTCGGCGATGCGGTTGACCTGCATCTCGGCGGCGAACTCCACCTGCGGCGCTCCGAAGCCTCGAAACGCCCCGTTCGGTGGCGTGTTCGTCGCCACGGCGCGCGAGCGGATCCGAACGTTCTCACACGCGTAGGGGCCGCCGGCGTGAAGCGTTCCGCGAGAAAGCACGACGGGCGTCAGCGTGGTGTAGGCGCCGCCGTCCATGACCACTTCGATGTCCTGCGCGATCAGGTGGCCCTCGCGGTCGACGCCGCTGCGGTAAGTGACGATCGCGGGATGGCGCTTGGTGGTGGCGGCAATGTCCTCGTGCCGCTCGTAGATCATGCGCACGGGTCGCTTGCACTTCAGCGCCAGCAGTGCGGCGTGCAGGGCGATCATCGACGGGTACTCCTCCTTGCCGCCGAATCCGCCGCCGGTCTCGGTCTGGACCACCCGTGCGCGTCTGTCGTCCAGCAGGAGCGCGCGCTTGAGCGCCTTGTGGATGTAGTACGGGCATTGCAGCGACCCGTGGACCGCCACGCCGCCGTCGTCCCGAGGCACCGCGATCATGGCCTGGTTCTCGATGTAGAGCTGCTCCTGGTGCCCCACCCGGTAGATTCCCTCGACGACCAGCTCGGCACCCGCCAGGGCCGCCTCGACGTCCCCCCTCCTGATGTCGAAATGAGCAAATACCTCGCCCGATTGGAGGGGGTCGAAGACGGCCGGCAAGGGCGTCGTACGAAGCGTGAGCCGCTGGCGTGCCTCGCGAAGCATCCCGCGGTCGGGTGCCGCGAGCAGCGCGACCGGCTCGGCGTGGTGGCGGATCTCCCCGCCGACGGGGACGAGAACGGGCTGGTCGTCGCTGATGAGCGAAACGACGTTGTCCCCGGGGATGTCCGCGGCCGAGACGACCACGACCCCGGACCAATCGAAGCCGGGATCGAGCTCGATGGCGTCGAGGCGGGCGTGGGCCTCCGTGGAGCGCACCGTCCCGCCGTACCACGCACCCGGAAAGACCAGGTCGTCGGCGTATTTCGCCACTCCGGTCAGCTTGGCGGGGCCCTCCCGGCGGAGCGGCGCGCCGCGCGCATGGCCCGTGGTGATCTCGCCGGGCGGGACCACGAGTGCGTCGGGCGCCGAGCGGGCGGGAGCAGACCGAACGGGCCCGCGGGGGGTCGGCGTGCGGATGGTCATCGACGCGAGAGCGGCCTCCTTGGCGAGGGACGATGGCCGGTGGATCGCGGTGCTGTCAAGCACACGGCCGGCGATGACCGAACCGCCCTGCTCCTCACGTGACCACCCTCGTCGGTGTCGCCCGGCACCGCGAATCGGTCCGGGTGACCATCAGCTTATCGTCATGCGCCCATCGAATGCCTATAGTCGCGCCGTCGTCTCTCCTCGTGGCGATTCGATTGTCGTCTTCGCATCGAGCACTCATCTCTCCGTCTGGAGCCGAGCTAGCGTGCCCACCCAGGAAGCAATCCTGACCCTGCTCATCGTCGCCATCGCGGCGAACATCACGTTGATGGCCGCGGTGCTCATCGTTCCCCGCCTTCGACGATCGCGCGGGCGCGGCCTGGCCGGGCCTGGCACGCTCGCCATGGCTGGTGGATCTGGCCGGCCGTACGTGGGTTTGGCCCAGGGCGGACCAACGGCACGGGTGGCGGGGGCACGCGTGGCCGGCGACGACGGGATGCATTTCGACGTCCGGAACCGCTCCGAGGCGTCATCGCCGCAGCCGCCTGCGGGGACCCTGGGAAGCATGGGACCGACCGATTCAGCGCCCGATCTGGGGCATCAGGCGCCCGAGACCGAGCCCGACGACGCGCCCGACGTGGTCGGCAATCCTCTCGTCGATCCACCGACCGGCCTCGACTCACCGCTCTTCTGGTCACACGCGATCCACGCGGAGTCCGCGCGGACCGTTCGCTACGGCCGGCCCGCCACGGTCGTGCTGGCCGAGCTGGACGGGCTCGAGCGGCTCGTCGACCGCTTCGGGCAGGATGCGGCCGATCGCCTGGTGCTGGCCGTCGCCGCGGCGATACGCCGCGACACCCGGTCCGCCGATCGTGTCGCACGGCTCGGCCCCGGCGAGTTCGGGGTGCTGCTGCCGGAGACGGACGAGGTCCAGGCGATCAACTTCGTCGAGCGGGTTCGGGCCGCGACCGACCTCTGGCTCGAGGCCGGCGCCGTGGCCGTGCGGCTGGCAATTGGCTGGGCCAACGTCGGAGCCGATCAGAGCCTCGAGGTCGCGCTGCACGTCGCCGAAAACCGCCTCAACGGCGATCGCCGCGTGATGCGGAGCGCACCGGCTGCCCGACCGGTCCGATCCAGCGAGCGACCCGCGAGCTAACAGGTCGGCTCACCGGGGGACCCTCAGTCGCGTCCGCTGTGCAGTGAGCGGCCGGTCCTCGCGCCAGTGTGCCTGCCCGCCTCGACCACGATGGTGCCGTTCACGATCACCCATTCGATGCCCTCGGGGAATGCCCGGGGTTCGTCGTAGGTCGCCCGTGCCCGAATTCGCTTCGGATCGAAAACCACGATGTCGGCAGCAAGGCCGTCGACCAGGCGACCGCGTCCCCTAAGCCCGAGGCGCGCAGCCGGCGCCGAGGTCATCCGCCTGACCGCCTCCTCGAGGCTGAGGAGCCCCTCGTCGCGCACGAACTGGCCGAGGATCCGGGGATAGCTGCCATACGTTCGGGGGCTTGGCTTTGCTCCGACGAACGTCGAATCGGTTCCGACCATGCCGATCGGATGGGCGAGGAACCGGCGGATGCCGTCGGTGTGGGGTCCCGGTGTCACCTCGTTGACGCCAAGATCCTCCTCCAGAAGCAGCTCGCACAGGACATCCACCGGATCCGCACCGCGTTCGTCGATCACCTCGCCCAGCATCCGCGCCTCCCAGCGCAGGTTCTCGGGCCTGCTGAACGCGCCGAGCCGGACGTCCCGCAGGCCGCCTTGGCCGGCAAAGAGCTGCCCGCGTTCCTTCAGTTCCGTGCGAATACGCCCGCGGACCGCTGGATCGGCGAGACGCTCCCTGGTCTTCATCGGGCCCCCGGATTGCGCCCACATCGGGATCAGGATCAGCAGTCGCGTGCTGGCCCACTCGTAGGGGTAGGCATCGAACGTCACGTCGAGGCCCTCCGCCCGCGCGTCGTCGATCAGCTGGAGCATCGGATCGGGTCCGCCGGGGAATGTCAGGCGGTGGTAGAAGTGCGTGATGTGGGCGGCCGCCTCGCCCCGCCGGCCGATCTCGATCGCCTCGCGAAAGGGGTCCAGGTAGCGGTCGCCCAGCGTGTAGCGCACGTGGGTGTGGTAGAAGCCTCCGTACCTGCCGGCTTCGCGCGCGAGCTCCGCTAGCTCCCCGGTGGTGGCATAGCTGCCGGGCGGATAGTCGAGGCCAGAGCTCAGGCCGAACGCGCCCTCCTGCATCCCCTCGCGTAGCAGCGCCCGTTGGCGATCCATCGCCCTCTCGTCGGCCGGCACATCGTCCCATCCGACTGCCGCGATCCGGAGCGCCGAGTTGCCGACCATGAACGCGACGTTGACGCTGACCTGCCGATCGAAGCGCGTCAGATAGCTCGCGACCGTGTCCCAGTCGTAGGCCAGAGCCGGCCGGCCATCGAGGCCGCTATTGAGATGGACGAATGAGGCGAGGTCTTGCTGGGTCGGAAACGGGGCATAGGAGTTGCCGTCGACACCGATGACCTCCGTCGTCACGCCCTGCCTGACCTTCGGCTCGTGGAGCGGCTCGGCTAGCATCATCAGGCCGCTGTGGCTGTGGAGGTCGATGAAGCCAGGGGACACCACCATCCCGGTCGCATCGATCACTCGCCCCGCCTCGGGCGGCGCCTCGCCCGGCCCGACCATGCGCAGCCTCTCGCCTTCGACAGCCACGCTCCCCGCATACCCTGCCGCTCCGGTCCCGTCCACGATCTTCCCGCCGCTGATCAGCAGGTCCGCCGGCCGGCTCACGTTCCGCAACTCGGCCAGTTGAACGCATGGCGTTCAAACGGACGGTCGCCCAGCCGACCGCCAACGAACCTGAACGCCCTGCGTTCGAAATGCGCCGATGCCGGCCAGATTGCGTCTTCTTTGAACGCTCGGCGAGCGGGGATGACCCAAACGCGCCCTGAGTGCGCCTCTCGATCGCTTGTTTGAACGGCCGGCGAGCAGGCAATCGATAAGCGTGAGTAGAGCGGCGTCTGGGACGATCGCCATCGATGGCCACTCGCGAACGATTCATAGACAGGGCGCAACGTTCGGGCAGACGCATCGTGTCCGTTGTCGGCAATGAGCTGAGGGACGCGCGAGTTGGCTCCGGACTCAGTCAGGCAGCAGTAGGCCGCGCCGCGGGCATGTCGCACGCCCAGGTTGGGCGGATCGAACGCGCGCGTATATCCGGTGTCAGTGTTGACCAGTTGTGCCGCCTCTCGGCAGTCCTCGGGATGGAGATCTCGGTACGCTTCTATCCGGGAAGCGACCCGCTGAGAGACGCGGCCCACGCAGCGCTCCTGGAGCGCCTTCGCGGGCGCCTTCACCCATCGCTGGGCTGGCGACTCGAGGTTCCGCTTCCGATCGAAGGTGATCGACGGGCATGGGATGCTCTCGTCGTGGGAGCTGGCCGGACCGCGATCGAGGCGGAAACACGATTGACGGACGCGCAAGCTATCGCCCGAAAGGTCAGTCTGAAGAAGCGTGACGGTCGTGTTGATCGGGTCGTACTCCTGATCGCCGGGACCATCGGCAACCGCCGGGCCCTGTCCGCGTGCAGGGAGGGCCTGAGGCTGGATTTTCCCCTCGACACCGGCGAGATTCTGGCGTCGCTCGCGGCCGGCCAGCAGCCACGGGCCAGCGGCATCGTCGTGCTGTAGCAAGGCCCACATCAAACGGGTCCTGCGAGGCGGCGGCCGCGGACCCAGGCGCCGCGGACCATTGCCGGGTGGGCGCGGAAGATCAGGCGGCTGATGAGGGCCTCGGCGTCGGAGGAGGCGGGGTCATCGGCGGGGGCAACCACCCCCGGCAACGGCACCGTCAAGGACGGGTCGAGCGCGATGAAATCGGCCTCCTTGCCGGCCTCGAGGGAGCCGATCACGCCCTCCAGGCCGAGTGCTCGGGCCCCTTCGAGCGTCCCCATCCGAAGCCAGTCCAGGGGGCCCAGGACAGGCCGGCTGTCGCCCGCCACCCGCAGCGCGCTCTGCGTATATGCGCCGGAGCGCATGGCGCCGAAGATCGACAGTTCGGGGCCGGCGGCTACGTCGGAGCCGAGACCGACCAGCACACCGGCTTCAAGATAGCGCGCCAGGCGCATGGCGCCACTCGCGAGGAACAGATTCGAGGCAGGACAGTGGGCCACGCGCGAGCCGCTCTCGGCCATGCGCAGGATCTCCCGATCAGAGAGGTGTATGGCGTGCGCGAGGATCGACCGCTTGCCAAGGCCCTCTGCCCGGTCGTAGACGTCCAGATAGTCGCTCGATTCGGGAAACAAGCGGGCGACCTCGGCGAGCTCGCCAAGGTCCTCGGATAGATGGGTCTGCCAATACGCGCCCGTCGAGCCGGCCAGCGCGGCAGACTCCCTCAGCAGATCGGCCGTGCAGCTGACCGCGAAACGCGGCGTGAACGCGTAACGCAGCCTCCCGCCATCGCGGCCGTGCCAGCGAGCGCACAGGTCGGCGGACTGGCGCAGCGAAAGGTCGAGGATGTCCGCGGGCCGCAGGGTGTCGTCATAGGTGACGCGATCCATCATCACCTTGCCGATGACCGCGCGGATGCCATGCGCCTCGGCGGCTCGGAATGACGCGTCCAGGCTCGGTTCGTAGACCGCGCCGTACAGCACGGCCGTGGTAGTGCCCGCCGCTGCGAGAGCCCGGAACGCCGCCGGTGCCAGCCGCTCGGCGGTCGCCTCGTCGAAGCCGCGCTCGAGCGGAAAGATGTACCGCTCGAGCCAGGTCAGCAGGTCGAGTCCGGCACCGAGCCCCGCGTTCGGGAGCTGCGGCAGGTGGGCATGGAGGTCGACCAGGCCGGGCAGCAGCACCCATGGACGGAGGTCGACGACCGGCGTCTCGGGCGTGCCCTCCAGCTCGGCAAACGCCCGAACCGCCCCGATTCGTCCGCCTGCGTCGACTTCGAGGAGGCCGTCCAGCTCGTGCCGGGCGCCGCCGTCCGAGGCCGGGGTCACGAGACGCGCGCGGATCGCGAACGGTGGGCGCTCCGGCATGAGGTTCACGGAGGAGCCCGCCCGGGCCTGGTGTCGTTGGCCATGCTGTGCAGATCGTACGAGGCCGGCCGTAGCCGGATCGGACGGCCGCTACTTCGCCAGCAGCTCCTCACTGACGAGCTCGTCGACGGTGACGGCTCGAGCCACGGGCTTGTCCGGCAGGCCCGACATGAACGTGATCGACTTGGTCCAGGCGTCTCGATCGATGGCGCCCAACCCGTTGACCTTCGTGTAGTCGCTCTGCCAGGTCTCGATCGTGGCATTGAGGATGGCCATCTGCGTCGCCTTGTCTTTCCCGAGGTCCGGCACCGCAGCAACCGCGGCATCGAGGCCCTTTTGCGGGTCGGCGATGATGTCGTTCTCGGCGCGCAACGTAGCGGCCACGAAGCCCTTGAGCGCGTCGTGCTTGGCCGCGAGGCTGTCCGTGCTCGTGATGAGGCCGTTACCCGGCAGCGGCACGATCGAGTCGACCCGCAGGATCGTTGCCGTCGTCCCCGACAGCTGCAGCTGGACGGGCTCGTTGTTGACAAAACCGGTTGCCGCATCGACCGCGCCCTGCTGCAGCGCGGCACCCTGCCCGAAGTCGGGATAGAGCTGGATGTCCACGTCGGACGTCTTGAGGCCGGCCGATCCGAGTAGCGCCTGGAGCATGATCCAGCTCGATCCGTATTTGCCGGGGGTGCCCAGCTTTCGCCCGCGCAGGTCAGCCGCCGTTTTGATACCGCTGGAAGCTTTGGCATAGACGACGTTTGGGAACTGGGCATAGACCGTGGCGATATAGCGGACCGGGATGTTCTGGCTGACCGCCGGGATGATGCTCGTGCCATCGGCGATGCCGATGTCGAGCGCCCCCTGGCCGACCAGGGCGATCAGGTCTGGGTCGATCTTGTTCTGGAAGGTCACATTCAGGCCGGCATCGCGGTAGTAACCCGCTCGCTGCGCGAGGTAGAACTGCGCGAACTGGACGCTCGGGATGAATCCGAGACCTACGCTGAGCTTGGTCAAGGCCACCGAGCCCGAGGGCGAGGACGATCCCACCGGGGATTTTGAGCCGGATGCCGAAGACGAAGCCGAAGACGCCGATGGCGATGGCGACGCCGATGGGCCCGAGCCCCCGCCCCGCCCGACGACCAGGAGTGCGACGACGAGCACGGCCACGGCGAGGGTGGCGAGGAACGGGATGCGAGCGTTGGTGTTCATCGAGGCTCCTCTGTCATGTTTCAGCCTCGCGCGCCGACCAGGCGGCGCTCGAGGAGGGCAATGGCCGCGTACAGGGCGACGCCGATGAGTGCGATGGTCGCCAGCGTGGCGAACAGCAACGGGGTATCGAACAGGCTCCCGCGCGCGAGGTTGATGAGAACGCCGAGGCCCTGCTCGCCGCCGGCCCACTCCCCCACGATGGCTCCGATGACGGCCAGCGTCACGCCGACCCTGAAGCCGCCCAGGATCGACGGCAAGGCTCCCGGGATTTCGACCTTGGACAGCACCTGCGCCGGGCGTGCCCGGAAGGCGCGGCACATCTCCAGGAGGTCGGCGTCGACCGACCGGATGCCGACCATCGTGGCGACGGCGATCGGAAAGAACACGATCAGGCTACAGATGATCACCTTCGATAGCAGGCCTGTCCCGAACCAGAGCGCCAGCAGCGGGGCGATCGCCAGGACCGGTGTCGCCTGCGCGGCCACGATGTAGGGCGAAAGCAGGCGCTCGGCGAAACGAGAACGCGCGAGGACATACCCGACGATCACGCCGAGGGCCGCGCCTGCGCCAAAGCCAAGGACGATCTCGCTCAGTGTCGTCGGAACATGCCGC
The DNA here is from genome assembly GCA_005883615.1 of Chloroflexota bacterium. Taxonomy (GTDB): domain Bacteria; phylum Chloroflexota; class Limnocylindria; order Limnocylindrales; family CSP1-4; genus CF-16. The sequence continues at coordinate 120,778 of VBEC01000018.1, read as the reverse complement.
TCCATCGTGCCGTCGGTCCACGCCTGAACGAAGCGGGCGCCGACACTGCCAGGGGGCGGCAGCACGAACGGCCGGAAGTTGCCGACGATCACGATCGCCTGCCAAAGGAGGACGAACAGCACGGCTGCAGCGACGATCCAGCCGGTCTGGAAGCGATCCGAGCGCAACCTCATGCCGCCACCTCGGCCTCTAGGTGCATGCGAACGGCCGCCGCTGACTCGGACACGATCGCGGCGTCAAGCTGGTCGAGAGCCCGCGGGCGCGGCAGGCGGATCGGCACTTCGGCGACGATCCGTCCCGGCCGCGGCGACATCACGAGGACGCGATCCGCGAGAAATACGGCCTCGGGAATGCTGTGGGTCACCAGCAGGGTGCTGCTGCCCGTCACTCGCCACAGATCCTGGAGCTCGAGGTTCAGACGGTCGCGGGTCAAGGCATCGAGGGCACTGAAGGGCTCGTCGAGCAGCAGGACCGACGGCTCGAGAACGAGCGCCCGAGCAATCGCCGCCCGCTGGCGCATGCCGCCCGACAGCTGGTGCGGCCGCTCCCCCTCGCTGCCGTTCATGCCCACCAGCAAGAGGAGCTCACGGGCGCGCTCATATCGGGCGGACCGCGCCCAGCCGGCGAGCTCGAGCGGAAAGGCGACGTTGTCGAGCACCGAGCGCCACGGCAGGAGGCGGGGAGCCTGGAACACCAGACCGACCCGCGGATCCGGCCCGTCGACTGGACGGTCGCCGATCGCGATCGATCCCGCCGCTGGTCTCAGGAGTCCCGCGACGAGCCGCAGGAGCGTGCTCTTGCCACAACCGTTGGGGCCGACGAGCGCCACCAGCTCACCCGGCTCGAGGGACAGGGATACGCCGGCCAGCACCGGACGCGGGACCTCGCCGGTTCGGGCGGGCCCATACGAAAAATCGAGCCCGCGGACCTCTACGCCGGCAACGGACCGGGGCGGCTCCGAGGGCTCATGACGTTCGGTCGCAATCGTGAAGCTGGTGATCATGCTGCCCCGAATTCCAGGTTGCTTCGGGGCGCGCGATCGAGTGCCCGCGCTTGCGCGCAGACGTGCCTTCTTCCATCCGGACTGTACCGTCGGCTCCGGCTGGGCGACTCGAGCGTCGTCTTCGGATCTGCTGACGCTCGGCAGCGAGGCTACCAAGCCGCTCGTGGGCTCACCTCGTCATCGACGAGGTCTACCACCGGTCGGGAATTGCACCCTGCCCCGAAGGTCCGGCGAGTCTAGCACGGGCTCGTCGTGGCCTCGGCAGGGCAGTCTCGGCAGGGCGCCGGTCAGTGATGCGCGAGCTCGGCGAGACGCGCAAAGGTCGGCCGCAGGTCGGAATAGAGCGCCTTGTACGCGGCGAACAGGGGGTCGTAGGTCTCGCGCGTGGCCGGCCGCGGATCCAGCCGGCTCTCGATGCGAACCATCGTCCGCATGGCGCTCGGAAGGTCCGGCTTGAGGCCGATCCCCACCGCCGCCAGGATCGCTGCGCCTACGACTGCTGTCTCCCGTACGGCAGGAACCGCGACGCGGAAGCCCGTCACGTCTGCCTTGATCTGGTTCCAGGTCGCGCTTCGGCCGGGACCACCGCAGATGCGCATTTCCGTCACCGACACGCCGGCCGCCAGGATGGGCTCTGCGACGTGGCGAATCGCGAAGGCGCTTGCCTCCAGGACTGCGCGGACGAGGTGGCCCCGGGAATGAGCGAGCGAGAGTCCAGCGAAGGTCCCACGAGCCGAGCTGTCCCAGATCGGCGCGCGTTCGCCCGCGAGATAGGGCAGGAAGATCAGGCCCCCTGCTCCGGGCGAGGTGGCAGCCGCCTCATCGATGAGAGCCTCCGTGCCCACGTGACCGCGAAGGAGGTCGTCGCGCAACCATTCGAGCGACCTGCCTGTCGCGGACATTGCGCCGCCGAGCGCAAAGCGCCCCTCGAGCGGGACGAATGAACGCCACTCGGCCGGCAGGGCCACCTCGCCCGACCAGTACACCGCGAAGCCGCCGGACGTCCCGCCCGTGTCAATCGCGTCGCCGGGATCGATGAGACCTGCCCCGAGGAAGCTCGAAAGTGCATCCGCGAGCCCAGCCACGACGGGCAGGTCGCGTGGCAGCCCGAGGTCCGCCGCGGCCTCAGGCCGCAGCTCCCCGAGTACCACACCGGCTCGAATTTCCGGCGGCAGCCGATCCGCCGCCAGCCCGACGGAGGCGAGCGCCTGCCGATCGGGCGGCTGCTGCCCGACGGCCACGGTGGCTCGAGCGGCACCGCTGAGTCGCAGGCCCAGCCATTCCCAGGCGCTGAGGTACCAGCTTGCGTCCCCTGCAGCGCGGGGCTCGTGTCGCTCGAGCCAGAGCGCTTTCGGGAGGATGCCCAACGCCCAGCCCCGGAGCCCGAGGACGGATTCGAGCTCTGCCGCCTCGCTCCTGCTGCGCGAGTCCAGCCAGCCGATCGCCGGCCGCGTTGGGCGGCCGGTCGCGTCGGCGGCGACGAGCGTCGGTCCCTGCCCGACCGCGCAGATCGCCACGACTTCGAACTCGCCGCTCGGTCCGCGAAAGGCGTCAATGGCCGCCGCGCAGATGGCTCGCCACCAGGCATCCGGGTCCTGCTCGGCTCGGCCCGTTTCAGCATCCACATCCACCGGATAGTCGGCCCGTCCGAAACCCGCCAGGCGCCCGTCGGCGGCAATCAGTCCCGCCTTCGCCTCTCCCGTCCCCAGGTCAAGGGCGAGAACGGCGGGCTCCAGTGTCACCGTCGCCTCGGTGCGTCCATGGCCGCGCATCATCGGGAGACGCCCAGCGCAGTGTCAACCGGTGAACCGCCCAGGCCACGGCGTCGTGCCCGTGGGCTCGGGCTAGAGGACCTTCCCCGGGTTGAGGATGCCCAGGGGATCGAGCGCGTGCTTGATGGCGCGCATCGCCCGGACGGCGTCGGCCCCGCGCTGCAGCTCCAGGAAGTCGCGTCGGGCGGTGCCGATCCCATGCTCCCCTGTAACCGTGCCGCCCAATCGCAGGGCTTCTCGGTAGAGATCCGCCCGGGCGGCCTCAGTGACTTCCCTGGCACGCGGGTCGTCGCGCTCGAACACGAAGTTCGGATGGAGGTTGCCATCTCCGGCATGCCCGAAGGTCGCTATCCGCACGCCGTGCGCCTGCCCCACTCGATCGATGGCCTGCAGCATCTCGGCGATCCGGCTGCGCGGCACGCCAACGTCTTCCATCCGCACGGTGCCCAGCCGCTCGAGGGCTCGATATGCCGTCCGTCGTGACTGGCGCAGCCAATCGGCCTCCTGTGTGTCACGCGCACGAACGAGGGACGTCGCACCGGCGGCCTCGCACGCTTCCTGGGCCGCGGCAAGCTCGGCGTCGGCCGCGGCCGCGGGCAAGTCGGACTCGATCAGCAGCATCCCGGCCGCTTCGCGATCCAGCCCGAGGCCTTGCCAGTCGTCGACCGCCGCGATCGTGAACTGATCCATCAGCTCGAGGGTGACGGGTCCAAGTCCGGCAGCGGTGATCCGGCTGACGGCGTCGCCGGCGGCCTCCAGCGTCGGGAAGAAGGCCAGCATCGTCGAGCGGGCCGGCGGGGCAGGCCGCAGGCGGAGCGTCGCCTCTGTGATAAGCCCGAGCGTGCCCTGTGAGCCAACCATCAAGTGGGTCAACGAATAGCCGGCCACATCCTTGATGTTCTTGCCCCCGGTCCGGATGACGGATCCGTCCGCGAGCACGACCTCGAGCCCCAGGACCGCGTCACGGGTCTGGCCGTACTTCACGCAGCACAGGCCCCCCGCGTTCGTCCCGAGGTTTCCGCCGATCGAGCACATCTCGTAGGACGCCGGGTCCGGAGCGTAGAAGAAGCCTTCCGCCGCGACCGCCTTCTTCAGCTCCGCATTGATGATCCCCGGCTGAGTCACGACGCACAGGTTCTCGTGATCGATCTCGAGAATTCGGTCCATCCTCGTGAATGCCACGGTCAAGGCGCCTTCGACGCCGGCCGCGCCGCCCGACAGGCCCGTTCCCGCGCCCCGCGGGACCAGCGGCACGAGGTGGGCGGCGGCCAGCCGAACGAGCTCGGCGACCTGGGCCGTGGTGGTCGGCAGCGCCACCGCGAGCGGCAGGCCCGTTTGGAGGTAGGGAGTCTCGTCGGCTCGGTACGACTCCCGGTCGACTTCGTCGCGCAGGAGGCGGACGTCCGGAAGGTTGGCAGAGATAGCGTCGAGGAACGCCCGCTCCCGTCCTTCGTTGCGCACCGGGGGCGCGATTGCCGAGCTCATCGTGCGAGCCGCGCGTCCGCGCGCGCAGCCTGGGCGACCCATCGGAAGCCGGTGGGGATCAGGGGATTCCAGGCACGCCAGCCGCCCACGAGCCATGTGGCGACCGTCTTCCGCGCCGGGCTCCACGGGATCCCGAACTCGACGCGAAGCCGGCTTGGCAGGAGCCCAACCGCGGGCCACAGCGTCCAGTCGTAGGCGACCGGGGGTAGAACGCCGAGCGGCGCAAACAGTGGACCCATCGACGGATGCAGGATATAGCCAGCCAGCTCCCTCGCGGTCGGAGTCACTTGAATGGGCCCGGCCGGATCCAGCATCCGCTCCAGATATGCCTCCATGGCCGCGAGATCCGGCGGCAGCAGGTCCTCCGGTATCCCGAAGGCAAGGCCGATCGGTCGCGTCTCGCTGTAGAAGCGCGCCCGCCGCTCCCGGGGCAGGGGCTCGATCCATGCGTCATAGGCGACGATGGTCGAATCGACCAGCGTGGCGTGCACCCACAGCGCCAGCCGGGGGTCGCGGGCCGAGTAGCCGGCTGCGCGCGTCGTCGAGAGCGCAACGGCGTCTCGGACGGGGCCCTTGATCGAGCGGTGGATGCCGTTCAAGCGGGAAATCTCCCCGCGCGCCTGGCTGGTGGTCCCGAACACGATGCGGAGATAGCTCCTGAGGGTGCCTTGCAGGCGGCGCCAGGGATCCGCCCGGAAGTCGCTGTGCTGGTCAACGCCCTCGGCGATGAGGGGATGGGCGATCTGCATCAGCAGCGATCGCGGGCCGGCGCCGAGGAGCAGCATCGCCTCCCGGTTGAGCCGCCATGATTCGCTCTCGGGGCCGTACAGGCCCTCGCGTTCACCGAGTTGCGGAGCGTTGTCGTGCGAACCGATCGATGTGACCACCTCGCCTACGATAGCCCGGCCACCGATGACTGAGCGTTCGACAAAGTCCGCCGTCACCCCGAAGCCCGGGCGATCGATGTCGCCTGACGCGCCCGAGACCACCGACGGCGTCCCCGCGAACAGCCGTTGGGGCGCCAACTTCGACCCGGATCGCCTGGCCCTCCTCGAGCTTCGCATGTGGAAGGCGTATTACCGGCGTCAGCCCGCCCGGCTGTTCGGCTGGCTGGTGCTCGGTCTTCGCGAACAGGCGCACGCGTCATGGCTGCGAGCCCTGCTGGCGGCGCTCTGGCTGACCAAAGCCGCCGCGGGCTTCTCGCGCGCCCAGGGCGACTACGACCGCTTTGCGCCCGACATCGCACGCGGCTACCGGCTGCTGGGACTCGGAGTTGACGTCGATGCCCGGGAGGTCGCCCGTCGCGAGCTGCGATGGTGGGTCGTGCGCCGCGAGATTGGGCTGTCTGCAGGCCAGGCCGCCGGCCAGGCCATTACTCGAACCTACGCCGCGATCTACAAGATCCAGGAAGGCAGCGTCGCGCAAGCGGGCCGCCTGCGGGGCGAAGCGGCGGAGACTCGCGACCGCGGAGCGGCCGCAGATGCGGACGGTCCGACCGGTGCCGGGCGTGCGTATTGGCCGGAAGTCGCGCGCCTTTTGCGGGAGTCGTACCGCAGTCTCAAGGCGGCCTTGGCCTGAGTTCCGGCCGCCGCTCGCGATGGTCCGCTAACGCTCTCCGGGCCGCCGCCCCACGAACCACCAGGCGAACGGGAAGAGTCCCGCCGCAAGGGCCAGCTTGATCGCGTCGCCCAGCACGAAAGGCATCAGGCCCTTCGCGATCGTGGCGGCCGGCGACAGATGGGCGGCCGCCATGAGCCAGGGCAGGCCGACTACGTAGATGACGACGTTGCCCAGAAGCATTGCGCCGAGCGCGCCCGCGACGTGTCGGTCCCAGCCAAGCTCGGCCAGCTTGCCCACGAGCAGAGCAGCGAGAACGAACCCGATCAGGAAGCCGCCCGTCGCCCCGAGCACGACGTGTCCGTCCGACACTGTGGCAATGACCCCGATGCCACCTTTGTGCAGGGCGAATGCGGGGTAGCCGATGACGCCGATCGCCAGGTACAGCAAGGTGGCGAGAAACCCGCGCCGAGAGCCAAGTGCTCCGCCCACCAGCAGCACACCGAGTGTCTGGCCGGTGACTGGGACGGGGTTGTCCGGCAGTTCGATCGAGAATTGCGCGGTGAGGTAGATGAGCGCGGCGCCTGCCAGGATCATCGCGACGTGACGCGCCCGCGAGCTCATCCGCTCGCCGACCCGAATCGGAACCAGGAAGTCACCGATGGTGATGCCTGACTCGGTGGCAGGCAGGCGGTTCAGTCGCGGCGTCGCGATGGTCATCGGCGGATCCTCTGTACGCCGGGAAGCCTGGGGGCGGCGTCGGCCGAGTCTAGCAAAGGGACGTCTCGCGCTTCGCGCGGTTCCGGCGGGCGGGTGTCTACTCGAACTGGACAGCCCGGACGATCGAGATTCGGCTGGCCAGTCGGGCGGGCTCGAACGCGGCCAGCATCGCCACGGCGACCCCGAAGACGGCCGCGAGGGCCATCGTCAACCAGGGCAGCTCCAGCGGGATCGCCAGCCCTCCGGCCGCTACCAGGCCGAGCATCAGCACGCCGGCGACGAGGCCGGTGAGACAACCCAGGATCGCGCCGACGATGCCGAGTACGCCGGCTTCGACGACGACCATGCGCCAGACCTGGCGGCGCGTCATGCCGATGGCCCGCAGGACGCCGATCTCCCGGACTCGCTCGAATACGTTCATGGTCAGGGTGTTCACGATGCCCAATCCGGCCACGATCACGGCGATCACCGCCAGGGCGTCGAACAGGCCAAAGACCTGGCCAAGCGCGTCGCTGACGGCGCCCTCTACCCGCTCGAGAGAAGCCGGCTCGAGGGCAAGCTCGCGAGCCCTCGACTCGAGCACGATCCGGCCGGCTTGCCCCGCCTCGCCCGGCGCAAAGCGTGCGGCGAAGAAGTCGGCGCCTGCCACGCCGAACAGCGAGGTCGCGTCTGACCAGCCGACGATGAGCGATTCGCCCGACGCGCCCGGCAAGCCGCGCTCCACGATTCCGGAAACTCGCAGATCCGCCGATTTGGCCCCGATGGCCGAGAACCGCATCATCGAGCCCGGGCCGAGGGCGAGGCGATCGGCCAGGGACCGAGGCAGCAGCACGGTTCCGCCGCTGTCGAGGCCGTTCAACGCCGACGTCCGGTCACCCTCGACGAAGCGAAGCCGGCCGTCCGCCAGCATGTCGCCTCCAACCACCGCGGCCGCGTCCAGCCGTATTCCCTGATAGGCGACCCCGAACGTCGCGATCGGCGTCAATCGCATGACGCCCGGAACCAGCAAGTCAGACGTCACCGGTGACTGGTCGTCGAGCGGCACGGGCGTGATCGACGTCAGGATCTCGTCGCCGGGAATCACGTCGCCCAGCCAGGCGGTGGCAGCATGGCGCGCGTTCTGGGCGACTCCGCCCACGGCCACGATCATTGCCAGGCCGATCGTCAGGGCGCCGACCGTAAGAGCGGTTCGGCTCGGGTCGCGCGTGATGGCACCCCTGGCGAGACGCTCCTCGGCACGCAGGACGAGGGCGAACGGCAGCCCGGCGATCCGACCCAGGGGACGTAACAGGAACGGCGACAGCACGGTCACCAGCAGGAGCACGCCATAGACAGCCAGCGCGCGCAGCGGCCCAGGGTCGCCCGCTCGGTTCGGCCACAGAAGCAGGCCGGCCGCGGCCACGACGGCGAACACGAGCACCAGCCAGCGCAGGCGAGCCCGCACCGCGCTCCCCGCTTCGGGCCTGGCGCGGAGCGCCTCGACCGGCGAGATTCGACCCGCCCGCCAGGCGGGTTCGAGCGCGGCAGCCACGGTGACCAGCACACCCACCAGCAGCGACAGCAGGATCCCCTCCGGCGGAGTTGCGGGCACGTCGATCGGGATCGTGGCGATCGAACGGACGTAGCCGGCCATCACGAGAGCAAGGCCGGCCCCGATCGCGAGCCCGACCGCAGATCCGAGGAGGCCCAGGATCAGCGCCTGGGTGAGGACGATCTGGTGAATCTGTCGGCGGCTGGTGCCGGCCGCTCGAAGGAGACCGACCTCGCGGAAGCGCTCCGCGACGGTCATCGACAGGGTGTTGAAGATCAGGAAGGCACCGACGAAGAGGGCGATCGCGGAGATCAACGCTGTCGTGGCCTGGAAGTCCGCGGTGGACGCCCGGAGCGATACGCCGAGGTCGGCGGGCGTTGACAGGACATAGTGTTCCCCGCTGATCCGCCGCTCCAGCTCCTGGGCAACAGCCCCTGGGTTCGCACCCGGGCTGACGGCCAAATCTATTCGAGTCAGCCCGATCTGGCCGAACGCCCTTCGCGCGATATCGAGACCAACCACGACTGTGCGGCCGAACCCACCCAGGACGGGCCCGTTATCCGGGACCATCCCCCTGACGATGAGCGTGACCGGCTCGCCGGCGGCCTGGATGACGAGCTGGCTGCCGACCTCCAGGCCGTCGTCTGCAGCAAGCCGCTGACTAACGAGCGCGTCGGCGCCTGCTGCCGTCAGCGCCGCAGCTCCGGCGATGTCATGAATCTGCGGGTCGACGCCGGGATCGATCGCGAGGACGGTAACCGGCGGCTTTGGCGGCGTGCCGAGCGGCGGTTGGAGGTACGCGCGGCGCTCGATCTGGGGCGCCGCGATCGCCACGCCCGGCGTTCCGCGGATGGCAGCCAGGGTCGTGTCGCTCAGGCCGGTCTCCTGGAACGCCGACACACGCAGGTCGGCTCGCCCGACGAGCTGCTTGACCGTTCGGTCGACCGACCGGTCGATGCTCGCGTTCGTCGCCTGCGCAGCGAACAGGATTCCCACGCCGAGTCCGATCCCGATGACCGTCAGGAGGCTGCGCACCCGTCGCGCGCGGAGGCTGCGCCACGCGAAAGAGGAAAGGCTCCGCACGTTCGGGGGTCAGAGGCCCAGTTGGGCGAGCCGGCTGATGAGCGGCGTCGCACTATGGTCGGCACGCCGGCCGAGCGGGATCTCCTCGAGCACGCGCCCGTCGCGAACGAAGCAGACTCGGTCGGCGTAGGCGGCCGCCTTCGAGTCGTGCGTGACGAGCACGATCGTTTGCCGCCTCTCCGTGCACGACCGCCACAAGGCATCGAGGATCTCGGAGCCCGTCGTGTAGTCGAGGTTGCCGGTGGGCTCGTCCGCGAACAGCAGGGCCGGGCGGGTGACGAGGGCGCGGGCAATCGCAACTCGTTGCTGCTCCCCCGCGGAGAGCTGATCGGGCCGATGGTGCTGCTTGCCCGACAGGTCGACCACCTCGATCGCGTCGCGGACTCGCGCCGCCAGGTCGCTGTTGCGCGGATCCTGGCCGGCGATCGTGAACGGCAGCGCGACGTTCTCGGTTACGTCGAGCAGCGGAATGAGGTTGAACGACTGGAACACGAACCCGGTCCGATCGCGGCGGAGGCGGGTTGCCTGCTCGTCCGACAGCTTGCTGACCGTTTCGCCCTCGAGGACCACTTCTCCGCTGGTCGGACGGTCGAGCCCACCCAACAACTGGAGCAGCGTGCTCTTGCCCGATCCGGACGGGCCCATGATCGCGACGAACTCCCCTTCGTCAACGGTGAGCGACACGCCGCGCAGCGCTTCGACCACTTCGCCGCCGAGTTGATAGCGCTTGGTGAGGTCGCGAGCCTCGAGGATCGGCGGCATCGCGGGGAGTGTAGCGGGCTGCCAGGGCCCGGACCGGCGCGATCAGTCGCCGATTGATCCAGCAGCGATCCGGGGCGCTCGCCACCGCCTCCGACGACCGGGGAGCGCCCCTACAAGCCGAAGAAGAAGCCCGTTACTCCGCCGACGACCGACTCGAGCAGTCCCCTGGAGGATGGCCGGTCGATCACACGCAGCGTTTGCCCCGGTGGATTCTGCGATCCCCCACCGGGCGAGCCCGCCGGAGGCTCCGAGTCGCTCGACGGGTTCGGCGCACCGTCGTCCACGAATCCGACGCCGACGCGGGGGGACGGACCATCGACCGCTGGCGCGGCGAGTGATGGGGCCGGAGATGGAGAGGGAGCCGAGGCAGGTGGGGCGGCCGGCTTTGCCGCCGGCGGGGTTGCCGGCGCGGGCGTCCGGATGACCCTCGGTATCGGTTGCGCCGTCCGGCGTGGGGTGGGCCGTGGCGTCGGCCGCGGCGTGGGCTTCGGCGCCGTGCTGCCGCATTTGTCGGCGAACAGGACCGTCCACATCTTCTTGCTGGTCGAGCCTTTGTACGCGCCGACGCCGATGACTTCCCAGCGCGAGCCCATGATGTTCGCTCGATGCCCGGGCGAGTTCATGAACATCTGCTGGATGCCCTCGGTCGCGATGTTGTCCGGGTAGTTGTTCCAGCCGATGTTCTCGCCGGCCAGCGTATAGCAGTAGCCCCGACGGTCCATCTCGCCGAAGACGTTTCCGCCCGGCGGATTCGGAATCGAGTGGTCGAAGTAATTCCGCACGATCATGTCCTTCGACCGCCAACGGGCGATGGAGGTCAGGGCGGAATCGACCTTGAGGGCTCGCAGCCCGGCGTTGGCGCGGGCCTGATTGGTCAGCGTGATCAGCTCCTGCTCGTCGGCGGGGCTGAAGGAATTGGCGTCCCACGCGAAGACGTGCGCGGGATTGGCCAGCAGCCCGACGCTCGTGAGTGCAAACGCGACTGACACGATGAGGGGCCAGCGCCGCGCGGGGGACAGCCAGCGCCGCGCTGGGGATACGCGGCGCCGCGCTCCACCAGGCGGCGGCGCGGCGTCGTGAGGGCTGGTCGACGGGCGAGGGAGCGCCCGCAGGAGGGTCATCGATCGCGGTCCCCGAGAACGGCGCACCGGCTGTCCGGCGCAAACCCCACCCTACGGGCAAAGACTCGTCCGAACAGCCCGCGAGATGGTCCGGGCTCACCCCTACCCAGGTACCAGGACGTGGCCCTCGAGAGACATTAACGCCCCGGACACGGGCCGTTCATCCAGGCGGCGGACCCTTGGCGTCGTGGACCAGACAGCGACCATCGACAGCGGCGGCCCGGTCTCGCCCGTCCGCCGGCCTCGGCCCGCGGTTCCGCCGCTCATCATCGAGGAGGAACTGTCCCTCCTCGCGACGGCGGTGTTGCGGGTCCTGGCCGGAGACTCCCGTCCGCAGCGCTGGGGCGCTCCGGCATTCGAGCGCGAGCTGGGTCTCGTCCGAGGTCACCTGACGCCCATCCGCAGCCGGCCGCTACTGGCTGCGTCGTTCGGCCGGGAGGGCTTCCGAGGGCCCGTGGACGCCGCCCCGGAGCGCGTTGCCCGGCAGGTCTCGGTCGACGCCGTCCACGTCGCCTATGCGCTGCGCTGGCTCGAACTGAGCGACTCGTGAAGTCGGGATCGGTTCGGGGCGGCCGGCGAACCGCTCGCGCCGCGGCACTGGCGAGTCGCAGGCGGGCCCGCCTCCGTCCCGGTCGGAGGCTGAATCCGAGGTCGAATTCGAAATTGCGGGATGACGCAGCACGCTCACCGCGCGTGAACGACGAGGAGCTGCTGCTTTGGTTCGGCTGACCGTGGCCGCCCACGGCGACTGCGCCTCGCCGGGGGATTCGGCTAGACTCCCCAACGCCTGACAGGCTGCCCGGGCCATCTGCCCGGTCGAGGTGCCGCGTCAGCCGGTGGTGGCCTTAGCTCAACAGGCAGAGCAGCGGATTGTGGATCCGCAGGTTATGGGTTCGACCCCCATAGGCCACCCCAACTCCACCCTGGACGGCTATCGACGAAGGTCGAAGCCCATCGATGGCCAGGCTATGGACGGCAACTTTCGAATGTGTTGACAGCCAGGCCGCCAGACAATCCGGGTGCAAACCAGCCGCGCGGCGGAGGAACCCTCAAATCTGCCGCCGCCCGATCGATAGAACGCAATGAGCGACGGCTAGCGAGGAAGTCGTGCTCGTAACCAGCGCTGTCGAGGAGAGGCGAGAGTGCAGGAACCGAAAGCGGTCGGGTTCGAAAGAGTCTTGACGCGAAATCTCCTATGTGCTTCGCTAACGCGCGTCAGTAACGCGCGTCAGTGTCCTCCCTCGCGAACGTCCGGTCCAGGGCCGACAGCGGGTCACGGCAACCCCGCCCGGATGGGGAGATCCCTCTGGAGGCAGGCGTCCATTGACTCACGGTCGCGCGACGAGTGCGGATGTCGCCAGGCTCGCGGGCGTCTCTCGGACGACTGTGTCAGTGGTGTTGACCGAGCGCCAGGACATCCACATCAGCCCGGCCACGCGCCAGCGCGTCTTCGACGCCGCGGAGCACCTCGACTACCACCCCCACAGTCCGGCGCGGCAGCTGGCTGCTGGAACGAGCCTGACGATCGGCCTCGTCCTGCGGCAGTCTTCCGAGCAGGTCGCCGGCGACGCATTGCTCGGCGAAACACTGCGCGGTGTCACGGCCGCTGCTCGCGCCGCCGGTTACCGCGTCCTGGTTGAGGCCCTGCCGCCGGGCAATGGCACGTACGCCGAGATCGTCCGTTCGAGACGCACTGATGGCCTGATCGTGTCCGGGCCGCGGGCCGACGATGGGGCTCTGGCGGACCTGGTGCGCGACGACTTCCCGATCATCCTCCAGGGCTCGCTGCCAGAGCTCGACGTCCCCAGCGTCGACGTCGACAATCGCGCCGGCGCTCGGGCGGCTGTCGAGCTTCTCGTGCGCCAGGGCCATCGCCGGATCGGCTGCATTACGAACGCCCCGCTGGCCTACACGGCGGCGGCCGAACGACTGACTGGCTATCGCGAGGCGCTCGAGGCGGCAGGCTTCGACTACGACCCGGATCGCGTCGTCGAGGCCGTCTTCGACGCCGCCAGCGGCCACCGAGCGATGCAACTGCTGCTCGGTCGCGTCCCCGACTGCAGCGCCGTATTCGTGGCCAGCGACGTGGTCGCATTCGGCGCCATCGGGGCGCTCCGTGCTACCGGTCGGCGTGTACCCTCTGACATCTCGATCATCGCTTTCGACGATATCCCTCTGGCTGCATACTTCGATCCGCCACTAACGACGGTTCGCATTCCTGCCTTCGAATTAGGCCAGGTCGCCGGGGAGGCGCTCCTGGACCGCGTAATCGGTCGGCCAGTCGCAGCGCGGACGCTGCTGCCGACGAAACTCATCGTCCGAGCGTCGGCGGCGCCTCCGCCCGGAACGGCCCGGGCCGTCGGTTCGCTCAACGGCCACTGAACGGAGGATCGACCCGACACGTAGGTTTCGTTGGTACGGAAGACGGTCCCGAGCTTCGGGGCCGCAATGGAGGAGAACGATGCACGACAGAGATGGCTCAAGGCGCACGTGGCTCGTGCTGCCGGCAGCGTTCGCGCTGCTCTTCGCCGCATGTAGCAGCAATGCATCGCCCAGCGGCGGTGGAGGCGGCCTCTCGGGGGCCACGGTCAAGATCATCGCGACCTGGACCGGCGACGAGCAGAAGAACTTCCTGGCCATGGTCAAGCCGTGGGAGACGCAGACCGGCGCCAAGGTCAGCTACACCGGCGCGAAAGACATCAACAACATCCTGGCGACCGGCGTCGCGTCGGGCGTCCTGCCCGACCTGGCCGGCTTGCCTGGCCCCGGCCAGATGAACGAGTATGCCCAGAAGGGCGCACTCAAGCCGCTCGACAACGTCATCGATCTGGCCACCTACAAGAATGAGACGGCCAAGGTCCTGGTCGACCTCGGCACGACTTCCGATGGGAAGATCGGCGGCGTGTTCATCAAGAGCGCGGTCAAAGGCCTGATCTGGTACAGCCCATCTGCCCACGATTATTCGGCGAGCCCGCCAAAGACCTGGGACGAGCTCACGAGTCAGGCGACGGCCAACAAGGGCAGCGCCCAGGCCATCTGGTGCCTTGGCATCGAGGACGGCGCGGCATCAGGCTGGTCGGGCACCGACTGGATCGAAGACATCGTTCTGCGCCAATCAGGGCCCGATGTGTACAACAAGTGGTGGCAGGGCGCAGTCAAGTTCAGCGATCCGAAGATCAAGCAGGGCTTCACCACGTTTGGCGACATCGTGACGAACTCCTTTGGCGGTTCGACCACGGTCAACGCCACGAACTTCAAGGTTGCCGGTGATCCACTGTTCAAGACGCCGCCGGGCTGCGAGCTCTTCCATCAGGCGAGCTTCATCACCGGACTCGGGGCGTTCAAGGCCAAGAAGGCCGGCACCGACTACAACTTCTTCCCCTTCCCGGACATCGACCCGCAGTACGCCAGCGCGATCGAGGGTGCCGGTGACCTGTTCGGTATGTTCCATGACACCGATGCCGCGAAGTCACTGATCAAGTACCTGGTGACGGCCCCCGCTCAGGACATCTGGGTCAAGGCCGGCGGCGCGCTGTCCGCTAACAAGAACGCAACGAGCTATCCGGACGACATCAGCAAGCGTTCGGCGGCGCTCCTGCAGAACGCCAAGATCTTCGTCTACGACGCGTCAGACCAGATGCCAAACCAGCTTCAGAATGCGTTCCTGAAGGGCATCGTCGACTACGTCAAGACCCCGTCCTCCCTGGATGCGACCCTGGCCAGCCTCGACGCGCTCCAAGCCTCGTCCCAGCCACAGGCGTCGGCAGCTGCTGCCTCGCCGTCGGCAGCCGCTGCCTCGCCGTCGGCGTCAGCCTCTCCGTCTCCGTAACCCCTTGATGCCGGTCGGTGGCGCGCAGTGCGCCACCGTCCGGACCGTTTACTGCGGCGTTCTTCGCCGGTCCCCACCTTGGAGGCACGCGATGGATCCTCGCATCGGCACGGCGCTCATCGTGCTCGTCGGCGTGCCGGCCGTGCTCATTGGCTACATCTACGGCACCGAGCTCCTGCTTCGCACCTTGCCGGAGCGGCTCAAGCCAAAAGTTCGGCCCTGGCTCTGGCTCCTCCCGGCGCTCGCGTTCCTGTTCGTCTTCCTGATCTACCCGACGATCGGAACGATCATCCGAAGCTTCCGGGACAAGCTCGACGAGTCGTTCGTGGGTTTCGCGAACTACCAACAGTTCGCCTCCAGCGATGTCACGCTGACCGCGCTGCGGAACAACATCCTGTGGGTCATCTTCCTGACGTTGTTCTGCGTTGGCGTCGGCATGCTGATCGCGATCCTGGTCGATCGCGTTCGCTATGAGTCCTTCGCGAAGGGGGTCATCTTCCTGCCCCTGGCCATCAGCGCAGTCGCTGCTGGCGTGATCTGGAAGTTCATGTTCGACTATCAGCCTCCCGGCCAACCCCAGACCGGCACGATGAACGCCTTCATCGGTTTGTTAGGGGTCGCGCCCGTCCCATGGCTGCAGAACGACACCTTGGCCCTGAACACATTTGCATTGATCGGTGTCATGGCCTGGATGTGGACCGGCTTCGCCATGGTCATCATCTCGGCGTCCCTCAAGAGCATCAGCGCCGAGCTGCTGGAGGCCGCGCGGGTTGACGGCGCAAACGAATGGCAGGTCTTCCGGGGGATCGTGTTCCCGCTCCTCCTGCCGACGATCGCGGTGGTGTCCACCACGATGATCATCACCGCCCTGAAGGCATTCGACGTCGTCTACACGATGACGGGCGGAAACTTCAATACCGACGTCGTCGCCAACCTGATGTACAAGCAGATCTCGTTCGGCGACTTCGGCTTTGCGAGCGCAATCGCCGTGGTGCTGCTGCTCGCGATCATTCCGATCATGCTCGTCAACGTCCGCCGGTTCCAGGCTCAGGAGGCGATCCGATGACTGCTGTGGCACGACCCGGCGCCATTGCTGCACCCGTCGCGACGAGCCGGATTCCGCGCGGCTTTGGACGCATCGGCGTCCACGCCGGCGTGATCATCCTGATGGCCATCTGGCTCATCCCGACGATCGGCCTGCTGGTCAACTCCTTCCGATCGGAGCAGGACGTTTCGGCGAGCGGCTGGTGGAGCGCCCTCTTCCCGCCCTGGAACCTGAGCCTTGACAACTACGCGTCGGTGCTCGGCGAGCAGGGCATCGGCGACGCGTTCGTCAACAGCCTGTTCATCACCATCCCGTCGGTGATCATCCCGATCCTGGTGGCTGCCTTTGCCGCGTACGCGTTCAGTTGGATGAGCTTTCCGGGACGGAACCTCCTGTTCGTGGCTGTAGTCGGCCTTCTCGTCGTGCCGCTGCAGACCACGTTCATCCCGATCCTCAAGCTCTACGCCGGCATCTCGATCCACTTCGGACCGGTCAACATCGACACCCTCAACGGCGAGTTCCTGGCGGTCTGGCTGGCCCACACCGGCTATGGCCTGCCCTTCGCGATCTACCTGCTACGCAACTTCATGGGCGGCCTGCCGAAGGAGGTCTTCGAGTCGGCCGCAATCGACGGGGCAAGTCCCGTGGTGGCCTTCCTCCGACTTGCACTGCCGATGAGCGTGCCGGCGATCGCGGCGCTGGTCATCTTCCAGTTCCTGTTCGTCTGGAACGATCTGCTGGTCGCGCTGGTCTACATCGGGTCGACCAATGCCGCGAACTCGCCTCTGACCATCAGCATCGCGAACCTGGTGACGTCGCTCGGCGGGAACTGGCAGCTGCTGGGCGCGGCGGCCTTCATGTCGATGGCGCTGCCGCTGCTGGTATTTGCGAGCCTCCAGCGCTACTTCGTCCGCGGCATCACCGGAGGAGCGGTCAAGGGCTGATCCACAGGAGCGCAACACGCGCGCCGCGCTCTGCGGATGCTAGGATGCACAACCGGGAACAGCACGAGGAGCACGATCGATGGCGACGGTCACCTTCGAGCACGTCACCAAGAAATACGGCGACGTCCTGGCGGTCAACGACCTGAACCTCGAGATCCGTGACGGCGAGTTCATGGTCCTCGTTGGTCCGTCAGGCTGCGGCAAGACGACGAGCCTCCGGATGATCGCGGGGCTCGAGGAGATTTCGGACGGAACGCTGCGGATCGGGGATCGCGTCGTGAACGACGTGGCGCCCAAGGACCGTGACATTGCCATGGTCTTCCAGAGCTACGCGCTCTACCCGCACATGACCGTTCGCGACAACCTGGCCTTCGGGCTCAAGCTCCGAAAGGTCCCCAAGGCAGATATCGAGAAGCGCGTCCAGGAGGCAGCCGGGATCCTCGATCTCGGACGACTTCTCGCGCGCAAACCCAAGGAGCTCTCCGGCGGCCAGCGCCAGCGCGTCGCGCTCGGGCGGGCAATCGTCCGCGAGCCTGCCGTGTTCCTCATGGACGAGCCCCTCTCGAACCTGGACGCCAAGCTGCGCGTCCAGACCCGCGCGGAGATCGCCCGACTGCATCAGCGCCTCAAGACGACGATCGTGTACGTGACTCACGACCAGGTCGAGGCGATGACGATGGGCACGCGCATCGCGGTCATGAGCGAGGGTCTGCTCCAGCAGGTGGGCACACCGCAGGAGCTCTACGACATGCCCGTCAATCGCTTCGTCGCAGGCTTCATCGGCAGCCCGGCGATGAACTTCCTGGACGTGACGGTCACCAGCGGCCCGGACGGGCCAACGCTTGTCGCCAACGACGTCACGATCCCGGTCCCGCCGCGCTTCCGGCAGATGGTCGGGGATGCGGCAGGCCGTCACTACATCGCCGGCATTCGCCCCGAGCACCTCGACATCGGGCAGGCCACCAGCGACGACGCTTCGATGACCGCAACCGCGGACGTAGTCGAATATCTGGGCAACGAGGAATTGCTCCACCTGACCGCCGCGGGCCAGGACATCGTGGCGATCGTCGACGCCGAGAACAGGGTGACCCCCGGGGACAAGCTGTCGATGGTCATCCCGCTGGACAAGGTTCAGCTGTTCGACCCGGAGAGTGGCTTGCAGCTGGGAGCCCAGCGCACAGCCGTCGCGGCGGCCTGAGCGCCCGGAGCTGATCATCTTCTTCCGCGCCGGCGGGTCGCCGGACTGCGGGAGCGGTTTCGAAGTCCCGACGAGTCGGTCGCGAGCGTGACCGAGGAGGCATCGACGGACCGCCTGCGCGAGCGGGTGGTTTCGTCGCGTGTCCTGCACAAGGGTCACTACCTCACCTTCCGGATCGACACGATCGAGCGCGCGGACGGCACCGTGCGCGAGCGCGACGTGTGCGGCCATCCGGGCGCCGTCGCGATCGTGGCGCTCGACGAGGCAGATCGCGTGCTGCTCGTCCGCCAGTGGCGCTCCCCCGCCGGGCGGGCGATGCTCGAGATCCCGGCCGGGACTCTGGACGTCAATCCCGCGACGGGCGCCGTCGAGGAGCCGACGTTCGCCGCACCGCGTGAGCTCGAGGAGGAGACGGGTTATCGGGCCGAACGCTGGCAGCTTCTCGGCAGCTTCTGGACGGCGCCCGGTTTTGCGACCGAGCTGATGCACCTGTATCTGGCCAGCGACCTGCGACCGGCCGCGGCGGATCGCCGCGGACCCGACGAGGACGAGCGCCTCGAGCTCGAGCGCCTGCCCTGGCACGAAGCTGTCGCTGCCGCCGAGAGCGGCGCGATCGTCGACGCCAAGTCAATCGTCGGGCTCTTCTGGTTGGCTCGCCTCATGGAGGTCGATCGGGCCTGAGGCGACGCAAACGCCCGTCGGGGGGTCGAGCCCTTCCGGGTTCAGCCGTCGGCCGGTAGCGCGCCCCCCAGGCGGTCGAGGGCCCCGCGATACAGCGGGCTCTTCGGGCTGAGCGCAACCGCCAGGCGCAGGTGAGTGCGCGCCTCGCGTCGCCGGCCCAGCTGCTTCAGGCTCTGCCCCAGCGCGTAGTGGGCGTAGTGGGCGGACGGGTCGACCTCGAGCAGCTGCTCGAAGGCCTCGCGCGACCGGTCGTGCTGACCGCTGTTGTAGTACGCCCGGCCGAGCGCCTCGAGAATCGAAGCCTTGCCCGGCTCGAGGCGTGCTGCGCGCTCGAGTACGATCGCCGCCTGGGCGTGATGCCGCCCGTGGAGCAGCTCGCGGCCGCGCTGGAGGAGCCAGTACGCCGACTCGTGCTCGGGAGCCGGGTTGGAATCCGAGTCGCGGTTGTCTTCTGGCTCGCTCGCCCGCTGCTGCATGCGCCCATCGTGGCATGGAACGGCCGGGCTGTCGTCGAACCTGGCGTCGACCGCGTTGCAGACGGGCATCACGCCCGAGCCCGATCGCCCGCCTCGTCGGTCAGCCGGCCCGCCACCCGACGAGGTCGACGAGGCGGAGGCGGGGGCTAGGCGTAAGCCCTGGGATGCGGCCACGCTTTGCGATCGGGCGTCCGTCGATTTCCTTGATGTCGCCGGTGAAGTCGATCGGTGCCGCGCCGCTGATGTATGAGCCCACCGCGAAGCTGTCGACCGGCGCACCGCTCTCCTGGAAGTAGCGAATGCGGTCAGGAGACAAGCCACCGGAGACGACGATCTTGACGTGTGTGAAGCCCGCCTGATCAAGCCGAGCGCGCACCTCGTGGACGAGGTCGGCGGTAACCCTCCCGCGTTCCGCCGGGGTGTCGAGTCGCACGCCGTACAGTCGATCTCCCAGCGCGTTCGCAACGCGCAAGGCCTCCTCGGCCTCATCCTTGAACGTGTCGATCAACACGAGACGGGGCACGTCGGGGTCGAGGTCCCGATCGAAGGCTTCGGCCGCCTTCACGGTATCGCCGAAGATCAGGACGAGCGAGTGGGGCATCGTCCCCGTGGGTGCCAGTCCGGCCAACCGTGCACCGGCCGGGGTGGACGCCCCGACGCAACCACCCACGATGGCCGCGTAATCCAGCACGTCCGTCACGTCCGGGTGAACGTGCCGCGCCCCGAAGCTGATGACGGGCTGCGGCGCGGCGGCCTCCACGCATTCGCGCGCCGCGGTTGCCCAGCCCGTCGACTGGGCGAGCATGCCCAGGATCGCGGTTTCATACAGCCCGAACTCGCGGTAGCGTGCCCGGATTCGCAGCACGACCTCCTTGGGCGCGACGTGGTCGCCGTCGTCCAGCGCCTCGACCTTGACCTCATCCAGGTCTGCCTCGGCCAGCACGTGCGCGAGCAGGTTCTTGGCCTCCTCGATGCCGCACAGGATCGCCTCCCGCCGGGCGAACACCTCCATCGCGACGAGCGGGTCGAGCCCTTCGCGCTCCAGGATCGTCGCGGCTCTCGCAAAGTAGACGTCCGCCGAATCCCCGGACAGGATCTCGTGGGATGGGCGAGTTCGAAGGACGCCCATCACGGCTCCGGCGCGTTCGCCGGCCTGGCCTGCGTGAAAGTCACCGCCCCGCTGGACGACCCGGGCTGCGGAGAGGTCACTGCCTGCCGCGACGACACGGGCTGCAGAGACGTCACGGTCCTGTCCCTTCTCCCTGCTCCGATGCGCCGAGCTCCCGATCCCTTTTCTCCGGGCCGCGATCCGTCTCGGGTGCCGGGTCGGGCGGCAGTGTAGCGTACGGCCGCTCAGCCACCGGACGCAGCGGGTCGTCCGGAGAGACCGGTGGGCCCGCCGGTTCGGGCCAGCCCAGTGGCTCCGTTTGGGCGACGCCGACTGGCTCCACAACAGCGCGACGTCGGCGGCGCCGGCGGACGAGGAACAGGGCTCCGCCCGAGACCACGACCACCCCGGACCCGATCCCGGCGCCGACCACCACGCGCTCTCGACCGATCCCACGGGCGCGGTCGACGATCGCCCGGGCCTTGGCAGCGTCCGTGACCGCCTCATCAATGTTGCCGGCGTTGAACGCGGACCTCGCGGCGTCCAGCTGAGCGTTCGGCTGGCTGCCGAGGAGACCGATCGTGGTAAGCACGTCCCTGTCGGCGTTGAGAGCGGCGGTGGTGTCGCTCAGTGTCGACAGGGCCGCAAGCTCGCCGTCGGCCAGGGCCAGCGGTGCCGACATCGTATTAAGAGCGGACTCGTAGGCCGTCTTGAGGTCGCTCGGCACCTGCAGCTGGAGGGCCGCCGCCGCAACAACGATCTGGTCGCGGCTGACGAGCACCTTGCGGGCTTCGGTCATTCCCGCTTCCGCAGCGTCGAACGCCCAGGTCGCCATGGGCGAGCGGATCATGAACGGCGGCTGCCAGCCTCCGCCCTCCGTAACCAGCGCTCGGTAATCCTTGACCGCTGCGTCACGCCGGTCGAAGGTGGCCATATCCGCCACCGGCACCACCCAGGTCCGGAACAGGCTCGAGGCCTGGTGCGAGCCGGCAACCTGCTCCAGCAGGTCGAGCAGCCGGCGCCAATCGGCCGTTCCCGTCACTTTCTCGGGCGCGGGCGCACCGCGGTACGGGATCGTGCCCGCTCCAGCGGCCGCGAACACCGATCGCATCCCGGCGACGCCGACCTCGTCCACGAGGGCCTTCACGACCGTGTACGAGGCGGCATAGCCGTAGCGTTCCCGCGCATCGGTCAGTTTGTCGATGATGCGCCCGGGGGGCGGCCACGACTGGAGCGGAAACGCCACGGGGTTCGAGCGTCGGGCGACCTCGAGCGGCACGTAGCCGGCCCCGAGCTTCGCCAGCACGAGACTGGCGTATTCATTGGCCAGCCCTTCGTTGATCCAGCGGCCGGTAAACAGATCCGCGTTGAACCAGGCATGCGAAGCCTCGTGCACGATCGTGACCGGGTCGAGATCCTCGCTGATCTCGATCAGCCGGACATCCGACTCGAAGAAGCCGGCGTAGCCCTCGAGCAACGGCGTATGGATTTCCCGCACGTCGAGAGCCCCGACCACCGGCCACGGCCGGCCGATGAGCACCTGCAATTCGGGGATGCCCCGGCTCAGGAGATCCACGACTTCGCGCTGCCAGGCCAGGTCCTCCGGCCAGGCATGCACCACGAGCTCCGCGTCGGGCAGGACGATCCGCGTCTTGGTCAACGCCGACTCGAGGTCGGCCGTGACGTTCTCGAACCACGCCAGACCGTCGGTGATGCCGGCCGCCTGCAGGATCACCCGGCCGGCGCCGTCGGTCGACTCCACCATCGGCGAGCCACTCGCGTTCGGCACGAAGCCCGCCGGAAAAACGATGCGCACGCTGCCCACGTCGCCGAACGACCACGCGTAGAACGACACGAATGCAGACAGGACGCGAACGTTGCCCCGCGACCGGGCAACCAGGCCGGGAAGGTCGTACTCGAGGCGGAATCGGAGCGTTTGCGAGTAGAACAGCGACCGCCCGAAGGCGACATCGACCCGCCGGAAGCCGGTCTGGCTTCGGACCGTTACGGCCAGTGCCCGACTTCCGGAGGACGCGTGCACGCGGGTCGCCTCGGGCTGGACCCCGAAGCTCGCCTGCGTGAAGAAGTAGTGAATGACGCCGCCACTTGTCGAGCGGTCTGGCTGGGTATTGGTGGCGGCGACGTCGACGGCCACCTGGACGAGGTGGTCGGCCGGCCGGACGGTATAGGTCGCGTCGGCGCGTGTGACGAGGCCATCGGCCGAAGCCGCGAGGGTTCCCGGCGCCCTGGGCGGTGTGAGCAGGAGCCCAAGGGCCAGCGCCAGACAGCCGAAGGCGGTTGCCAGTCGGCGACGCTCTCTTCCGCTGCGGACGCGCCTTTCGCGCCCCAGGGCTGTCATGCGTTCCCTCTCCACTCCGCCGTTCGCGGCTTCCGGTTCGCGCTCGTGCCGGCTACGACCTGCCCTCGCGGCGCATGACCCGACGCGCGCGGCGGCCGCCGCGCCGTGCCCGCGTCACGAGCAACGTAAGGGCCAGGATGATCAGGACGCTGAGGACCAGCGCCGCGAACCTCCGCCGGCCGGTATCGGGGGCGACCTGCCAGATAGCCTTGGCGTCCTGCGCGGATTGCACCGCCGCGGGCAGGTTGCCCCGGGCGAAGGCATCGGTCGCCGAAGCGAGCATGGCGTCCGGCCTGGTACCCATCAGCCCAAGCCAGGTCGGCGGGTCCACCGCGGGCGGCACGGCCGCCCTGGCGGCGGCAAGCTCGGCGATCGCACGCCGTTCCGCGTCCGCCTCGGCGATCGCGGTCTGCGCAGACCCGGTCCCCTCGAACAGCGTCCTGACGGTGGTCGGCAGCTTCAGGCCGGCCGCCTCGGCCGCCAGCTGGAGCGGCGCCCGCAGCTTGAGCACCTCGCCTGCATCGACAAGCAATTCGGTGCCCCTGTCGAACTGCCAGGCTCCCAGCGCGATCCTCGCCGGCGCGGGCAATTGCCAGTCCCCGGCCGCATCGACCGTCGCCTGATACAGGCTGCGCGCAGCAGATCGCGACTCGAGCTCGGGCGCCTGCTCGGACGTCACCACCCAGGTGCGCCACAGGTCGTCGTACGGGCGTCCCGTTCGATTTTCGAGGAGGTCAAGGAGCACCCGCCAGTCCGGTGGGTCGGCGGATGTCTCGACGCCGCTCGACGTGCCGCTGGGCTGGTAGGCAGCCTCGTGTGCTGCGGCGGCCTGCCACACGGCCTGGAGCCCGCTGGGACCCGCCCGGCTCGCGATGGCACGAGCCAGCACGCTGGTGGCGCTCTCGGCAAAGTGCCAGGCCGGGTCGTCACTTCGTCCGCTCGGCCGCCAGGCATTGAGCGCGATATGGCCGGGGTCCGTGGCAGCCGGTTGAGGGACGGCCGGAGCCTTGATGCCGAGCCCCTTTGCGGCCGCCTCGGCGTAATACGAGGCGAACGCCTCGTCGGCCCACCGATCGGCAAGCAAGCTGCCGTTGAACCAGGCCAGGGCGAGCTCTCGCAGGATCGTGTATGGGTCGGCGTAATAGGCGACGCGAATGACACCGCTCGCGGGATCGAACGCGGCAACGGATGCGCCCTTCTCTCGCGCGATCGCTTCCTCGATGACCAGCGATCCCGTCCCGCGGTACGGCATCCCGATGGCCGTTCCCAGGACGGGCAGGGCGCGGCTGACGAGCGCCGCGGTCCGGCTCCCCCACGCGGGGTCATCGGCCCACGCCCGAACAACGACCGGGAGCGGCATGCCCCCAACGGTCAAGGCGAGCGGTTTCTCCACGAACGCGCCGGGTCGATCAGCCACGAAATAGGCCGAGAAGCGGAGGGGCGCCGCCAGCCGGCCGCTGCTGAACAGCAGGGTGCCACCAGGCCCGGGCTGCGCCCGGCCCATCGTTCCGTTCGCCTCCTGGACCGAGTAGCCGCTCGGGAACGTCACCTTGGCACTCGAGCCGGAGGCGCCGTCACTGGCGTAAGCCCACACCGGGAATGTCGCCAGCGTTTCGGTGACGCGCACCGATCGCGTCGGCGCGCCGCCGGCATCGACCAGGTCGAATTGCAGCCTCAGCGCGGCTGAGCGACCGGAATACACCGCCCGGCCGAAATCGATCGCCAGCAGGGTGTAGGCGGCATTCCGGCCGGAGACGCGGACGCTCGGGTGCGCCCCGGTCGAGCTGATGGCAAATCCGCTCGCGGCTGGCAAGACGGCCAGGAAGGCGCGGTCGAAGGCATAGCGCCGGATGACAGTCTCCGGCAGATGGTTGGCCACGGTGATGTCGACCGTGACGTGCACGCGATGGCGATCGGGCTGGACGTCATAGCGGGCCTCGCTCACCAGCGTCAGGTCCGTCGAGGCGGCTCGGACCTCAGGGGCCGTTACCGCCGCGACGCCGAGAGCCACCGCACCGAGAACCGACAGGGCGAGTAGACGACCGACTGCCGACGGCTCGCGGATCACGCCTCGCGAGGCTTCCCGCCGGAGGCCACCAGCTCGGGGATGGCGAGCTCGCCAAGGCGGTCTGCGTAAGCCGCCAGGAGGCCCGCGTTGGCCCCCACCCGGCCGTCGACATCGGGCACCGTCCCGCCGGGCCACAGCCAGGCCGTCGATTCGTCGAGCAGCTGATCGCAGATCGCGAGCATCCGAGCAATGGCCAGGCCGAGCTCGTCACGATCGACGTAGCGCACCGGCAGCTCGGAAGTCAGGACCGGCCGGTCGTCCTCCGACAGGCCGAACTTCGCGAACGGGTACTCATCGTTCCAGCGCAGCAGTTTGCGATAGGACTTGCGGAACGAATCGCCGATGGGCGGTGCGTAGTGGACCCAGACGACCAGACCCAGCGACGGGTCGAGGATCAACGTCAGCCGGATGCCGAAGCGGCGCCGGCCGTCGAGGACCAGATCCCAGGATGAAATGCCGTCGCGAGTCGAACGTTCGACAGGGCGCAGCTCGAGCTCGCCCAGCCAGCGCTCCACGTCGGCGGGTCCGATGGGCGCCGCGGCCGGTCCGATGGGCGCCGCGGCCGGTCCGATCGGCGCCGGCGCACGACCGTCGGCAGACATGGCGGGCAGTCTATCCCGGATGGCGGTCCCAGCCCCGGTTCAGCCCGAGGCGCGGGCCATCCCGTCCGCCGCGCCGGCGCTCTGGCGGCTGTTCTCCGCCTCCCGGTCGCCGCTCATCGCCGACACCGCGGGCGCGCGGCGCCCTTCACGTCGCTCAACGGTCGAGCCGCTCTTCACCACGCGGGTCACGAAGTCGGCCGCCCGGACGTCGCCGCCGATCTTCACGTTGCGGCCGATGCGGACGCCTCTCGGGACGATCGCCCTCTTCCCGATCACCGTGATGCCCGTGAACAGCCGGCCGGGCTCCTGGCGGTTGGGGATCGTCATGTCGGTCCCCTCCCCGATGATCGCGCCTGGGCCGATCGTGACCTCCTTGTCGAGGATCGCGCGGTCGACCACGGCGCCGGACCGGATCACCGAATCGAACATGACGATGGAGTCGCGCACTACCGCGCCGACGTCGATCCGAACGCCCGGCGAAAGGACCGAATTGACAACCGTGCCGTTGACCACGCAGCCATGGCTGATGAGGCTGCGGTGGACCTGCGAGGTCGCCCCGACCCGGGCCGGCGCGCGTTCCTCGGATCGCGTGTGGATCAGCCACTCCTTGTCGTACATGTCGAGCTCCGGGGAATCCTCGAGCAGCGCCATGTTGGCTTCCCAGTACGACTGGATCGTGCCCACGTCCTGCCAGTAGCCGTCGAAACGATATCCGAAGACCCGGGCACCTCCGTCGATCATGGCCGGGATGACGTTCCCGCCGAAGTCGATGCGGTCTTCGGACAGCCAGCGCCGGAGGGCACGCTTGGAGAAGACGTAGACGCCCATCGACGCCAGGTCGCTCTTGGGCTGCTTGGGCTTCTCCTGCCACTCGACGACGCGGCTCGTTTCGTCCATGGCGAGAATCCCCATGCGCGTCGCATCCGAGAGCGGCACCCGGCGGACGGCGATCGTCACGTCGGCGCGCTTGCTGCGATGCGCGGCCACGAACGGCTGGTAGTCCATCTTGTAGATGTGGTCGCCCGCGAGAAGCACGATGGTGTCGGAGGGGTCGTGCTCCATTACGTTGAGGTTCTGGAGGACGGCGTCCGCGGTTCCGCGATACCACTCCGCCACTCGGCCCCGGGCGATGTACGGCTGGAGCATCTTCACGCCGCCCGTGTTCCGATCCAGGTCCCACGGCCGCCCGAGCCCGATGTGATCGTTGAGCGAGCGGGGGTTGTACTGGGTCAGGACGACGACGTTGTCGATCTCCGAGTTGACACAGTTGGAAAGCGTGAAGTCGATGATCCGATACTTCCCGCCGAATGGCACGGCCGGCTTGGCGCGGACCGACGACAGGATCGAGAGGCGCTCGCCCTCGCCGCCGGCGAGGATCACTGCCATCGTTCGCTTCACGGGAGCGTCCCTTTCCGGAGCACCGGCAGGCCGATCAGACCCTCGCTCGGGTCGATGCTAGCACGCTCGGAGGGGAGCTCCCTCTGATCCCGCCGATAACATTCCGTTTGCGCCGCAGCGGTCGCTGGACGGCCGCAGAAGCCGTCGCTAGACGAACAGGCGCGGGTTCACGAACGTGCCGTTCAGCTCGACCATCCAGTGCAGGTGCGGACCCGTTGAATTGCCGGTCATGCCGACGTAGGCGATGAGCTGGCCCTGCGACACGGTGTCGCCGGTGTGGACCGGGAGGCGGGTCTGCACGTGGGCGTACCACGTCTGCAGGCTGGCCGAGTGGGCGATGATGACGACCCAGGCACCGGCCGAAACAGGATCGTAGAGAGGGCCCGCGTAGACGACCTGGCCCGGGCCGGCCGCTACGATCGGGGAGCCGTACGCCGCCGCGATGTCGATGCCGTTGTGGAAGTGGGCGCAGTTACCCAGTGGCGGCTCCCAGGCAAAACCGGTGCAGCCGAACGGTTGGGTGATCGTGCCGTTCAGCGGCCAGATCAGCGTGCCGTTGTAAACCGAGGGAACGTTGCCGTACTGGAACTGCGCGGCGACGAGCTCGTCGATCTTGCGCTTGAGGCTGGCCTGCGCCTTGACCGCACTGGCCAGAGCCGAGGCGAGCCTGGCCTTGTTGGCAACGAGCTTGGCGTACGCCGCCCGCTGCGCGGCAAGCTGCTGCCTGATCTGTGCCTGGAGCTGGCTGAGCTTCGCCTGTGCGGCGCGCAGGTCGGCGATCCGGGCGTCGAGTGCTTTCTTCTGCTTGCCTGTCTCCAGGCGAAGCACGTCCGTCTGCTGGCGCGTTGCCAGGACGGACTGGTGAATCGCTGCGAGCGTCTGCTGGTCCGCCTCGATCTGGCCGGCCAGGGCCTTGTCCTGATCTCCGATGTCCAGGTAATAGCCGACGTCGGCAAGGGCGTCGGAGAACGATTCGGCCGAAAGGACCGTCTCTAGCAGAGACTGCTCGCCGGTGGAGTAGGCGGCTTGCAGCCGCTGGCCGAGGATGACCTTGCGCTCCTCGAGCTGGGCCTGCTTGGCGGCTTCCTGGGCTTCGGTGTCGATCAGCTGCTGGTCGAGCTGGGCGAGCTGCTGGACCAGTGAGTTGTAGGCGGCGCGAACCTTGGCGATCTCCGCCGCCATCTTGCCGATCTTCGCCTGGACGACGACGAGGTCGGCGTTGACGCCGCCCAGGATCTGGTTGGTCGAGGTAATGAGTCCCTGGAGGTCGGACTGCATCGAGTTGAGTTGGGCGACCGCCGCCTTCTGGGAGGCGATCTTTTGCTGCAGTGCGCGCTGCTTGGCAAGCGCGTCCGACAGGTCGTCGCCGCTGGCGAAGGGAACTCCCTGCGCCGCTCCGAGAAGGGGAACGAGCAGAAGGGCGGTGATGAGGAGGAAGAGTGCGCGGGAGCGGGTTCTGGGCTTGCTTCCAGCGTGGCGCGGCCGGGCGTGGTCGAGACGTTCGACGTCGGTCATCCTGCAGGCAAACTCCGTGGGGCGCGTCTGTGACGGCGCGGTGACGGCTACGCCCGCCGGGTTTACCGCCGTCCTAACGCTTGAACACGGGCCTCAGGACGACTCCGGCTCGCGCGGCATCATAACCGCAGCCCTCGTCATCTGCCAAATCCATAACAAGTTCCCCCTGACCCGGACGAAGGTCCGGCGTCGATCGGCGTTCGACCAGCCGCGGCGACCAATCGTCGGAAGCTCAACCGACACCCGCATTCAGCACGGCCCAGAAGGCGCCGATGATCAGGAAGGGGCCGAATGGGATGTACGTGCGCAGGCCGACCCGCCGGGTCAGGAGCAGGGCCAGCACGACCACGCCGGCCAGCAGTGCACCGCCGGCGATGCCCACGATCGTCCGCACGAGCCCGCTCAGCAGGCCAACGCCGACGAGCAGCTTGAGGTCGCCGATGCCGATCGCCCCGGCGCCAAACGGGACCGAAAGGAGGTACAGCCCCGCCGGTAGGAGGATTGCGATGGCGACGGCTCCCCACAACGGACCGAATCCGTCGGGCAGGAGGCCCAGCTGGCGAACGGCGAGGGCCGCCGGGATCAGCGGCAGCGTCACGAGGTCCGGCAGCAGCCTCTGATCGAGATCCGTGGCGAGCAGCAGGAGCAGCGCCAGGAAGTAGACGACGAAGAGCACCAGGTGAGGCGGATCGCCGAACCGGCCCGGCAGCGCGCCAAGGGCCAAGCCGCCGATGGCGGCAACGACGGCCGTGCGCCAGTCGATCGGGCGAATCCCCTCGGTCTCGTGCGCCGGCCAGCGCGCTGCAACGCGATCAGCCGCGAATCCGTAGGCAAGGCCGACCAGGGCCAGGACGAAGGCGAGTGGGCTGATCGAACGGCTCCCGCAGGATCAGGGTGTCGGTCGGAGGGGCAGGCCGTCAGGCCTTCGGGCGTGGCCGGGAAGCGCCGCGCGCGCCAACAGCCGCCGGCCGCCTCGCCCGGCTTGACGTCCCGGATCGAGAGCCCTCCGAACCGTCCTTCGAGCCGTTTTGGGCGGCGCCGGCAAGGGCCAGCTCCACGAGCGTGGCAAAGGTCACTCCCGTCGCCCCTTTCGGCGCAAACGGCGTTGCCTTGCGGAAATAGCCCGTCCCGCCGATGTCGAGGTGGACCCACGGCACCGTCCGGAACTCACGCAGGAAGAGGCCGCTCTTGACCAACCCGCCCTCGCCGGTCGGCGAGGAGTTCACGAAATCGGCGTACCAGCTCTCCATCTCGGTCATGTATTCGTCCACGAGTGGGATCTGCCAGAGCCGTTCGCCGGCCAGCGCGGCCGCGCGATCGACCTCGTCGAACCAGGACTGCGGCGTCCCGAAGCCCCCGGTAACGAGGTGGCCGAATGCCCGGCTCACAGCGCCGGTCAGTGTGGCCACGTCCACGATGTGGGTGGCGCCCAGTCGTTCGGCGTAGGTCATCGCATCGCCCAGGATCAGGCGACCCTCGGCATCGGTGTTGTTGATCTCGACGACTTTGCCGTTGAGCGCCCGGACGACGTCGCCCGGTCGTGTCGAATGGGGACCGGGCATGTTCTCGACCGCGGGCGCCAGGGCGAGCAGGGGCGTGCCGGGCGACAGCCGGGCGACCGTGGCAATGGCGCAGATCACCGTGGCCGCTCCGGTCTTGTCCATCTTCATCTCTTCCATCCGTTCGGATGGCTTGATGCTGATCCCGCCGGAGTCGAAGCAGACGCCCTTGCCGACGATCGCCAGATGACGGCCGAGGGCGTCCTTACGGCCCGCGTCGCCGGACCGCAGCACGATCATGCGGGGCGGATTGTCGCTGCCGCGACCGACCGCCATGAACATGCCCATGCCCATCTCGGTCGCCCGCTCGGGCGAGATGATGTCGCTCCACAACCCGTGCTTCTCGGCCATGGCGCGCGCCTCCTCGGCGAGCACCTTGGGGCTGACATCGTTTGAGGCCCGATTTGCAAGCGTCCTGGCTTCGTTCTCGCCCTCGGCGATGATCACGCCGCGCTCCGCGGCCGCTCGGAGCGAGGTGGCGTCGCCCCCCGGAGCGACCAGGATCAGCTCGTCGAGGGCCGGTGGCGGCTTCTCGACGGTATCGCGATAGATCGACTGAGGCTCGTAGCTGCCCTCCACCACACCACGCGCGAGGAGCTCGACAACGCCCGCGGCGCCGCCGTCGAGATGGGCTGGCAGGTCCCCCAGCCAGATCGCCAGGCTGCGCACCTGGCGGCCGCCGAGGCGCCGTTCGATCGCGGCACCCAGATGCCGCACGGTCTCGCGGTCCAGCGCATCCGCCTCGCCAACCAGGATCGCCAGCAGCCGGCGCGCCGGAAGCTCGCCGGCGCCCGCAAGTGAAGAATCGAACCGCTTTCCGCCAAACTCCCCGAACGCCGCCAGCGCGCGCAATTCCCCACCGCTCCGCCGATCGAGCTCGTCGAGGGGGCCGCGAAATTCGGGTTCGACCCCGAGCACCGGCACGGCGAGGACATCAGCCGGGACATCCCAGGGCTGATCGGTGACGACGCGTAGCTGCATCAGGGCAGAAGCCTCCGGGTGATCGCGGATTGGTTCGAGGATCAGGGAGCGCGCTCGAAGCCGCGCTTCGAAAAGTGTACGGCCCGAGGCCGTTCGGAGATTCGACGCCGCTCTGCTGCTCGACGCAGTTCGAAGGTTCGAGGATTTCGGTGCCCTCAGGGGTTCGCAGCGGCGGACGGCTGCGGTGACGGGCTGGCGCTGAGGGCCGCGCTCGCGTCGGAGAGTCGCTTCCGGGCCACCTCAATCGTGATGACCGCCTGATTGAGCCCGCCCTGGGCCACGTCGGCCATGATCAGGACGAGGCCGCGCGTGTCCGGCGGGAGTTGGGCGAGGGCCGCCTGCTGGGCGGCAATGGCCCGCTTGACGGCGGGCGTGGCCTTGCCACGCGAGCTGCGGACCGCCACGTACAGGCTGCGAAGGGCCTTGTCGTAGGCGGCGTTACGGTCGATCCACATGGTCAGGATCGTCACGTCCACGGTCGCCGAGAGGTCGTCTCGCAGCTTCTTCGTCTGGGCGATGGTCGCGTCGGACAGGGCGAGCTTCGCGAGCGCGCCCGCGTAGTCGCCCTTCGTTCCCGTCCTCGCGGCATCAGCGGTCTGCTGGTCGTGGAGCGCCAGCAGCTTCGTCAGCTTGATGGCCGCCACGCTGCCCGTCGTCAGCTTGGTCCACGAATCGCGCAGGCCGGCGGTCGCGTCGAGCGCTCCGACCAGACCGGCATAGCGCCGGCGCGCCTCGCCCGAGAGCCTGCCCTCAGCGCCCGCATCGGCCGCGGGCAGCTCGGCAAGGCGCGTCCGCAAAGCGTCCGTGTCGGCCTCGATCCTGGTGATGAGGTCCTGACCGTTCTGAATCGAAGTGTCAAGGGCCACCAGGTCGCGGCCGACGAGAGATGTCAGCGCCTCGGTCCCGAGCGTCGCCAGCTTGTCCACCTCGGTCGACAGCCGATCGAGGTCGCCTGCCGCCGCGATCAATCCGGGTTCGATCGCCTCGTCGGCGGCCCACGTGAGCTCGGCACGCGCGTCCGACCCTGGCTGGTGATCGATCCCGGCGATGATCCCGGCCGAGCCCAAGCTGAGCAGGACGGCGCAGACGATCCAGGCGATCCGAAGCACGACGCTCCGTCCCGCCTCCACGAGGCGCGGGCCCCGGGCAGCCTCGACCTCGGGCTCTGGGTGGGCGTGTACGGGGCGGTCCAGGCGCGTCAGGGGCGACCCTCGAGGGATTGGCGCATCGGCGGCGGGCGGGTCGCCATCGTAGCATCGGGGCGTGGCACAACCCTCCCGCCCCGGGCCTGCGGCCGCCACCGGCGCGGGGGCGATCCCCGACCGCGCGTTCCTTGCTCGCATGCCCAAAGCCGAGCTCCACCTGCACCTGGACGGCTCGGTTCAGATCGACACGGCCCTGGAGCTCGCTCGATCGCGGGGCGTCGACGCCCCGCGCGACCAGGCGACGATGCGGCGTCTCCTGGTGGCGCCGCCAGTCGGTGCATCGCAGGCGGAGCTCCTGCGCGCATTCGACCTGCCGATCGCGCTCCTCCAGGATGCCGAGGCGCTCGCTCGCGTCACCGAAGAGCTGGTCGAGGCCAAAGCGGCCGACGGCGTCCGCTACGTGGAGATCCGCTGGGGCCCGCTGTTGCACACCGCGCGCGGCCTGGCGCTCAACGAGGGGATCGGCGCCGTGTGTGGCGGCGCGGACGCGGCCGCGAAACGCACCGGCACTGTTGTCCGCTTGATCTGTACGGCGCTTCGCTCCCACCCGCCGGCGGACAATGTCGCCCTGGCGGAGGCGGCCGCACGGTTCCTCGATCGGGGGCTGACCGGATTCGACCTGGCCGGACCGGAGCACGCCTACCCGGATCCGCTCGAGCATCGGGAGGCTTTCGAGGCAGCTCGCGCGGCGGGCCTGCGGATCACCGTGCACGCCGGCGAGTGGGACGGACCCACGCAGGTGAGACGAGCGCTCGAGTCGAGCCCTGAGCGGATCGCCCACGGCGCCGTTGCCGCCCAGGATGCCAAGCTATGCGCTGAGCTGATGGCCCGCGGCGTGGCTCTTGACCTCGCCCCGACAAGCAACGTGCAGGCGGGCATCGTTCCCTCGCTCGAGACCCATCCGCTGGCGACTCTTCATCGTCTAGGGGTCCGGGTCACGCTATCGACCGACGACCTGACCGTCTCCGACATCTCGCTGACCGACGAGTACGAGCGCGCGATCGCCCAGTGTGGACTGACGCTGCCCGAGCTCTGGCTGATCGATCGCGGAGCCCTCGATGTCGCCTTTGCGGAGGCGGCCGTCCTCGAACCCCTCCGGAGGCAGTTCGATCGTTGGGCCGCCGCCGAGCCGGCCGTCGGTGCCGGCGCTCTTCACTGATCTCTCAGTCAACGTTCCGCGAGGCGATCGAGGGCAGCCTCGAGCTCTTCCGCGTCCGCGGCGACGGCGGTGGGACGTTCCCCGGGCGGCAGCGCCTCGACCTGCTCGCGAGCCGTCACCCCGGTCAGCATCAGCACGCTCCGGGCTCCAACCGCGCGAGCCGCGGCAAGGTCGGTGACCAGGCCGTCGCCAATCATCACGGCCTCGCTCGCGAGCCCGCCGCCGGCCCGAGCCGCCTCCTCGAGCAGGCGTGGCTCGGGCTTGCCGACAACGATCGGCGCGACGCCCGCGGCCACCTCCACGGCCGCAACGACCGATCCAGCACCGGGCGCCAGGCCACGCTCCGTGGGATAGACCGGATCGCGGTTCGTGGCAACGAAACGCGCCCCCGCCCGGATCGCATCCGCTGCGACGGCGATCCGCCCGTAGGTCAGACCCGGATCGAGGCCGACCACCACCGTGTCCGGCCGGCCTGCCGCCTCGAACCCATCGATGCGCTCCTGGACCGCCCTGGGCGCCGCGTCCTCACTCCGGACCACCTCGAGGCCCACGTCCCGCAGCTCACGGAAGAGGCCCTCAGCACCGACCGCCAGCACGCGGGCCGGCGGGGACGCCTGCCCGACCAGGAAGAGTGCCGTCGCCCGCGGCGCGCTCACGACGCGATCGGGTGTCACCGGCAAGCCCATCGATCGCAGGCGGGCCACATAGTCGGCCCGGTAGTGCATCGAGTTGTTCGTCACGAAGACGAGCTCGTCGCCCCGCCGGGCACGCCTGGCCAGGACCTCGGCCACCCCGGGCACCGGGTCGGGGCCGCGGTACACGACCCCATCGAGGTCCACCAGCAGGAGCATTCGCGGATGCTAGCCGAGTGGATCCGGTCGCCGTCTGCCACCATCCGCCGATGAGGACGGGTAGCGACCCCCTGGCCGGCATCGGGCTGCTCGTGGTCGACGGCTCGAACCTGCTGCATGCCCTCCGGGCGAGCCCGAACTCGGACGGCGGCCCGGTGCCGCCGCCTGCCGCTCTGATCGGGCGCCTTCGCGGGGTCGTCCCGGCGTCCATCGAGATCCAGCTCGTGTTCGATGGACCGCCCGAACGGGGCCTGGGCAGCGCGCGTATCGCGTCCGGCCTGAGTGTGCGCTACGCCGGGCGCAGGTCGGCGGATGAGGCCATCCTCGAGACGATCAGGAACCGGCCCGCCGGCGCCACCCTCGGCGAAACGGCCCTCGTCGTGACCGACGACCGTGAGCTCGTGCGGAATGTGTGGCGGCTTGGGGCCCGCGCGGTCGGCACGGAGTGGCTGCTCCGGAGGCTGGGCCGCGCTCGCCTTTCGAGCCCGGGCCCCGGCCGGAGCAGGGCACCTGTCTCCCCCGACACCACGGATGCGCTGTCGGGGGAGGACGGCTCGGAGTCCGGGCGCAAGCCCTGGCGGCCGGGTCGGGGGGCTACCACGAAGAAGGGCAATCCTCGTCGCGGGAACCCCCCCTGGCGCCGACGATAGAATGCGCCCGTGGGCATCGTCGACAGCCTCAACGCCGGATGGACGCAGCTGCTCGACCTTCTCAGCAAGGTCATCATCCCCGACTGGACGTCGGTCGTTGGCCTGCTGCCGATCCTGATCGTGCTGGGCGTGGTCGGACCGATCTTCACGATCCTGATGCTCTTCTGGCTGTGGTACTTCGTGACCAAGCCGCGGCGGGGCGTGGTTCAGCTCGCCGAGGGCCCGTATCCGGCCCCGATCGGCTCGGATGGGTACCCGATCTTTCCCCCCGGCGAGCCATACTGCTATCACGACGCCCTGGTCTACCCGCCAGGCGCGACACGCTGTGAGACCTGCGGCCGGGAGCTCCTCGTTCGCTGTCCAAAGTGCGGCCTGGGCCGTGCCGCCGAGATCGACACCTGCGGCAACTGCGGCCT
Organism: Chloroflexota bacterium; assembly: GCA_005883615.1. Classification (GTDB taxonomy): domain Bacteria; phylum Chloroflexota; class Limnocylindria; order Limnocylindrales; family CSP1-4; genus CF-16. Next base: position 85,700 of record VBEC01000018.1, on the reverse strand, counting down.
CGTCCTCAGGATCGAAAAACGCGCCGGCGGAAAAGCTCTCCGACCAGTCGCCGGGCCGCCACCGGGCGGCGCCGCTGTAGCCTGACCATTTCCACTCGCTGACCGCCTGGAGACACTGATGGAGCGACTGTCCGGCTTCCTGTTCAGCCTCGGCGTCATCGCGATGGCACTGGCGTTCGCCGCTCACGTCGCGAACACGGTGCTGCTCGCGAACGGGCGGCGCGTCCTGCCGGCCCTGGCTCCCCGGCGCCAGCAACCGGCGTTCGCGGGCGTGGTCACCGGGAGCTTCGTCGAGCGAGTTGGGGACGCGGGCGGGGGTCCCGGATTGGACCGACCCGCCAGTCGCATTGCACCGGCCGCCTTCGTCCTGACACTGGTTGCGCTGGCCCTCATCGGAGGGTCGATGGCCCTGCGCGCGTATCTCGTGGGACGCGGGCCGTGGGGCAACATGTTCGAGTTCACGGTCGCGTTCTCGTTCACGATGGTCGCGGGGTACAGCCTGCTCGAGCGGCGCTACCCAATCCGCTCGATCGGCTTCCTGCCGGTCGGCGTCGCGCTCGGGCTCCTTCTATATGCGGCCTCACTCCCATCCGACATCAAGCCGCTCGTGCCGGCCCTGGAGAACCGGCCGCTCCTGACGATCCACGTCGGCATGGCCACGATCGCCTACGGCATCTTCGCCACGAGCTTTGCGGCTGGTGTGGGCTATCTCATCCAGGGCAAGAACGACCGGTTCGCGTGGCTGCCATCACACAAGGTGCTCGACGAGGTCGCCTACCGCGCGGTGGTCATCGGCTTCCCGATCTTCGCCACGATGATCATCCTCGGCTCGTGGTGGGCTTCGATCGCCTGGTCACGCTACTGGGGCTGGGACCCGAAGGAGACGGCCGCGCTCGTGACGTGGCTGACCTACGCCGTCTACCTGCATGCCCGCAACCAGAAATCGTGGGCCGGTCGTCCCGCTGCCCTGCTGCTGGTCGTCGGTTTCGGGATGGTCCTGGTGACCTACTCCGGTTCGCTCTGGTTCAACGGCCTGCACGCCTACAGCGGTTTGTAGCCGAGGGGCCCACGCGGTCCCTCAGCGCCCGGCGGCTGACGACTGCGTCATCTGCAAATCTCTGTTGCCCTGGGCCACTCCCACCCTAATTCCCGGCTCTAGCGGTGACCCCATGACGCTTCCTTTTGCCCCGCCACGCTTCTAGCGGGCGAGTCCTGGCCGTCGAGGGGCCACCCGGCCCGCAAGCCGGCCTCTAACGCGAATGACAGCGGCTTCTGACGCAGGCCCGAGCCAGGGACAGGCGCGGAACTCCTGCTCCCGCCCATGGCCGGCCTATTGCGGCGAGCTACGCTCCGGACCGGCCTCGTCTCCGTTCCTGCGGCGCCTGCCTGAGCTTCGCCGACCGGGACCCGCGGAGCCCCCGGCGTTCGCGTGATCGGCAGCGAGACCGGCGCGTGGTTCGAGCCCCGGGCCGCCCATCGCGGCCGCGACGACAGCCGGCTCCTGCGCCGGCGGGGTCCACTCGGAGCTCTCGGCTTCGTGCTCGCCGAGGAAGGGTTTGAACATCACGATCCGTCGCTCGAAGGGCTTCCTCAGCTCGGGGTGCTCTGCCTCGGCGGCCTGGAAGACCTCCTCCAGCTCGTCGGCGATCAGCTCGTCGCGCTGAATGAGCGCCTCGGCCACGGCGCGTACGGCCGCCTGCTTCTCCTTGAGCAGCCGCGTCGTTTCCACGTGCAGCTGGTCGAGGAGGTCATTCGCCGCGCGCTGATAGGGCATCGGCGGGCTGGTGGGGGGCGCGACCGGAGCGACCAGCTTGGTCGGACCCATCGCGAACTGCGCGACGTACAGAAGGGCCCGCAACGTAGCCGACTGGAGATCGCTGGCGGCGCCCGTCCGCTGCGCCCCGAAGAACACCTCTTCGGCACCACGCCCGGCCAGGCCGACCATGATCTCCGTCTCGATCTGCTTCGCGTTGTGCGATGTCCGCTCCTCCTTCGGCATTGGCTGGACGTAGCCAAGGGCGTGGCCGCGGCGGATGATCGTCGCCTTGGCGATCCGGTTCTCTGGCTGGAGGTAGCGGGCGGCGACCGCATGGCCGGCCTCGTGATAGGCCGTGTCGCGCCGATCGGCGACGTTCCAGGAGCGGATCGGCTGCTTGATGCCGAGTGTCCGCGCGTCCGCGGCGTTCAGCCAGTCCTTGTAGGTCAGGGCGGATCGGCCGTCGTCGTGTGCCGCGATCAGGGCTTCGTTGATGATCGTCTTGATCATGATCGGGGTCCACCCGATCGAGTCCGCCACCATCAGGTCGAGCGGAATCTCGGGGTCGTGAGCCTTCAGGCTCAGGTAGTGCTCGACGATGTCGCGCCGTCCATCGGCATCGGGCTCATGCACGACAATGGTTCGGTCCAGCCGGCCCGGGCGGGTCAGCGCCGGATCGAGGACCTCTGGCCGGTTCGTTGCGCCGATCACGAAAACCACCGGCTTGGGTGGCACGGGGCCCCGGACCAGCCCCAGCCAGCGCAGGATCCGCCGGGAGTAGCGGTCCTCCACCAGCGCCCCCAGCGAGTCCATCTGGTTGAGCATCGCGTTCAGGCCCAAACGGCCGCCGCCGAACATCCCGCCGGCCATCATGCCGACCTGCTGCTGGCCGCCCTGGACACCGCCCCGGCTGTACCCGATCGAATCGAGCTCGTCCATGAACAGGATGCAGGCGCCGCGCATCCCGGCCGAGGCGTACTTGCGGCCGTAGCCGCGGGCCTGCCGGAACAGCGAATTCATGATGAGCGCGTCAATCCCCAGGAACATCGACGTCAGCGAGCTCGCGTCGACGTAGATGAACGGGATGCCCGCCTCCGCCGCGATGCAGCTGGCCAGGAAGGTCTTACCCGTCCCTGGCGAGCCCGACAGCAGCATGCCCTTCGGCATCTCGCCGCCGCGCAGCTCGAACTCCTTGACGCCCTGCAGGATCCTGACCGTGCTCCGGGCATGGTCGAGAAGATCCGGCTGGCCACGGTAGTTGTCGAACGTGAGCCCGATCTGCGGATCGTCCGGCGTCACGACGTACTTGCGGGGCCGGGAGAGGAACCAGAAGAGGGCACCGAACTGCACGATCATGAACATGACCGCGAACATCAGCTGGACGCCGAGCAGCGGGGCGTATGCGATGAAACCGGCGATCCCCTCGACTGTGTCCCGCGCGCCGACAAGGCCCAGAACGGCAACGATGAGCACGCCCAGGACCAGCAACCGGCGCCGGTTCTTCTCGAGGACGTAGGAAGTCGTGGCAAGCCCGGACCGAACGCTCGTCCCCGTTCGCACCACGCCGGCTCTCATGGCCTCGCCTCCTTCTTCCCAGTCACGCCAACTTCTCGGTCAGCGTCAGCTTCTCAGTTGACGCCAACGACCGCTCCGTCCTGAACTCTCAGGAAGAACCCCCGCACGAGCTTCTGGCCTTGGGCCGTCTTACCAAGGGCAAGGTAGGCCGCCAGCTCCTCGTTGCCCAGGCGGCTGGCACTCACGAAGTCGATCGAGGTGATGTCGACGAGCGGGTTGACCGCCGTCTGGAGATCCGTAAGATCGGCCGATTTGACGCGTGTCGCCAGGTCCTTGGCGTCGCCCTTGATCATGTCCTGGACGACCGCCTGTGCCGCGGCGGGCTCGACGGTCGCGAGGAAGCCGGGCGCCGCCGACGGGAGCCCCGCGCGAGGGGTGGGCTGGACCTGGAGGTAGCCGACAACGGCGGCAATGAAGCCGGCCAGGAAGATGGCCACGGTCACCACCGAACGGACGGGCGTCGGTTCCGGGATGGGTTGGTGCTTACTCAACGGCGACCACCTTCCCGCCCATCAGGGTCAGTGTGTAGGGGACGATCACATCCACGCCGGTCGAAAGCTGGTACTCCACCACGTAGAACTGGATGACCGCTCCGGCCGCAGCCGTCCCACCGACGAACCGGAGGGCGACCACCTTGTACTGCGACGTGTCGGCGGGGCCTGCAGCAAGGGCCACGGCGCGCGAAACCACGTCCACCTTGGGACGAAGCGAGGCGAGTCGATCCTCGTCGCTGGTCAGAAGGCTGACCATGTACTGGCGCGCCTCACTTATCTCCGGCGCAGACAGGAACGGCACTCGCGCCAGCAGCTGACCGCCGAACGCGCTCATCGCGAGGCCCACGAGCGCACCCGCGAGGCCGAGACCAACGGCTGACCGAATGGCGACGAGGCGACGGCGCATGGGCGGTGCGTTCCCCAGGGACAGATGCTCGATGTTTGTCCGTGGATACGTTCGCTTCGGGCGGCCGGACTTCCTGGCCGTACGCATCAGGATAGGCCCAAATCCGTGTTTGGCCGTTGCGCGGACGCCCCGGAAACATTCAGCTTGGTGTCGATGACACCGCTGCTTCGGCGGCCATCGTCTCGCTCGTGCGGGCGCCGGCCGGTTTCGCGGCAGCCCCAAGGACCGGATCGAGTTGAGCGAGAAGAAGCGTGGCGCCCATCCGCAACACGGAGGGGATTGCGAGCACGCCCAGCCGGCCTCGCGAAGGTATGGCCCTGCTGTACGGCGCGGTCGATCTCGCTCGGATGCACGAGCTTCCCAGGGCCGAGAAGCGCGCGATCAACAACCTGGCGACGATGCTCGACGTCGAGGCACCCGCGACAGGGCGACCTGATGCGTCAGGCCCTGGACGTCGTGACGCGGCTCGGCTGGGCCTGCTCGCCTACCTCCTCGCACAGAAGCGCTGGCCGGGCCGCGTTTCGGCCGCGCAGTTGGGGCAGGTCACACGGGCCGCCGCCGGGCGGAGTGCGAGTCGATCGTTACGCCTGCACCTTGGGGATCGCGGCCAGGGCCGCCTCGTCGGGCGTGTACTCGTAGTCCGGCAGGGCGCCCTGCAGGAACTTCTCGTACGCCGTCAGGTCGAAATGCCCGTGGCCGGACAGGTTGAACAGGATTACCTTCGACTCGCCGGCCGCGCGCGCGTTGACGGCCTCATCGATAGCCACCCGGATGGCGTGCGCCGACTCCGGTGCCGGCACGATGCCTTCGGCCCGGGCGAACGCCACGGCCGCGGCGAAGGCCTCGCCCTGGTGGACCGCCTGGGCCTCGATGTCGCCGTGGTCCTTGAGCAGCGACACCAGGGGCGACATGCCGTGGTAGCGCAGGCCGCCGGCGTGGATGGGCTCAGGAATGAAGTCGGACCCGAGCGTGAACATCTTGACCAGCGGCGTGAGCTTGCCGGTGTCGCCGAAGTCGTAGGCGTACACACCGCGGGTCATCGACGGCGCCGCCTTCGGCTCGACCGCGATCACCTTGCGTCGGCGTCCGCCCCGGAAGTTGAGGCCCAGGAATGGGAAGGCCAGCCCCGCGAAGTTCGAGCCGCCACCGGCGCAGGCGATGATCACGTCGGGATCCTCGCCGGCCATACCCATCTGCTCGATGGCCTCCTGGCCGATGACCGTCTGGTGCAGCAGCACGTGGTTGAGCACCGACCCGAGGCTGTACTTGGTGTCGTCTCGGCTGGCCGCGTCCTCGACCGCTTCGCTGATCGCAATGCCTAGCGAGCCCGGCGAATCAGGGTGCTCCTCGAGCACTTTGCGGCCGTAGTTGGTGGTCGTCGAGGGGCTCGGCACAACCTCCGCGCCGTAGGTCTCCATCAGGATCCGCCGATACGGCTTCTGGTCGTACGACGCGCGGACCATGTAGACCTTGGTCTCGAGATCGAATAGAGCGGCCGCGAACGCCAGCGCGCTCCCCCACTGCCCGGCGCCGGTCTCGGTCGCGATCCGCTTGGTGCCTTCCTCCTTGTTGAAGAAGGCCTGCGCGATCGCGGTGTTCGGCTTGTGGCTGCCGGCGGGGCTCACGCCCTCGTATTTGAAGTAGATGTGGGCCGGTGTGTCGAGCACTTTCTCCAACCGCCGGGCGCGGATCAGCGGGCTCGGGCGGTACAGGCGATAAGCCTCGCGGACCGGCTCGGGGATCTCGATCTCGCGCTCTGTGCTCACTTCCTGGCGGATGAGGGCCATGGGGAAGAGTGGCGCCAGATCGCCCGGGCCGATGGGCTGTCCCGTTCCCGGATGAAGGACCGGCTGGGGCGGCACCGGGAGGTCGGCGACGATGTTGTACCAGCTCTTCGGGATGCGCTCCTCGTCGAGGACGAACTTGGTCCGCTCGGCTGGATCGCGATCGACGCGCACGTCGCTCTGACTCATCGGTGCTCCTCCTCCCAGGGGTCGTGGCCGCTCTCCGGCCGGCTTCGCCCGAGGAATCCGCATTGTGTCAGACATGGCCTCGAATGAGCACCCCCGGCCGGATCGGCGGCGCCCGATCGCGGTCGCCTCCCGAACGCGGCCGCCTGCCGTCCGCGGTGGCCTCCCACCCGCGGCGCGAAACGCGGCCGCCCGGGGCGCCGCCTGCGGCGCGAAACGCGGCCGCCCGGGGCGCGAAACGCGGCCGCCCGCGGTTGGCCTCCCACGCGCGGCGCGAAACGCGGCTGCCGGCGGTGGCCTCCCACGCGCGGCCCCGGCATTGCGCCGTTTACCAATCCCCGTGGTGCAAACTGCCTCGCCCGATCTCTGAGGCTGGGGCCGCCTCCCCCATTGTCCCGGCCCATGCTCGCCCAGGATGTTCCGGACCATCAACCGGGCGAGAGCGGGCGCTCCTCGCCGTTACCACCACCCCCATTCGTATCTGGGACAACCGAGTGCGCGCCGCGCCCGGACCTCACCCGCGCCGGAGACAACGCGCGCTGCCACTCTAGAACGTCCGTTCGATATTGAGTAGTCTATACGCACCCAGAACACGCCCGAGGATCCACTTCAGCCCACCTGTCCACCGACTGTCCACCGCCGATCCACCCACCCGTCCACGGCCAATCCACCGACGCCCGCAATCTATCCACCACGACCGCCCAGGAAATCCACCGGAACGTCCACTGTCCCAATATGTAGCGGTCTGCAACCAAATCGCACCACTACATCTTGTGTTTTGGTCTTGACTGACCATGGTGCCCGGCGTATTCTTCGAGGATCGCTCGATCCACGTGAGAGACGCTCCCGGGACACTCGCCGGCCTCAAGGCAAGAGGCTGGCGGCGACCACCTTCACGCGGTCGAGCAAGGGATTTTGATTGGCTCCCCGTAGCTACGCGGATCGCCCCGGCAGCGCGATCGCAGCAGGCCCAAGAGGAGCCGGGCCCAAAGCAATGGAGCGATCGCCAGGACGGTCGCCGGGAGAGACGGCAAGGATCGCAAGGACCGCAGAGACGGCAGCCGCGGAACGGCAGCCGCGGAACGGCAGCCGCGGAACGGCAGCCGCGGAACGGCAGCCGCGGAACGGCAGCCGCGGAACGGCAGCCGCGAGACGGCAAGAACCGAATGGGGATGAACGCCGGAGAAGACCCGGCATTGGAGGACAGCACACATGGCTCGAGCCACGGGTGATCCGATCCCGGTCATGAACGGCGCGGAGACGCACTCATCCGCGTCGGCATCGGAGGTCGGTTCGGCGGTAGGCTCGGTTTCGAAGGGACGGGTGACGGCGAAGGTGAGCAACACGAAGACCCAGGGCAGGACCTCGAACGGGACGCCCACCCACGCAGGCCGACTCAGCGGCCCCTACGGCGCCAGCTTCGATGGCTCGGGCGCGAAAGGCCTCAGTTTCGAGCGGCGCTGGACCAGGCCCGACGTCCACCCCTACGACGAAATCCAGTGGGAGACGCGGACCGCGAGCATCGGCAACGAGTCGGGCAAGACCGTCTTCGAGCAGAAGGACGTCGAGGTCCCCGTCTTTTGGAGCCAGCTCGCCACCAACGTCGTGGTCAGCAAGTACTTCCGCGGCCACGTCGGTACGCCGGAGCGCGAGAACAGCGTCAGGCAGCTCATCGACCGCGTCGTCAACACGATCGCCGCGTGGGCGGACACCCAGCACTACTTCGCGACGGAAGAAGACCTGCGCGCCTTCCAGGCCGAGCTGACCCATCTCCTGGTCCACCAGAAGATGGCCTTCAACTCGCCGGTCTGGTTCAACGTCGGCATCGAGGCCAAGCCCCAGTGCTCGGCCTGCTTCATCAACTCGGTCCAGGACAACATGGGCTCGATCATGGACCTCGCCAAGACGGAGGCCATGCTCTTCAAGTTCGGCTCCGGCGCCGGCTCGAACCTGTCGACCATCCGGAGCTCGAAGGAGCGCATGTCGGGCGGCGGCATCGCCTCCGGCCCGGTGAGCTTCATGAAAGGCTACGACGCGTTCGCCGGCGTGATCAAGTCGGGCGGCAAGACCCGCCGCGCGGCCAAGATGGTCATCCTCGACGCCGGCCATCCGGACATCGTCGACTTCATCGACTCCAAGCTCAACGAGGAGAAGAAGGCCTGGGCGCTGATCGAGCAGGGTTATGACCCGAGCTTCACCGGCGAGGCCTACGGCTCGGTCTACTTCCAGAACGCCAACCACTCGGTGCGCGTGACCGACGAGTTCATGCAGGACGTCGTCAACGACCGGACCTGGACGACCCACTCGGTGACCACCGGGGAGCCGGTCGAGACCTACAAGGCGGCGGACCTCTTCCGGAAGATGGCCGAGGCGGCCTGGGTGTGCGGCGATCCCGGCATCCAGTACGACACCACGATCAACGACTGGCATACCTCGGCCAACACGGACCGCATCTACGCCAGCAACCCGTGCTCGGAATACATGTTCCTGAACGACACGGCGTGCAACCTCGCCTCGCTCAACCTCATGAAGTTCGTCAAGGACGACGGCGAGTTCGACGTCGAGGCCTACCGCTACGCGGCCAAGCTGACGATCACCGCTCAGGAGATCCTGGTCGACAACGCCAGCTACCCGACGCCCAGGATCGAGGAGAACTCCCATAGGTTCCGGCCGCTCGGGCTGGGCTACGCCAACCTCGGCGCGCTGCTGATGTCACGCGGCCTCGCCTACGACTCCCAGGAGGGCCGCAACTTCGCCGCGGCGGCCACCGCGATCATGCACGGCGAGGCCTACAAGCAGTCTGCCGCCATCGCGCGCGACCACGGCGGCCCCTTCATCGAGTACGCCAAGAACGAGAAGCCGTTCCTGCGGGTCGTGGCCAAACACCGCGACGCCGCCTACAAGATCCCGAAGGAGGGTGTTCCGGCCGACATGCTCGAGGCCTCGCGGAAGGTCTTCGATGAGGCACTCGGGCTCGGCCGGGAGTACGGCTTCCGCAACGCACAGGTGACGGTGCTCGCGCCCACGGGCACGATCGCCTTCATGATGGACTGCGACACGACCGGCATCGAGCCGGACATCGCGCTCATCAAGTACAAGAAGCTGGTCGGCGAGGGCTTCCTCAAGATCGTCAACCAGACCGTCCCGGGCGCACTCAAGAAGCTCGGCTACAGCCCGCGCGAAGTCGAGGAAATCGTCCGGTACGTCAACGACCGCGAGACGATCGAAGGCGCCCCGAATCTCAAGCCTGAGCACCTGCCCGTATTCGATTGCGCCTTCAAGCCGGTCAACGGCGAGCGCTCGATCCAGTACATGGGCCACGTCCGGATGATGGCCGCGGTCCAGCCGTTCATCTCCGGCGCCATCAGCAAGACAGTCAACATGCCGGAGGCGGCGACCGCCGAAGAGATCGAGCAGGTCTACCTGGAGGGGTGGAAGCTCGGGCTCAAGGCAATCGCCATCTATCGAGACGGCAGCAAGCGCAGCCAGCCGCTCTCGACCGGCAAGAAGAAGGACGAAGGCGCAGCCGACTCGGCCGTGGTTGCTGAGCTCCGGGCCCAGCTCGCCGCCGCCCAGGCGGAGGCATCGAAGCCCCACCGGCAGCGCCTTCCTTCCGAGCGCACCGCGGTTACCCACAAGTTCGAGATCGCCGGCCACGAGGGCTACATCACGGTCGGCCTGTACGAGGACGGCCGGCCAGGCGAGATCTTCCTGAAGATGGCCAAGGAGGGCTCGACCGTTTCGGGCCTCATGGACAGCTTTGCGACCACCGTGTCCGTGGCGCTCCAGTACGGCGTGCCGCTGCGCGACCTGATCAACAAATTCGCACACGTCCGGTTCGAGCCGTCCGGCTTCACCGGCAACCAGGAGATCCCGATCGCCAAGTCGATCGTGGACTACATCTTCCGCTGGCTCGGGTCGCGCTTCCTGGATCCCGACGACCGGGCGCAGCTCGGCTTGATCGACCGCTCGGCGGTCGTGGTCGACGAACCCCCACGGGCGTTTTCTGCTGCTTCCGCCATCGAGGCGAAGGCCGAGGAAGGCCCATCCGCCATCGACGAGGCCGTCGAAGGTCGCACAGCAATCGACGCGGCGGCCTCGTCGCCAGCACCCGAATCCCCTGCGGCTCCGGAGCCTCCGGCTGAGACCCCGCAAGCCACGGCGGTGGCGTCTCCGGAGTCGCCTCCTCCTGCTCCGGGGGCGTCCACCGTCACACCGCTGGCCGAAACGCGCGAGGAGATCGCGATCGTGTCGACCAACGGCTCGGCGAACGGCCACTCCAACGGCAACGGCAAGTCGAATGGCATCTCCGCCAACCTCGGCACAATCGGCATGTCGACTGGCCCCAAGGTCGGCTTTCAGCAGCAGGCTGACGCTCCCTCGTGCGCCGACTGCGGCTCGATCATGGTCCGCAACGGCAGCTGCTACAAGTGCCTCAACTGCGGCTCAACCAGCGGCTGCAGCTAAGGCTGCCGCCCTCAACTCGGCCGGTGTCGCTCTTTGCGGGAATACCCCACAGGAGTATTGACTTACCTCTTGCCAGAATCGGCCGTAATCGCTAGAATATGGATCGACAGGCGTGTCAAGAGTTGACACGCCGTTACGTGTGTCCGGTCTGGCGCGGGATCGGGGGTGCGGCCGGTCGGGCTTTCGGGTGCGGGCGGCACCAATTTCCAATACGAGCGTGTTCTGCCTGCATGTGCGCGGTGTAGGCGGCCCAGAGAACGGCTATACGGAGTGAACTTGATCCAGGTAATTGACCCAGCGACCGATCCTATCGAGGAGCCGACGACCGGCGACCTCGAGTCCGTGCTTGCCGACGAGGCGGCCGAGGCGGCCGAGATCGCCAAGGCGCCCGAGGGGGCACTCGACCAGGCGGCCGACGTGATTGCGCGTCCCGCCAAGAAAATCCAACCAATCACTGATCCCGACGCGGACGAGCCGGAGATCCCCGAAGAGGTCGAAGCCGACACCGAGGACTCGGTGCGGCTGTACCTGCGGGAGATCTCGCGCGTGCCGCTGCTCACGGCCGAGGAGGAAGTCGTCCTCGCCAAGGGCATAGAGCTTGGACTGCAGATCCAGGACGAGCCCTGGAAGGCGATCCTGAGCCTCCACGAGTGGACGCTACACGACACCGAATCCAAGACACGCACGGCCAAGACGCAGTACGTCCTGCCGTTCGGGACCGAGGCGCATCGGATCGTCAAGGCGGCTCTCGCCGACGAGGGCGCGGGCGAGCTTCTCATGACGGCACCGAAGTTCGGGCTGACGGCTGCCCACGACGAGGCGAAGGACTACACGCGGGAGATCCTCGCGCGGGCGGTGACCCTGCGCATGGTCTACAACGAGCAGCTCGACGTCGAGTCGTTCACCAACCTACTGGACTGGGTCAGCCTCGCGTTCGGGGGCGCCAAGGCCGAGGTCCGCGAGATCAAGCCCTTGCGGGCGATGTACGACTGGGCGCGCAACGAGGTCGCGCTCCCGGCGCTTCAGCGCTGGATCGAGTCGGGTCGTGAGAAGAAGCTCCTGGCGGCGATGGGCTACCAGGGCGAGGGCGAAGGGGTGCTGGTCGCGCTCGGGCGTCGATCCCGCGAGCACCTGACATCGGCAAACCTTCGGCTGGTCGTATCGAACGCCAAGAAGTACATGAACCGCGGCATGCCGCTGCTGGACCTGGTCCAGGAGGGCAACGCGGGCCTGATGCGGGCGGTCGACAAGTTCGAGTACGAGCGAGGCTTCAAGTTCTCGACGTATGCGACCTGGTGGATCCGCCAGGCGATCCAGCGAGGGCTGGCGGACCAGTCGCGGACCATCCGCATCCCCGTCCACATGGTGGAGACGATGAGCCGGATCGCGCGCGTCACGCGCGACCTGACCGGAGAGTTCGGCCGGCAGCCGACGCACGAGGAAATCTCCGAGGTCCTCTCGCGGGATCCCAAGACCGCGCTCACGCCTGAGCGGGTCGAGGAGATCCAGCGACTGGGCCGCGACCCGATATCCCTCGAGTCGCCGGTCGGCGAGGAGGAGGACAGCGAGCTGGGCACGCTGCTGCCCGACCCGAATGCCATCTCCCCGCTCGATGCGGTCACCGACCAGATGCTGAAGGAGCAGCTGCAGCGAGTGCTCGACAGCCTCGATGGCCGAGAGCAGCGCGTGCTGCGCCTGCGGTTCGGGCTCGACGACGGGCACGCCCGGACGCTCGAGGAGGTCGGACGAGAGTTCGGCCTGACGCGGGAGCGCATCCGCCAGATCGAGTCGCTGGCGCTGCGCAAGCTGCGCCACCCCTCGCGGAGCCGAAAGCTACGGGAGTTCGCAGCGTAAAGCTGCCGCCCAGCGCGAAAAGCAAAAGGGCCCGGCCAATAGGTCGGGCCCTTTGGATTCCGGTCGCCCACGACTACGGGAAGGTGAAGGATTCGACGAGCTGGTCGATGGCCTTGGCCTGATCCGAGTCGTACTTGAACCAATTGACATTCACGGCGAGGAGCTTCCCTTCGCCCATGTCGAAGACGTAGCGCCACGTCTCCACACCCTGGAAGGTCCAACCGAGGTCCTGGCCAGGAGTGTGATCGGGCAGGTTCCTGCAGCTGGACTTTCCGGTGACATCCATCTTGAACCCGTTGTGTCCACCTATCTCGAAGGGATCCTGGAAGACCATCATCCGCATGTTCGATGTCAACAGCCACTTCTGGTATTCGTAGAGCGTCTTGAGGGGCGCCCGGAGGGCAGAGCCTTCATCGCATGGATCGACAGGTACGGGCGAATTGAACGTGATCGACATGGTGAAGCCCTCGTCCCTGCTGCCGAGGTTGAACTTGTAGGGTTGGTCGCTGGTCGAAAATCGAGCCCGCCCAAGGCCGGCCGGCGCCGTGAATTTGATCCCGGGAGCCACATCGTCGGCCAGGTAGACGAAGCCGGGAGTCGGAACGCCGACGGCGTATCGACGCCACGTCGAGAGCGTCAACGCAGATCGTCGCGATGCGCAGGTATCCCCGGCAGCTTTGAGCGTGAGCTCGAAGCGGTCACGGGTGAGCGACCAGGAATAGCCACCCGTATCGCGACACGAGCCCGTCGGTCCGAAATTGATGATGTTCGATGCGATCGACTTGACGCCCCCCAGCGATATGGGAATCGCACCCGCATCCGGACCGGCGAGGCCTGCGTCGATCGCAAGGTCGAGCTGATACCGGCCAGCGGGCAGGCCACTGGCGGCGGTCAGGTTCGACGTCCAGCTTCCAATCAGGGGGATCGAAAGAGTTCCGTCGAACGCCGATGCCGGAGGCGGGCTCGGGGGCGTAGGCGGACGAGTGCCCCCGGCGAGGGTGAACGCGATGCCAGTCGCTGTCGCAATGACGGCGGCGACGGCGAGCAGTCGCAGCGAGGCGGGCATCCTGGACACACTCCGCGGCAGACGGATGGCCGGCCGCTGTGGCGTTCGATTGATCTCGGAGAGCGCCTCGTCGATCACCCGATCGGGGATCGTCTCAGGTCCCTCGGCCAGGAAGGCGTCGAGGACGCGGTCGAAGTCAGTCTTTGCCGTCATGACGCTCGCCCTCCGACAGCGACGGGCACCCGCTCGTCGGCCTCGAGAGCCGCGCGCATGGCCCGATGGGCGTAGTGGAGCCTGGAGCGAGCCGTGCCGGCCGGTATGCCGAGCGTTTCCGCGATCTCGGCCGGTTCCAGCCCCAGGTAGTGATGCATGACGAGAATCGCCCGCTGCTCGGGTGGCAGCCGCCGGAATCCGCGTTCGAGCTGGTCCCGGTGGGCCACCGCGAGCGTGTTGTCCGGGACAGCCGGTCCGTCGATCGGCAGGAAACGGACGTTCGCGCTCCAGGCGCGCATTCGGCGGGCCTCGCGGTAGCAGGCATGAACCAGGAGCCGCTGCAGCCAGGCGTCGAAGAGATCCGGATCTCGGAGCCGCCGCAGCTCGCGCCAGGCGATCACCAGCGCCTGCTGAACGGCATCCTCGGATCGGGTGACATCCCGGAGAATTCGATTCGCGATGGCGAAGAGCCTGTCCCCGCGCGAACGAGCCAGGATGGCAAACGCCTCCCGGTCGCCCTGTTGAGCCTGCTCCACGAGGTCGCGATCCATCTGCCCGGGCCCTTCGGTGCGTCCAATTGGGGGGCGCGTCCACTGGTTCAAGAGTGGATCACCGAGTCCAGCGTTCAAGAATCGAGCCCGGAACCCGCGCCGCCTCCCGTCTGGACGCGAATCTAGACGGCAAGATCCTCGGCAGGCACCGGAGGTGACTCGGCGGTTCGGTCCTGAACGGTTGCAGCGGGCCGGCGGGCCAGAAGGGCGTCGAGCTTGGCGAGGTACGGTTTGGCGCCGACTCGAGTGAAGATCATCCGAGCCTTGTCGCTCGCTGCGCGAACATCCGGTATCGAGGGATCGAGCACGGTAGCCATGTCGATCCCGCACATGGCCAAATCCCATTCCTGATCGATCGCTTCCCAGGCTCGGACTGCTTCGCGGTACAAGGCGAGGGCCTCGGTCGTTCGGCCTTCGAGTGCGGCCAACCCGGCGACGAGGGTCGCGGTCTGGGCCCGAGGCACTGCTTGCCGGCCGGTAGGAGTGGCTTCAATATTCGCTATGGAGCCCCTGAGGCCTTCAGGGTCGCGATTCCACAACGCCATCCGACCCAGGTAATAGGTCGGGATGGGATCGGCCGGGTCGATCAAGAGGACCCTCTCCCCGTAAACACTGATTTCGTTGAAGTCGCCCGACGCGACGCCGTGCATGACGTGTGCCCAGGCGGCCATGAACCTGGGTTGAGGGTTGCTCATTTCTGCCACCGCGGCGTCGACAGCGGCCAGGCCCGCATCGGAGCCCTCTCCGCGAGCGAACCGGAACCATAAAGACACCGCGAGTGCGGACACCCGATCGTTCTCCTCGAGGTCTTCGCTCAGGAGCTCGTCCAATACTCGAAGCTCGCTGTCCCAGTCGGCAGCGAATCCGAAAGCTGTCATCGCATTCGCGCTCCGAAGCCAGCGGGACATCTGCTGATCGCCGACGCGCTCGGCGAGACCGAGGGCCGCCCGTCCTGCGTCCCAGGAGGCTCTTGGCTCGTCGGCCCAGACGGAAGCCCCGAGGTTGTTGGTAGCCCGCAGCTCCAGGCTGGCCAGCCCGGCGAGCCGCGCGAGATCGATCGCGGCACGCATCAGCGCGACGGCCTCGCGAATCCTTCCCACCCCGGAAATCGAGGACGCGCGGTTCACCATGGCCTCGGCGACGACGTCGTCGAGCCGAAGGGGCTCGGCGAGCGCGAGCGCCTGGTCTGCGGCTGCCGCGCCTTCCGCGTAGCGACTGAGCCGCATGTAGACGCGGCCCAAGCTGGAAAGCAAGCGGGCCCGCGCCTCCGGGCTGACCTTGCCCTCTGACGCCTTCAACGCATCCTCGAGCAGGCCGAGGCTGGCCTCAAGATCACTGCCATCGATCATCGCCGCCGCGAGGACGGTGGTCGCGCGCGCCGCGGCATCCGCGTCGCCACTCGCCTGGTAGATCTCCACCGCCCGGCGGGCAAGGGCTTCGCCGCGCGAATAGTGGGCGGCCGTGGTCGCCGAGACCGCGGCCCGCTCCAGGAGCGCAGCCTGGTCGGCGGGCGCTGCAGCTACGTCGATCGCCTGCTCCAGGAAGGCCACCGCCTGGTCGTGGGCACCCAGGGCTGCTGCCCGTTCCGCGGCTGCCGCGAGCGCAATCCTGGCCTGGCCTGCCAGCGCGTCGGCCTCCTCGCCTTCCGGGGCGTTGGCATGCGCCGCGAGATAGTGCCCCGCGAGAGCGCCAGCCAGTTCGTCCGTACCCAATCCCTCGAAAAAACGGGCAGCGGCCAGGTGCCGCACCTTCCGGTCGCGTTTCGCGAGCGTGTTGTAAGCAACCTCGCGGATCAGAGCCTGGACGAAGGCGAATTGCCCGCGTTCCGGGCTCCGCGGATCCGCCTGGAGGGTGAGCAGCTCGCGACGTGCAAGGCTTCGGAGCCGGGGTTCGAGCTCGGACTCGGGGACGCCCGCAACCGCGCTCAGGCCGGCCGTGGTGAAGGACTGCCCGAGCACGGCTGCGTCCTGGACCAGGGCTCGGTCGGCCGGGTCGAGGGCATCGAGGCGTGCGGCGATCAGCGCCGTCAGCGTCTCGGGAATCGCGAGGCCGCCAAGGTCCCCGGTCGGTACGTACGCATCTCCCTGGAGGGTGAGACGCCCCTCGGCGACGAGCATCCGCACGGTCTCGACCGCGTACAGAGGGATTCCGCCGGCACGCTCGACTATCGTCCGGATGGCGGCTTCCGGGAGTCCGGGGACAAGGCCCGCGAGGAGTTCGCGCATTGCCGGTTCCGGCAGTGGCTCCAGGTAGATCGAGACGAAATTGCGTTTGCCGGCGCCCCAGTTCGACCGCTTCTCCAGCAACTCGGGCCTTGCCAGCGTGACGACATAGATCGGAAGTCCCCGACTCCAGTCCAGGAGGTGATCGATGAAGTCGAGCAGGCCGGAGTCGGCGAAATGCAGGTCTTCGAAGATCATCACCACAGGCGACTCGGCGGCCAGACGCTCGAAGAACGTCCGCCACGCCGCGAACAACTGCTCCGACCCGGCCCCCGACTCGAGGCCGAGCAGCGTCAGCAGCGCCGGCTCGATCCAGGCGCGCTCGTCTGCGTCTGGGACGTGCTGGGCGAGCGCCTCTGTCACCTTCGCTCGCGTCGTGGCTTCGTCGTCGGTCTCGAGCAGGCCGCACCGGCCGCGGACCATCTCGCCAAGGGCCCAGAAGCTGATGCCTTCGCCGTATGCCGGCGATCGGCCGTCGTGCCACCAGACGTTTTCGACGAGGCCGTCGATGTACTTCAGGAATTCCCAGGCCAGCCGGCTCTTGCCGATGCCGGCGGGCCCGACGACGGACACCAGCCGGAGGCGGCTTTCGCGACCGGTCGCGTGGAACAGGTCCTTGAGCATGCGCAGCTCGTCGTCGCGGCCGACGAACGGCGCCTCGATGGCGTCGCTCCGGTTGCGGCCGCCGCGTTCTGCCACGACGCGCATTGCGCGCCAGGCCGGCACGGGGCTGGTCTTGCCCTTCAGGATCTGGTCGCCGACCGGCTCGAAGGCAATCGCCTGGGCCGCCGCGCGCTGCGTAGTCTCGCCGACCAGGACAGCCCCGGGGGGTGCCACTGACTGGAGGCGGGCTGCGGTGTTGACCAGGTCGCCGGCGACCATCCCCTCGTTCGTCGCGCCGACAGTGACGGCCGCCTGACCTGTCAGCACACCGGCTCGGGCCTGGATCGTCGGGCCGAGGCCCCGAACGCTGTCGACGAGCTCCAGGCCGGCTCGGACGGCGCGTTCGGCGTCGTCCTCCCGTGCGATCGGCGCTCCCCAGACCGCCATCACGGCGTCGCCGATGAACTTCTCGACCGTGCCCCCGTAGCGCCCGATCACGTCGCTGGCGAGGTCGAAGTAGCTCGACAGCGTCTCGCGGACTTCCTCCGCGTCGCGCTCCTCCGCGAACGGGGTGAAGCCGACGAGGTCGGCGAACAAGACCGAAACCAACTTCCGCTCGGCTTCGTGGGCAGGTGCGGCGCGCGGCGAGCCAGCGCGTGGCCCGTCGCCGGAGGCCCCGGCCGCGGCGTCAGCGGCGGCCGGGCGGTCGCCGCCGGAAAGGGCGGTTCCGCAATCCCCGCAGAACCGCTTGCCGGGCGGATTCCAGGCCCCGCAATTCGGACAGTCGGATGCGAGCGAGGTGCCGCAGTCGCCGCAGAACCGCTTCTCGCCCGGATTCTCCGCACCGCAGTTGGGGCAGATCATTCCGCTCCTAGTCGTCCGGCCGTTGGAGTGACGTGCAGTGAGCGTAGCGGAAAGCCGGCGGGCGAGCGATCCCCCTCGAGAAATCACGTTTCCGCGGCCAATCGTCGGCGTTACGTTGCAGATGTCTTGAAACCCGGTGATTTGGGACCAATGCCTGATTGACAGCGCCTCGCCGGAACTGATGCTGCGCGCCGTGGATCGTAATTGCGATCGACTAAGCCCCCTCCGGCGAGTCACAGACGCCGGCGCCCAGGGCGTGCTCGCGCTGCTCGATTCGGGCGAGGAGGTGCTGCTCGCCCTGACCGGTATTCGCGGGGCCGTCGTGGTCACCGGTTCGCGGCTCATCCTCGTCCAGTTCAGGCCCCGCATCGATGGGGGGAGCGTTGGCCTTCGGTCCGTGCCGTTTGCGAAGGTTCGCGACTACAGGCTCGGTCCGTCGAAGCGTGGCGGTGTCTTCTACGCGACGGTCGGTGACCGGCCGGGCGATCGGATGTCGCTCATCTACCGACGCGACGGCCTGCCAGATGCCGCGGACCTGGACGCGCTCCTGCGCGTGCTGATGCGGCGGGAAAGCCACGACCGCAGGCAGCAGGAAGCCCAGGTCGAGATCGCGTAGAGAACTCCCGCAGGTCCCATCGACCCTGGGCTTCGATTGGCGGCGGCTCGGATGATTGAACGGCCGCTGCAAGACCGCGGACGGGACGGTGGCAGCCGATTCGGTCACGTTGCGATGACCATGCGCTGGATATCACCGAGGAGGACTTGCCATGCCCACCAATCGCCGCTCCAGCGTCGCCACGCGCAACGGTTCCGCCAACGCCGGGAACGGCCGCGGGGCCCGTCGGCGGTCGCCCAACCCTCGATTGGGCGTAACCGGCCCAGAGCTGCAGAAGTTCGGAACGCTGCGCCTGCTGCCGATCGCGCTCGCGGCTGAGACGCGACAGGAAAGCAGCCAGCTGCTCAACGAGATCCTGGCCGACACCACGATCCTGTACGCGCTCTACAAGAAGCACCACTGGCTGGTCGCCGGCCCGACCTTCTACCAGCTGCACCTGCTGTTCGACAAGCATGCCGAGGAGCAGCTCGAGCTGATCGACCTCCTAGCCGAGCGGGTCCAGACCCTGGGCGGCATCGCAGTCGGCGACCCGCGCCACGCTGCCGAAATCACCACGATCGAGCGGCCGCCGGACGGGGCCGAGGAGGTCGCGGTGATGATCCATCGGACGCTCGACGCGCACGAGACGATCATCGAGAAGGTGCGCGACGCCATCGAGCGCACCGAAAAGAGTGCCGATTGGGGCTCGAACGACCTGCTCATGAGCGACGTGCTGCGCCGCAATGAGCTGCAGGTCTGGTTCCTCGCCGAACACATCGTCGCAGTCCCGCTGACCAGCGCCTGACCGGCCTTCGATGCGGCCGGCGGCCGCAGCCCGGCGGCCGAGTCGTCTCATCTACCAACCCCCGTGGTGCTAACTGCGGACCGTCGCCTGGGGCTACGGCTCAAGCGACGTTTGGTAGCCGATTCCGGCTATGTTTTCGCGATTGGGGCCTGCCTCGGACCGTCGATTCGGCGGCAGTCGCCGATAGCACTACCCGCGTTCGTATTTGAGACGAACCGGGTGGTCTTGCGCGGTCCGGGCGCCAGCCGTCAGACTCGGGGCGATGGACTTCGAGAAGCTGATCCCGGGGATCATCGGGGCGTTCGTGGGGGTCGTGGGCTGGCTGCTGGTCGGTCTGTACATCCAGCGTCGTCAGTTCGTCCGCCAGGCCAGGAATGCGGCGCGTGCGGTGTACTTCGAGCTCGACGTCAACCGGCTCGGCGTCGAGGTCGCCCGCGACTTCGGTTCGTTCACCCTGCTGAATCGGTCGTCCTTCGAGCGGCTTCTGCCGGAGCTGGCGATGTTGCTGCCGCCGGGGGAGTTGCGCACGATCGTCGCGGCGTATATGTCCCACGCCGGCTACCAGCAGGTCGCCTCCGACGAGGGACTGCCGCCTGCGATCCGCAGGCAGGCGCTCGGCGCCATCCTGGATGCCCATCGAGAGGCGCTGGACATCGTCCGCCGGCGGGCGTTCTCGCCTGACGAGATCAAGGGCCTCGAAGCGAACGACGAGGAAGCGACGGCTGGTGCCGGCAGCGTCGAGGAACCCGGCATGTCGGCGCCTCGGTAGACCGAGCACTGGGATGCCGCTCGATCATTGGGCAATCTTCGAACGGCTGGCTGACGCCATGAACCGGCATGCCTGGAGCGAGCTCGAGGAGCTGTTCACCGAGGACTATGTCGAGGAGTACCCGCAGTCCGGCGAGGTCATCCGAGGATCCAGGAACGCGCGGGCGAGTCGGGAGAACTACCCCGGAGGCCTGGAGGAAGGAAGCATCGACTTCACGGAAGCCCGACTGGCTGCGACCGAAGCGCGCTGGGTCATCACCCGAATGTTCACGGTCATGCAAGTCGAGGGCACCGGCAACGTCGGGACCGTGACGTTCAAAACCCGCTATCCCGACCGCTCCGAGTGGTGGATCGTCATCCTCTACGAGCTTCGCGGCGAGCGAATCGCAAAGGCGACGACCTTCTTCGCGCCCGTCTTCGAAGCTCCGGAATGGCGCAGGCCCTACGTCGAACTGCGCGCGGCAACGGTGGAGCGGAGCTGACGTGCCGACCGATTTCGAAGGGATCTTCGCGAAGATCGCGGACACGATGAAGAGGCGCGACTACGACGCGCTCGAGCAGCTCTTCACCGACGATTACGTCGAGGAATATCCGCAGTCCGGCGAAGTGGTCCACGGAGCGAGGAACGCGCGGGCGATACGCGAGAACTATCCCGGCGGTGGCGTCACCGAACAGGCGGTGGAGGCTGCAACCACACGCATCGGGGCAACCGACGCTCGCTGGGTGCGGCCGCCGGCGTTCACGCTCATCCACGCAGAAGGCACCGGCAATATCGGCACGGCGACCTTCCGGAATCGGTATCCCGACGGCTCGATCTGGTGGATCATCAATCTCGTGGAGATGCGCGGCGACAGGATCGCCCGAGCGACGATGTTCTTCGCTCCGGTCTTCCAAGCCCCTGAATGGCGGAAGCCCTACGTGGAGCCGCGCAAGGCTGCCGGCGGGGCCTGACAACGGCTTGGCGGCTAGAGGTGCGGGAGATGCACCGCCGGAATGATGCCCATGCGCCCTGCCTGGTAGTCGCGGATCGCGGTCAGGATCTCGTCGCGTGTATTCATCACGAAGGGGCCGTAGCTCACGACTGGCTCGTTGATCGGCTGGCCGCCGAGCATGAGCACGTCGAGGTTGGGTGAGCGTGAGTCCTGCAGATCGTCGGCCGTCAGGGTCAGCGCGTCGCCCGCGCCAAGAACGGCGAGCTGGCCGTCGTCGATCGGTTCCCGGTCGAGCCCGGCGGTTCCCCGACCCGCGAGGACGTAGACGAGAGCGTTGTAGTCGGGCCGCCAGGGGATCTCCAGCGCTGCGCCCGGTGCCAGCGTGGCGTGGGCATAGGCGATGGGCGTGTGAGTCACGCCGGGGCCTTTGTGGCCATCCAGGTCGCCGGCGATCACCCGGATCAGGACTCCCCCATCGTGCGAGCTGAGCAGCGCGACGCGGTCAGCGGTGATGTCCTGATAGCGCGGTGGAGTGAACTTCAGTCGGGCGGGCAGGTTGACCCAGAGCTGGGTGCCGTGGAACAGGCCGCCCTTCTGGACGAGCTCGTCGGTCGGCATCTCGTCGTGCAGGATCCCGGCGCCCGCGGTCATCCACTGCGTGGCGCCATCGGTGATCAGGCCACCACCACCATTCGAGTCTGTGTGCCGGAATGCGCCATCCATGATGTAGGTCACCGTCTCGAAGCCGCGGTGCGGATGCCACGGCGCGCCCCTGGCCTCACCGGGCGCGTATTCGATCGCACCGATGTGGTCGAGGAGCAGGAAGGGGTCGGCGATGTTGCCGTACGGCCCCGGGAATGGTCGCCGCACCGGGAACCCGGCACCCTCGAGGAACGACGGCGAGGTAATGACCTGGCTTACCGGCCGGTACGTTGTCGTACCCGGGTCTGGGCGCTCGATGCGCGGGAGGACAAGGAGGTCGGAGGCGCTGACTGCGGGCATGGGGTCCTGCTTCTAGAGGGAGCGTTCGCCTGTCAAGAATAGTTGCGTCATCAACTATCCGCAAGCGGAGTCGGGGATCCCAGACCCTGCTCCGTTCCGTATCGTCCTGACTGATACCGTCAGCGTGAAGCTCGCAGGTAACGCTCGGACGGGGCGTCGGGGGCAAGACCTTATCGTTCTCGCCCAATCCGAACGTCCTGACTGGTACCGATTTGAGAAGCGTCTCGTTCCGCGTGCCTGATGATGGGGCTCGTGGCGCACGTACCAGTCAGGGCGATATCGAGGTCCTCAGGCCGCTCGTGGCCGCGACCGCACAACAAAGGAGCAACGCAGGAGGAGGAACCGTGACGAATCTGGTCGACCTCGAGAGCATCCCGCCGATCGACCTGTTCGGCGAAGCGGTTCGCGCCCGGCGCGTCCAGGGGGACAACCTGACGTTGGCCATCGTCGAGCTCGCGCCTGACGCGATCGTGCCCGAACATCGCCACCCCAATGAGCAATTGGGCATGGTCATCAGCGGCGACGTGACGTTCACGCTCGATGGCGAGACGCGACATCTGGGCCCCGGCGGGACCTGGCGGATCCTGTCGATGAAGCCGCACGAGGTTCACGCCGGCCCAACGGGTGCGGTCGTCATCGACGTCTTCGCGCCGGTCCGCGACGACTGGGATTCGAAGCCGCGGCTCGAGCCGCGCGCACCGGCTTGGCCGACCGGCTCCTGAGCGAAAGGGCGGCGCGATGCAGCAGACGGTAACGGTCGTCCTGAGCGTTGGCGAGGATCGGGTCGACGAGTTCGAAGGCGGGTTCCGCCAGTACGAGCTGCCCGTTTGGCAAGACCTGATCTCGCGGGAGGTGCTCGTGCGTGCCTCGCTGTCGCGACTGGACATCTCCACGCGCAGCGTTAAGGGGGCCACGCAATATCTCGTCGTTGCCGTGTTCGCGACCGAGGAAGGCCACCACGAGCACGACAACCACCCGGGCTTCCAGGCCTGGAACAGGATGGCCGACCAGTACCAGGTCGGCGGGGCAGAGGCATTCGGCGGGGACACCGTCATCCAGGCGGGCGATTGACGGCGAATCGACTGGCGCCAGAGACCGACGACGCCGGAATGCTGACCGGACCTGTCGGGATCTCGGTGCACACTGCAGGCAACCGAACCGCGACGGAGGCAGTGATGGCAACGAAGGTCCAGGTCGTCTTCGACTGCGCGGATCCGGCCGCCCAGGCGGACTTCTGGGTCGAGACCCTGCACTACCGCGTGCCCGACCCGCCTGATGGGTTCGCCAACTGGGACGATTGGGCGCGCGCCGAAGGCATCCCCGAGGAACGGTGGAACGACGCCCGAGCTGCGGAGGATCCGGACGGCGTCGGACCCCGCTTGTTCTTCCAGAAGGTGCCCGAAGGGAAGGTCGCCAAGAACCGGATGCACCTCGATCTCAATGTCTCGGGCGGGCGCAGCGTCCCGGTTGACCAGCGAAAGGCGCTTGTTGACGCCGAAGTCACGAGATTGAAGGCGCTCGGCGCAAGCGACCATCGTGGGCCAATGGAGGAGCGCGGCGATTATTGGGTGCGGATGAACGATCCCGAGGGCAACGAATTCTGCGTGCAGTGATGGCAGGTTCGCTCAATCTCTGGGTCGCCTCGGGGGCGAGTCCGGGCCTTCCCCTATCCTTGGCCCATGGCGCTCTATCGCCTCCAGCCTGCTCCCGAGATCAGTGCGCCCACGCTGGTCGCGGCGTTCGACAGCTGGGTCGATGCCGGCTCGGCGTCGACAACGGCCGCAAGCGAACTCGCTGAGGGCGGAACCGTCCTCGCCACGTTCGACGGCGACGCACTGTTCGACTACCGCTCCCGGCGCCCGACCCTCGACATCGTCGACGGGCGACCAAAGGAACTCGCCTGGCCTGAGGTGACGCTCCGTCGATCGAAGATCGGCCAGCGAGACGTCCTGGTGCTGTCCGGCCTGGAGCCCGACTTTCGATGGCGGGAGCTGGCCGCCGATGCCGTCGAGCTGGCGAAACGCTTCGGGATCGTGGAGTGGATCAGCCTGGGTGCCATTCCGGCCGCCGTCCCGCACACGAGGCCGGTGCCGATCCTGGGGACTTCTTCCAAGCCGGGCCTGCTTCTGGGCGCCGTGCAGCCCGGACCTGAGGGCGTGCTTCGAGTGCCTTCGGCGGCCATCTCCGTGCTGGACATGGCGATCTCCGAGGCAGGCATCCCGGCGGTCGGCTACTTCGCCCAGGTGCCCCATTACATCAGTGGCGAATACCCGGCAGCCGCG
The DNA here is from genome assembly GCA_005883615.1 of Chloroflexota bacterium. GTDB lineage: Bacteria > Chloroflexota > Limnocylindria > Limnocylindrales > CSP1-4 > CF-16. Next base: position 61,335 of record VBEC01000018.1, on the reverse strand, counting down.
ATCGAGTTGTTGACGGCCGTCGGCCGCCATCTCGGCCAGGACGTACCGCTCGAGAACCTGCGCGAGGAGGCGCGCGAGCTTCGAACGCGGCTCGACGCAGCGGTCGCCGTCGACGAGAAGACACGGACGTACGTGGAGCGCCTCGAGTCCATGGTCGATGAGGCGCGGCTGCCCTCGGGCGACGACCTGATCGCCGACATCGAGCGCTTCCTGCGGCGAGGCGGCACGGAAGGCGGGCCGGAGGGCGGCAGTCGCGAACGCTTGAACTGAGCGTTCCTTTGGTCGGGGGCCCCGAGACGCGGTGCAAGGGACTCATGACGGCCCGGCCCGGTACCAAACGGCCGCTAATCAATAGCGCCTGCTCCCGGTATGGTCGGAAGGCGGTACCAGGAGGTGCAATGGAGCGTCCCACCGTCTTCCTCGTCGGGCAGGCCTCGAAGCGCGGACTCATCCCGCGAGTGCCAACCGGCGAACGGCTGCTCGTCGACGCGGAAGCATGGCTTCGAGCCGAGTACCCGGATGCCCTTCGCACCATCGCGATTCGCAAGCTGGCCTCCGGCGTCAGTGAGCTGCAGGTGTCGCTCCACCCCGCGGCCGAGAACCTGTCGCTGACCGCGGCGGACACGGGCCGCGTCACGGCGACGGCAGCGACCTGGCCAACGGGACCCGGCTACCACACGTTCGCCTGCCGCCTTCTGGAACGGCTCGGGGTCGATCTCGACGTCGAGTGGGCGCCGGCGGACGCCGAGGATGGCTCGCGCGATGAGAGCGGCTACCTGGTTTCGGGCGAACGCCCGATGGTCGAGCAGGCGCATCTGGCATGGCTCGGTGCGACGCTGGCCATGGCGCGCGACGCACGCCGGCAGGGAAGGGTGCTCCATGTGGGGACGCCCGCTCACGTGCGTTTCACGTTCGATGGCCCTCTGGCGACCGCGCTCGGGCCGCGCGACGACGCCTGGCTCGAACACGCCCTGGGCGATCCGGCCACCGCGGTGGACATCCTGCCGTGGTGGGCCGACGTGACCGATGCACGCTACCTGCTCAATCGCGCGCTCTGCCTGATGTGGTCCGAGGTGCGCTGGCGGCCGCCCGCCATCGAGGGCGAGCGTGCCCTTCTGACCGAGGCGCTCCAGCTCCTCGGGCGAGCCTTTCCGCTCGATCCTTCCCTGCCCTACCCCTGGCGCGAATGGAAGGAGATGATCGACAACCGCGGCTTCCTCGACGCGGCCGCCGAACAGATCGGGGAACGCGCGGCCGCCGAACCGGCCGATGGCCCTCTCATCGGCTACCGGCGCCAGCCCCTCACGGTCATCCACGAGGGTTGGGCACTCGAAATCCCCGGTTCCTTCGCAGAGCGCCGTAGCGACGAGGAATGGTGGGGCGGCGAGGGCGGCCGGGGAATAACACTGGCGGCCGTGGAAACGGGAACCGTGGACGGCCCGATGAGCGCGGAGGGGTTCCTCCTCCAGGTCGCCAGTCACCTGGGGCCGGACGCCCTCACCCACCGTGCCGGTGAGCTCATCGGCAAGGCCCGCCTGGGGGTGGACGGCAGCTCAGGAGTGTCAGTGGGTGTTCTCGAGGCGTATTCCGCTGTCACGGGTCGCGGCGCTGCGATGCGGCTCATATTCGACGAAGCCGAGGACTGGCCCTGGGCCATGGAGATCTGGCGGGCCCTCGAGCCTGCTTGAACGGCTGAGGCCGGCAGATGCGGCGGGCGACTGCCGCCGATCATCCGGGCTGACATTGCCCGTTCGCGGGCGCATCGCGCACAATCACCGCGTCGATCATCGCGTTGGTCGTCGCGAGGGTCGTCGCGGAGCGAGGCTTGTGGTGGGAGACGGCGCCATCTTGCGCGTGTTCGCCTTCCGGCCGGTTGGTTCGGAGTCGGCGCTCGATTCGCGCCTGCGGGACGAGCTCATGCCGGGCTTCGCCGCTCTCCCGGGCATCATCGATACCCTGGCCGGTCGCCATGGGGTGGGAGAAGGCGACGAGCGTGTGATCGCCTCGATCTGGGAGTCACAGGAGGCGATGGAAGGCGCAATCGGCCAGGCGGCCCACCTCGCGCCGTTCGGCGACGACGACGCTGAACGCCTGAAGGACAGGCACCTCGATGTGCTGCCCCTCGCGTTCTCCGTTCGCGTGGAGCGACCCGATCCCCCGGCAATCCTGCGCGTCTTTCGGGGTCAGGTTCGTGATGGGGAGCTCCCAGCCTACGCAGAGGAGGCTCATGCCGGGACCCTTGCGGACGCCGGCTCGAACGACGGATTGATAGCGCTGTACCTGGGCCTCGATCCGCCGACTCGCTTCGTCACAGTCTCGGCGTGGTCGCGCTGGGATGCCATCGAACTCGCGACCGGGGGCAACGTCCGCCGGCCGATCGCGACCCGCAACGCGTCACGGATCGTACAGGGGACCGCGGAGCACTATGAGATCATCCCCAATACCGAACGGCCGGCCCGGGCGGGCGCCATGATGGTCACCGAGACGAGCGCCTGAGGCCCAGGGTGGCGACGAAGACGTTGTCCTGGCGCGAACGCAACAGGTGGTTCGCTCTCGCTCCTGACGCCCAGGAGAACGTTCGCCTCGGTCGAACCGACCACGAGGAGCCGGATCGACCTTGGTCTGCGGGTGGCCGATCGGGCCCCCAACGGGAGGCTCCTTCGGGCGACGAGCATGGGCAACAACGCCGTCACCATGCGCTTAGCCCTGGCCTCAGCGGACGAGGTCGACGACGAGGTCGAGGGCTGGCTGCGGCGCGCGTACGAAGAGAACAGCTGATCCCCGCCGCGGGAGGTTGCGGCTACGGGGTGCGAGCTTCGACGCCGCCTTCGACCTCGACCTCGACCGGGACGGCGCGCCGGATTGCGTCGACCACGGGGCAGTGATCGAGCGCCCAACCGGTGAGCTCGTCCAGCTCAGCCCGATTCCGGCCTCGAGCCTCGATCCTGACCCCGATTCGCATGCTCAAGGGGCCCGCCGGGATGCTTTGGTCGATGCCGAGAATGCCCCGATCGTCCGATTCACTGTCGACGTCGACCTCGACGGTTCCGAGTTCGATACCGAGCGCCGCGGCACGGATCGCGAGGAGCGTCGCGACGCACGAAGCCGTTGCAGCACGCATGAGCCAGCCCGGTGACGGATCGCTCGCGGCGCCACCGATGCCCTTCGGCATGTCCGAGCGGAGGCTTTCGCCGCCGGGGCCCTCGACACGCACAGCCAGGCCGCCCTCGATGGTTGCACGGGCGTAGGAATCGCGGTAGCGGGCCTCCTCCGGGTGCTCGCTGAGATAGCGCGTGGCACTCGCCAGCGCCTCCGGGATCGACATGACTCTCCTGGTTCTGCGTGTGCGGCTACGGGTGCAGAAGAGCCCGGGCTTCGTGCGGGGCGAGCAGCAGCAGCGCCAGCGCAATGAGGGCTGCATAGACGATCAGCGCGAGCCATCGCCAGCTCTGCCGGCGGGGCTGCCGAGCGGCAAATGCGGCCACATTCCCGCCGATTGCCTGAAGCTGCCGGCTGTCGCGCGTCCCTGCCTCGCGCCGCCAACGCTTGACCAATTCATCCCAGTACATGGCGCACCTCGATGCGGTCCGTCCCGAATTCTAGTCTCCTACGCCAGCAAGCCGTCCAGGGTCGCGTAGAGGTGGATGCCGTACCACGTCTCATATGACAGCCGGTTGCGCGCGGCCTGCACGGAGGCCGCCGCGACCGCAATGAAGAGCGCCGTCCCCACCGTAGCCATGAGGACCTACGGGTAGGTCATCAGCAACGCAAAGGCCTCGCTCGGGATCGAGCGGCGGTCTTGCAGAGCGAAGCCAACCGTGGTCAGCGCCGCATGGGCGCACAGCAGCCAGACGCACGCAAACCCCAGCCATCGATGAGCGCTCGCAAGGCCATGGATGCCGAAGAGCTGATCGAGCCATGGACTTCGGGACATGAGCACCAGGGCGATCAGCGCGATATAGGTCCCGAGGAGAGCGGTGAGCTGGCCACTGGCGGTGATCGTCCCGCCGAGCGTGGAGAACTGGTCCGGGCCGCTGTGCCGGGCCCACAACCCGACGATCAGCGCGCCGTTCGCCAGAAGGAGCGCGGTGATATCGGTGCCGCGCACGTTCCATACTCGCGGGATCGGCGGGATGAGCGAGCGCGCATTGCGAGCAGTCGACTTCGACATCACGTCCATCAGCTGGAAGGCTGTCATCGATCCGGGAAGGCCGGTATTCCTGTTCGGCGCACGTCGAAACCAGGCGCCGGCAGCCGAGAGTGTCGGAAAGCTTTCTGTGATTTCCATGAGAGGGCCGGACTGCGCGCAGCCGGTCGTACCGTCATGGGTCATCCCCCGGACGACTTGCCCTCTTTCGCGCGTTGGAGCGAAAGGGGTAGGGTCCGGCCACGGGTGCGAGAGTGCCCCAACCAGCTCACGCTGGTCGACAAGGGCAAACCCGCGGTGACGCGGGGACGCAAAGCCACGGGACTGATACGGCTTCGGCCGCCAGTTAGCCGGGTTGCCGAAACGAGGTGAGTCGTGTTGACTCTCATTGGCTCAATGCGCGTGCCGATCGCGCTGAGCGCCCTGTTCCGCATCGGGTTCATCATCGCCGTGGCGTCGGCGGCGGTCGCCTCCGTCCGCTGACTCGCGCTTGACGGCGCCCGTTCGTCCGCGCACCCAAAGCACCCGGGGTTTCTTGCCAGTTACCCGGACGGCGGGGGTAGCTGCTGGATGGCGGCTCTTCAGCGAGTCGGATTGGCTTTCTTCATCCCGCCTTGAGCGTCAGGCTGGAGATTTCGCCCGGCCCTGGGCGCCACCTCATCGGTCGCATATGCCTACCACTCATGTCACGGGTTGGTGGCAAGACTGCCGCTCGGGAACACCCCAGGACCGGCGACCGCGACCCTAGCCCGGCAGCTCGCCCAGCGTGACCTGAACTGTCGCCTTGGTTCGGTCGGCGCGAACGATCTCCACTGGCACCGTCTGGCCCGGCGCAAGACCGGCCAGCACGGCGGACAGGACACCAAAGTCCGAGATTGGCTGCCCGGCGACGCTCGTGATGAGCTCGCCAGGCTTGATGCCCGCCTTCGCCGCGGGGCCGCCGGCCGTCACCGCGTACACGAGTACGCCGCCCCCGCTGGTCACGTTCGCAGCGCGGATCCCCAGGTAGGCGCGATGGGATGAGACAACCTTGCCGTGCTCGATCAGCTGGGTCGCGATGTCCTTGGCAAGGTTGCTTGGGATCGCGAATCCGATGCCGGGCGCGGTGCCTCCCAGCTCGGGATCCACGGCGGCGAGCGTCGGGATCCCGACCACCTGCCCCTCGAGGTCGACCAGGGCACCGCCGCTGTTGCCGGGATTGATCGGGGCGCTCGTCTGGATCACGTTCGGCAGCGAGGCACCACCAGGCTCGGTCACGGTGCGCCCGACCGCACTGACAATTCCTTCGGTCACGCTGCTTTGCAGCCCGAGCGGATTGCCGATGGCCATCACGATGTCGCCGACCACGAGTTTCGAGGAGTCGCCAAAGGTGGCCGGCTGAACGTTCTGGCCCGAGACCTTGACCACTGCGATGTCGTCTGCCGGAAAGGTCCCGACGAGGCGCCCATCGAAGGACTTGCCATCCGAGGTCGTTACGTCGAAGCGGGTGGCCGTCCCGACGACATGGGCGTTGGTTACGATGTCGCCCTGGTTATCGAATACGACGCCGGAGCCCAGCCCGCTGGAGGTCTGGATGACGACGACGGCCGGGCTCACCGTCTGCACCACCGACACAAACTGCTGCTGGAGCTGCTCGGCGAGGCTGCTCCCCGACGCAGCCGTCCATGGCGACGCCGCTCCGCCACCGACGCCATAGCCGCCCGAGGCGGCCGGGGCGCTCGCGCCGCTCGGGGCGCTCGGTGCGGCCGAAGGGCTGGCCGCGGGAGAGGCCGAGCTTCCGCAGCCGGCAAGCACCAGCATCAGGGCGAGGAAGCCCGTGGCGAAACTGGTGACGTGGGCTGTTCGGCGGTGAGTCAGGGTAATGGTGGATCGAAGCCGCTAGGACTGGAAACCCCTCAACGCTAGCGGGGGTGTGCTATCGGAACGACCAGCCCTCATGCCGGATGCTGCAAACTCGCCCCAGTTCGCTCGGCGCTCGACGTCAATACTGCCAGCGGATGATCCAGGCTTCGATGGCGGCGGCCGCTGACGGACTCGAACCGGTCACGGTGTCCTGGCCCACGTTCACCCAGACCTCACTCTGCGAACCACGTAGGTGAAGGACAGCGCTGCCCAGCGGGTCGATCCGCCTAAGCACCGATAGCGGGCAGTCGATCGTGTCCCCGCAAATCAGGGACGGCCACACCTCGATCGCGCCGATGAGTGGCCGCGGAGGATCGAGGGCGGCAACCGCGGCCCGAGCCATTTGCAGGCAGCCGGCGCGGCCGACTCCGTGGCACTTTACATCCTGGCTTGCGAACAGCGGCAGCCTCAGCGAGGAGCGGGTGATGTCAGGCGAGCGGACGGTCTCGGTCGCGCTCGGGTCGCGCGCGACATCGCTCTCGGTTGCGGCTGGGGATACCGCGTTCTCGGCCGCACGGCTCGGCGTTCGATCTGCGAGCCCGATTGCGACGAGCACGACGCTGGCGATCGCCACGCCCGCGGCCAGGGCAGGGCGCTTGGACCTCCGGTCGACTCGGGTCGGCTCGACCTCGTAGTCCATCGAGCAAGCCTACCGCGAGCGTGGCCGGGGCTCTCGCGCGGGCACCTGCGCGTTCGGAAAGGGCCATCGGGCGCCGTCGGCAGCAGCCAGGAACGCAACGACTCTGCGATATCGGCCCTCCGGCGCGGGTCTGCCGGAACGGGCAGCGGCGTCCGAGGATTGGCCGCGGACCACCAGCCCGAGGTGATGCCCATGACCTTCCGGCCCGATGCCCCCCTGGATCCGTCGCAGGTCGACGACGCCCGCGGTCGCGGCGTAGGCAGCCGCGGCCTCGTCATTGGCGGCGGCGGCGCGATCGGCCTGATCGCGACGCTGCTCTACGTGCTGCTGACGGGCGGAAACGTCGACCTGAGCGGTGTCGGCGGCCAGACCGACATCGACTACGGACCGGGAAGCAGCGCCCTCGCCAACGAGTGCCAGACCGGCGCGCAGGCAAACACGCGGGGCGACTGCCGCATCGTCGGCTACGTCAACAGCGTCCAGTCGTACTGGAAGGATGAATTCAACCAGTCCGGGCAGAGCTACGAACCCGCCAAGACGGTCTTGTTCAGTGGCCAGGTCAATACCGGCTGCGGCCTGGCTTCGACCGAGGTTGGACCGTTCTACTGCCCGACCGACAGGCATGTTTACCTCGACCTTGGGTTCTTCGACCAGCTCAGGACCCAGTTCGGGGCAAAGGGTGGGCCATTCGCCGAGGCCTACGTCGTGTCGCACGAGTACGGCCATCACATCCAGGACCTGCTCGGAACGCTGTCCGCGGCGCGCGGACAGGGAGCCTCGGGCGGTTCAGTCCGAACGGAGCTTCAGGCCGACTGCTACGCCGGTGTATGGGCTAACCACGCCTCCGCGACCGGTTATCTCGACCCTTTGTCATCGGGTGACATCGCGCTGGCCCTCGACGCCGCTGCGGCCGTGGGCGACGACCGCATCCAGCAGGAGACGCAGGGCCAGGTAAACCCCGAGACGTGGACCCACGGCTCGTCGGCCCAACGGCAGCATTGGTTCAGCATCGGTTATCACAGCGGCGCACCCGACGACTGCGACACCTTCAGCGGCGGGATCTGAAGGGACTTACAAGCCCAGTGGCTAATCGGGCGCTAGCCTGAGGCGTATCCTGCGCTCGCCCGACCGGGCCCTCGTCTGGACGCAGGATGGCGGTCCGAACATGTTCACCGTTGTCCGGCAGATGCCCAGGCTCCTCGCCGTCGTCACCGCCCTGTGCACGCTGGCGGCCGCTTGCAGTCCTGCCCCGACTCCTTCGGCCTCTTCTCTCCCCTCCCCGCCTGCGTCGGCATCGCCTGCGCCCGCAGTTGCCGACACGATTCGGGTCGCCCTCCCCGTATGCGACTGCGGCCCCTTTGGCCCGCTCGACAACGCGACCTCACCGGTAGGCGACGACTACGTTAGAGCCGGCGCGATCAACAACTTCCTGCACGATGCGCTGTACCGCTGGGATGCCCACGTTCGGCCCACGCCCAGCCTTGCCAGTTCCTGCGAGCCCTCGGGGGATGGCCTGATCATCACCTGCAAGTTGATCCAGGCCGTGTTTTCGAACGGCCGACCGATTACCGCCGGCGACGTGGCCTTCACCTACCGGCTCATGTCGGTGCACACGCCGATCGACCTGCCCCTCGCAGGCCGGCCGTGCGTAACCGACGTCGGGCTCGGGTGCCTCTCCGACCTCCTCGACTCGACCGAGGTTGTCGATCCCCTCACGGTTGCGTTCCACCTCAAGCGGCCGAACGCCCAGTTCATGGCTCTCGCGCTGCCGGGCGTGTGGATCGACTCGGAGGCCGTGGTGCGGGCCGCCTTCCAGGACGCGCGATCGAAGCTGGCACTGCTCGGCGCGAAGGCGCTCCAGGCAGGCGCGGACAGAGTCTCGAAGGAGCTGGGAACCGATCAGCCGAACTGCCTCGGCCTGCTGCCGGACGCAAGCCAGCTCGTCGCCCGCACCGGCCTCTTCCTTCCCGATCGGGCCGAATACAACACGCTGACGGGGAGTGCCTTCGACGCCTGCGGTTACGCCAACACGCTTGGCGGCGAGCTCACGATGGCGGCTGCGAGCCTGGGCGCCAAGGACCTGACGGCGATCGCGCTCGTGTACCCCGCGCTCATGCTCGGACGTGCGCCGGTCGGCACGGGTGCCTACAAGGTCACCGCCTTCAAGCCCAATGAGCGCCTCGAGTTGACCGCGGTCGACAGCTACCACGGCGGCCCACCCGAAACCAGGCACTACGTATTCCTGTTCTACCCGGACGAGACGCGGGCGGCAAAGGCAGTGGCAGATGGCAGTGCCGACTGGGTGGAGCTTCAGTCAAGCGGCCCGTTTCCGGGCCTCGCCGACCAGGCCAGGATCCGAACTGGCAGAGCACCCAACCCCGCCTATCTATCGATGACATACAACGTCCGACGCGGTCAGATCTTCTCGGATCTCCGGCTCCGGCGCGCGATGGAGCTGTGCATCGACAAGCCGGCCATCGCTGCTGCGGCCACCGGGGGCAACTACATCGTGTCGTATGGGGAAGTCCCGCCGGGATTCTGGATGTACGACGATGCCCTGCCGAAGCCAGGGCGCGACGTGGGGGCCGCCAAGCGGGAGATCGAGTCGAGTGGCTGGCAACTCGGTTCGGATGGCGTCTACCAGAAGGCAGGCCAACGCCTGACAGCCGCCATCTACGCTCGGATCGACGACACCGAACGAGTCAAATTCGCGCAGATCCTGGCTATCCAGGTCAAAGCCTGCGGCATCGACATCCATGTCGTGCAGGGCGACTTCGGCGGGCGCCTTCGCTCCCTGGTGATCTGGCCGAACATCACCCCCGATACGAAGAAGCCGTTCGACCTAAACCTCTTCACCTGGGTGAGCAGTTGGGACATCCTGTCGCCTCGTTTCCAGAGCGACCACGCCAGCGGCCCCAGGCAACCCGACGGAGAGAATTCCGGTGGATTCAGTGATCCCCGGATCGATACGCTGGCTCGGCAGCTCGAGACCGAATATGACGTCAGTCGGCGGGCCGACTTGTTCCGCCGGTACCAGGAGCTGATCGCCCAGGAGCAACCCGTGCTGTTCGCGTACTTCCGAGTACGCCTGGTCGCGGTTGCAAGCGGACTCGCGGCCAGCGACGGGCCGCTGGACGTGAATCAGCCGTTCTGGTACGCGCGGCCGGACCGGCTCCTGCTGCGAACCGCGGCCGGGGCCTGAGGAACGTTCCCCGGCGTCACCTTAGCATCAAGACCGCGGTCTCCCGCCACCACGTGAAAAGCTTCGACGCGGCCTCGTCGCCCCGCCCCGCCCTTGCCAGGATGTGCGCCCCGTCATATGTCCAGGCGACTCGGGAGCCGCTGGCGCCTTCTCGATAACACAGCAGCCTGCCCGAGAATCCGGCAGCGTCCCAGAGCTGCCACGCGCTCGCCTGCTTCTCGCAGTCACCTTGCGCGAGACTGAACTGGTGCTGGATGCCCAGGAAGAAGGTGTCCAGGCTGGCCTTCTCGGGGAACTGGTCGTACACGACGTACTCCGCGTCGGAGAGTGGATCAAGCTGACAGCGGATGCTGGCCGAGGCCGCCGGAGCCGCCTCCGTGACACCGGCGCGGCCGCAGTTCCCTCCGCCAGGCCCCTGGACGCTTTCCGGCAATCGAGAGAGCAGGTCGCGCTCTGCAACGTTCGGGTAGAGGTTCGCGACGGGCGACACCGAAGCGCCCGCGACAGCGCTCGTCGACGATGAGGGCGACGCGCTTGGACGCTGACTGCCGCTCGACAGCGCCGCCTGCCCGACCAAGCCGATGGCGATGGCCACGACGACGATCGCGGCGGCCGCGAGGCGCGGCCCGGCCAGTCTGCGCGCGCGGCCCACTAGCGATGGCGACACGGCGGCGCGGCCATCGACCTCCACCCGGTAAAGCGCGATCGGTTCGGCGATTCCCTTCAGCTTGCGAGTGCCGACCGGCGTGAATCCGTAGGGCAGCATGGTCCGGGTCAGGCTGCGCACGGTGTCGCTGACGAGGAGCTGACCTGCCCTTGCCTGCGTGCAGATGCGCGCAGCGATGTTGACCGCCGAGCCAACGAAGCCCTCGTCCGTTTCGGCGGTCTCGCCGGCGTGGACTCCGACGCCGACGGCAATCGGCTGCCCGTCGGCTACTCGGTTAGCCTGCGCAGCGGCTTCAAGAATCGCCACGCCACAGCGGACCGCGCTGCTGGCCGACCCGAAGACGACGTAGAAGCTATCGCCCTCGGTCCGGATCTCCGCTCCTGCAAACTGCTCGACCGCGCCCCGAACGAGCGCGCGATACGCAGTCAGGAGCTCCGCCGCCGCGTGGTCGCCGTGCGCCTCGACAAAGTGGCTGTAATCGCGCAGGTCGGCGAACAGGAAGCCGTGCGATTGCGATGACGGAATGGCGGTCACGAACAGCTCTCCCAGCCCGGGTCCGGGCGTCCCTGGCCGGGCCATGGTAGGGCGCCGTTCAGGGGCCGTCGAGGCGAGCTGTCGTCGTCAGCTGCCCCCGCTCGTCAGATGGTGGGAGCGTTATTGCTGGCGGGCGAACCAGACGTTGCCCGGACCCGTGTAGCTGTTGCCTTCGCCCCACAAGGCCACGGTCTTTCCACGCGAGTCGATGTCGAGCTCAAAGTAGTCGCCATACGGCTGCAGGTAGCCGTCCTTCGGGCTCGCCAGCTTGTACGTAAAGCCCGGCACATACGCCGATAACTTTGCCTCGGGCGACCACGTCCCCCCGGCGTCCGTGGACGATCGGTAGTAGGTGTTCCAGCGGGCGTCCGGGTCGTCGCCCCCAGCGTCGAACCCGTTTCGGTCATCCATCCAGGCGATGCGGACGTCGCCTTCGCCGCGGGCGGCGATGGCAGGAAACGCGTTGTTGGAGCCCACCGGCGCCCGCGACACGTCCTGCTCCGGGCTCCACGTCGCGCCACCGTCCGGCGAGCTTCGGAAGAACACTCGCTGCGGACCGTGCTTGGTGTGGTTCGCATTCCAGAGGACGTAGACGCGGTCCGCGCTGTCGACTGCGAGCGCCATCTGGCCGCCCCAGAAATCCCATCCGCCGCAGCCGCACTGTGGCGGCGCCTGGGAGACGTCCACCAGGGTTGTCGTCCAGCTGGCGCCGCGATCGGTCGATTTCGTGATGTACAGGTTGACGGCGCCCTTTGCCTGGCCTGTGTTGTTCACGCCATTCCAGGCGAAGTAGATGTTGCCGTGCGAGTCCACGGCTCCGCCGCTCGGCAGCGACTGGCCGAACTGCGAATTGGTAGTGCCTCCGAGGATGTTCTGGGTAGTCCACTGCGCCCCACCGTCATGTGACTGCGATACGAAGATCTTCTGGAGCGTGTGATAGACGAGATAGATGTCCGGTCCGCGCACGGCCAGGATGTCCTTGTCCGTCCCGCGGGACAGTGGCTCGACCAGCATGGTGCTCCAGCTCGTCCCGAAATCGGTCGAGCGGGCGACGTACTGACTGGACTGGTTGTCCTGCATGTAGGACGCGTACAGCGTCCTGCCGTCGGCGGGATCGACCACCATCTGTGGGTCGTCCTGGCGAGTCGTCGTGGGGAATGGCGCCCTCGGAGCGCTCCAGGTCCCCCCGCCGTCGCTCGAAACCTGAAGATCCATGTGCGGGCTGCCGCAGTCGGGGCACGTGGGATCGACCTCACCGGTCGCCGCGCCCGCGTAGCCGACGAAGTGCGTCCAGAACGCGTAGACATGCCCGAAGCGATCGGCGGCGATCGACGGCTCCCAGTCATCACCGAGCGGGAAGCCCAGGCGAACCGGCGACCGGAAGCTGGGCGCCTGCGGTCCGGCACCGGAAGCCAGCGTCGAGCTGGCCAGGAGGGCAGCTACCGCCAGGGCGGAAGCCACGCGCAGGGCCAATGAACGGCCGAACATCAAATCCTCCCGGGGTCCTCGATGGGTGCGAAGGTCTGCGCAGGCTAGTCGTGCCCAAGGCGCACGGCAAGAATCTGGCCCCGTACGTTCTGGGCCCGGGACGGTGGACCTCGCGCCTTGACAAATCCTCACACCATTCCCCGTTCGTGCACCCCCTCAGCTTCCCCGCGTTTCGTTACCGCCCGAGTGTGCGACCATCGATCTCGATGTGGCAGCTTGGGGTCCCACCGCTGGAGCTGGTCCTTCGGACGGTGCTCGTGTACGTGCTCTTCCTCGCTGCATTGCGTGTATTCGGCAAGCGGGAGATCGGGCAGTTCACCCTCTTCGACCTGACGCTGGTGCTGCTCGCCGCCAATGCGTTGCAGCCCGCAATCACCGGCAGCGATGCCTCGATTCCGGGCGCCGTCATCATTGTCGTCACGATCTTCGCGGTGAATCGGCTGGTCGCTGAGCTGCGCCGCCGCAATCCCGTGGCACGACGGCTGCTCGAGTTTCCTGCCACGGTAGTCGGCAAGGACGGCCGCTGGATCCCGGAGGCACTCGATAAGGAGGGCCTCGACGACGACGACCTCGAGCAGGCGCTCCGTGAACACGGCCTGGATTCGACGAAGGACGTGAAGGTCGCCGTCCTGGAGCAGGACGGTTCCATCAGCATCGTGCCCAAGGTAGCTCCGTCGTTCCATATGCGCGCGGCGCACCGACGCTATCGGCGCCAGCCCCAACGCTGAGGCGTCGCCTGCACCTATGCTCTCGAATGAGAAACCCGTCACGTCGATCTCGCTCTGAGGAGGGAAGTCCGTGCCCGTTGATCGAACGCCCATTACCGCAGCCGCCGCTCCACGTCCCGCCGGACCCTATTCGCACGCGATCCGGACCTCTGGATCGCTCCTGTTCCTCGCCGGCCAGGCGCCGTTCGATCCGGCTACGAACAAACTGGTCGGCGGCCCGATCGAGACGCAGACGGCGCGGGTGCTCGAAAACCTGCGCTCCGTCGTCGAGGCGGCGGGGGGACGCCTCGAAGATGCCGTCCGCGTCGGAGTCTTCCTCGCAGACATGGCCGACTTCGCCGGATTCAACGAGGTCTATCGCCGCTACTTCGAGGAGCCGCACCCGGCTCGGACAACCGTCCAGTCGGACCTGCCCGGCTTCGCGATCGAGATCGACGCGGTCGTGGCCCTTGCGGATTAGCGGATCAGGGCTACGGGATCAGGGAGCTGAGGGCTGACGGCATGACCGCGACCGGTACGGGTGCCGCGACTGTCTCGCGAGTCGGGACACGGGTCGCCGACCTCGACACGCCGGCTGTGCTCGTCGAGCTCGATCGGCTGGAGGCGAACCTCGCAGACACGGCCGATCGGGCGAAGCGCGTCGGTGTGCGCCTCCGGCCGCATGCCAAGACCCACAAGACGGCGTGGATCGCGACCGAGCAACTTCGCCATGGGGCGGTCGGGCTGACCGTAGCCAAGCTCGGAGAGGCGGAGGCATTCGTCGAGGCCGGCGTCACGGACATCCTGATCGCCTACCCGATCGTCGGCGAGGAGAAGCTCGCTCGCCTGCGCGCTCTGGCCCAGCGTGTCCGAATCATCACCACCCTCGACGATCCCGTCGTCGCGGACGGCCTCTCGCGAATGGCCCGTTCGCTGACGACTCCCCTCGACGTGCTGGTCGAGGTCGACAGCGGGCTCCAGCGCGTGGGCCTCGCACCCGGGCAGGAGAGCGCCGCCCTGGCGCTGGCTGTCTCGGGGCTGCCGGGGCTACGCCTTCGCGGGCTCCTGACCCACGCTGGCCACGCCTATCGGGCCCGCTCGCCCGAGGAGCGCGAGCAAATCGCGATGGGCGAGGCCGCGGCGCTCGTCCAAACGGCCGAGCTCCTGGCGGACCACGGGATCGACGCCAGTGAGCTCAGCCTGGGCTCCACGCCGACGCTGGCATCGATCGAAGCCGTCAAGGCTGCCTACCCTGCGATCACCGAAATCCGACCCGGGACGTACGCCTTCAATGACGCGAACCTCATCGCCCTGGGAGTGGCAACGGAAGCGAACTGTGCGCTGAGCGTTCTCGTCACGGTCGTGTCGCGACCCGCGGCCGATCGAATGGTCGTGGACGCCGGCAGCAAGACGCTGGCGGCCGACGCGGGGCGCGCCGGGGGATTCGGGCGCGTGGTGAACCACCCGGATCATCTCATCGAGACGCTCAGTGAGGAGCACGCCGTGATCCGTCTGCCGCCGGACGCCGATTGGCGGATCGGCGATCGCCTGGAGGTCATTCCCAACCATGCGTGCCCGGTACCGAACCTGGCCGATACGCTCCTCGGCGTTCGCCACGGGCAGGTGGAGCGCGAGATCAGGGTCGACGCTCGGGGCCGGAACCGCTGAGTCGCTGAGCAGAGCCGCCCAGCCGCTGAGTCGATGAGTCGCTGAGCCCACGAGGGAGAAAGCTTCAGCCAGCTCCATTGCCGAGGGCCTTCTTGGCGCGTTCAAGCGCCTCGGTCAGTCGCACTTCCGGACCGGCGCTCGCGACCGCGGCCCGGACCTCGACGGGCACCCCGACCGCCCGCAGCCACACGTCGCAATCGATGCCGACGCGATCCACGAAATGGCGCGCCTCCCGTTCGGACGTCTCCGGCAGCAGCACGTAGAAGTCCGTTTCGGCCGTCCGCGCGATAACGTCGGTCTCGCGGGCACTGCGCCGCAGCACGTGCGCGATCGGGCGTGCCAGCCGATCGCCCCAGTCGCCGTCGAGGTCCGGCGCCTCTGGAGATCCCACGACCGAGACGATCGCGACCGACGCCGGCCGTCCGTACCGGTCCACGCGCGCATCTTCACGGCTCAGGGCGTCGTTCCAGTCCACCCTCGTGTGCAGACCGGCCAGCGGATCCCGCGCCCTTGCCACGGGGCGCAACGGGCGGACGCGACGGGCCTTGGTCCGCAGAGCGGGCCCGGAGATGAATGCCTCGATCGATTCGCTCGCTCGCTCGTCCTCTTGGGCGGGCAGAGCGAATCGTCGGGAACGCGTGCGGTCGGTCGAACGGGGCATGCAGCTCCGGGCTTGACGATCGAGAGAACTGCGGTGCGGCGCATGGCCTGAAACCGGGCCGCTCGTGCCGTCTCGCGGCTTCCCAACGATAGCCGAGCAGGCCCAACCGCGCAGTCGGCGGCCTTCGGCCGATATGGCAGCCACGGCAATCCGCATCGCCTGTTGACTATCGGGTAGTTCGCCTGCCGCTCACGAGCACAGCGCCGGCCCCGGTTGGGTCGGCGCTTCAGTTCGCGCCGCCATTGGGAAGCTTGGGGCGCGATGGGCCGCTTCCTGACATGAACTGTCAGCAACCGCGCTATGCTGATGGGCAGATGCGCGCCAGTCGATTGGTCAACGTCCTGCTCCTCCTCCAGACGCGTGGTCGCCTGACGGCCAGTGAGCTGGCCGAGCAGCTCGAAGTGTCGGTTCGGACGATTTACCGCGACGTCGACGCCCTGAGCGAGGCCGGCGTGCCGATCTACGCCGAGCGAGGTCCCGGCGGCGGAGTGCGTCTGGTCGACGGCTATCGGACGCGGCTGACCGGCCTCACGCCGGACGAGGCGGAGGCGCTGTTCATGTCGGGCCTGCCCGGCCCAGCTGCAGAGCTCGGACTTGGCACCGTGGTGAGCGCAGCCCAGCTCAAGGTGCTGGCGGCCCTTCCGCCGGAGCTCCGTGCGCGAGCATCGCGCGTCACCCAGCGATTCCATCTCGATGCGCCCGGCTGGTTCCGATCGGTCGACCCGAGCCCGCATCTCCAGCAACTGGCCGACGCCGTCTGGGAAGGCCGCCGCATCGAAATCAGGTATCGCCGGGCCGAGCGACTCCAGGCCCGGCTGATCGATCCCCTCGGCCTGGTTCTGAAAGGCGGCACCTGGTATCTCGTCGCCCGGAGCAACGACCAGCTGCGGACCTTCCGGGCGTCACGCGTGGAGTCGGTCAGTCCGAGTGAAGAGCGCTTCGAGCGCCCGGCAGACTTCGACCTGTCGACCTATTGGACCGAGTCCACTGCCGCCTATGAGCGCGACATGCTCCAGGTCGAGGTCGAAGTCCTCGTCGTCCCGGAGTCACTTGACCGGCTGAAGGCAATGCTCGGGGAAACCGTGATGCGCACCGCCAAACGGGCCCGCCGCCCGGAACCGGATGGCCGACAACGGCTCTCGTTTCACCACGAATCCATCGGCTGGGCTGCCGAGAATCTGTTTCCCCTGGGCGGCAACGTTGAAGTGGTCCGGCCGCCAGAGTTACGCGACATGCTGCTCGTGACTGCGCGTGGCATTCTCCAGCGATACGACCGCAACGACAGCCCGGATGGCCCCCCAAGGCGCGGCATCGAAAGCGGCCCTCTCCCGACGATCGGCGAGCAGGTCGCGAAGCACTAAGAACAGACGGTTCTCGGCCTGACTGGCCGGACGCCCGACGCTGGGCGGTTCTCGTCCTCGGCAGCCGGACCGAAGGCGGCCGGGGCGAACAGGCGCCGGATCGACCGGACGACGCTCTCACCAAGGCTCCGCCGGCAAAGCGCCCGGAGGTGTGCCTGGCGCACCAGCAAACGGCGGATTTCGCGCTCTCGCTCGTCCTGCATGACCTGTCCAAGGAAGTACGTCTGCATCTCCGGTTGCCTCCGTCGTTCGACCTCGATGTACGACTGAAGCTTACCGATCGATCCTGCCAGGAAGTGGCAGGTATTCCGCCTCGCTTGAATTCGGAAACGGCCCTGAAAACCAGCTGACGGGCGGTTTCTCCGCGAGCCCCGAGCAAGGGCTCCAGGCAGTGCCGCTCAGGCCGCGCGATCCAGGAATTCGACCTCGATGAGAGGGCTTGAGCGGATCATCACGTCGACGTCCGTGCGGCGCCAAACGCGGGCGATCTTCTCCATGATCGCTCGTCGCTCGCCTGCGTCCGTGATGGCCCTCGCCCGGGCCGGAAGATCGGCGCTGACACCACGCTTCAGGTGGAACGTGAAGTTTGGATTGGCCTTCAGGTTCGCATACCAATCGCGCGGCCCGGGCATGCCGCTGATGTACACGTGGCCATCAAAGTTGTGAAAGACCAGCTCGACCCGCTTCGGTTCCCCGGAGCGGCGCCCGATCGTGGTGATGTCGATGAGGGAGCCGCGCTCGAGAGCACGGCCGATGGACTCGTCCATTGGTTTCTCCTGACCCGACCCGGCTGGATCCGGGCTCCCGTCCGTAGGCGCGCGCCTCTTCTGATTGCGCACGCAATTATCGTACACCCGCGCGGCGGCACGCCAGCGCGTTCATGGCGGGCGGCCGCCGGGCGCGGGCAGCCGGCTATTCGATCTCGATGCTCTCCCGCGGCTCTTCGCCGCGACCCTCTGAGGCGTCGATCCGGCGAATCCAGAAATCGACGATCGATCGGATCCCGAGCAGTTGCTCGCGTCCGGCATTGCGGAAGTGCTGACTCGCTTCGGCCGGCATGACGCGGTTCATGAGGCCGCGGCCGCGCGCGCGGAGGCCGTTGTCGCGCTCCAGTTCTGCGATCCGGCTTTCCATCTCCGCGAGCCTGTCGCGCTTCGGGGCGAGGCCGGAGGCCGTCTCCAGGCCGGGGCTCGCGCGCCTGCCGGTCGTGCTGGTCCCGCGCGGTCGGGTCGTCCCCTCGTTCATCGTTTCCCTCCTCGACCGGCCCTCGCGCGGGCCTCGAACTCGACCTTGAGCGTCTGCTCTTCCATCCGCGCCCCTCGTGTCGGCGCATCGACCAGCACGCGCGGCAGGATGAGCGTTCGCCGCCAGGATCCAACCTGGAGGATGAGCTCGTCCGAATGACGCGTGAGTTTCACCTCGTCGCGACTGGTGAACGGCAGCTCGAGCGTGAGCAGGTACGTGCCGTTGCTCCGTTGGACCTGGTACGGGCGGCCGCGATAGTAAACCTTGCTCGGGTCGTCGTCCCCGAACAGGGCCTGCCCGACCTCGCGCAGCTTGTCGAACCCGACCATCTCGCGGTCGAAGAACGGCACCGTTCGGACGGGAACCGGGCCGAACTCCTCCTCGACCTCGGGCAGGTAGCGCTGCTGGATCTCGCGCAGGTGCCCGAAGTAGCCCTGCGTGTCGGCCGGGAAGACCCGGTTCGCAATGACCAGGTCGCTGGGGTAGCCGAACAGATGGAAGTAGGTGAATGACCTGTGCGCCTCGGCGATGGACAGCTTCTCCAGGGCCAGGACGATCCGCACTGACGTCCGATCCGGGTCGTCCAGAAGGCGATGGAGATGATCGAGCCGGCCCAGTAGGCGCTCTGCCGCCAGGAAGACCTCTTCCTGCGGCACGGGAATGCCGATTACTTTCTGGAGGATGGGACCACCGAGGCGGCTGACGCGCTTCCCGATGGGCGCGATTCGCTCGACCCACCAGCGGCTGGCCTCGGGCATCGACAGGAGTCGCAGTGTCTCGCCAGTCGGGGCCGCGTCGACCACGATGACGTCGTAGTCACCGCCATCGACGTGATCGGCGATCCACAGCAGGTTGCCGAGCTCGTCCATGCCCGGCAGCACGGTCATCTCCTCGGCCATGACCTCGTCGAGGCCGTGCCAGCTGAAGAGATCCGAAACGTAGGTCTGAATGATTCGCCAGTAGCGCTCGATGTTGTAGTACACGTCGGGCTGCTGGCCCCACAGGTTGAGAGTCAATTCGGTCGGTTCGGGACCGAGCGGGACCTCGAACGCGTCCGACAGGCTGTGGGCGATGTCGGTCGACAGGATCATCGTGCGCAGCCCGCGTTCGGAGCATAGCAGCGCCGTTGCGGCCGCGATACTGGTCTTGCCGACGCCGCCTTTGCCGGTGTACAGGACGATGCGTGTCACAGGGACCCTTGGGCGATGGTGGTGGGGGCCGGGCAATGCTACTCCGCAGGCCGCGGCCGGCGGATCCCATGGGCTGCGGATCGGCGACGCGGACACATCCGAACACATGTTCTATTCTAGGGGTTGTGTCGATCGAGTATCGCGAAGAACCGTGCAAGGTCGCCCTCAACCTCGTCAAGGGGATGCCGTTTCGCTGGTCGCTCAATCCGTACATGGGTTGCGCGCACCGCTGCACCTTCTGCTATGTGCGGGCGTTCGAGGCCCGCGCCGATCGACCGTCGGACGATCGCTACGGGCGTTCGATTCGGGTCAAGGTGAACGTTGCCGACATCCTGCGCAGGGAGCTGGCGCGGCGCTCCTGGAAGCGCGAGGTCGTGGCCCTCGGTAGCGCGACCGATCCGTATCAGCCCGCGGAGGGTCGCTACCGGCTGACGCGCGCATGCCTGTCGGCCCTGGCGGAGGCCCGCACACCGGTCCATCTCATCACCCGAGGTCCGATGATCGTGCGCGACGTCGACGTGCTCTCTGAGGCATCACGCCGGGCGGAGGTTTCGGTCACTTTCTCGATCCCGACGCTGGACCACGACATCTGGCGCAAGACCGAGCCCGGCACCGCGCCGCCGCGCCAGAGGCTGCGGGCAGTGAAGACTTTGGTGGACGCGGGCATCAAGGCGGGTGTCGGAATGGCCCCGATCCTGCCCGGCCTGTCGGACCGGCCGGAATTGTTGGACGAGGTCGTCAGGGCGGCGCGAGACGCCGGGGCGACCGGGATCTGGGCCAACCTGCTGTACCTGCGGCCCGGGACTCGCGAGCACTTCCTGTCGAACCTCGCACGGGACTGGCCGGAGTTGGTCGCCCATTATCAGGCGCTGTACGGCGGCCGCGCGTACCTCTCCAAGGCAGCCGGCGACCCGCTGCGCCACTCGGTCGCGAGGCTGCGCGAAAAGCACGGCATTGCCGATCGGCGAGCTATCCGGCTGGAGCCGCCCCACGATGTCGAGCCGCTGCAACTGCAGATGCTCGACGCGGCAGCGATCTCGGCCACATCGGCCGCGTCGGACGCCGCGACTGTAGCCAAGGGTAACGATCTTGCGAATGTGCCGCCGGTGTCTCGCCGTAGCCCGATCTAGCGGCCCGAATCGTCGCTCTTCGCCCGGAGTGCCGCCTTGTGCGCCCGCTTGCCCTCCTGGTAGCGGAGCAGGGACTCCGACGAATCGACGTCACCAAGCGTCGGGTGCTTTGGCAGGACGTCCTGCCAGCCGGGCGGCCGCACGCCGAACCGCCGCGTGAGGATAGCGACGAGGGTGCCCGCCTTCATTTCACCGATGCCCGGCAGGGCAAGGAGTCTTGCCTTCAGGTCCTTGCCGTCGCGCGCCTCAATCCACACGCGGCGTGGATCTCCACCGTAGTCGCGCGCGATGGCCGCGCTCAGCTCCTGGGTCCTGCGCGCCATGTTTCCCGGGAATCGGTGCAACGCGGGCCGCTGGCGGAACGCCTCCTCGAGCGTGCCCGGATCCATCGTCGCGATCTGGTTTGCATCGAGCGTCCCGACGCGCCGCTTCAGTTCGAGGGGACCGGAAAACGCCTTCTGCAGCTGGATCTGCTGGTCGAGCACGAACCCGATGAGCAACGCCATCGGCTCGGAGACCAGCAGCCGATCCGCCTCCGGATCTCCGGTGAAGGGTAGTTGGTCGGGCAGACTCGTCTCAGTGGCCATGCTCGCGATGGTACGCCCGCCCCCGACCCTTTGCTCCGAGGCGGCGCTGAAATGTCGTTGAAAGGCCAACGGTCCGGCGGCCACCGAGGGCGTCGGTCAGCTTGGGCCACCCTGAACCATCAGCATTGATGCGGAGGGTACCGATGAAGGACATCGTGGCCGAGGTGCAGCGCAACCTGCCCGGCACCGACAAGGATCGCTATGACATCGCCTACGAGCGTGGCAGGACACAGGCGCGTAGCGCACTTGCAACCACCGGCATCGCGCTCGGGCTCGCGGTGGGCACCGCCCTGATGTTTTTCTTCGACCCGGTTATGGGCCCTGCGCGACGGGCGCAGCTGCGCCAGCGGGCGATGAGCATGTCCAAGGAGATCTCGGGAGCGGCTGAGAGCAAGGTCGAGGACACAGCCAACAGTGCCAAAGGCCTCGCGGCGGAGCACGACATGACGGGCAGCGAGCCGGGAGCCCGCGGCGAATGACGCAGCCGGATCATTCAGCCGCCTGACCTCGCGCGTACGATCGCCACGAGCCCGTGGCCACGCGAACCGTCGCCCAGAAGCTGCAGATCAGAGTGGGCCACCGCGTCGCGGCTATCAACGCGCCGTCCGACTACCGGACGCTCGTCGGAGGTCTGCCTGAGGGAGCGACCGTCGGTCCATTTTCGCCGAGCATCGATGTCGTCCACCTGTTCGTGCGCGATCGAGCCGAACTCGCCGACCAGGCGCCGCGCGTCCTCGCGGACGTGGGATCGGACACCGTCCTGTGGATCTCCTACCCCAAACGAAGCGGGGGCACGCCGACCTACATCAGCCGCGACGTTGGCTGGGAGATCCTGCGCGGTGCGGGCTTCGATCCTGTCTCGCAAGTTGCGATCGATGACACCTGGTCGGCGCTCCGCTTCCGACGAGACCCCGCATTGAGGGCGGCGCGGGCCGAGCGAGGCGCCAAGGGCTACTGACAGCGGTCGACTGCGCGGCGCGCTACGCTGGCCCCGATGTTCGCGCAGTTCCGGCCGTCCGGCCAGCCCACCCATTATGCGTGGTTTCGCGAGCGCGTGAGGTCGCTCGTCCCGGGACTCGCCAGGATGTTCCCCGCGGGCGAGGTGGCAGTTCTTCGCTTGCATGGGCCGATCGTCGGCGGCGGGCGTTCGGCGGACCTGACGGAGCTCGCGAGACACCTCCGCGAATCGCGGCGAGTGCCGGCGGTCGTCCTGGACATCGACTCGCCGGGCGGTTCGGCGACCGCATCCGACGACCTGTTTCTGGCGTTCCAACGCCTGGCTGCCAAAAAGCCGGTCGTTGCCTCGATCCGCGGGACTGGGGCTTCGGGAGCCTATCTGGCTGCGATGGCTGCCCAGCGTTTGCTCGCGAATCCGACCGGGGTCGTCGGCTCCATCGGCGTGATCTCGGCGAGCCCGAGACTGGTGAAGCTCCTGGAGCGCGCCGGAGTCGAGGTCAGCGAGACGCGCGCTGGACGACTCAAGGGGATGGGCGCGCCGTGGCGGGAAGAAAGCCCCGAAGAGCACGACAAGGAGCAGCAGGTCATCGAGGCGTTCTACGCATCGTTCGTCCGGCGCGTCGCCGCAGGTCGCGGGCTGAGTGAGGAGCGGGTCCGCGAGCTGGCAACGGGCGAGGTGTGGCTGGGCGAGCAGGCACTCGAGCTCGGTCTCGTCGACGAGGTCGGTGACCTGGAGCGAGCGATCGAGGTCGCCGCGGAGCTCGCTCATGTCCCGGCGCGCGGGGCGCCCGTCCGTCTCCGGAGGCCGTTCCTGGCGCGCCTGGTCGACCGCTTCGCGGGACGTGCGGCCACGGCTCTCGCCGACCAGGTGGAGCTACGCTTCTGGGATCGCTTCAGATTCTGAGCTGGGCGAGTTTCGCGGAGGTCGTCCTGGATTTCCTCCACGCACGCGCCTGAGACAGACGGGGCAGCCGAGCACCACGAATTCGTCCGGAGTAGTGCGTAGGACCCACGTCCGGCCGTAAGCTCGGGCGACAGTCGTCACGCCATCCGGAGCCCGACCAATGATCCGCCCGATGCACCTACCCGAACGGCAGCGCCGGGCGATCAGACGGTCCCTGCTTCTGTGCGCCATGGTCCTCGTCGCCCTGACGGCGGTAGCCCCCGAGACCTCGGCCCAAACGGTGCGGCGCGTATGGCGTGCTTCCATCGGGACCGCCGGCGTCAACGGGTCCGCGACGATCACGGCGTTCACCGACGGAACGGGTTGGCTCCATGTCTCCGGCAGGAACCTCCACCCCGGAACGCCATACGCCATTCGAATCTTCCGGGGCCAGTGCAGCGGGCTCGGTACGCTCCTGTTGTATCTGGGCTCCGAGACGTCGAGCTCGACCGGCCGCATCGATCGCTACACCGCTCTTATACCCACCCGGATGAACGCGATCTGGAGCGCGACACGGTCAGGCGGCGCGATCGCCCTGCGGATCGGCTCGGGCTCGTTGGCCCGGTGCGGCAATCTCGGCTTCCCGGTGGTGACCAGGGTGGTCATCTCGGCCCTTCGAACGGACCTTCCGGTGGTCCGCCAGTCGAGCGGCTTCCCCTACTGCAATGTCGCGATGTACATGACCGCGCTGTCGCAGCCGGGCGAGCCCGGAGTCACGATGCTCTATGCGCACGCGCGGACCGGCATGTTCCTGCCGCTCCTGCTGCGCTCCCAGATTCAGAACGGGGCAAGCCTGATCGGGATGTATGTCCGCGTGTACACCAGCAACCAGAAGATGTACCTGTATCGAATCTCTGCCGTCCGAAGGCACGTAACCTCGGTCTCCTCCGCCTTCGGCACGTGGACGCCGCAACTCTGGCTGCAGACGT
The DNA here is from genome assembly GCA_005883615.1 of Chloroflexota bacterium. Taxonomy (GTDB): domain Bacteria; phylum Chloroflexota; class Limnocylindria; order Limnocylindrales; family CSP1-4; genus CF-16. The sequence goes on along the minus strand of VBEC01000018.1, from coordinate 37,377 downwards.
CCGAGGGCTACTACAGCACGTCGCGCAAGCTGGTCGTGGTTGCCAGGCTGATCCACGTCTACTCGGCCACGTACGCCGCTTCTCACCCGCGCGCGCATCCCATCGTCTGCCACTAGGTCCTCGTCAGTCGCCGGCCGCGAGTCCTTCGAGCAGAAGCGCCTGGGCGATCGTGGCGGCCGCACCCCAGTGTCCTGTCGCTCGCCGGACCTCGGTTTCGCTGGCGATCGGGGCGCCGAGATAGGCGCGGGCCACGGCCTTTCGCACGCCCAGGTCGCCCGCCACCACGACGGGTCGGCCGAAGGTTCGCGCCAGGATCCACTCGGCCGACCAGCGACCGATGCCCCGCAGCCGGATCAGCTCCCCGATCACGGCTGCCTCTGGGGCTACCGCAAGACGCTCCTGATCGAGTCGACCGTCGAGGCACGCCCGGGCAACCTCGATGATGGTCTCGGCCTGGCGGCGGGATAGTTGGAGCGCGCGCAGCTCTGGGACGTCGGCCTCAGCCATCCGCGCCGCCGACAGGCTCCGGACCCAGTCCCCGTCCGTGAAGGAGTGATGCTCCCCGAAGCGGTCGACTAGCCGCCGCCTGACCACGGCGGCCCAGCGCAGGCTCAATTGCTGGGCGGTTACCGATCTGACGAGGGCGGTGAACAGGTCGGTCTGCAAGACCGGTCGCAGCCCCGGAAATTTGCGGTCGAGCGCGGCGATCACCGGATCTCGGGCGCACAGCTCCGTGAATTCCGCCGGGGCCACGACGAAGGGCGCGGCGGCAGCAGCAATCACCTTGCCCGCGAGCCCGCGGCCGACTTCGGCGGGCTCCGTCTGGACCGCGAGCGACGGCGCACCGAGCCAACCAACCTCGGTGGCGCGGAACGCAACGGCTCGATTCGCAATCCGCACGGTGCGAAGCAGGCGCCGGCCGTCCCAGCGGTCCAGCGCGTCGTCTCCCCACCGACGAAAGCCCTCGAGCGACAGGGCCAGGTCGAGGGGCGGCGTCAGCTGCACCCTGGACGCGCGTACGGTGGTGAGGCCGCTCACGGCACCTATGGAACACCACCCTGGGTTCCGCCGCCGGGACCGGCGTTCCCCCCGTCGGCTACGCTCCGCCCGTGAGCGTTGAGCGCCGCCCGATCGTTGACCGACGGGGCTGGTCGCTGCTGGCGGCGGTCGCGCTGATCGCCTGGCTGGCACGTTCGATCATCGGGCCATTCGTGGTCGCCGCCGTGATCGCGTACGCCTTCAGCCCGCTGGTCAGTGCCGTGGAGCGGAGAACGGGACTGGCTCGGCTGGCAGTGGTCGCCATCGGTTACGTCGTCGCCCTCGGCCTGATCGGTGTGCTGGTCTTCGTGCTCGGCCACCGACTCGTGGAGGAGCTCGGGACGCTCGCGACGCGGGGCCCCGACTCACTGGCGCTGACCCTCCGCGATTTCCTCGGCGGGGACCAGATCACGATCGGCGGCCAGATCATCACCACCGAGCAAATCGCCCAGCAGCTCCAGGATGGACTGGCCGGCGCCCTCGGGTCTCCGATGAACGCCCTGCATCTCGCGGCGCAGATCGGCGGGCTGCTCCTGAATTCGATCCTGGCCCTGATCGTGACTTTCTACTTCCTGCTTGACGGCGACCGGATGCGCGATTTCGGTCTCCGCCTCGTGGACCCCATGCAGCGTGGCCGGGTGGCCCGGCTGCTCGAGCGCATTCATGCGGTCCTCGGCAAGTGGCTGCGCGGCCAACTGCTGCTGATCGCCCTCGTTGCCGCGGTTGTCTATCTCATCCTCGGCCCGCTGCTGCATCTACCGTACGCACTGGCGATCGCGATCATCACCGGAGTCCTGGAGGTGATCCCGCTGGTTGGCCCACTGATCGCCACGGCCATCGCCGGAACCAACGCGTTCGCTCACGGCGGCACCAACCTCGCGGTAACGGTCGTCGTGATCTATTTCGTGCTCCGCCAGGTCGAGGACCAGCTCGTCATGCCGATCGTCATCGGCCGCGCCGTCCACCTTCATCCGGTCGTGACGATTTTTGCCGTCCTGATTGGCCTGACGACGTTCGGTGTGCTCGGAGGCTTGTTGGGAGTCCCTGTAGCGGCAGCCCTGAACGTCACGTTCCGCGAGGTGTATGGACCCGAGACTCGCATCCTCGCGGCTGATCCAGGCGTCTGATCCAGGCGGCTGATCCAGGCATCTGATCCAGGCGGCTGATCCAGGCGGCTGATCCAGGCGGCTGATCCAGGCGGCTGATCCAAGCGGCTGATCCAGGCGGCTGATCCAGGCGGCTGATCCAGGCGGCCGATCGCCCCCCAGCCGATGCCAGGCTGAGGCCGTGCCTGCCGCCTCCGCCGTGCTCTATCGCGATGCCGCGCTGGCGGACCACTCCGACCGGCTAACCCTGCATCAGAGTGCCCTCGCTCGCGCCGGTCGCATCGGCTGGATCCGCCCCGACGGACGACGAAGGCGACATTGGTTCACCGGGGGTCGTTCAGGTCGCGACGCGAGCGGATCGACCATCGTGCCCGGCCTGGTCGATGCGGCCAGCCACCTCACGATGCCGGGCGGTGCGCCCTGGATCGAACGCGCCCTGGATCCGCCCGACCAGCTGGTTGCTGTTGCCGAGCGCAACGGCGAACTGCTCACGCAGGCCGGCGTGCGCTGGGCGCGTGACGTCGGGTCACCACATGCGGTGGACGCGTGCATGGCGGATCAGCTGGGCCTGACGACGAGGCGGATCGCGCCTGCGGGTGTGCTCGCGACACGGGGCACGACGCGGCCAAGGAACGAGCGATTCGCCTCTCCCACCGGCCCGTCGTGTGCGCTGGTCTGTCCCCTCCGGCAATCCTGCCAAATGGTGACCGGGAGAGCTTTATGTCAACTACCCGGCCTCCGCCTCAGTCCTGACTGCCGGGAACTGTCCCGGCGCGTTCGTGGGGTGGGACAAATAACCCAAGTGGAGTGGCGCCGCGCAACCGATTGGGTGCCTAAGGGCCGTGGGGACAACATTTGGCATGAAAGCGCCTCCGGCGGCCCTGCTTGCTTACTGCGTCGCAGGCTCCGCGATCTTGTGCTCGACCGCGTACAGGGCGGCCTGCGTGCGGCTCGCCAGGCCGAGCTTGCCGAGGATGTTCGACACGTACGTTCGCGCGGTGCGCTCGGTGATGAACAGAGCCGACCCGATCTCCTTGTTGCTCATGCCCTGCCCGAGGAGGCGGAGCACGTCGCGCTCGCGCTCGGTCAGCGGTTCGACCGGGTCCGGCCGGAGCTTCTTGTCGCGCATGCGCTGGGTCAGTAGCCGAGCCACGGCCGGGTCGAGGTGGACCTCGCCGGCATAGGCCGCGCGGACGGCCGCGGCGACTTCTTCGGCTTCTGCGTCCTTCAGGAGATAGCCGCTCGCCCCTGCTTCCAGGGCGGCGGTCACTTTGTCCTCCTCGATGAACGATGTCACGGCCACGATCTCGGTTTCGGGCATCTCGCCCTTGATCCGCCCGATCGCGGTCAGCCCGTCCATGTTGGGCATGAGCAGGTCCATGAGGATGACGTCCGGCTTGAGGCGTCGGGCGATCGCGACGGCTTCGCTGCCGTCCGATGCCTCGCCGACCACCTCGATGTCATCCTGGAGGTCGAAGAACACCTTCAGGCCCATCCGGACCACGGAATGGTCGTCGACGAGAAGGACCTTGATCGTCTCGCTGTCAGCCACGTCGGGCGCCCTCACTCGCTCAAACCGTTGCCGGGGGAACCGCCGGGCAGTCTAGCATCTGGCCTCCGACGGACGTCCCCAGACTGCGACGGACGTCCCCAGACTGCGACGGACGTCCCCAGACTGCGACGGACGTCTGCGGCTTTGCGAACGCGGCCGCTCACAAGATCAGGCCCCGGAGTATCACCTCGGGGTCCGGGTCCGGCTCCACGCGCGCGCCGGTCAAGCGTCTCGATCCTGGCAAGCCCCGCACCCCCGCGACGATGGCCTGGACGAACGCCTCCGGTGGGGCGCATTTGTCGATGAACGCATCCACGGCTTTGACGAGGTCCGCGTTCTCGTGCTCGACCGACCAGCTCATCAAGAGGATGCGCGTCGACAGGCCGAGCTTCCTGACCGAGGTGACGAGCGCCGTGCCGCCATCGACGTCGGGCAGTCGCGGATCGAGGATCACGACGTCGGGCGAGGTCTCGGCGATCAGGCTCACAGCCGCAAGTAGATAACCGGCCTGACCCACGACCTCCAACCCTCCGGCCAGCTCGATCGCAGCCACCACACCCTCACGGACCCGATGGTCTGCGTCGACGATGACAACGCGCGTTCGATTCTCGGGCACGTCAGCGAACGAGGTGGCTCCAGGCATGGGCCCAGTCTCCCGAGAAACGCGGTGCGGCGACACGGCCGGCCGTCCCGAGACGGCATGGACGTTTGTCCACCCGGTCTGTTGGTCGGGTGGGTCCGGCGGGGACGGGGGCCTGACACGCCCGATGGGCTAGGTGCGCGCGATCGTGCCCGCGGACTCGGCGCGAGCGACGGCAGGGGCGACAACCGTGATCGTTGTCCCCTGGCCAACGCGCGTACGCAGCTCGAGGACGGCGCCGATCTTTTCCGCCCGGACGCGCATGCCCGCGAGGCCGAGATGGCCGGGCGGGATGATCGCTTCGTCGAAACCGGCGCCGTCATCGGCGATGACGAGCCTGACCGATGTCGCGTCGGTCGTGATGGCGACGCGCACCTGCCGCGCGCCGGCGTGCTTGACGACGTTGTGCAGTGCTTCCTGCGCGATCCGGTAGAGGGCCTCCTCGACTTCGAGAGGCAGCCGCGCGGGCAAATCGGCCTCGAAGGCGACTGGCAGGCCGATCCGTCCCTGAACTGCCGCGGTATGGGTCCGCAGCGCCTGGGCCAATCCGTCCTGCTCGAGGCTGCCGGGCCGAAGCTCGAAGATCAGTGCGCGCATTTCGGCCAGCGCATCCCGCTGCAGCTCCCGCAGGGTGGCAATGCGCTCTGTGGCCGCCGACGGGTCCTTGCCCAACAGGACTTCGATGCTGCGCGTGATCAGGGTCATCGAAAACAGCGCCTGGGTGACCGAGTCGTGAAGCTCCCGAGCAAGGTGCGCACGCTCGTCGCTCGCGGCCAGGGCTACGGCCTGCTTCCGAAGCTCGCGCTCGAGTCGATCGCGTTCACTGATGTCACGGGTGACTCCCTGCACGCCTTTGAACACGCCTCCTTCCGAAACGCCGACGACGTTGACCTCGACTGGGACGGTCCCCCCATCGGACCGCGTGAGTGTGAGCGGGACGGTCTGAGCAAGCGTCGGCTCCGCGGCGGCACGGTTCCACGCGGCGAGCGCCTCCGGCAGGCTGCGCTCCTCGATGATGCTGCCGAAATCAGCGCCCAGCAGCTCCGATGCCCGCCGCCCCACGATCCGCTCGATGGTGTCGGAGAGGTACGTGAAGTGGCGTTCGGCATCGATCGAGAAGATGACGTCCGGTGAGTTGTCGACCAGGAAGCGGTAGCGCTCCTCCGACTCGCGCAGCTGCCGCTCGAGCTCGTCGCGTTCCGTCATGTCCCGAACGGAGCCGTTGGCGCCCACGAACCGGCCGCCCTCGATTCGGGTGCGGGCCAGGAACTCCGCAGGGATGGCATGACCGTCGCGGTGCAGGAGGTCCAACCGCCCTCGCAACTCGTGCTCACCCTCTGCCATCTGCGCGGTCCAGTCCCGTTGGGCGACGTCGCTCGAGGATGGATGGACGATCGCTCCGAAGTGGTCGCCGATAAGCTCCTCGGGCTTCCAGCCCGTCAGGCGCTCACAGGTGTCCGAGACGAAGCTGAAGCGCGCGTCGGCATCGATTGCCCAGACCAGGTCCGGTGAGTTCTCGACGAGATTCCGGTAACGAGCCTCGGACTCGCGCAGGAGGGCATCAAGTCGGGCCCCCGCAAGGGCGATTGCGGCCTGGTCAGCCAGGACCTGGAGCAGGTCCATCTCCTCCTCGCTGACCTCGTGGGGAGTACGCCAGGAGATGGCGAGGGTCCCGGCGATATCGCCCTCCGGCGCACGCAGCGGCGCGACGGCCATGCCGCGCAGGCCGAGGCGATCGGCGGTGGCCTGATCGTCCTGCTCGTGGGGGATGCGCGGGTCCACGAGATAGTCCGCTGTCCAGAGAGGCCTCCCAAGGCCGGCCGCAAGGCCATTCATCCCACCGTTCAGAGGGAAGCGCTGGACCTGGAGCCACTCGCGCGTCGGCTCATCGGCCGTGCCCGCCACAACGACCGGCGTCAAGGTGGCGCCGTCATCAGACAGGAGAGTGAGGTGGGCCCCGTCGGTCTTGAGGAGCCGCTGGGCCTTGTCCACTATCTCCTGCAGGACCTCGTCCGGATCCCGGATGCCCGCGATTCGCTCGGTGATGGCGCGCAGCGTCCGTTCGGTCTCGACGCGCTCGGCCAGCTGTGACCGCGATCGATCGAGCTCGTCGATAAGACGAGCGTTGGTGATTGCGATGGCCGCCTGGGTCGCCAGGGCACCGATCAGTTCCGCGTCGGCCTCTCCGAAGGCATGAGGGCGGGTCGAGTACACCTCGATCGCGCCCGTTGCCCCGACCTCGCCGATGACGGGCGCAGCGATCATCGACTCGAAGCCCGTCGTGCGAAAGAACTCGTCTGATTCGGCCGACGGCGGAAACTCGCTCGCCAGGTTTTCGCCTGCCACCAGGACGCGTCCGTCGGCGACCGCCCGGCCAGTCAGACCGACACCAACCGGCAGAGTCAGCCCCCGCACATAGCCTGGGTCGAACTTGCCGCGCAAGCCCGAGTCGAACGACCAATGAAGAAGGCCATCGTTGGCGTCGAGGAGCTCGAGGATCGCCCCGTCCGCATCCACGAGACGAGCCGATTCGTCGACGGTAAGCTGGAGCACATCCGACTGATCGTGCAGTGCGCTGATACGCGCCGAAATATCGCGGAGCGACCGCTCGGCCTCCGCCCGCCGTTCGAGCTCGGCTTGCGAGGAGCCGAGCTCATCGATCAAGCGGCTGTTGGCGATGGCCACCGACGCGTGGTCGGCGAAGAGACCCATCAGCTCGACCGCCGAGCCGTCGAAGAAGTCCGGCTGACCCGAATAGATCCCGAGCACGCCGAGGGCCTGGTTGTCGGCGATGAGGGGCGCTGCGATCAGGGAGCGGATGCCGATCCGGCGAACAACCGCGTCGGCACCGGGGGCATGCTCGAAACGAGGGTCCGTCCCGTAGTCACCCGTAACTGCAATCCGGCGTTCGGCGACAGCCAAGCCGAACAGCCCCTGCCCGACTCGCAGCTCCAACCCCCGCAGAATCCTTCGCGCGCCCGCATCGGTTACGCGAGCACCGAAGGCCCAGCGAATCAGGCCCTCCTCGTCGACACGGTCGATCAGCCCTCCGTCCGCCTCGAGCAGGCGTGTGGCCTCGTTCACGGCGAACTGGAGCAGCTCGTCTGGCTGGCGGATCGAGGTCAGGCGCGCGGCGATCTCCGTCAGCGTTCTCTGCTCGTCCACGCGTTGGGCGAGCTGCTCGCGGGACCCGGCCAGCTCGGCAATCAGCTGAGCGTTGGCGATCGCACTTGCCGCGTGGTCCGCGAGGGCCCCGATCACCGCTGCGTGGTTCTCGTCGAAGGCTTCCCAACGGCTCGAGAACGCGGCCAGGACTCCGGCTGCACGATCCTCGATCAGCAGGGGCGCGATGAGCACCGAACGGTAGCCAAGGCGCGCGACAGCCCGGTCGGCGCCTGGTGAGTGCGTGAACGAGCGGTCGACAACGTAGTCGCCGGTCACCATCAGGCGACGCTCCGACATCGCGCGGGCGATCAGGCCCGTCCCGTCGTTGACCTCGACGGATCGCGCCCAGAATCGGGTGTGCTTTCGGCTCGACCCAGACTCGTGGGCGAATTTGAGGCCTCCGGTCTCGGGATCGAGCACGCACAGGACGGCACCGGTAGCGCCAAGCAGGCGGGCGGCTTCGTCGACTGCCCTCTGAAGGACCGCCGGCACACGGAGATCGACCGGTCCGCGGGAGGTGGTCGAAGCCTTGGCGCGCGGTTCGTCTGGACCTTGGCTGCGGGCGGGCTGGTCGGCGTCGTCGCGCGAACGTTTCAGTGTGCTGCTCACGGCCGCAAGAGGATACGTCGCCTTGCGGCCACCTCCCTCCCGTCATCCGACGGCCCTCGACATGGACGGATGACCATGCCGGGCGCGTGCTTTCGTTGACATCTCTCCTGGGCGCATGCCGGGAGGCAACTCGATCGCCATGGGCCAACCTCCGGGACACGGCGACCACGCCGACGACCACAAGCCGCGACCGGCAGGAGGATCTCGACGATGTCCGCTCAGAACCCCGCCCGCTCCCAGGTCAGCCCGATCGATTACGGCCTGCGCGCCGCGATCGTCGGCCTCACGCTCGCCACGGGCTACATCCACTTCACCCTCGGCGGCCTCCTCTTCCTTGCCAACGCCGCCGGCTATGCGACCCTCGCCGTGGCGATGATCGCGCCGATCGCACTCGCCTCCCGCTTCCGCTGGCTTATCCGGCCCGCTCTGGCCGCGTACGCAGCGTCCACGATCGTGGGGTGGCTCATCATGGGCCCACGCTTCCAGCTGGCCTACGTCGCCAAGGGCATCGAGCTCGTTCTCATCGCCCTCGTTCTGGTAGAAATGTTCCGTTACGACGGCGGTCCCCTCGCGGTTGCTCGCCGGTTCTTCGGTGAAGTCACCCGCGTCGCCCACGCTGCGGTCGGCTCGGCGCAAGCCTAGTCAGTCAGGCAGGCTGCCAGTACGTGGCATCAGTTCTCGCCATCACGCCGACCCGGAGATACGAACCATGAAGCGCATCAGGATGATCCTCGGGCCGCTCGCTCTGGCCGTGGGACTGGCAGCCTGCAGCGGGGGGTCGGGCGGCTCGTCACCGGCGGTGGCCTCGCCCGGTTCAGGCCCCCAGATCGTTGCCAAGGACATGAAGTTCCAGCAGACGAAGGTCGAGCTCCCGGCCAACAAGGTGGACAGCGTCGCCTTCGTCAACCAGGACGGCGCGCCGCACAACGTCGCGATCTTCACGGACAGCTCGGCCTCGAAGAGCCTCTTCGTCGGCGACGTGATTTCGAATAGCACGGCCACGTATCAGATCCCGGCCCTGGCACCCGGCACCTACTTCTTCCGCTGCGACGTGCACCACGAAATGACCGGATCGATCACCGCGAAGTAGGAGCGCGCTTCGCCGTGACGGACCCCGAGTGGCAGCACTCGGGGTCCTCGATTCCTGGGGCCGCGTGGCGGCGACGGTGACGGGTGGCTGGCTGCCTGGTGGCGCGCCGCTTTGTCCGATATACCAACTGGGTGGTGCTAACGGCGAGCAGCGCCCGTTCTCGCCCGGTCAATCGTCCGGAGTATTCCGGGGCGAGTGTGGGCCGGAATGATTCAGGAGCACGCTCCAACTTAAGGGGGCGGGCGAGGCGGTTTGTACTACCGGGATTGGTAAACCGGCAATGACCTGCCGGCGCTCGGCTTAGGCTCGCCGCCCGCCGATCAGGGCGCAGTCAGCGCGGCGATGAAGTGGGCCGTCCGATCGAGGACGTCCTCGAGGACCGGCTTGAGCGTGTGGCCAAGACCGGGATAGGTCACCAGCTCTGCCTTCCTCAGCCGGGCGACGTAGGCGCGCAGCAGCTCGATCCGGGCGAATGGGTCCGCCTCGCCCGAGAGCAGCAGTACGGGGCACTCGATGTCGGGCCAGTGAGCGATCCGCTCAGCCGCCGTCTCGGGATGACCCGGCCGGTGGAGCGGATAGCTGAAGCACACGAGACCGGCGTATGCCTCGCGGGCGGCTGCCAGGCTTGCGACACGCCCACCGTACGACTGACCGCCGACCACGACGTCCGCCCCAGGCGGTGCGAGATTGACGTAGGCGTCGATCGCTTCCTCTGCCGTGCGCTTCGGGATGTCGATCGCAGTCGCCACGATCCCGCGGCGGAGCAATCCCTCCACGTACGGCGCCATGGATGCCGAGGTGCCCGAGGCACCAGGCGCAACGTAAAGACGGCCAGTCATCGAGCCAACTCCGATCGAGTCTGCGCCTGGGTAACGCGCGTGCACTCCATGGTCGTGGAGCTTGCCACATCGGACTAGCCCCATCGGATGGTGTGCGCGCTGGCACCGAGGGGTCATAGCCGAGTCGCCGTTCGCCGGCCACCCTTTCTCCTCACCCGTTCGAGGAGACCGTTCTGCCACGACCCGATGGAGCTATACGCGACCGCAAAACCCGCTCGCGTTCTGTCGCCCTGGCCGTAGCCGGCCTTGCATTGGCGGCGGCGGTCGGGCTCGTGCCCATCCCGGTTCGCGCGATCGACCCCCCGCCGTATCCCTCCCCCAGCCCGACGCCCACTCCCCCACCCTCCGTCACGTTCTACGGTCACGGGTACGGGCATGGGGTCGGGATGAGCCAGTACGGCGCGAAAGGCCGCGCCCTGGCTGGCCAGACCGCTCCGCAGATCCTGGCTCACTACTATGCCGGCACCACGCTCGGAACGCTCAGCACCGCAACCTCGATCCGGGTATTGGTGCTCTCAGGGCTGCGACCCACAGCGGCCAGCCCGGCGCGGTTTTACGGGCGCAACGGCCCCTGGACGATCGACGGCGTGAGCCCGATATTCCCGGCAGATGCCCTTCTGCGGCTCGTGCCACCCGTCGCCCCGGCAACGGCCTGGCACCTGTGGGTGAGGGCGGCCGACGGACGCCTGCTCCTCAATACTTCCACCACCACCGGCTTCCGCCTCCGCCCGGCGTCGAGTGCCACCGGCCTGCAGGTCTGGTCGAAGCCCACGATTTACGATCAATATCGCGGCGCGATCCGCGTGCGCCTCACGTCGACCGGGATACTCAGCGCCGTCAACGAAACGAGCCTCGAGCTCTACCTTCGAGGAGTCGTCCCGGCTGAGATGCCGTATACATGGCCCACAGAGGCGCTGCGTGCCCAGGCGATCGCGTCTCGAAGCTATGCCGCTCGCCGACTGCACCCGGCCACCGGCACCTACGACGTTACCGACGGCAGCAGCTCACAGGTCTATCGCGGAGTGCTTGGCGAGCGGAGCGCGACCACCGCTGCCGTCACCGCGACCGCCGGGAGGGTGCTGCGCAGCGGAACGGCTATCGCCAATGCGCTCTACCACTCGGACGGCGGCACGGCGACCGAGAACAACGAGAACGTCTGGACCAGCGCCACCGGCGCGATCGTGTCCGCACCGACCTCCTACCTGCGTGGCTCGGCCGATCGAAACGCGGCAGGAGTCGCCTTCGATGCTGGTGCGCCTCGTGCGAGCTGGCGCACCGCCGCCTACACGCTCGGGCAGCTGACGACGATCTTCGCGGCGGATCCGCGCACGGCTGTCGGCGGCCTGGCGTCCCTCGACCTTTCCCGTCGCGGCGTATCAGGCCGGCTGATCAGCGTCACCCTCAAGGGCTCGCTGGGCTCAAAGACAGTCTCCGGCGAGATCTTCCGATCGGTCTTCAACGCCAACAGCCCCACCGCCGATCCGGCCATGTGGAGCACGCTTTTCGATGTCGCGCCGATCCCCTAGCTCGGACGGTTAGATCTCCCGGCGGCGGAAGGATGCGATCGCCACCACCAGGGCCAATGCAACCCAGGCCACTACATAGGCGAGGTAGCCCACGGGCGGGCCAGAAGGTGCATAGAAAGGGTTGGCACTGACGGCCGCTGCTCCTGCCCGATTGCCCGCGAGCTGGGTCAGGAATGCGATCGAGGGCGGCTCCAGGCTGTACACCGTGCCCCTCCACAGGCCGTCGAGCGGCAGCAGATAGCGGGCTGCCGACGTGATCGCCGAAAGCTCGGGCAGGTTGAAGGCCGCGGCCACGCCGCCCATGACGCCTGCCATCCAGGACAGCCCGAAGAGCACGACGCAGACGGCTCCGGCAGCGATGCCCGGCAGCCGCGTCGACAGCACGAGCGCGACGGTCAGGAGAACGACGGCCTGGCCGGCGAGATAGACGACCGCCTCGACCGGTTCCGGGGGCAGGTAGTCCGTCACGAGCTTGGTGACTCCCAGCTCCATCACTCCGGCGAGGGCCGTGTAGCCCACGACGATGAGCGACAGCCCAAGCCAACGACCGAGGATCAACGACGAACGGCGCAACGGGCGGGCCAGCACCGCCAGCAGGATGCCTGACTCCAACTCCGAGGCGATCGCCGGCGCACCGAGGAACGCCGCGCTCATGGCCAGCACGAAGCTGAACATGAAGGCCAGGAGGATCAGGACCTGCGAGATGCCGATGCCGACCTGCAGGCTCGATACGCCGTGCTGATGGGCGCTCTCGACAAGGACGGACAGGCCCCAGCCCGTGAGCGCGGCGATGACGGCCGTCAGCACGACGAACGCCCACAGGATGCGTCTCCTCATCGCCTCGACGAGGGTCAGGCGGATGATCGTCGTCAAGGCTTCGGCTCTGTTGGTGGCGACTCCTCGACCTGGAGGAGTGCCAGAAAGCGATCCTCGAGCGTAGCCCGGCCGGGCTCTACGGCGTGGACGCGGCCGCCCGCGGCGACGATCGTGGCCACGACCTCGGGGACGACCTCCGGCTCGATCGGCCGGATCGTTAGCCAATCGCCGTCCACGGTCAGCGGGCCGAAACGGGCGAAGCTTGAGCGATCGCCGTCGTCGAGGCCTGTCGCCCGAACGCGCAGCGAGCGCGCACCAAGCAATTCATCGATTGGGCCCTCCGCGATCACCCGGCCGCGGTCCACGATGGCCACGCGGTCGCAGACTCGCTCGACCTCGCCGAGCAGGTGCGAATTCAGAAAGACGGTCGCTCCACGCTCTCGAAGGTGCCGGATGATCCCGCGCACGTCCGCCCGACCGACCGGATCGAGCGCCGATGTCGGCTCGTCGAGGAAGACCACCTCCGGTTCGCCGAGGAGTGCCACAGCGAGGCCGAGTCGCTGCTGCATGCCCTTGGAGAACGCACCAACCCGATCGCTGCCGCGTTCGGTGAGCCCGACCAGCTGGAGAACGGCTTCGATCTCGCGCGAGCGCCCTTCCGCTGGCAGTCCGGCCAGCTCAGAGTGGGCGCCGAGGACCTCGCGAGCGCGAAGCCAGCTCTGATAGCGAAACAGCTCGGGCAGGTAGCCGATCCTGCGCCGTGCCCGGAGATCACCGATCGGGGCGCCCAGAACCTGTCCACGGCCGCCGGTTGCCCGGGCCAGCCCGAGGAGCAGCTTCACCGCCGTCGTCTTGCCTGCGCCGTTCGGTCCCAGGAACCCAAAGACCTCGCCGCGGGGCACGGTCATCGTCAATCCGGCGAGTGCGACCGTGTCGCCGTACCGCTTGGCGAGATCGTGAGTCTCGATCGCCGGCGCCGGCAGGGGCGAGGCGGTCTTCGGCGCGTGCGCCTGGGCCGTGGAAATGGTCATCGCCACCATGGTGCCAGACGTTTCGCCCGGGCTGTGACACGCAACGTGGCACGACGATAGGCGATGGTCGCTCCAGCGAGACCGACATGGAGGTACGAACGATGTTGACAGCTCTGGATTGCCCCTGGTGCGACGCCACGATCCTCGTCGACGAAGTCGATTCCGACGAAGGAGTCCGCTGCGACCACTGCTCGGTGCGTTTCGAGCTAGCACCCGTCGTGCCTTCGGAGGTCGAGACGCTGCGGCTGCCGAAGGCTGCATGACGAGCTGACCTCCGGCGGCCTGTCGGGCACGAGCAGAATGGAAGCGTGGACGAGTCTTCCCAGCGGAATGCCCTGGTCCAGGCGGGTCGCCGCCTTCGTGCCGCTGGGCTGGTCCTCGCGACGGAGGGCAACCTCTCGACCCGGCTCGGTGAGGATCGGATCCTGGTCAGTCCGGCCGGTCGACGAAAGGACGAGCTGGATGCCGGAGATCTCGTCGTTGTCTCCCTGGCCGAAGACGATCGCGAAACGCGGCCGTCGGGACGACCGAGTTCGGATCTTGCGATTCACCGGGCGATCTACGAGGCACGCGGCGAGCTCCGGGCGATCGCGCATGCCCATCTGCCCGCCGCGCTCGCGGTGACGCTCGCCGGCGAGCTGCCGGATCCCTCGAGCCTGCCCGAGACAGCGCTCCTTCTTCCGCGGCTGCCCTTCGTTCCATTTGCGCCGCCGGGGAGCGAGCGACTCGCTGCGGCCATCGCATCAGCCTTCGGATCGCCTGATGACATTGCCGGGCTGCCTGGCGCGGTGCTGCTCGAGCGCCACGGCGCGGTCGCGGTCGGAGAGACGATCGATGAGGCCGTGGACCGGCTCGAACTGGTCGATCTGCTATGCCGCGTGTGGCGGGACGCTCGCCTTCTTGGCCGGGCCGAGCGAGCAGCCAAGTGATTCGTCGTCACGTCCGCACCTGGCTCCTTCTGATCGTCGCGCTGGTCCTCCCGATGGCTGGCTACCTGTACGTGGGAAGCGTGATCTACGACGACCTGTCGGTCGTCAAGGCCAACTGCGATGGCAAGTGGGTTGGGTTCACGCCGGCCGCCTTCTTGGTGAACGGCATCGATACGAAGCCATTCCTGATGCCCACGTACGAGCTTGTCAGCATCCCGAGCCGGGATTCCGGGTTCTCGCTGAGCAGCTGGTTGATCCCATCCGCAACCGCGACCGCGACCGGTCCCACGGTCGTCGTGGTCCACGGTCTCGGCTCGTGCAAGCGCGAGGATCGCATCCTGCTGGCTGCCGGGATGCTCCACCGGAACGGGTTCAACGTCCTCCTGATCGACCTGCGGAACCACGGCGATTCCACGATCAAGAACGGTCGTTATGCCGGAGGCACGAGGGAATACCGAGACGTCCTGGGTGCATGGGACTGGCTGGTCGACGTCAAAGGCATTGCCCCGGAAGATGTCGGATTGATGGGCTTCTCGCTGGGCGCCGCGACGGTCCTGATCGCCACCGGCGAAGAGTCGGGGGTCGCGGCCGTCTGGGAGGACAGCTCGTACGCCGACGTGGGCGTCGCACTTCGGGCGGAGCTCGCCCGCGACAACTACCCCACCTGGTTCGAGTTCGCCGGCTACGTCGTGGCCCGCCTCGAGAGCGGCGACGACCTGACGAGCCTGAGCCCCGCCCGCGCTGTGGCCAAGCTCAATGGCCGGCCGATCTTCATTACCCATGGCACCGCAGACACGCGGCTGAGCGTCCAGTACGCCACGGATCTGGCCGACGCCGTCAGGGCCGAGGGCGGCAGCGTCGACCCCTGGATCGTGCCAGGTTCTGAGCACGTCGCGGCGATCGTCGATCACCCAGCCGAGTACGAGCAGCGGCTGGTCGGCTTCTTCGACTCCGCAATCGGCAAGCCAGCCGGCTAGCAAGCCTGCCGGATAGACTGCCAGGATGCCGCGCATCTCTGCCAAGGCCGAGACCTTCGGCGAGTCCGTGATTCGGGACATGACGCGCCTGGCACTTCGTCATGAGGCCGTCAACCTGGCACAGGGCTTCCCAGACTTTCCATGTCCTCCGGAGCTGAAGGAAGCAGCCAAGGCCGCCCTCGACGCGGATATCAACCAATACGCCATCACCTGGGGGGCCAAGCGCTTTCGTGACGCCATCGCCGCCAAGACCAGCCGAACCTATCCCGGCTGGTCGGTCGATCCCGACACGCAGGTTACGGTTGTCTGCGGCGCCACCGAGGGCATGATCTCGGCGATGCTGGCGATCCTCGATCCGGGCGACGAGATCGTGGTGTTCGAGCCGTTCTACGAGAATTACGGCCCTGACGCGATCCTGTCGGGCGCCGTCCCTCGCTACGTCACCCTTCATGAGCCGGACTGGTCGATCGACGAGGACGAGCTGCGAGCGGCGTTCACGTCGCGCACTCGCGGGATCGTCATCACGTCACCCCACAACCCGACGGGCAAGGTCTTCACGCGCGCCGAGCTCGATCTGATCGCGGAGCTGTGCCTGGAGCGCGACGTGGTCGCGTTCACCGACGAGATCTACGAGCACATCGTCTACGAGGGGGAGCACATTCCCCTGGCTACCCTGCCGGGCATGGCCGAGCGTGTCGTGGCAGTCAACTCGATGTCGAAGACCTACTCCGTGACCGGCTGGCGGGTCGGCTGGGTGATCGCCTCACCCGAGCTGACGGGGGGCATCCGCAAGGTGCACGACTTCGTGACCGTGGGCGCCGCCGCGCCGCTTCAGGAGGCCGGGGTCGTCGCCCTCTCGCTTCCGGACAGCTACTACGACCACCTCGCGACGGATTACCAAACCCGCCGCGACGCCCTCCTGCCGTCGCTGGAGGCGGCCGGCTTCCGCGTCTTCGTGCCGGACGGCGCGTACTACGTCATGACGGACATCTCGGGCATCGCCGGCGGCCAGGACGATGTGACCTTTGCCAAGCGGCTCGTCGTGGATCCCGGCGTGGCGACCGTGCCCGGCTCGTCCTTCTACTCGCGCCCGGAGCTCGGCCGCTCGAAGATCCGATTCGCGTTTCCGAAGCGACCCGAAACCCTGGCCGCGGCCGCCGAACGGCTCAGTCGCCTGCGGGTTCCGGCGGCCTGATCGTCCGGTCGAGCGGAGCGGTCTCGCGCTTCAGGCTGAGAGGGCAGCCAGCGCAAGAAGCCCGCTGGCAAGCGCAACCGAGACACTGGCGAGCGTCCCCAAGAGGTAGTACTCGGCGAACCGGCGGTCGTCGAGCTGGCGGAAGCGGGCGAGTGTCTTGGCCGCGACCACGAATCCGATCGCGGGCTGGTTGGCGGTCAACACGAACGCCACGATCAGCAGCCGCTCGAGGACACCGATCGCCTCGCCGACGCGCGCGGGCGACGCGAGGCTGATGGACCCCGACGAACTGGTGGGGATCGGCGCTTTCGGCGCGCTCGGAGTGGGCTCAGCACGGGCGACGAACGGCCCGATGCGGAGCGTGTAGGCGGAGCCCGTGCTCCGCGCTTGGGCATCGTCGCGGACCCGGTCTCCATCGAGCTGCTCGGCCGCTGGCTCGTCCCCGAGCAGCACCTCGCGCGGATTGACGAGCGTCGCCACGAACAGCGAGCCGGCCCTGACGTTCACGATCGCCAGGGAAATGGCCACGACTGCGATCAGTACCGCGCGATGGAAGTCGGCCGGCCCGAGCCCGCCAACCGTGCGCGAGACGGCGTCGATCCAGCCGGGCTCCAGCGGGGCCCCACGGAGGAATACGGCCCATGCCCAGGCGATGACGACTCCATGGGCGACCTGGTCGAGGACGAAGAGTGCGGCCGGCACGGGCGTCCAGGCGGAACCAAGGCTTGCGGCCGGCCGGGGAGCCTCGTGCATGAGCGCGGCCTCCTCCATGGCGGCCGCCTCGACGCGGTTCGTCCAGGTGATCTTCGTCCGGTCAATGACTCCATGCAGGATCGCAATGGCCCCCAGCGCAGCAAGACCGTGGGTTCCGAACGCCAGGGCGACGGGCAGCAGCGCGAGAGCCACGAGCGCGACGTGGGCGGCGAGGGCCCGCCAGGCGCGCGCACCAGACGCGAACTTGTCGGTGGCAATCGCTTCTGTCTGGAGGAAAAAATCCGCGACAAGGTGCGCGAGCACGAGCCAGGCGATGACCAGAACGTCGTTCGCCGTCACCCGCCCCTCCCCGCCGCTTCACCGAGCGTGTCCTCCACCGCCAGCCGGCCAGCCCCGAAGATCGACGCCAGAGCGCGGGCGAGCCGTTCGATGGAGCGGATGCGGCCGCGAGCGTACGCCACGGACACGGTCGCCCGCGCGACGCCGAGCTGTGCGGCGATCTCCGACTGCCGGAGATCCCCCAGCAACGTGAGCCGGGCGATGACACGCTGGCGCGGCGACAGGTCCCCGATGAGCTCTCCCAGCAGCGGGGCGAGGTCGTCCAGCAGGCGATCTGCCCCCGGTTCGCCCGTGGCGATCAGCAATGCATCTCGTCGTACCCTGCTCCGCTCGAGCAGTTCCCGGGCGCGGAGGAAGGCCTCGCCTGTCCGCTCGGTCGCAGGACCGGTCCCGGGCTCGATCGGCCCGAGAGCAATCGCCCAACGCATCCTGAGCGATTCCGGGTGGAGGCCGCCGTGGAGGACGGCAATGAGCGGATCCGCCTCCGCGCCAAGGAGGCCCTGCAGCTCATCGCCCTGCGTGAAGCCGAAACCGGCCAGGCGGTCCGCCCGGGCATAGAGCGTTTCCAGCTCCGCGCACAGGGTTCGGAGCCAGGCGCTGGAGCGGGCCGGATCGCGCCGGGAATCGACCACGTCCGCGAAGAGAACGATCCCGAGGCCCTGGTTCATCGCTTCAGCTGCCGCGAGCGGTTCGGTCGCGGCGCGTCATCGCGGTGGTCGTCGCCGCGATTGTCTCCGCAGTCATCGCTGGCGGTTCTGGACGGTCGCCGGGGGGCGCTTTCATGCCAAATGTTCGCCGCACGGCCCTTAGGCACCATATCGGGTGCGCGCCTCCCCTCCGCTTCGCGGGTGTTGTCCCGTCCCGGTCATGCGCCCGGATAGCTCCTGGCAATCAGGGCTGGCTCGGCGGCCCGGTAGTTCGCATAAAGGCTCTCCTGTGCACCATTTGGGAGGATTGCTATCGTCGATCGCTCGAGGTTATCGCGCTCGTTCACCGTCTGAGGCTACTTCTCGTGACCGTAGCCGTCAACGGCTAACTTTCAAGGAGTAGCCGCTAGGGGCTACCAACAGGCTCTGGGCATGCTGGGCGTCGAGCGAGGTCAGGCGGGCGTCCGGACCCCGAACGAGCCGAGGATGTCGGCCAGCTGAGCACGATCCTCGGGCGAGGCGAAGTCGAGCACCGGACTCGGTGTCAGCGCATGCTCCGACGTTTGGCCGGCGACGCGCAGATAGATGACCGGGTAGATCGCGCCAGTCCCGTCTGCCTCGATCGTCACTGCCAGGGCGTCGCCACCGCCGGCGTCGAGGAACGTTGTCAGGGGCACGATACCCTCGTCGCGCAGGCCCTCCTCGGGCGACAGGCTGACGACCCGTGCGAGATACGCTCGCTGGTGCCAGATCTCCGGGCCGTGAACCAGCTCGTCTACCACGAAGGCAAACAGCTCGTCGGGAGCCACACGAGGCCGAGGCAGCTCAACGCCGAATCGAGTCGAGGCGAGATGCCGGGCGAGGACGCGGCCGTTGTATCGATGGCCGTGGACGGCCCCGGAGTTTGCGGGCACCCCGTGTTTCTTGAGGCCGGCCGACGCCTGGGTGATGGTGCCCGCAAAGTAGATGCCCGGCACAGCCGTGCTCTCCCAGAACGCCGTCTGCGTGGGCAGCTTGGAATGCCCGAACGTCGTCACGCCCAGATCCGGCAGGTCGAGCAATGGCGCGACGAAGCCGGTGGCCGCGATGACCTCGTCCGTTTCGATCTCAAGAGCCACGCCGTTGTCGGAGCGCCTGGTCCTGACCACGAGCGCATCGCCGCTCCGGGCTATGTCCTCGATCGAGGCGTCAAGAATCGACACACCGCCGCCCAGCACGTGGTCTTCGTAGGGCTGCACGTAGCGGGCGCGCACTCCGACCAGTGATTTCGTCACGACCGACAGTTGGGCTGGGCTGGGCGAGGCGAGCACGATCTGGCGGGCCCACGGCAGCAGGCCGGTGGCAAGCTCGAATGCCGACACCTGCTTGCCGATCAGAAATATGCGCCGGTCGGCGTATGTCTCCGCGGATCGCGTCTCGGCATAGTGGTACGCGAGCGGCATGCCGGAGGTCCCGGGTGACCAGGGCTGCGCCGCCCCGACCGCGAAGACAACTACCGGCGCGCGGAATTCGCCGTCGCTGGTCGTCAGGACGAAGCGACGGCCTTGGCCGTCCTCCTCGAGGCGGGTCGATTCCCAACGGCAGTCATAGCGAACGGCGATCCCCGTTCGTTTGGCAAACGCCGCGAGGTTCGCCTCCATCTCGGCTCGGGCCGGAAAGTAGGAGCTACCGTCCATGAGCGTGGGCTGCAGGGCCCGGTTCTCGGGCTCATCGGCGAGCAGGCTGTTCCAGTCGTAGCGCTCATAGGTCCTGCTCCCGGGTTCGGTTGGCGCGTACGGCTTGGTCCACGAGAGGAGGCGCTGGAAGAACGGCCAGCGTCGGAACATGCCCCCGGGCGAAGGATCCGCGGACAGGACCGCGTGGGCCACGCCCAGTCGATCGAGTGAGTAGGCCAGCTGCAATGCCCCGGGCCCGCTCCCGACGACGACTAGCGGGTAGTCGCCCGGCGGGAATGGGCGGTCAGTCAGCTCCGCCACCGGTTGGCATTTCGGAGGCGGCGCGCCTGCGCCTGGAGCATGCGGTACATCACTCGCGGATGGCCGATCAGGAACGACTCGACCGATGGGCCCGCCAGGAACAGGCAGCGCACCGGAGTGATCGCGACCACGTCGGCCACCGGCGATTCGCCGAGCAGAATCGACACCTCGCCGAAGAATTCGCCGCGTGAGAGCGTCGCCCGCTCCTGTCCGTCGACCAGGATGGAGCAGCTGCCTTCCAGGATGATGAAGAAGCCCGAACCGGTCAGTCCCTGGCGCAGGATTCGCTCGCCTTCGGGGAAGAACCGCTCCTCGAAGGTGTGTGCGATCTCCTGGAGCTGTGGCGTCGACAGGTCGGCGAACATTGCGAAGCCCGCAATGCCGTCTGCGATCTCGTCCTGGCCGGCCATCGGCGCGCTATGTCCTCCGCCATCCCCACCGCTCGTGGGCTGTGCGCCACGACTTTCGGCCGGCGCCGCATCATCGTATAACCTGCGGGTCGAGCAGCGAGGATCGAGGTGGCGACGGGCATGGCGCTGAGCCGCGATGAAAAGGCGGAAATGCTGCGTCGCGTCGAGCTGTTTGCGGTGCTTCCGCCGGACGTCCTGGCGGCCGCGGCTGATGAGGCCGTCGAGGTTCAGTTCCCGGCAGGCCGGCCGATCGTCCGGCAAGGCGAGGTGGGGACCGGCCTGTTCGTCCTCACGTCGGGTCGGGCCAGGGTGGTCAGGGACGGCGACCAGATCGCTGAGCTCGGGCCGGGCGACTTCTTTGGGGAGCTGTCGGTGATCGACCAGGAGCCGCGCATTGCACAGGTCGTGGCCGAGGAGCCGGTCACCTGTCTTGCGCTCGCCTCATGGGACTTCGAGAAGGTTCTGACCCAGGCACCGCAGGCCACGTTGACACTGCTTCGCACGGTCACCCGTCGACTGCGCGCCGCCGGAGAGCAGCACCATCACTGATGTCGTTCTGGTTGGCTGAGACGCGCCGATGACGGCCGAAGCGCGCACGCCTTCTCCACGATCGTTGGACCCGGACGGTGGCCTTCCGCCCGGCAGCATGACGTTCCTGTTCACCGATATCGAAGGCTCGAGCCGACTGGAGCAGCGCGTCGGAACGGCCGGGTATGCAGGTCTTCGAGCACGTCATCGGACGATCCTTCGAGCGGCACTCAGCGCCCATGGAGGATCGGAGCGGGGAACCGAAGGCGACAGCTTCTTCGTGGTCTTTCGCGACCCGACCGACGCGCTCGCCGCCGCCATCGATGCGCAGCGTGCACTGGCCGGCGAGCCCTGGCCGACGGAGGCTCCGATCCGGGTGAGGATCGGCATTCACGCGGGGCCTGTGTTCATGTCCGACGACGATTACGTGGGCATCGACATCAACCGGGCGGCGCGCATCGAGGCCGCGGCCCACGGTGGCCAGGTCGTCGTATCCGAGGCGGTCCGGGCGGCCCTTGAGGGTCGTCTCCCGACGGAGGTCCGGCTCGCGGACCTCGGAACTCATCGACTCAAGGACTTCGAGCCGATGCGGCTCCATCAGGTGATCGCCCCCGGGCTGTCCGCCGAATTCCCGCCATTGCGGTCGCTGGAATCGCGACTCGATACCCTGCCCCGGCAACTGACGAGCTTCCTTGGCCGATCCGCCGAGGTCGCTGAAATCGGGAGCTTGCTCCGCTCGACCCGGCTCCTGACGCTGACGGGGCCCGGGGGAACGGGGAAGACCCGGCTGGCGATTGCCGCCGCCGCCGCGAGTCTCGACGATTTCCGGGACGGCGCCGGGTGGGTTCCGCTCGCCCCCATCATCGATCCGGAGCTCGTGACTCCCGCAATCGCGCATGGCCTTGCCGTGCGCGATTCGGGTGTCGGAGACCTGATCGACGCGATCGCGTACCGGATCGGGACCTCCGAGCTGCTCCTCGTGCTGGACAATTTCGAGCACGTCGTCACGGCGGCTCCGATCGTTGCGACCCTCCTCGCCCGTTGCCCTGGGTTGGGAGTGATCGTGACGAGCCGGGCCGTGCTCCACCTTGCCGGCGAGCGCGAGTACCCGGTCGCTCCCCTTGCGGTCCCCGATCCGGCCAGCCTTCCGACTCTCGCGGAATTGGGATCCAACGAGGCGGTCGCCCTGTTCGTCGCGCGAGCCCAGGCCGTTCGCCCGGACTTCGCGCTGACCGCCGAAACCGCCCGGCCGGTCGCCCTGATCTGCGCCCGCTTGGATGGCTTGCCGCTGGCCATCGAGCTCGCGGCCGCCAGGATCCGGGTGCTGACGCCGTCTGCCATCGCCGCTCGTCTCGAACAGTCCCTGGGACTGCTGTCCGGAGGAGGGCGGGACCTGCCGGAGCGCCAGCAGACGCTTCGCGGCGCCATCGCCTGGAGCTACGACCTGCTCGACCCGGTCGAGCGCGTCTACTTCACCCGTCTTGCGGTGTTTGCGGGCGGCTGTTCGCTCGACGATGCGGAGGCCGTCAGTGACCCGGATCGGGCGCTCGGCATCGACGTGCTGGACGCGCTCGGTTCGCTCGTCGACAAGAGCCTCGTCCGGCGGTCCGACGGGCCCATGGAGGAGCCGCGTTTTCGCATGCTCCAGGTGATCCGCGAATACGGCCTGGAGCGACTGGCTGAGGCAGGCGAGCTCGAAGCGTGCAATGACCGGCTGTGCGCCGTCGTGGTGGATCTCGCGCGCCGAGCCGAGCCCGAGCTGATCGGCGTGCGGTCGGCGGAATGGCTCGATCGCCTGGAATTCGAGCACGACAACATCAGGGCCGCCCTGCGCTGGGCGATCGCTGCCGGACACATCGAAGACGGCTTGCTCACCGCCGGCCGGCTCTGGCGGTTCTGGCACCAGCGTGGCCACCTCGGCGAAGGTCTCGCCATGACCCGCGAGCTGCTGGCGTCTCCGAGATCGGGTGCCACGCCGGGCCGGGCAAAGGCTCTGAATGCTGCGGGCGGGTTGGCCTACTGGCAAAACGACTTTCCGACCGCGCGTGGCTTCTACGAGGAGTACCTCGATCTGTGCCGGGCGCTGGGCGATCGTCCCGGGCTGGCTGAAGCGGAATACAACCTCGCGTTCCTGTCGGCGATCCCGGGCGACTACCAGGACGCGATCGAGCGATACGACGCAGCGCTGGCGATCTGGCGGGAGATGAACGACGTCGGACGGATCGGTGCCGGCCTGCTCGGTCTCGCCCTGGTGCGTTACCTGATGCGCGAGTACGAAGAAGCGGATCGATTGTGCGAACAGGCTCTCGAGGCCGCCCGGGCTGCTGGTGATCGGTACACGGAGGCGAGCGTAATCGGCATTCGCGATCGTGTTGCGCTCGAGCAGGGCGACCTCGATCACGCCTGGGAATGGGCGACCGAAGGCATGCGGTTGTACGCAGAAGCGGGCGACCCGACCGGTATCGCGATGCACCTGGACGACCTCGGCGAGCTGGCACTCCTTGATGGCGACCCGACCTTCGCGCTCCGCCTGGCGGGCGCGGCCGAAGGCGTGCGCGAGAAGATCGCCGGCGGCGCGCCGCCGACGCTTGTCCAGAACACCGATTACGTGGCAAATGCTCGATCCGCGCTGCCCGGACCCGGGGCCGAGGCCGCGTGGGCGGCCGGTCGTGCGCTCGACCGGGACGCCGCGATCGCCGAGGCACTGGAGAGTCGCCGGAGGCCGTCTGGGCCTTCGGAGGCGGGTTGAGCCGCGGGCGGTATCCTGAGGGTTAGATGACTGCCCAGCCAAGGACAAGCGACGCGATTGGCGCCGCGCCTACGCCCGCCGAGTCGTCTGCGGCCGAGTCGCCTGCGGCTGGGTCATCTGTAGCCGAGTCGCCTCTGGCCGAGTCGCCTGCGGCCGCGCCCCTGCCGGCTTCGTCCCCTCCCGCGCATCCCGCGCAACCCGGGGCGCCGCGATCTCGGGATGAAGGCGACGCTCCTGTTCCCCGACAAGGACATCGTCGAGCGCTTCTATGTGCCGCTGATCTACACGGCCTGCCGCACTTGCTATTCGGAGCTGGAGCCTGACGAGATCTTCCGCCGCGCGGTCGCCGGCGAGGTCGATGGCGCGAAGCAGCAGAAGCTGATCCAGGGCGTGATCGAGTCGGGCCACGGCTCGACCATCGAGCACATCGTCTTCACGTTCGGCATCAGCGGGGTTTCGCGGACGCTGTCGCACCAGCTGGTGCGCCATCGTGCCGGCGTCGCGTTCGACCAGCAGAGCCAGCGCTACGTCAAGTACAAGGGCGCTTCAACGATGCTGCCGGCCACCCTGGAGGACGCCGATCCCGAGCTGCGCCGCCGTTACGAGGAGCAGATCGAGGGCTCACTCGATCTGTATGGGGATCTCCTCGGGGCCGGAATTCCCGGCGAGGACGCTCGCTTCGTGTTTCCGAACGCCACGCGCACGAACCTCGTGATGACGACCAACCTGCGGGCCCTGATCCATATGTCCGGGCTGCGGCTGTGCACAATGGCCCAGTGGGAGATCCGCCGGCTCTTCCAGCTGATCCGCCACGAGATCTTCAACGTCTCCCCATTCCTTGGCTCATTTCTCGCCCCGAAGTGCGTGCCCCTCGGCTACTGCGACGAGATGAACAACCGTGACGGGCACTGCCCGATTCGTCCACACAAGGACGTGGTCCTCGCCGCCTGGGCCGAGAAGGCCAAGACGGCCCGAGCGGCCGGCCGGGAGCTGCCCGTCACCTGAGCCCAACGCCGCGGATTTAGGACCTCAGCAAGGCTTTGCGTCATTTGCGAGTGGTGCTCGCGTTAGACCCAACTTGGCGACCGACGCCGTTGGAGTTGTCCCGCCGGGCGCTCCGTGCGGGATGTTCGGGGGCCACAATCGCCGGGCGCCGCGGGGACCGCGAGTCCAAGGGCCACTTAGGTTCGCATCTGACGCAGCGCAGGCGACTCGCTACCGCGAGTGCGCTACCGCGCCCTCACGTTCTGTCCCGGACGAACCGGCGGATGACATGCCCGAGCCTGGGTCCGGCCTCGGCGCCCGACGCGAGCACCTCCTCGTGGCTGAGTGGCTTCCCGGTATAACCGGCGCCTGCATTGGTGATAAGAGAGACGCCGCATACCGCCAG
This sequence comes from Chloroflexota bacterium, assembly GCA_005883615.1. GTDB lineage: Bacteria > Chloroflexota > Limnocylindria > Limnocylindrales > CSP1-4 > CF-16. Next base: position 12,111 of record VBEC01000018.1, on the reverse strand, counting down.
CCCGGCCCACCGCGCGGCGATGGCTTCGAGGACGGTGGACATGCCCACCGCGTCGGCGCCCAGCGTCCGAAGCATGCGCACCTCGGCTGGCGTTTCGTAGCTCGGTCCGAGCAGGCCGGCGTAGACACCTTCGGCGAGCTCGACGCCCTCGGCCTGTCCTGCCTCGTGCAGCGCGCGGCGGAGGTCAGGCGCCCAGACCGCGGTCAGATCCGGAAAGCGGGGGCCGATCTTGTCGGCATTGGCACCCAGGAGCGGGCTGCGACCGGTCAGGTTGAGATGGTCGGCAATTACCATCAACGTCCCCGGGCCAAAGGCCGGGTTGACCCCGCCCGCCGCGTTCGTGAGCACGATCGTTCGGGCGCCGAGGCGCCCCATCAGCAGCGCGGGCTGAACGACCAGCCCCGGATCGTGGCCTTCGTAGAGGTGGAGGCGACCTTGGAGCATGACCACCGGCACCTGGTCGAGGTGACCGAGCAGGAGCCGTCCGGCGTGACCGGGAGCCCCGGCGGCGGGCCATCCGGGAAGCTCGGCGAACGGCACCGCCACCCCATCGGACAGCTCGTCCGCGAGTCCGCCCAGCCCCGAGCCCAGCACGACACCAACGGCAGGCACAAGCGCGGTGCGGGCGCGCACGGCAGCCTCCAACGCCGCCAGCCTGACTGGTTGCTCTGCAGGGGAGATCGGACGCCCGCGCTCGCTCGGCGAATCGGACATGCGGGCCTCAGCATACGCGTCCAGGGGGTAGACGGCGGGGAGGCCCGCGGGCTTCTTCAGCTCGACGGGAGTATCGACACCGGGATGCCGATCACGTCCCGCCGAGCCGCCCCGGGGGCAGCCGTGAAGCCGCCGCGAACGGGTATAGAAGCGCCCGAAGCAACCGGTCCGGACTGGAGGCCCTTGATGTGATCTCGGTTTCCCCGGTCCTGACGGCCGCTTCGGGCAACACGAACGATACGGCTGGGCTGGGGACCGGTCAACGCGGTTATCCACCAGTTTCGGTTTGGTTAAGGTTTGCCTGTCCACGAGTTCTGCAGCGCTGTGGACAGCCGGTGGACAAGCGCCCGGCGGGCCGGCCAGGCGCTCCAGCATGGCCAGGCCGGCCGCCGTGAATGGGCCGACGGCCGCGGTCACGTCAACCGCCCAGCGCGAACATCTCCACCTTCGGCAGCCCGGCTGTCTCAGCCGAGCGCAGCTCGGAGTAGCGGTCGGTCCGTGCCGTCCAGACGCGCTCGATCGCGCCCGAGACCTCCGCGTCCGAAGCGCCTGATCGCAGCAGGCCGCGCAGGTCGAAGCCGTCGACGGCGAACAGGCAGGTATAAAGCTTGCCTTCCGCCGACAACCTGGCGCGAGTACAGGCCCCGCAGAAGGGCTGGCTGACCGAGGCAATAATCCCCAGCTCACCGTCGCCGTCGCGGTAGCGCCAGCGCAGAGCCACCTCGCCGGGATAGTTCGGCTCAACTGCCTCGAGTGGCATCTCGCGGTCGATCAGCTCGATGACCTCTGCCGCGGGGACGACTTCGTCCAGCCGCCAGCCATTCGAATGGCCGACGTCCATGTACTCGATCACCCGAAGAATGACGCGCTCGGCCCTGGCCCACCGCGCAAGCGGCAGGATGCTGCCCTCGTTGAGACCGCGTTTGACGACCATGTTGACTTTGATCGGGTCCAGCCCGGCATCGCGCGCCGCCGCGATTCCATCGAGGACCCGTGACACGGGAAAATCGACGCCGTTCATCGCCCGGAACGTGGTCTCGTCGAGTGAATCGAGACTCACCGTCACTCTCTGGAGCCCGGCGCTGCGCAAGGGATCCGCCAGTGCACGAAGTGCTGCGCCGTTCGTCGTCAGCGTCAGGTCGATCGGCTCGCCGTCGGGACTGCGCAGGGCCGCCAGCATCGAAACGAGCGTCGGCAGGCCACGCCTGGCAAGCGGTTCCCCGCCCGTAATCCGGAGCTTGCGCACTCCCAGGTCGAGGAATATGCGCGCAAGCCGGGTGATTTCCTCGAAGGACAGTACGAGGTCACGCGGAAGGAACGCGTAATCCCGGCCGAACACCTCCTTGGGCATGCAATAAACGCAGCGGAAGTTGCAGCGGTCGGTGACCGAGATCCGGAGGTCGCGCACACCGCGGCCGAGGCGGTCGATCGGCCCATTGGTGGGAGGCATCTTCGACATGGTACCCGGCTGCTCGATCGAGTCCCGCCGAGCGTGAGCTTGGCACGCACGCCGTCGTGAACCGGCGATTCGGAGGCGGAAATTGGCGCCCTCGAACCTCCCGCGCCGAACGCGGTGCCGTCCCGCACCGGGGCCGCCCTCGGGGACTCGTCGGTACCACTGGGCACAGACCCGTGGTACCTCTAGCGGACTCCACCTCACTGCCACGTCCTCCTACTGTTCGATGCAAGCCCTGAGACACGCCCGCACCGTCCACCTGGAGAGGACTCTTACCGATGGCGAGCACCGAATCGCGGACCGACGCAAGGTCCGGCTGGAGCACGGAAACCGACGCGTCGGAGGCGCCTGCCGAGTCGACCATGCCCGAGTCGACCGAGATGCCGGAAGGGTCCACCATGAACGAGCCGAGCGTCGAGGGCGCGATCGAGCAGGGCGTTGGGGAACCCGAGGCTGTTGGCGAATCCAATGCCTGGGACGCCACCACCGAATCAGAAGCACCTGACGAGGGCACCGCGGAGGCCGAAATGAGCGAAGCTGCTTCGACGGATGCCGAAGCGACGCAGGCCGGCGATCCCGGTGTTGAAGCCACTGGCGAGACGCACGATTCAGCCGCGGCCGAGGCCAGCGAGGGGGCTGACGCTGCTGAGGCCACCCTTGCAGGGCCCGAGACCTCGCCCCTCCGCTCCGGATCGGACGGGGGACGTCGCCCCAACACCTTCCTGGCAGACCTGAACCGGGCCATGCACACGGCGGCCGAGTCCGCCCGCTCGACCACGGTCAGCCACTACCAGGCCGACGCCAAGGCGTTCATCGAGCAGATCCACGGCAGCTCGGCAACGGACGTCAACGAGTTCCGCAAGCAGGCCGACGATGACATCGGCGGCATCCGGGACTGGTCGAAGGCCGAGATTGCGCGGATCCGCGAGGAGACCGAGCAGCGCATCGTTGCCCGGAAGGCCCAGCTCGAGGAGGACCTGGAGGTCCACGCCGGGTACCTCGAGCGCCAGATCGAGCGAGTTCAGGCGCGGGTCGCCGGCTTCGAAGCCCAGATGAGCGAGTTCTTCGAAGAGTTGCTCGCCGTCGAGGATCCCACCCGATTCGCGTCCATGGCCCAGAACCTTCCAGAGCCACCGCCGTTCACGGGGCCGGATCTCGACTCTGAGCACGGCGCCCCCGTCATGGAATCGCACCAAGAGGCCCCGACAGCTGAGACGGCCGAGAACGCAGAGGCAATGGCGAGCGCTGCCGCCCTGGCAGCGCGGATCGGGGCGGTCCCCGGGGCCGACGAGCCGGACGTCGAAAACCAGGATCACGAAGGCTCAGTCGAGACGGGCCATGGCGATTTCGCCACCGCGGAGGCTGAAGCGGCTGCCGCGGCCGACGAGGACGGCTCCGGCGATGGGGACGAAATCCCCATCATCGCCGACGACGCACTCGCCGCTCGACTCGCGGGCCTGGTTCCCATGCGGTCGGACTCGGATGGTTCGAGCGACGGGCTTGCCGGCACCGCCGAAGCCAAGGATGCGCCGAGCCGGACGCAGCTTGTCGTCGTCGGACTGGTGAGCGTCGCATCGATCGCCAGCTTCAAACGGCACCTGGGACGCGTCGAAGGGGTCAGCAATGTCGGCGTTGCCTCAGGCCCCGACGGTGAGTTCCTGTTCACGGTGTCTCACCGGGACGGCGTGTCGCTGCGGGACGCCATCCAGTCGCTGCCCGGTTTCCAGGCGCGAATCACCACCGAAAGCGAGGGCGTGCTGAACGTCTCCGCTCATGATCCCGAGTCGGACGGATAGCCGACCCGCAACAACAGGAAGCATGTGAAATGAGTCGCCAGGCCGTAGTCATCGCACTCCCGCCCGAGGAGATGGCGCCCGTCAGCACGGAGCTCCGTGAGGCGGGCTTCGAGGCGCTTGGCGTGCACAACGCCGACGAGCTCGAGAGTCTCCTGTCCTCCCGTCGGAACGTGGCGGTCGCCGTGCTGGACGGCGAGGGTGACTTCGACACGTCGCTCGAGTACTACTCGGTGCTGCACGACGGCGACCGCTCGATCCCCGCGTTGATGGTGGTATCGCCGCGAACGTTGGACCGCCTCACGGCCAACGTCACGCGAACCTCGATCAACGACGAATACTTCACCCGGCCGTACTCGGCGGAGTCGCTGCGCTGGCGCGTCGAGGCGATGTGCATCCGCTCGCAGACAGTTGACGATGGCAGCGGCGTCATTCTCAAGAACGGTGGACCAGACCTCGGCGACTGGTCGCGCCGGGCAAGCGTCATTGCCGTCTTCAACCCGAAGGGCGGCGTCGGCAAGACGACCGTCGCGACCAACCTGGCCGCGGCGCTGCAGCTTCGCAAGGACCAGCGCGTCCTGCTGATCGACGCCGACACGGTGACGGGCCACGTCAGCTCATCGCTCGGGCTGGAACAGGTCCGGACGCTCGCCGACTCATGGCGGGACGAGGCAGAAGGTGGCGACGCCGAGACGCTGTTCGACATCGCCGCCGCGCACCCGTCCGGGATCAGGGTCGTCGATGTGACCTCGGACCCGCTCCATATGGACGACCTGGATCCCGAGCGAGTCGCCCAGGCAATCAACCTCTCCCGACGGGCGTTCGACTACATCATCATCGACTTGCACCCGTCATACGGGCCGCTCAACCAGGCAATCTTCCGCGAAGCCGACCAGATCATCGTGCCTGTCACCCCGGACGTCCCCGCACTCCGCGCCGCCCTGCAGTTCCGCGACGTGGCGGCCGAGATGGGAGTCCGCGAGCGCATGGCCATGGTCATCAACCGCGCCAACAGCGGCGTCTCGGTCACCGACATGGAGCGCACCGTTGGCATGCCCGCGCTGGCCCTGATCCGATCCGGAGGCCTTCTGTTCGTACGGGCGGCGAACGAGGGCCGAACCGTCATCGAGCGCTTCCCCAAGGAAAAGATCAGCGAGGATTTCGAAGCCCTCGCAAACCGGGTGATGGCGCCCAATGCTCCGGCCAGTGCTGCCGCGACGGCGCCCATGCGCGGCCTCTTCGGGCGCGCCAAGGAGCCCGTCCGAGCCTGAGGATCTAGCGCGAGCGGTCCTGCCAGCTGATCCCGCCAAGGGGCTGGCCGGGCAACTTGGGAGCCGGCTCGCGGGTGCGCTTGTCCACCTGGGTCACGCCTCGCAGGTAGAAGCGGTTGACGAGCACGGTGTCGACCTCCGGGTTGCCGACCGACCGCTCGCCGAGCAGCGCAACCGCATCCGTCACGGGCAGGAACATCTCCGTGGCCCGGTCGAGCAGCCGCTCCGGCTCGGATCCGGGATGCAGGTAGACGGTACCGATGATCCGGAATGGCGGCACCTCGAGAGCCACGTCGTAGGCGATCTTGTGGATCTTGTGGGCCTGCCGTTCCTCCTCGGTGAGGGGCGGCTGTGAGTCTTCGCCGGCGAGCACGATGATCAGGTCGTAGGGATCCATGCTCTTGAGCCCGGGCGCCTCGGTCAGGGGGGACGATCCGTCGATCGGCGCCCAGCGTACGTCGGCGATCGGCACGCTCTGGCGCTTGTTGAGCGCATCCGACAACCGGCCCTCGATCTGCATGAGGCCCGTAAGGCGCCACTCCTCGGTCAACCCGTCGAAGGCGACCCCGCGCGCCGCATAGGACCGCCCGCGGCCTCTGGCGGCATCGGCTGGCTTCGCGTCTCGCTGGGATTTCCCGCGCCGAAGGAAGTCGAAAGGCACTCCCTACTCCTCGGCAGCGCCGGAATTCTCCCGGATGGACTCGACCACGCCGCTGTCGGCGAGGGTCGTCGTGTCGCCCAGCGTTCGGCCCTCGGCGATGTCTCGGAGCAGTCGGCGCATGATCTTCCCCGAGCGCGTCTTCGGCAGGTCGGGTGTGAACATGAGGAACTTCGGCCGGGCGATCGGGCTGATGACTTTCGCGACGTGCTCCCGAAGCTCGACGCCTAGCGCATCGGATGGCTCGACCCCTGCTCTCAGGATGACGAAGGCGAAGATCGCCTGACCCGTCACGGGGTCGTTCTTGCCGACGACTGCCGCCTCGGCCACCTTCTTGTGATCGACCAGCGCCGACTCGACTTCGATCGTGCTGATGCGGTGGCCGGCGACGTTCATCACATCGTCCACCCTGCCGAGCAGCCAGAAGTAGCCGTCCTGGTCGCGCTTGGCGCCATCGCCCGCGAAATACATGCCCGGGAAACGGCTCCAGTACGTCTCCTTGTATCGCTCCGGATCCCCGTAGATGCCGCGCAGCATCGCCGGCCACGGCCGCTTGAGGACCAGGTAGCCCCCTCCGCCCCGCGGCACCGATTTGCCCGCGTTGTCCACGATGTCCGCCTCGATACCCGGAAACGGGAACGTGGCACTGCCCGGCTTGGTCGTCGTCACCCCCGGCAGCGGGGTGATCAGGATCATGCCCGTCTCGGTCTGCCACCACGTGTCCACGATCGGAGTCCTGCCGCGGCCGATGTATTCCTGATACCACAGCCACGCCTCGGGATTGATGGGCTCGCCCACGGATCCGAGAAGGCGCAGTGAGCTCAGATCGTGCCTTGTCGGATACTCCTCGCCTTGCTTCATGAAGGCGCGGATGGCGGTCGGGGCGCAGTACAGGATCGTGACCTTGTAGTCCTCCACGATCTGCCACCAGCGATCCCAGGCCGGGGTGTCCGGGGTGCCCTCGTACATGACCCCGGTCGTCGCGTTCGCCAGCGGCCCGTAGACGATGTACGAATGGCCGGTCACCCAGCCGATGTCCGCGGCGCACCAATACACGTCATCCGGCTTGACGTCGAAGATCATCTCGTGGGTGTAGCTCGTACCTACCAGATAACCGGCGGTGGTGTGGACGATGCCCTTCGGTTTCGCCGTCGTGCCCGACGTGTACAACAGGTACAGGAGCTGCTCCGAGTCGACCGGCACGGGCGTGCACGCCTCGGGCTGCCGGTCCACGATGTCCGGCCACCATACGTCGCGACCCGCGGTCATCGACGTATCGACCGCGTCGCCGAGCCGGCGCGCGACCAGGACATGCTCGATCGAAGGAGCGCTGGCGATCGCCTCGTCGGCCGCGGGCTTGAGGGGGGTCGCCTTGCCCCTCCGCCAGCCGCCGTCGGCGGTGATCAGGACCTTCGCCTCGGCGTCGTTGATCCGGCCGGCAAGGGCCTCGGCCGAAAAGCCGCCGAAGACCACCGTGTGGGCGGCCCCGAGCCGGGCGCAGGCGAGCATCGCGATCGGCAACTCGGGGATCATCGGCATATAGATCGCCACGCGATCGCCCAGCTTGACACCGAGCTCCTTGAGCGCGTTGGCAGCCTTCTGGACGTCCCGCAAGAGATCCGCGTAGGTGATCGTCCGCGTGTCGCCCGGTTCGCCGATCCAGTGGTAGGCCACCTTGTGGCCAAGCCCGTTGCGAACGTGGCGGTCCACGCAGTTTTCGGCGATGTTGAGCTGGCCACCGAGGAACCACTTCGCGAACGGGAGATCCCATTCGAGGGTCTTCTCGAATGGCTTCGTCCAATCGACACGCTCGCGGGCGATGCGGGCCCAGAACCCCTCGAAGTCGCGCTCCGCCACTTCGTACAGGTCCGGCTTGGCGTTTGCCTGCGCTACGAAAGCCGGATCGGGCGGGAACGTGCGGCGCTCGTCGAACAGGTTCTCGATCGCGTCCTGCGACTCGGACGAGGATTCGACGGTCACGCGTGGCACCTCCTGCCTTTCCATCGACGCCCGGCAATTCTACCCGTGCCGAAGTCCGGGGCGGCCTGGTCGCTCGTGTGCCTCGCGCCCGTTCCGGCTATTCGGTCCCCTGGGCCAGCTCGTCTTCGGTGGGTGCCGCCGTGGCCGAGCCGGCCCCACCCGGCAGTTGGGCTCCAGCGTCGGCGGCCGCCTGGCGCTGCAGAACGACGCGTTGCGGACTCGGAATTTCGATGCCTTTTTCGTGAAAAGCGGAGAGGAGTCGCTTGCGCAGCTCGCCCGCGGCGTTCCACCGCTCGGTTGCCCGGACCGTGCCGAGCACCTTGAGCGTCACGCCGTACTCGCCCAGCGCCTCAACTCGCTCGACCCGGGGTGGCTCGAGGATTCGGCGCTTCCACACCGGGTCCTCCGCCAACGCCTTGCCGACCGAGTCGACCACTTCGATGGCTTTGTCGATGTCGGTCCCGTAGGCCACTGTCACGTCCTGGTTCACACGTGCCCAGACTCGCGTCAGGTTCGAGGCCACGCCGATCTCGCCGTTGGGGACCGTGTGGACCGTGCCGTCCAGATCGCGCAGCGTCGTGCGCCGGAGACTGAAGTCCTCCACCGTTCCGCTCACGCCGGCGATGCGCACGACGTCGCCCTTCGAGAACTGGTTCTCGATCAGGATCAAGGCCCCGTTGAGGTAGTCCTTCACGAGGCTCTGGGCGCCGAAGCCGATGGCGATGCCGGCAATGCCGAGGCCCGCAACCGCCGGTCCGATGTTCTCGCCCAGTTTGTCCAGGACGATGAGCAAGGCGATCGCGACGATCAGGAAACGGAAGACGTTGACGCCGAGCGTTTCGATCGTGTCGATCCGCTTCTTGACCTCGATCGCCGAGAGCTCCTGGGCCGTGCCTTCGGTCGCCTCGCGCTCCATGAGCGCCTTGACGATGCCGTGCACGAATACCCGCGCGAGGCGCAGCGCGACGAGCGCCACGACGATGACGAGGGTGATCTGACCGATCGTCATCAGGACGTCGCGCCAAGGTCCCCTTGTGAAGTCGGGCATGGCCGATAGCCTAGCCTGCCGGGGATCGCGGTCGCGCTCCGAAATGCAGCACCCGCGCGGACCCGCTGGAGGCCTTCAGCTGACCCGCTGGAGGCCTTTGGCAGCCCGGCTTCTCAAGGTTCGCCAGATACGCAGGGGTTGCGTGGTATCGAGCTAAGGCGCGCGAAGCGGCGGCGAATCGGCGGGAAATGATCCCGTGGCGATCGAGCGCCGGGCGAATCAGAGGTCGCGCCGGACCGGCCACGCCTCGCCGAGCGACGCACTACGCAGTCGGTGCGTAAGTGGGGCAAACCGCCATGCGATCGATCTGAGCGTTCGCGGGCACCGCCCCAGAGTGGCTTACGCGTCGACGCCACCCAGGCGCCTGGAGATCGCCGACGCGGTCTCGCGGACCTGCCTCGCAAGCTCGGGGATTCGCTTGGGCGGGATGCGGAAGGCGGCTCCGCGGACTTCGACGGCGCCAACGACCGAACCCCGCGCGTCGAAAACAGGAGCCGCCAGCTCATTCATGCCCGTCTCGAACTCGCCGATGGAGGCCACATAACCCCGGCGCCGAACACGCGCCAGCTCTTCGAGAAGCGGCTCGAGCCTGACCAGGGTCCGCTCCGTGTGCGGGATCAAGCCCGCGCGCACGATGCGCAGAACGTCCCGCTCGGCCATTGCGGCAAGGAGAACCTTGCCCGCAGCAACACCGTGCAGCGGGGTTGCGCGGCCGGTCCAGTCACCCACTGCGATGAGATTCGGCCCATCCGCCTGGGCAACGGTCAACGCCTGGTCCCCATCGAGGATGGCGAGGCTGGCGGTCTCGCGGGTCAATCGGGCGAGGCGTTCGAGATCGGGCATCGCCAGGCGGCGCAGGTCGAGGCTGCGCTCGGCGCGTTCTGCGAGGCGGATTACGACCATCCCAAGGCGGTACTTGCCCGATTCGTCGTCCTGCTCCACCAGCCCTCGGCGCTGCAGCGTCGCGAGCAGGCGCGATGCCGTCGACTTGTGGAGGCCCAACCGCCGGGCAAGCTCGGTGACGCCCGTCGCGCCCTGGCACTCCCCGAGGGCCAGCAGCAGGGACGCCGCCCGGTCGACCGAACGAACGGCGTTCCCTTCGACGGCGATGGCCATCCCGATCAGCCAGCGGTCGGGTGGGCCGCCGCGCCCTGCACTGCGCGGGCTGTCTCGCCGTGCGCTCGCGCTTCGAGCGCCGCGTCCAACGAATCGGCGAATGCCGAGACGACCCTATCGACGATGTCCCCCTGGGCATGCGCCTCGCACATGAACCATGGCTCACGGGAATCGGGCTCGGGCATCGCGCCGCGGGCGTGCATGCCGACGGCGATCGCGTCGTACAGCTCGTGGTCGCTCGCGGCCCAGTCGCGGTATTCGGTCGGCACGGTTTCCGCGAACATGATCCCGAACATCGCCGGATGACCGGTGAAGATGTAGGCGAGCCCGCGGGGCTCCAACACGGTCTTCAGACCTGCCTGGACGGCCCTTCCGGTGGCGTGCACCGTGGCGAGTGCATCCGTGTCCCTGAGGATCGTCAGTGTCTTCACGGCGGCCGCCGCGGCCACCCGGTTACCGGCATAGGTGCCGCCGTGGCTGACCTTGTCGGGCAGGACGCTCATGACCTCGCTGGTCCCGCCGAAGGCCGCGGCAGGATAGCCGTTGCCCATCGCCTTGGCGTAGGTCGCCAGGTCGGGTGTGACGGCGAAGTACTCGGCCGCGCCTCCACGGGCGAACCGAAAACCGGTCTTGACCTCGTCGTAGATCAGCAGGGCCCCGAACTCGGTCGTGAGGGCGCGGATGGCCTCGTGGAAGCCCGCCCGCGGCATGATGCCCTGCGCATTCCCGAGCACGGGCTCGACGATGATGGCCGCGATATCCGCCCCGTCGCGCTCGAAGATGCGGCGCAAGACCTCCATCTCGTTGTAGCGGGCCGGGATGACCGTGGCGGCCACTGCCTGAGGGATGCCTCTGCCCCACGCGAGACCGACCGGGTTGTCCGGATCGCCGAGCTCGCCGACATCGTTGGGGAGCACGCTGATCAGCGCGTAGTCGTGGACGCCGTGGTATTGGCCCTCGAACTTCACGATCTTGGTGCGCCCCGTGTACGCGCGCGCCACTCGCATCGCGTGCATCGTCGCTTCGGTTCCGGACACGGTCATGCGGACCTTGCCAAGCCAGGGGTTGAGCTCCTTCACGAGCTCGCCGGCCTGGACCTCGTCCTCGCTGGTCAGGCTGAAGCTGACGCCCAGTCGCATCCGCTCGTTGACGTAGGCGTCGACGCGTTCGTCGGCGTGGCCCAGGATCACCGGCCCGTAGCCCATGCGCAGGTCGATGTATTCGTTGCCGTCAAGGTCCCAGACGAGCCCGCCCTTGCCGCGCTCGACGTAGACCGTGTCGTCGCCCCACGCCCGGAAATTCGAGTCGGTGCCGCCGGGCAACGTCTGCCGCGCCCGCGCGTACATTTCGGACTGGCGCTTGCGCTGCAGGACCGCCGCGGGTGGCGCGACGGGTCGAGTCGTCATGATTCCTCCGGTCTCGGTGATCGGTGGGCCAGGGCCGGCGCGCGGCGGGCGGCGGGCGGCTGACGTCGGTGTTGCGCGGGGCGGAACGGCCCGAGGCCGATGGTGGCATACGCGGTCCGGAGCCGTCAATTCGATATTCGTCGCAGAAGCACCCGGGGGCCACGAATGACGGTGCGCATGCGCACCCGGCGAACGCGATGCGTCGAGACGCGCGTCAGGTCAGGCGGCGGTTGCGACCCATGTCGGAAGTTCGCGGGCGAGCGTCGCGAGCGGCAGGGACCCATGGCCAAGCACCTGGTCGTGGAATTCCCGCAGATCGAACATGCCTCCGTCCCGAGCCTCGATCTGAGCGCGCAATCGTTCGATTTCGCGCTGCCCCAGCTTGTAGGTGAGCGCCTGGCCGGGCCACGCGATGTAGCGGTCCGTCTCGATAACCGCATCGGTTTCGGACAGGCCCACATTGAGCAGGAAATCGATCGATCGCTGGCGATCCCAGCGCAGCCCGTGCATCCCGGAGTCGACGACGAGCCGAGCGGCGCGCCAGGCCTGCGCGTCGAGCATGCCGAACCGCTCGGCCTCCGAGCGGAAGAGCCCCATCTCGTCGGCCAGCCGCTCCGAGTAGAGGCCCCAGCCCTCGACATATGCCCCGCCCACTATCCTTGCGCCCAG
>VBEC01000017.1 GCA_005883615.1 Chloroflexota bacterium | reverse complement strand
TCACTCGGGACGCCGCCAAGCTGAAGGTGGGCCAGGTCTACTACACGCCGTGGTGCGACGAGGCGGGCAAGGTCGTCGACGATGGGACGGTCCACCGGCTCGATGAGCTGACGTACCGGTGGACGGCGGCCGAGCCCAACCTGCGCTGGTTCCGCCTGAACGCAGCCGGCCTGGAGGTCGAGATCGATGACGTCTCGGAGCAGGTCGCCGCCCTGGCACTCCAGGGGCCGCTCTCGCGGGACGTTCTCGAGGTGGCAACGGGCGAGTCGTTCGCCGACCTGCGCT
>VBEC01000007.1 GCA_005883615.1 Chloroflexota bacterium | reverse complement strand
CACCGGCGGCATCGGGCTAGCACCAGGTCAGTCGCTCTCGGAGCTCCCCGCGAAGACCGGTGCCCCGACCTGGGCCGTGAGCCCAAGGTCGTCTCGGTGGTTCCAGATCTCGACGACCTTGCCGTCGGCGAAGCGAAAGATGTTGACGCCTCGAAACGTGGCTCGCTTGCCCGTTGGCTCGATCGACTTCCACAGCCCGGAACTGCGTCCCTGTTGCGGTCCAGCGCGTCACGACGAGGTCGTGCTCGCCCAGCAGGAGATCTACGTCAAATCGGAGATCGGGAAAGGCCCGCCGGAAATCCTCGGCGATCTTGGCCTGGCCCGCAGGGACCTGGCAGCGCCTGGCTGGGCCGTAGGTCATGCCGCCTGTAATCGTCGGCAAAGACCTCATGGGCGACCTGGACGTTGCCTTTATCCCAGACCTCCGCGTAGAAGCGTCGCACGAGCGCCTTGTTGTCTTCGACTCCCATGGATGTTCTTCCTCGGGCATATCTCGACTGGGCCTCAACCGCGGGCGGACTGTCCTCAGGACCCTGGGTCGATACGCCAGAGTTCGTCCGTTTCGATATTGCACACCCACACTGAGCCGAATCCCATCGCCATGCTCCGCGAGCCTGCACTCACCCTCTGCTCCCTGGGTCGCCATCCGCCGATTATGGAACTCGACCAGCGGTCCGAATAGTGGCTGGAGCGCTTCCAGCGGCGGTCACCGGGCCGCGAACGCAGAGGCGTATCGCCCTCACTAATGACGCGAGCGCAGGCGCTTCGATAGGCCGCCCGTCCTCCGAGCCTATGCGTCGTCATAACGCCCCCACTGATACATGGCCGGGTTTGGGTCGATTAGCGCGGGTCAGCCGCCTTCGCCACCGGCCTTATGGCGAAGGCTTGAGCTCGCAGCAACACTCAGGGCAATATCCGAATGGCTAGGCCTTCGCCCGGGCGATCGCGCTCCCGCGATGAAGCGGGCGGTCAGCCAGCGACCCCGGAGCCGAAGCGTTTCAGCTCGGCGTCGAGGTCGAGCGGCAGGATTGCGCCGCGGTGTTCGGCGTCGCCCCAGGCTTCGCGTGGGACGCGCCACATGATCTCGAACTCGTTGCCGTCCGGGTCGCGACCGTAGAGCGATTTCGAGACGACGTGGTCACTGGCGCCGCCCAGAGCGCCGGCCTCACTCAGAAGCCTCGAGGCCTCGGCGAGATCCTCAATCGTCGGGACCTCCCAAGCGAGGTGATAGAGACCGACGGAGCCGCGCGGCGCGCTCGGCGCATTGGGCCCGACCGAGAACAGCCCCAGGTCATGGTGGTTATCCTCGAGCGGGCTGCGCATGAAGATTGCCTGCCCGCCCATCTCCTTACCGACGACCTCGAAGCCGAAGAGGCTGCCGTAGAACTCGGCCGCTCGCTCGGCGTCGCGGACGAACAGGACCGCGTGGTTCAGGCGCTTGACGGGGATTGGCATCGGGCTCAGTTCCTGCTGGACCGGTCGGTCGAGATCGAGTCCGGACCGACGATCACCCACGCATCTTGCCACGTGCCACCGCTCATGGCGTGGGTCATGTTCAGCCAGGCCATTCCTTCGAGGGTTCTGGCTGCCGCGAGCGAGCCGGCATCCACCGGCCGAAAACCGATCGATTCGACGATCTCGAGGACCGTCTGCTTGGCCTTGGCGTCGTCGGCGGCGACGAAGCCATCGGCTGTGACGCCGCCCAGTTGCGGGTTGGCCTGACGGGTGGCAAAGACCGTGTTGAAGGCCTTGACGACGGACGTATTGGGAAGCCTCGCCTGGAGCTCCTCGGCGATCGAAGTCGCCGGTCCGTCCGCGGACGGGGTCGGGCGGTTCGAAACGTCCACGACGACCTTGCCCGACAGGGCATCGCCGATTTCGCCCGCGAGCTGATCGTGGGCGGTTGCGGGAACCGCCAGGACGACCAGGTCAGCGTCGGTTACGCCAGCCTGGAGCGAGCGTGCCGCGATAGCTCCGGTCTGAGTGGCGGCTTCGCGCGCATGCTCCTCATGGGGTGCCGCGACAGTGACGTCGTGGCCGGCCCTGGTCAGTGAGCCCGCGAGCGCGCGACCCACGTTGCCGGCTCCGATGATGGCAATCTGCATGGCTGGATCCTCCCAGGATCTTGTTCGCGTGCTTGACTTGTTGGCTGACGTCAAGCATCATTTGCTGATGGCAATACCCTACGACCGACGATGGTCGCTGTCAAGACTCTTTTGCGGAGAGCAAACACGATGAGGATGAAGACGTCCGGCGAGGAACCCGCGCGCCGCCCCCCGGCGGTTGGGCGCCAGATCCGCCGTTGGCGCGCCGAGCGCGGTCTCACCCTGGCCAAGGTGGCCGAGGCGAGCGGCCTGAACGTCGGCTATTTGTCCCAGATCGAGAACGACAAGGCGTCGCCGTCGCTGTCCTGCCTGTCGGCGCTGTCGTCGGCGCTGGATGTGCCGATCGCCTGGTTCCTCGCCGACGAGACGCGTCCACCCGAGGTCACCCGCCTAGCCGACCGCCGCTGGCGCGAAACTCCGGGCGGCCGCGCGAGCCGGGTCGACGCCCGCGGCTCGAGTGACATCTCGATCATCGAGGTCAATGTGGAGCCGGGCCGCGGGACAGGCGTCCACAGCCACACCGGAGACGAGCACCACCTCGTGACCGCGGGCCGCTTCCGGCTGACGCAGGGGGACCACGTCACCGAGCTGGGGCCGGGCGACTACCTCCGCTGGGATGGGCTCGTGCCCCACGACGCCGAGGCCATCGGCGACACCCCCGGGTCGATGCTCATCATCCGCCTGACTCGCCACGGCGAGCCGCACGACTGACACGAGCGAGACGACTGACGGGGCCGCCCGCGGATCGGTCGCTCCCGTTCTGGCCGATTCTCGCCCGTCGCAGGACAATGGCAGGACCGCGGGGGGACGCCTCAAAGGAGGAACAGCTCCATGTCCAGACGTAGCGCGATCATCGCCGTCCTGGCGTCGCTGGTTCTGGCCCTCAGCCTGTCGTCCGCGGTTCTAGCCGGATCCGGGAACCGCGCCGGAGTCTTCCGAATTGCCCTGACCGGCGCGCAGGAAATTGGCGGGGGCGATCCCGACGCCTCGGCGAGGGCGATCATCATCGCCATTCCCGCGACCGACACGGTCTGCTATCTGGCCGAATGGCGCGGCATCGACGGCACCGTGACCGCTTCTCACATCCACGCGGCGCCCGCCGGGGTCAATGGAGGCGTTGTTGTGCCCCTTTTCGTCAATGCCAGTTTTGGCAGCACAGGCAAGACGCGTGGCTGCGTGTCGGCCAACGGCCTAGCCGATGACATCGTCGCCAACCCCACCGCGTACTACATGAACATCCATTCCACGGTCTATCCGGGTGGGGCCGTCCGCGGTCAGCTCCCCTAGTCACCTTTCGCTTAGAACGCCAGGCCACGGTTTCTCCCGCGGCCTGGCGGTTAGTGCAACGTCCCTGTGATGCCTGCAGGGCGAATCGGCGGAATCGCTGCGAACTTGGGAATCGTATGGTTGGTCTTGCCTGGAGCGGCCTCGAACAACTAGTGATCTGGCCGGTGTTTACATTGGCCGGAACAACTCGTGATCGACGGTCGCTCTGGGCGTTTTCGCGTTCGCGGTCGAAGCGCGGGCCCGCACCGGCTCAGGGGGCAGGTGGCGGCCCTTCTTCGGAGGCGGGATGTTCGGGCTCGGGCGCCGAGGGGCCATGCGGACCAGTGCCCGACTCCTCGGTGCGCTCGCCGCGCAGCCCCGACGCAACCTCGTGACCCTTGACCGCCAGGCGCTCGCCGACCTCCTCAGTCACCTCGGCCGCTTTGTGGGCCGCCGGCCCGGCCATCTCGCCGGCCTTCGCCGCTAGCTCGGCCGCGCGAGCGGCGATCTCACGGACGACCGGCGTCGCGAAGGTCGTCAGGTTCTGCAGGATCGACTCCAGCTGGCGGACCGCGGCATTTGGTCCCGTGCCCGAGCTGCTGGCCTCTGATTCGGGCGGTTCGTCGTTCATGGGGTCGCTGGTCATGGCATGACCTCCTTCGTGCGTCGCGACGGCGGAACTGCCGTCAGCGAAGATCTGCGGTCAGGTCGTTGGCCGTCGTGACGAACTTGGCCGCCTCGTCATCGAGCAGTGCGCTCACCACGCCGAAGCCGTCGACGGCAAAGCCAGCCCGCAGGTTCAAGCGACCGAACTCCTCGGTCCCTCGAAGCTGCGCCAGCTTCTCGGGCTCGCCGCGAATCAGGACGAAGCCGCCCAGATCACCCCCGTGGGGCTCGAGGATGGCGACCTCGACCGACTCGATCTCGCCCGCCGCCTTACGCTGGTTCCAGTAGGCAATCGCTTCGCCGAAGACCTTGCTCGCCTGGACCTCCCGCCCACGCGCAGGAGCACCGAACCCAAAGAACAGCCCGAAGTTCGCCATGTCTACCCGTCCTTCCTGGCGGTACGTCGGATGTTCGCGGCTGGCGGCTTGTCGCACTCCAGTATCGCGGAGGCCGAGAATCAGGACCATCCAGCGCGGTTGGTCGGCCGGAGTAAACTGGCGGAGCGGATCGGCTGGGTGACTCGCCCGACGCGCCACCCACGGCCAGTGGCGCGCAGCGGGCCGACCTCAGTTCTCATTTCGCACAGACGGGAACCCCTGCCTACCCGGTCGTCCCCGGTTCCTGTCGGCGCGGGAGGACAGCTGCATGGGCCACGTTCGATTGAGCGAGCACATCAATGCCCCGATCGATCAGGTCTGGGACCTCAACGCCTCTTGCGAACGGCTCCCGGAGTGGAACGTGAACGTCATCGAGGTCAAGGACTGCCCGGGCCGGCTCGACCAGGTCGGGGCTCGGGTGACGACGGTCGTGCGAGTCTTCGGCCGAAGGATCGAGGGCTCTCAGGAGACGATGAAAGTCGAGAAGCCACATTCATTCGAGCTGAAGCTGGTCGGAGCGGGCGGCGCCAAGGCCACGGTGAACGGCACCTACGCCGAAGCGGGCGCTGGCACCGACGTGACCATCGCGCTTGACTACGAGCTGCCGATGGGCATGTTCGCCGGTGTCGCGGAGAAGCTGCTGGGAGGCTCGATCGAGCGAGACCTGCGGCACTCGATGGAGAACTTCAAAGCCCTCTGCGAGTCGACGGTGCCGGCTCGCGTCTGAGCCCAGACCATTGCGGTAGGGCGGCCAGCGACGGCCGCCCTACCCGGCGGCCATCTCGTACGGGCGCGCGAAGAACCAGAGTTCCTTGTAGGGCAGCGTCAGGTGCCACCGCGTGACGGCGCCCTTGGGGATTGACACCATGTCGCCGACCTCCAGGTCGAGCGTCGGGCCGTCCTCGATCTCGATGCGCGCAGCACCCTCCAGCACGAGCAGGACCTCCCGCTCGGGTAGCGTCCACGGCTCGTCGCCGAAGTCCGTGCGGAATCGAGACATGCCCGCGTACCCGCCCTCGCCCTCGACGAGCACGTGCATCTCGCCGCCCACTTCGGGATCGAACTGCCATTCGTCGGTCGCCACGTTCGAAACGAACACCCCAGGGTGAACCTCCATGGTGCCTCCTAACTCGGGTCCGCTAGCGTCCACCTTTTCGTTCTGGGCAGCGCCTCCTAGAATTGCCCGGCTCAAGGTCGTGCAGCCCAAGGAACGACTTCGATGGTGCGATTGCAAATGAAGGACATGACCCGTCCGGACGAGGTGCGGCCGTTTCCGCGCGGGCGCGTGGAGATCTTCGAGCTGGACGACGTTGTGGTGGGCCGGACGGTCTTCGAACCCGGCTGGCACTGGGCGGAGGACGTCAAGCCGATCGCCGGCACCGAGCTGTGCGAATACCACCACCTCGGCTATGTGGTCACTGGGAAATTCCACGTCGTCATGGCCGACGGCACGTCGTTGGACTTTGGCCCAAACCAGGCCTTCGAAATCCCGCCGGGACACGACGCCTGGGTAGTCGGCGACGACCCGTGGGTCACGATCGACTTTGCCGGGATGCGATCCTTCGGCCGGTCGGTCGTGGGCAGTGGCGAGCGCATCCTTGCCACATTGCTGTTCACCGACATTGTCGATTCGACCGCCACAGCGGAAAGAATCGGTGATGCGGCCTGGCGGGAGCTCCTCGCGCAGCACAATGAGCGGCTGCGGTTCGAGCTCGATCGATTCCGCGGTCGGGAAGTAGGTACCACGGGCGACGGCTTCCTCGCGCTGTTTGACGGTTCCGCACGCGCCGTGCGGTGTGCAGATGGGATGCGCAGTGCCGCAGGGACCCTCGGACTGCAGATTCGCGCGGGTATCCACACCGGCGAAGTGGAGCTGACGGCGGGCAATGTGCGCGGGCAGGCAGTCCATGCGGCGGCGCGCATCCTGGCGCTCGCGAGTGCGTCCGAAATCCTCATCTCGGGCACGACCCATGACCTCGTGGCCGGTTCCGGATTGGTGTTCGTCTCAAAGGGCGAGTTCGAGCTCAAGGGCCTGACCGGGCCACGAGCCGTGTATGCCCTCGCTGCTGCGACGCCACTCCCTTCCTCTGTCTCGGAGGTTCGCTCCTAGGCGCAACCGGGCTGGATGGGAGACGAGGGGGCGCGCAGCGTCGCGGAGGCTTCGGCTCCGACGGCCGGGGTTTCAGCGGCGAGCGCAGGGGCCGGTCGGACGGTCGATCCTGACGGGAGGGGCAGAAGACGGGAGATCGACGGAGCGAACGCCCCGACGTACACGCCTGCCAGCACGAACGCTCCTCCGACGAGGAACGCGCCCGTGATCGACTCGCCCGCAAGCGCCGCCCCCAGGGCGATGGTGACTAGTGGCATGAGCAACATCACGTAGCTCGTTGCCGAGGCGGTCCAGCGCTGGATGACGAACAGGAACAACGAGAAGACGGCCACCGAGCCGGCCAGCGAGACGTAGGCGATGGCCGTCCAGGTCCGGGCTTCGGTCGGCAGGATGCGCGGCTCGCCTGCAACGAGCGAGAGGGCGAGCAGCACGGCCGCTCCGGTGGTCATGGCGATTGCGTTGTTGGCGACCGGATGACACTTCGGGAAGCGTTTCACGACGACGTTCGACTCCGCCATGCAGGCCGCAGCCGCGAGGACCGCCAGCATCGAGGCAAGGGGCGCGCCCGAGCCGAGGCGTTCGCCGAAGACGATCGCGATGCCGATCAGTGCGATCAGCGCGCCGGCGAGGCTCTGCCGCCGAAAGCGTTCGAGGCCCTGGGCCACCGCCAGGAGAAAGGTCAGAAGCGGAACGAGTGCCAGGATCACCTGGGCGAGACCGGCGGGAGTCTGCACCAGACCCCAGTAGATGAACCCGAAGGCGCCGCCGAAGCCGAGCAAGCCGTACAACAGGCTGCCGATCAAGGCGGTTCCGCGCGGCAGCGGCACGCGACTCAGGCCCACGCTGGCCATCAGCACGGCCGCGGCGATCCCGAAGCGGACCGTCGCTCCCCAGAAGGGCGCCAACTCCTGGTTGCTGAACCGGACGGCGACGGCGTTCCCGCCGCCGAGCACGACAATGGCCAGGAACGCCGCAAGGGTTGCAGAGCTGGGACTCGCAGAACTGGGACTCGCGGAACTGGCAGGGGTGCGGATCACGGTTGCATGATCCTAGTCCTGCCTGCGGGCCGGGTAGGGGCGCCGGTGGTTACGGCGTAGCCATTAGGGCATCCTGCCAATAGACAGGCTTCCTGCGGATCCGCGAAGGTGCCCCTCCGCGAAGGAGCGGTCTTCGGTCTTCCCCCAGGACCACCCGGGCACACTGCTCCTCCGCGGACGACCTTCCGCGGACGACCTTCCGCGGACGAACTCCAGGCGACGCTCCCGGAACGGATCAGTACCGCCTCGGGCGACGCTCCTCTTCCTTGTTCGGGCGCGGCTCGTGGCCGGGACGCGGCGGGTTCGGGCGGGTGCCAGGCGCCATGTCGGGTGGACGAGGCAGCGGACCGCGGGCCTGGGCGCTCTTAACGGCCTCGGTGTAGGCAGTCCGCGTCGCCGCCGGAAGGCTGCCGAGCCAGGCCGCCTCGATCTCGCGGACGCGCTGGTTTTCCAGCGCCCGTCGTTCGCGCTCTGGACGGGAATGCTTGGCCACGGTCGCTCCTCTCGGTCCTTGTCGGACGCTGCCGTCGAGCCTGCAGTCTACCAAGCCGAAGGTGCAGCACCGCACAATGGGCTGACCATCGTCGCAGCGGAAGATGAGCCCATGGAACACAAGATCGGCCCGCGCAAGCGGATCGGCCTCGTCGCGCACGACAACAAGAAGCCGGATCTGGTCGAATGGTCGAGATTCAACCGGCGCCTGCTCGCCGACCACGATCTGGTCGCGACGGGCACGACCGGAACACTCCTCGAGGACGAGCTGGGCGTCGGAATCCTCAAGCTCCAGAGCGGACCGCTCGGCGGCGACCAGCAGCTCGGCGCACTGATCGCAGAGGGCGAGATCGACTTCCTGGTCTTCTTCTGGGATCCACTCGAGCCGCAGCCCCACGATCCGGATGTCCGGGCGCTCCTGCGACTCGCCGTCGTATGGAACATCCCCGTGGCCTGCAACCGCGCGTCGGCCGATTTCATGATCTCGTCGCCGCTCATGACCAGCGACTACGAACGCCAGATGCCCGACTACGGGAGCTACATCGATCGGTACTCTGCCGGCGACTGATGCAGCTCCCCTCGTCGGTCGACGTGCTCGTCATTTCCGGACCGGCCGGAGTGGGCAAGTCGTCGACCGCTTTCGAGGTCTCCGATCAGCTCCGCGCGGCGAACGTCGCCCACGCCGTCATCGACACCGACGAGCTGGATCGCTTCTACCCCGTGCCAGAGGACCTGAGCGCGATCACGGAGCGCAACCTGGCCGCCATCTGGGAGGGGTATCGGGAACGAGGCTGCGGCCGCCTGATCCTCGTCGGCGTCTATGCGGACGTTCCGACTGAGCTGGAGTGGACCGCCCGAGCGGTGCCCGGTGCGCAGTTCACACTCGTCCGACTGGTCGCAGGCCGCGAAGCGTTGGAGCATCGCATCGCCAGGCGCGAGGCGGGCTCGGGCGCCGCCGCCCAGCTCGCGCGAACGACCCGCCAGGTGGCCGACATGGAGGCCGACCAACGACCCGAGGTGCACATAGTCGACACCGATGGCCACAGTGTCGAGGATGCGGCACGGTGGGTTCTCGCACTCTGGCGAGCCCCGACTGGTTGACGGGCGGAAGGCTATGCGCCATCGTATGCGCATGGCAGTGCGCACGAATCTACTGCTTCCCGAAGATCTTGTGCGGGAGGTTGATCGGCTAGCAGGTCCACGAGGGCGTAGTCGGTATGTCGCCGAGGCAGTCCAGCGCCAGGTTCGCCGCGATCGGCTCCGCGAGGCCTTCGAGCTGACCTTTGGTGCCCTCAATCCCGCCGACCATCCGGAGTGGTCAACCTCGGAGAAAGTCACCGAGTGGGTCCGGCAGCTGAGGGCGGAAGAAACGGACCCTGTTCCAGATCCAGAATGAACCTGCTGCTCGACTCGGCATTCCTGATCGATCAGCTGAACGGCCGGAGGGAGGCGGCCGTACGGTGGCGCCGGATGTTCGAGGACGGCGATAGCCTCCTGATCAACGAAGTCGTCGTTTGCGAGGTGAGGGCGGGCTTGCTCGCACATGAGCTGTCGATCTTCGAGACTCTGCTGGAGCCGCTCGAGTTCGTCCAGCCCAGTCCGGACGCGGCGCTCAAGGCAGGCGAATGGCGAGCCGGGGCGCGCGTGATGGGAAGAGCATTGAGTCTTGCCGATTCGCTGATCGCCGCGGCCGCGTACTCGAACGCAGCGGCAGTGGTAACACGGAATCCGCGCGATTTCGCGCTAACGCCGGTTCCGGTCGAAACGTATTAGGCGAAGGAGGCAACCGCCGATGGCTCGCAGCAAGGTCACCGTGATCGGCGCCGGGAACGTGGGCGCCACGACCGCCCAGCGTATCGTCGAGGCGAGCCTGGCCGACGTCGTGCTGGTCGACATCGTCGAAGGGCTGCCGCAGGGCAAGGGCCTGGATCTCGCCGAGGCGGCGCCGGTGGTCGGCCACGATGCACGGATCCTGGGCACGAACGATTACGCCGACACTGCCGGCTCCGACATCGTCGTCGTGACCTCGGGGCTGGCGCGGCAGCCGGGCATGAGTCGGGACGATCTCCTGGCGAAGAATGCCGGGATCGTGCGGTCGGTGGTGGAGCAGGCCGTGCGCCACTCTCCCCACGCGATCCTGATCGTCGTCACCAACCCGCTCGATGCCATGTGCCACGTCGCGATGCAAGCGTCGGGCTTCCCGCGCGAGCGCGTGCTGGGGATGGCGGGCGTGCTCGACTCGGCGCGTTTTCGGACCTTCATTGCGGAAGAGCTCGGCGTGTCGGTCGAGGACACGCACGCGTTCGTGCTCCGCGGTCACGGCGACACCATGGTGCCTCTCGCCCGCTATTCGAAGGTGTCCGGCATACCGATCACGGAGCTGCTTCCGCCCGAGCGTGTCCAGGCACTCGCCGAGCGAACCGCCAACGGTGGAGCCGAAGTCGTCGCCCTGCTCAAGACTGGCTCGGCGTTCTACGCCCCTGCCGCCTCATTGTTCGAGATGGTCGAGTCGATTCTGCTGGATCGCAAACGGGTGCTGCCGTGCGCCGTATACCTGCAGGGCGA
>VBEC01000006.1 GCA_005883615.1 Chloroflexota bacterium | reverse complement strand
GTTCACGCCGACCTGCGCGGGATCGTAGAGGCGTGCCGCCAGGGTCCAGTAGACGATCCCCAGCGCGGACGTGGCGACACTGCTCAGGATCAGGGCGTAGGCGCCGCCGTAGAGGGGCGTCCGTACATGCTCCGCAAGTCGGGCGATGGCGTCGTTTGCGTCACGCTCGGCCAGGGACTTCACCCCGCGGTTACCGGTCCGCGGTCGACGAGTGCCTTCGCTCGGCGTGCCATGCGCCATACCCGCGTTCGAAGCCGCTCCCCGGGCCAGGTATCGGGCAGCTGGCCGGTTCCCCGTAGCCAGGCTGCGAACTCGTCCAGGGACGTCTCGGCACCCACGATGATGCGAGCAATCGCGAACCGATCGTCGGCAACGTGGCTGAACGCGTGCTTGACGCCACATGCCGAGCTGTAGCCGGCCTGGCGCACGAGCGCCTTCGTGGCATTCGTGTGATAGCCGTAGGGATAGGCGAATGTGTCCACGCGACGCCCCAGGCCGTCCTCGAGGATCCGACGCGATGCGTCGATGTCCGCGAACGCGTCACGCGAGCCGAGAAGGTCGAGCGCGACGTGCCGATCTCCGTGGCCTCCCACTTCGAACCCTTCCGACACCAGTGACCTCGCATCGGCCCAGGAAATCAGGGGTCGATCGCCTTCGCCGTCGCGTTCCAGCCACTGACTTGTTCCCCCGATATATCCGCTGACGAGGTAGGCCGTCGCGCGAAAGCCTCGCTCCCGCAGGGTCGGCAGCGCGACGTCGATGAGCTCGGCAAAGCCGTCATCGAAGGTGATCGCGACGGTGGCCGGCGGGACGTCGGAGCCAAGAGCGACGAGCTCGCCGATCGTGGCCGTCCGAACGCCGGCCTCGGCCAGGAGATCCATCTGGGTGCGGAAGGCTCCCGGATCGACGGCGAAGCGCCGGTACGCGGGCGATGCCCGGCTCGTCAGGCTGTGGTACAGCAGGATGGGGATGCGGCCCAGGGCCATCTCCTTCAGCCCGCTTCGGTCGTCGACTTGGAGCTGTCGCCGACCCTCGCCGGGCCTGCCTCCGACCGCATTTGCCAGCGCCCCCGAGCGTACGCCAGGGGGCCCAACGCCAGCCCGATGCGTTCCAGGCTCGAAAGCCGGCGGGGATAGGTCGTGCTTTTTCCAACGTTCTTTGGGGACCCCTCGTCGAGGAGAAAGCGGAACCCGGCAGGAAGGCGCCCGACGATCCCGGGCAGGCGTTCGGGATGATCCACCGCAATCTTGGTCAAATAGGCCCCGAGCCCGATTCCGTACCCGAGAACGACTGACTTCAGTCGCTGGTAGGACCGGTGGTGGTGATGCCGGACCAGCATGGCCGGCTCGTAAGCCAGGCTGCCGCCGCGCAGGATTACCTCGACAAATGCCGCAAGATCCTCGCCGCCCCTGGCTGGTGTTCCTCCGCCGAGTGCGACGTCGAAACCTCCGCCCGACAACAGCGCTTGCCGACGAAAGGCCATGTTGGCGCCTGACCCGAACGATCCGGCGGCATATGGAAAGAGCACGGCGCGATCAGGCGGGTGATCGAGCTCGAACACCTGGCGCCGGAAGCCCTTGTTGAAGCCCCCGAATTCCTCTATCCAGACCTGCGCCGGCGTTGCGAGCTCCGTGGGCAGGATTGGCCCTGTCACTGCCGCGACGTCCGGGTTGCCCTCGAACCCGCTGACGGCCGCCACGATCCAGAGCGGATCGACCGAGACGTCGTCGTCCGAGAAGAGCACGATCTCGGTGCTGGCTTCCGCCAACCCGCGGTTGCGAGCACGCGACGTGCCAGGACGCGCCATCGACAGGCAGCGGACGTCGGACCGGTCGCCAAAGCGCTCCTTGATGCGACGGGTCGTCGCGTCCGAGCTCGACCCGTTGTCAACGACGAGGATCTGCAGGTGCCGATATCCCGTCGCACGAACGGAATCGACACAGGCCGCGACCTGATCGGGCCGGTCTTTTGTGGGGATCACGACGGTAACAGGCGGTCCGGACTCGGTGAGCCTGATCGCCTCTGCCTGGCAGAACGGCCTTCCGTTGCCGGCCGTTCTGTCGCCAGCCGCGTCCTGAGCCAGGTGATCGGCTAGCTCGGGCCCCACGGCGGCCTCGAGTCGGGAGCGGAGGTCTGCTCCAGATAGACCTCCCGGAGGGATCGGCAGCCTGACAAACGCGATCGGGACGTCGTGAACGCGGACGAGGATCCGGCTCGCCTCCTCGACATCGTCGGTGCCCGTCAGATCCGGAGGCGCGAACAGGTCAACGTCGAGAAGGCGGACTGGCGCCGGCCGGTCTGTGCTCATTTGGTTGGCTTGAGCAGGATCGATTTCGCCGCCGTGGCCCTGATCGGGTCGATTCCTGAGCGTCCGGCAAGGTACCCCATCGTCGTGATGAACAGCCCGGCCAGGATGGCGGCGCTGCGTGCCAGGCCGGAGGCATCGCCCTTCAGTGCGTCGGCGACCCCGCGGACCACTCCGGACGGCAACGTCCTGGCGACGTAGCTTCGTTCGGACGCGAGGCCCGCACTCATGCCGGCCAGTGCTGCCACCAACGCCTTCGAGCGCCCTTCCTGATAGCAGCGCTCGCGGAAGTATCGCCAGGTCGACCGAGTGCCCGGCACGCGATGACGAACCGCCGCAGCTGGCACATACACGATCCGACGGCTCGGGGAGCTCGCCCGGATCCTCAGGGACAGCTCGGTTTCCTCGCAGCCGACGGGCAGCGTCCCCAGGCGTCCGATGTCGGTCCGGAATCCGCCGGCCTCGAGGACGATCGAGCGGCGGAAGGACATGTTGCAGCCCAGGGCGTTTCGGACATCCGCCGCCTGGGTGGGAAGACCCTGATAGCTGCACCCGACGACCCAGTCGAACTCGGGAGGAAACCACCCCGGCCGCGGGGTATCCCATGCCGGTTGGGCCGAGCCTCCCGTTGCGGCAACGAGCTCATCGCTGTAGGGAGCGACTAGATTCTGGAGCCAGCCGGGTTCTGCCCGGGCGTCGTCGTCCAGGAATACGACGATGTCGCCGACGGCCTCCCCGACCCCCGAGTTTCGTGCGCCGGACAGCCCCGGAGGCCCGCTGCTCGCGAGAACGCGGACGCCTGGCAATTCAGCCTGGACTCTCGCAAGGAGCGCGTCGTTGTGGTCGATGACGAGGAGGACTTCTTGCACCGCCCGAGTCTGAGCCTGGACCGATCGCACCGAAGCGACGAGGTCCGACCAGCGATCGAGCGTGTACGCGCAGATGACCACGGAGATGCTCGAGTCCGGCGGCATCGAGAGCAAGCCCGATCCTTTCGCTGATCGCGTTTCCGGGCCACAATACGGCGCGAACGATTCACGCGGCCGGGCCCCTGAGTCGCCGCAGAACACGATCGTTCGATCGCCGGAGGCTCACGGATTGTGCCAGAAGCACCTCGGTTACCCCGCCCTTGGGTACCGGGGCGGGTGGGCGCGGTGACTGCGCGCACCATCTTGTTGCGGAAAACGACGGTCGGCTGTGACTCGCGCGCCTGAGCCTTCGCTCGATTCCCTGCCCAGCCCATGGTCGCGAGCCTGGGCGGTCGTGATCCTCGCGTCGGTGATTTCGGTCGTGGTCGTGACTGCGATCGAGCTTCCAGCGCCGATTCGGGCCCCCATCGTTATCTGGTTCATTGCGATCTGTCCGGGCATGGCGCTCGTCCGCCTGCTCCGGCTGGACCAACCGGCCGTCGAGGTAATGCTGGCGATTGCCCTCAGTGTTGCGATTGGGGGCCTGGTCCCGGCTGCGCTCCTCTACGCAGGTCGCTGGTCGCCACCGTGGACGCTGGCGATCCTGATCGCGATCACGATCGGTGGGCTGGCTGCTGACCCGATCCTCGTACCACGGCGGACGTGGGGAACCTTGCGGGCGGGCTTGTGGGACCGGGCCCGGATCCTGGCCGGTCAACCGGTCGCTCGCGAACTGGACCTCGAATCGGCACCGGCGCTGAGACGTCGACGGACCGTGGACGACAAGCCGCGGCATGCGCCCCCCGTTACGATCGTCCGCCGGCTCGATCCGCCCCCCTCGACCACCGCCAAAGGTTCGGGCAAGCGGCGGCGAGGGAGCGCTCTGGGAGCGAACCCTCTGGCCGAGGCCGACGCGCCTCTCGCCATGCGCAGTGCACTCGATCGGGTGATCCGCGATATGGCCGATCGCCGCGACGCGGAGGACGGGTGAAGCCTTGAGAACCGTGGCGGTCACCAATCACAAGGGCGGCAGCGCCAAGACGACGACCACCGTGAACCTTGCGGCGGCCCTCGGGGAGGCTGGGCAGCGCGTCCTCGTGATCGACATGGACCCGCAGGGATCGGCGTCCGCATGGCTCGGCATATCCGATCCCACGACTGGCGTGATCCAGGCGATCCGGGGCCTTGCCCCTCTCGCGTCGCTCCTCTATGAGACGACCGCGCCGGGCGTCCAGCTCGTGCCCAGCTCCCCGGGCCTGGTCGTGAGCGACGGCCGCGAAGAGACCGACATCGCGATGGGCTTCATCAAGGCCATGGAGCAGCTGCCGTCGATGTGGGACATCGTCCTGGTCGACTGTCCACCGTCGATGGGCTATCTCGGCGTTGCCCCGATCGCCATCTGTCGCGAGATACTCGTTCCGGTCGAGGTCCACGTCCTGGCGCTTGCGGGACTGGCCAGCCTCCTGGCGACCGTGCGGCGGGTCCAGTCGCGCCTGAACCCGTCCCTCGAGATTACGGCCGTGCTTGCCTGTCGGGTCAACCGCACCAGCCATGCTCGCGTCGTCATCGAGCGCCTCCGAGAGTCATTTCCAGACACGTTCATGGCGACCGAGATTCGAGAGAGCATCCGCCTCGCGGAGGCGCCCGGGATGAAACTCCCGATCACGCGCTATGCGCCAGGCAGCACCGGGGACCGGGACTACCGGGCAGCCGCATCGGAGTTCCTGCAGGCCGTGACAGAGGGGCAGCCAGTCGCCGAGCAGGAGGAGGAATCGTCACGCCTTTCGCGAATGTTTCGCTCCAGCCGTCACCGGCCCTGGGTCTCCCGGGGAAGCCCCCTCCAGATCGAGCCGCGCCGGACGCTCGAATCGCGGCGAGGTGGTGACTGAACGCACCAGCAATAGGTGTCTGGCAATAACCTGGCAGAAAACCCCTGTTCACAACACCCCAGTTCCGCTAACATCCCGTAACCGCCCATCAAGCGACGTAAGGGGGCGCGATCGGTTCGGAGGCCGGGAAAATCCGAGCCGACTTCTCGTCGAGGCAGTAGTCATCTCGCCCTGGGGTTTGGGGCAACGACGGGGAGCGGAAAGACTGGGCTGCGCGCAGTCGGTCGAATCTCGCCGGCTCGTTCGGGTCGGCCGGATTGCCGAGGGCGCACCGGACAGGGGCCGTACCCGCTCTATCGCGTTTCTCCGACCCTTCGGGTAGCCCCGGAGGATTCAGCTTGAAGGGCCAAGACATCGCCGCCCCTGATGCGGAGATGGAGTCCGCCAGCAGGCCCGACACGCCGCGAAGGCATCGCGTGAGCGTGGTGATCCCTGCCAAGAACGAGGCGCTCAACATCGGCTGGGTTCTCAGCCGGCTGCCGCCAAGCGTTGACGAGGTCGTCCTTGTGGATGGCCTCTCGTCCGATGCGACGGTGACCGTTGCCCAGGCGATCTGGCCCGGCATCGTGGTCGTCGACGAAAGACGCCCTGGTAAGGGCGCCGCACTCCGGGCAGGTTTCGACGTTGCCACCGGCGACTACATCGTGATGCTCGACGCCGACGGCAGCATGGACCCTCAGGAGATGGGCCGTTTCATCGAGCTCCTCGACAATGGCCACGATCTGGTCAAGGGCTCTCGCTTCCTGCAGGGTGGCGGGACGGCCGACATGAGCGTGCTGCGCGAGACCGGTAATCGTTGCCTGCTGGCGATCGCGAACCTGCTCTTCGGCACGGGTCACACCGATCTGTGCTACGGCTACGCCGCGTTTCGCCGGCACGCGATCCTGGCCCTGGAAGTGACCGCCGATGGCTTCGAAGTCGAGACCGAGCTCTTTCTGCGGGCGACTCGCAACGGTTTGACCGTCGGCGAAGTTCCAAGCTTCGAGGCGCCACGTCGGACCGGCGCCTCGAACCTGCACACGTTCCGAGACGGCTGGCGGGTCCTGCGCACGATCGTCGCCGAGCGCCGCCGTCCCGTCGGACCCGCCACAGAGGTGCCCGCCGGCACCCTGGAGATCCTCGTCGAGCCGGAAGTGGCCGAGCCTCAACCCGTCACGGTCGGCGGGTCGGGCATCCGGCGCCAGGCGATCGACTAAGGCGCGGTCATCAGGAATGATGAGCTCGGGGAAGCCGCTTCCCGTCTGGGACTGAACCCTTCCTCGACGCCGGCCCCGGCTGCCGATGAGTGACGAGGAGCTGCTCCGCAACACGATCGAATCCCTGATCCACGGCTCGCAGTCTGCGGAATCGACGGGGGAGCAGCGCGAGTCTCCGGGGGCCGAGACGCGCGTCCCGCACTGGCGCGTCGCGGGGGCCACGGAAGTTCCACCCAGCACCGGCGACTTCGGCGTACCGCAAGCGGCGTTGCGAGATCGCCTGACCGGGCTCTACGGGCCATCGGCCTGGACGCAGCTGATCGCGTCAGAGACGGCCCGGATCGAGCGCTATCAACGGCCCGCAGTGGCGATCCAGCTCGAGCTGGGGCAGATCGGCACGGGGGCCGACCCACGCTCCGAGTCGACGCCTGAGGCGCTCATCGTCGAGTTGGCGGCAGCGATCGTGACCTCGACTCGACGGACGGACGGCTACACATTCCTCGCGCCGAAACGGATCCAGGGCATCCTGATCGAGACCTCCGCTGAAGGCGCAGTTGCCTGTATCCACAGAATCCGCGACCGTTTCTTCTCGGTCGTCCGCGGCCCGGTCACCCTGCGGGCTGGGCATCATCGGGTGAATGCCGGCGCGGGCGTACAGGCAGCCCTCGGCAAGGCGGAGGAGCAGCTGTACCGCCGCGAGGCTTCGAGCCCGGGCACCGAGGGCTCGATCCGAGAGAAGCTGACGGAGCTGAAGGCCCTTCGAGACGACGGCCTCATCGACGACGCGGAGTACGACGCGAAACGAAACGAGGTGCTGCGCCGCCTGTGACCCTGGTCTTGGGAGCGGGCGCGGCGACCCGCCTCAGGAGCGTGTCGCCAGGGCTCCGAGGCGCTCGGTCAGTCGAAGGTTCTCGCGGTAGTCGATGGGCACTTCTACGAGGGCAGGTCCATCGACTTCCAGCGCACGTCGCAGAGTCGGGTAGAGGTCCGCTGAGTCAGCCGGCCGAAAGCCGGCGATGCCGAAGCTCTGCGCGAAGGCAACGAAATCGGGGTTCCCGAATTCGACCCCAAACGGACGCCCGAACTCGTTGCGCTGCTTCCAGTCGATGAGGCCGTAGCCGTCGTCGCGCCAGACCATGACCGTCACGTTGGCCCCGATCCGACGAGCGGTCTCCATCTCCTGCGAGTTCATCAGGAAGCCGCCATCGCCGCACAGGGCGACCACCTTCCGATCGGGGTGGATCACCTTGGCTGCGATGGCCCCGGGCAACGAGATGCCCATGGCGGCGAAGCCGTTGGAGATGATCACGGTGTTCGGCTCGTAGGCCTGGAACAGGCGAGCGACCCAGACCTTGTGAGCACCCACGTCCGAGACGACGATGTCGGACGGCTCCAGCGCCTTACGCAGGTCGGCGATCGCGCGCTGCGGCTTGATCGGCCAGCCCTCGTCCGCCTCGAACGCGTGAAGGTCCTCGAGGAGCGCCGTCCGCAGGTCGGCGTGAACGAGTATCTCTCTCGATTCGTGGCGGGCCGTCGCGTCGCGGCCGCCGATGCCCATCGGCTCGACCGCCTCGAGGAGCCGACGCAGGGTGCCCTCGATATCGCCGACCAGTTCGACCTCCGGCCGGTAGAGCGCATCGACCTCCGCCGGCTGCGTGTCGACGTGCACGATCCGCTTGCGGCCGTCGGGGTTCCACTGTTCCGGCGCGTATTCGACCAGGTCGTAGCCAACCGACAGCACGAGGTCGGCGCGGTCGAAGCCGGACAGCACGTGATCTCGAGCCTGCAACCCCACGGCCATCAGCGAGAGGTGGCTTCGGTCGTCGATCGCGCCCTTGCCCATGAACGTCACGGCGACGGGGACGTGCAGGCCGCGGGCAAAGGCGCGCAGCTCGGGTGCGGCCCGGCGCCGCAGGACGCCGTTGCCGGCCAACACGATCGGTCGCTTGGACTCGGCGATGAGCCGCGCGGCGTGGGCGATGGCCTCATCCGTCGGTTCCGGGAAATACGTCTGGTGGGGCTTGATCGGGACCCGCCTCGGACTCCCTTCGGGCGCCATCCCCGCGAGGTTCTCGGGAAGCTCGATGTGGGTGGGGCCGGGCTTCTCCAGCTGGGCGAGGCGGAATGCCTTGCGCACGATCTCCGGAATCGCGTCCACGCCCTCCACGCGGGTGTTCCACTTGGTCACGGGCTCGAACATGCGGACGATGTCGACGAGCTGGTGGGCTTCCTTGTGGAGCTTGTCCGAGCCGGTCTGTCCCGTGATCGCGACCATTGGCGCACGGTCGAGATAGGCGTCGGCGATGCCGGTCATGAGGTTGGTCGCCCCGGGCCCGAGCGTCGCCATGGCGACGGCACAGCGGCCGGTCAGGCGCCCATGGACGTCGGCCATGAACGCAGCTCCCTGCTCGTGGCGCGTCGTGATGTGCCGGATGGCGTCCTGCCGGGAGAGGGTATCGAGGATGGCCATCGTTTCCTCGCCAGGCACCGAGAAGACGTACTCGCAGCCTTCGGCGGCAAGGCAATCAACCAGGAGGCCCGCGCCGGTCTGTGGGGCTGGGCTCACGGGCGCCATGTGGCCGAGTGTACCCGCAGCGCTTCGGCCCCCGTCGCGAGAGCCTTTGTTGCGAGAGCCTCTGACGGCGACCCAGCCTGCTGAAAACGGCTAGGTGGCGGGAATCTGGAGCAGGACCAGGCGGGACTGCTGGGCCGACGTGTCATAGGCCAGCAGGACGTTGGTGGTACCCGTCGCGACGATCTTGAGCTCCAGCTTGTGGGTCGCCGGGATGCTCGTGTTCAGGCTCCACGTCAACGTGAATTGCGTCTGGACGAGGTTGGTGATCGCGATGCTGCTCGAACCCAGGTCCGTGTAGCCGCTCGTACTGGGATTGAAGTCCCGCAAGAATGCGATCAGGGTCGGATTGGCGGCACCCGATTTGGCCGCATAGATACGGAGGGTCATCGTCCCGTTCAAGGCACGGGCGGTGCCGTACGCGGCCGTTTGCCAGTTTGCGTAGCGGCACACCGTAGCCTCGCTGGACAGCCCTGTATTGCGCGTAATCAGGCGGCCCGCCACGGCGTCGCAGTCCGTGTCGTAGTTGTTCAGCAGCGCGGCGGTCGGCACGGTCGTGTCCATGGCCAGGGCGAACTGCGCGGTCGTGTTGCCGACCGGTGGAGTGGGCCGGTTGTGGAGGTAGAGCACCCATGAGCCACCAGTGAACGACGCGGTCGTCGTGTTCGTTGATGTCGCGCGGGCCAGGGATGCATCTGCCGAGCCGCCCAGGACCGCCAGGAGGGCTGCCCCGGCGAGAAGCGTTCGAAGCGGAATGGTCACGTGACCGGGGCGGCTGGCCTCGCCCGAATACGCCTCCAGCCGGAACGGGCTCGAGGCTTGAGTCCTTGCGGCTTCTTCAATCCCTCCCGCAGCCGGCCGCGATCCTCCTCGACCGACTCGAGGATCCAGCTGGCCGCGAGCAGGCTGGTCGCCAATGAGACGGCAAGGAGCATCCCAGCGATCAGCCCGAACAAGCGGATGAGATAGCCAACGACGGGAAGAGCAAGCGTCATCCGGCCAATGGCCCACGACGCTGGCACCAGGGCCGGGTCGACGCCGGCG
Source organism: Chloroflexota bacterium (assembly GCA_005883615.1). GTDB lineage: Bacteria > Chloroflexota > Limnocylindria > Limnocylindrales > CSP1-4 > CF-16. Next base: position 29 of record VBEC01000006.1, on the reverse strand, counting down.
TTGGCATCCCCCCTCGTTTCCAGCCAAAT
>VBEC01000005.1 GCA_005883615.1 Chloroflexota bacterium | reverse complement strand
GTCGACCTTCGGGTGCGGCCGGTGCGACAGGCGCTACCGAGACACACCTCGAACGACCCTATCCAGCCCGCTACCCGCGCGTGATCCTCGCCAGCGTCTGTCTTCCATGGGCCGCGGACGGCTCGCTCATCGAGGACATCTTCCGTGATCAGGTCCGGCTCCATCTGGCGGCCGGAGTCCGGCATTTCTATGTCTTCGGGACGGCGGGCGAAGGCTATGCCGTGACTGATCGCCAGTTCGACGACGTGTGCGGGCTCTTCCGCGAGGAGATGCGGGGCGAAGGGGTCCATTCCATGATCGGGGTGATAAGCCTGTCGACCGGCGCGATGATCGAGCGGATCGAGCGCTCAATGGACCTCGGCTTCAGCAGCTTCCAGATCTCGCTTCCTGCCTGGGGAGCGCTGAACGATGGCGAGCTCGCAGAGTTCTTCCACGAGGTGGTCGGCCGCTTTCCTTCAGCGGCCTTCGTTCACTACAACCTCCAGCGCGCTGGCCGCGTGCTGGGGCCCTCCGACTACGTGCGGCTGGCCTCGGAATATCCCAATCTGGTCGCCGCCAAGAATGGTACCGGCAACCTCGTGACGATCCACGCCTTGTTACGCGAGGCGCCCATGCTGCGGCACTTCCTCACCGAGTTGGGCTACCCGCAGGGGTGCCAGCTCGGCGAGCCCGGTTATCTGATGTCGCTCACGACGATGAACCCCTGGGTCGGCGTTCGTTTCTTCGAGGCTGGGGTGCGGCGCGACCTGACCGCTTTGCTCGGCCTCCAGGCCGAGGCGCTCGAGGTCTTCGCCGAGCTTGTCGGGCGAGCCGGTGCGGAGGTCGGGACCGGCGCTCTCGCCGGCGGGCCGCACATGGACGGCGCATACGAGAAGGTCCTTGCCAAGGTCCTCGACGAACGGATGCCCCTGCGCCTGCTCCCGCCCTATCAGCAGGTCAGCGAGGAGGCCTACGTCGATTTCAGGCAACGGATCCTCGAGCGCCTCCCGAGCTGGCGCCCGGGCCCCCGGATGGCTGTCGCCGGAGTGCCTGGAGGAAGTCGCCGCTAGCTGTCGCCACGGCCTTTGGGTGCGAGGGCCGCACGTCCGGCCGCGGCTTCCTGATCAGGCCGCCGGCGTGGCGCCGCGGCTCCGATGCCGATCGCCGGCGCTCGATCGAACGCAGGCTCCGGGTGGGGCTCTGGCTGCGCACCGAATGTCACGGCCTGCCCGTCCGCGGCGATGCGCAGCGACGCGACGTCGCGACGGATCAGCAGAGCGATCGACCCGCATGCAAAGAGGGTGATGCCGGCGGTCGCGAGCGCAAACCGCGCACTGGTCGCTCCGGCAACGGCACCACCAAGGAGCGCGCCGGCAGGCATCAGTCCCCAGTACAGGAGGGAGAAGAGGGCCGTCAGCCGTCCCCGCAGCTCGACAGGGGACAACGCCTGCACGAGGGACAAGCTCGACGAGGCGTAGACGACCAGGCCACCGCCGACGAACGCCATCGCGACCATCGCGATCGGGAGGCTGCCGCTGACCCCGAATCCGCTCAAACCTCCGGCGGCGGCCGCGAGGCCGATGAAGATCGTTCGCCCATGGCCAACGGCGCGCATCAGGCGCTCGGCGCCGAGGCCCGCAACTAGTCCGCCCGAGCCGGCCCCCGCCAGGAGCAGCCCAAGCCCACCCGCACCGGCGCCGATCTCCCTCGCCGCAACAGGCAACAGGAAGTTGTATGCGAGGCCGAGCGCACCGGGTCCGATCGAGAGGAGCAGAATCACACCGACAATGGGCGAGTCGACCGTGAAGCGCGCGGCCTCCAGCAGCGGCCTGAAGAGGGCTGGCCGGCCAGTCTGGAGCAGATTCGGCCTGGCTCCAGGCAGGCGCCAGATCGGGACCGCCGCGGCGGCTTGAAGCAGGCCGGAGGCCATGATCGTCAGACCCGGGGAGCCGTTGGCGAGGAGGACGCCGGCCGCGGCGCCGCCGGCAATTCGTCCCACATTGATGCTGAGGAAGACGAGCGACACCGCGCTGGGCACGGCCGCCGGTGGCACCAGGTCGTTCACGATCGAAATCGTCCCCGGCGCGCCGACAGTCAGGATGGTCCCGATGCCGAAAGTGACGAGAAAGATCGTGAGCAGCGGGAAGCTGCCGAGGAGCACAAGAATCGCGAGGCCCACGGTCGACAGACCGGCGACGAAGAGAGATAGGGCGACCAGCGACCGCGCGCCGAAACGGTCGGTCAACAGACCGGCGTGCAGCATGAACAGCGCGAATGGCAAGCTGTAGACGAAGGACGCCAAGCCGACGCTTCCGGCCGAACCGGTGAGCCCGAGGATGTACCAGCCGAGCCCGGCCGCGAACATGAACATCGAGGAGTTCGAGGCGAAGCTGGCCAGGACGTAGACGCGGAAGGGCGGGTATGCGAACGCGCTCATCCGGATCGAGCGAGACGGTGTCGGGCGGTTCGGTTCATCGGATGGCCCCGCTGCGCGTGGCGGAGGCGGCATCGGGCACCGCCGCCGAGCCAGGGAACGTCGATGATAGTCGCGTGACCCTCGGGACGGAGGGGCGGAGGAGTGGAGGGCCTTTCGGTGAGCGTGGGGTTCGGGATCGTCGGTTCGGGATTGATGGCCGGGATCTATGCAAACTGCCTCGCGGAGGACACGACCGACACGCGACTCGTCGCAATCGCCGTCGGCTCACGGGCACCAGGCCTTGCGAACAAGTTCGGCGTCGAGGCCGAGCCGTCGCTCGAAGCACTCCTCGCTCGAGCGGATGTCGAGGCGGTCGTCATCGCGACCCCCCACTCCGCTCATCTCCCGGAGACTCTGATGGCCGCTCGAGCGGGCAAGCACGTCTTCCTGGAGAAGCCAATGGCCCTCGACAAGGCCGAATGCCGGCAGATGATCGAAGCCTGTCTCGCCGCAGGCGTACGCCTGTCGGTCGGCAAGATCACGCGGCGACTTGGAGCGCCGATGGAGGCGAAGCGGCTGATCGACGGTGGCGAGATCGGAGACGTGCGAATGATCCAGGTCTGGCGGGCGCTCGATGGAGGCCTGCCGTTTCCCGAGGGAGCCTGGGCACTCGATGCGAAGGAAGGCGGCCCGTTCCTCGACTGGGGGTCGCACGGCTGCGACATCGTGCGCTGGTATGCGGGGGCCGAGCCGGTGCTGGCCTTCGCTCAGTACGCCCGGTATGACCCGGCCGAACGGCTCCTGCCGACCGCCTTCGTGCAGTTCTCCTTTGCCAACGGGGTGCTCGCTCATATCTGGATGACCTACGAGCTGCCGCACGCCGTGATGGGCGGCAGGGCCCGCTACATCGTTGTCGGCTCGAGGGCGATTCTCGAGATCAACGCCTACGGGCAGGTCAGCAGGAGCAGGCCCGACGGCTGGGACGTCGTCTATCAATCGCCCGACTGGGTTTCCCCCGACGAGGCGTGGGGTTATCCGAATCGATATATCCGCGACGGTTTCGCGCGGCAGGTCCAGGACTTCGCAAACGCCATCGCCGAAGGGCGTGAGCCGGAGGTGACCGGCGAGGACGGTCTCAAGGCTGTCGAAATGGTGGAAGCTGCCACCCGGTCGGCAGAAATCGGCGCCACCGTTCCGATGCCGCTCTGATCTAGGGCCCCTGCTCCTGGAGGGCCGACAGGAACGCCGGCCGCGCGTGGTCCCGTAGCGGATGGCGGGCGACCTCCTCCTCGACCACGTCGGCGCCCCAGCCAGGCCGGTCCGGGACGATCAGCTCGCCGGCCTCGATCCGGAGGGGCTGGTCGATGAGCTGCCATTTCCACGCGACGTCGTCCATGTCGATCTCGAGGATCTCGCAGTTCGGCATGACCGCGCAGAGATGAGCGTTGATCAGGTTCGAGAGTGGACTCATGTAGTTGTGGGGGCTGAACATCGTGTCGTAATGAGCCGCCAGCTCGGCGATTCGGCGGGCCTCCGACAAACCGTTGGACAGCGTCTCGATCATGATCACGTCGCTGACGTGGCGTTCCAGGAAGGGTCGGAAGGCCTGCCGCCCGATCAACGCCTCGCCGTGGCAGATGCGGGTCCTGGTCTGCTCTCGGGCGGCGAGGAGAGCGTCCGCGTCGAAGCCCTCGGCCTCCAGCCAGTAGAGGTCGAACGGCTCGAGCGCCCGAGCGAGTTGCAGGATCCCGCCCATCCGGTACTCCTGCCCGACGTCAAAGAGAATGCCCATGTTCGGCCCGCACCGCTCCCTCAGCGCACCCACGAACTCGACCGCTGCATCAATGCGCCAGCGATCGATGGCGCCGTCGAGTGTCGGAGGGAGGCCGGAGGCAAGGCCCGGAATCAGCAGGTTGGTCTTGAGTGCCCCAAAGCCCGCGCGCTCGACGTCGTCGACCAGCGCCAGCCAGCCGTTGAGCGTTCTGACCGGCTCGACTCCGAGCGCCTCCGCATCCAGGGCACGATAGCTCGCGAAGTGGCTCCAGTAGAGCGGGATCCGGTCGCGATAGAGGCCACCGATCAGGTCGTAGACTGGCACGCCAAGCCACTTCCCCTTGATGTCGTAGAGCGCCAGGTCGAGCGCGGCGATGACCTTCATCCGCTCGGGGACTCCGGCTCGGCCTGAATCCCACAGCCGGCGGCTGATGAAGTCGATGCGTCGTGGATCCTGGCCGATGATCTCCTCGCCGACCAGCCTGATCGCCTCCGCGAGCGAGGGAGCTGCCTGCCAGTCGTAGCCCTCCCCCCAGCCCACGATCCCCTCGTCGGTCGTGACTTTGAGGAACAGCCACTCCCGACCGGCGATGCCACTATCGCAGGTGATCGGCTCGAGGCCTGTGATCTTCACCGCGCAAGCCTGCTCACGCGAGCCGGTGCGCCGGGAGCGGATGGGCGCGCACGACATCCTCGTTGATCGCGCTGCCCCATCCGGGGCGATCGGGCACGACGAGCTCGCCATTCTCAATCGCGAATGGCTCGGTCAGCAGGTCCATCTTCCAGGGCACGTCGTCCAGGTCGATCTCGAGGATCTCGACGTTGGGGAGCGCGGCGCACAGTTGAGCATTGATGAGCGTGCCCAGTGGGCTCATCCAGTTGTGCGGGCTGACCATGACGTCGTACAGCTCAGCCATTTCGGCGATCCGTCGCGTCTCGGTCAGGCCGTTGGCGAGCGTCTCGATCATCACGACGTCGGTCACGTGCCGCTGGAGGAACGGTCGGAACTGTTCGCGCCGCAGGAGGCTCTCGCCATGACAAAGGCGAGTGCTCGTCTGGCGGCTGGCCGCCAGGAGCGCGTCCGGATCGAACGACTCGACCTCCAGCCAGTAGAGGCCGAACGGCTCCATCGCCCGCGCCAGCTGGACGATGCCGCCCATCCGGTAGTCGAACTGGACGTCCAGGCTGATCCCGATCCGGGGCCCGACCACATCGCGCAGGGCACCGATCCACTTCATCGCCTCGTCGATCGTCGACCGGTCGATCCAGCCGTCGCGGTAGGCGGGCAGGTGAGCTGGCTTGCCCGGTTCGCCCTCCTGAATGAGGTTCGTCTTCAGGACCTTGTAACCCTGAGCGACCACGTCGCGGGCCGCTTCCGCCCACTGTCGATAGGTGAACTGCGGCTCCGCCCCAACCACGCTCGGCCAAACCGCTCGGTAGGTTGCGAAGTGGCTCCAGTAGAGCGGGATCCGGTCCCGGAACTTGCCGCCCAGCAGCTCATAGACGGGCACGCCAAGCCACTGGGCTTTGATGTCGTAGAGCGCCAGGTCGATTGCGGCCAGTACCTTGATCCGCTCCGGGACCCCCGGTCGGCCGCCATACCACGTCCGTTCGTTGAAGAGCTCGATCCGGCGCGGGTCGCTGCCGACGAGCGTGCGGCCCATGACCCGCAGCGCCGCGGCGAGCGAGGCCGACGTGTGCCAGTCGTAGGTCTCCGCCCACCCGACGATGCCCTCGTCCGTGGTGACCTTCACGAAGCCGAACTCGCGCAGGCCGCCGTCGCAGGTCAAGGGCTCGATGGCGGTGATCTTCACGACGCTGCCTCCCACCCGGCCCTGCCGCTTCGGTAGTTGGCGGCTCCAGCAGTGTAGGCGGGCCACCCTGGCAGACGGGCGTCCATCGCGCGGCGCGTTTCTGACGTTCTTGTTCCCGGACCACGACGGCACCCGCGTGACGAGGTCATCGGCTGGCCGCCGCCGTACCATCGCCCACGTGCGCATGGCTCGTCGGCGGCCGTCACGTTCTGCCGCTGCAGGGATCACCTATCGGCTGGCGACGATCGAGGACGCGGAAGAGACGTTCCAGGTGGTTCACGAGGCTGCCGACGACGTCCTACGTCGTGCCGGCCGCCGGGTCTCGGGCGACGCGGCCCTGCCGCTGGCTCGCGTTATTCGCTTCCGCCATTTCTGCGTTCGACACGACGGCGGGCGCTTCTGGGTCGCCGAGCAGGAGGGCCGGATCGTGGGTGCAGCCATCGCGATCCTGCGGGAACGCGTCTGGTACCTCGCTGCACTGCACGTCCTGCCCGCATTCCAGTCGCGTGGGATCGGAACGGAGCTGCTGCGTCGATCGATGGCGGGAGTTGGGCGGGAAACCGCCCTGACCGTCCTGACGGATGCCCTCAACCCCGTGTCGAACAGCCTGTATATGCGCTTTCGCATGCTTCCCCAGGACACCATCCTCACGTTCGACGGAACCTTGGATGGGTCGGGCGGACGCCGGGCGCCGGGAGCATCCCCCGTGGGCTCATTTGATGTTCAACGACTCGACCTTTCTCGGGATCGAGCCACCCTCGATCGGCTCGACCGTGGCAGCGTTGGGTTCAGCCGACCGGTCGACCATGACTTCTGGGCAGGGGTACCGGGCCTGGAGGGTCACCTGCTCGAGGATGCTGGAACCGTCCGAGGCTACCTCTACCTTTCGGACGCCGGAGCCGCTGGCCCGGCGGCCGCGCTTGGGTCGGAAGACGTCCCGGCCGCACTAGCCACCGCCGCGCGACTCGCCCGGGAGCGCGGTGTGGCGAACCTGCACGTTCGTGTCGCGGGATCGGCGCGACACGGCATCTCCTGGCTCGTTGACGCTGGATTCCAACTGACCGGCATCGGGCTGATGCTCAGCACGCGCCGGGTCGGCCTGCTTGACCGATATGTGACCTCCGGCGCGGACGCCCTGTATTGAGCCACATCATGCGCACCGGGACTGGGCAGTTGCGGGCAGGCTTGGCGCGCCGAGACATCACGCAGCCCCTTGGGACGCCTGCCGGGTTGAGCCTCACGGAGCGGGTGACCGAGGTCTGGGATTCTCTCACGGCGACTGTCGCCGTCCTCGAGCAAGGCGGCGCGAGGGTTGTGATCGCCGCCCTCGATCTCGTGGGCGTCCTGGAGGCGAGCCATCACGCGATTCGTTCGGGCGCGGCGATTGCGGCCGGGACGCCCGAGGAGAGTGTCATTGTCGTTGCGTCACATACGCACAGCGCGCCGTACCTGAGCGCCGAACTCCAGGAACTTCTTCGGCCGCACGGACTGCAGATCATGGATGATGCCTACGCGGACGACGTGGTTGCCAAGGTGGCATCGGCAGCCGCGGAGGCAGCAGACCGAACAGTGCCGGTGACCGTTCAGGTCGGCCGAGGGCGAGTTGAACGGGTGGCCTCGAACCGCCGCCCGCGGCTGCCCGACGGCCGGGTGGTCCACCGCTACGGTCGGCCGCCTGCCTGGATGCGCGCGCTGTCCGAGGGCTTGATCGACCCGGATGTGACCACGATCCGCCTACAGGCACAGAACGGCGCGACCGTTGCCATCATCGCCAGCTACGCCTGCCACCCGACCGCGGCCGGCGGCGACAACCACGGCCATGTGTCCGCCGACTTCGTCGGACACGGCCGGAGGCGCATCGAGGCCGCTGCCGGCGGCCCGTGCCTGTTCCTTCAGGGATGCGCCGGAAACGTCGGGACCGGTAAATGGGTTGGCCGCGGCGGCCGAGCGGACACGGCGATCATGGGCCGCAGGTTCGCTCGCGGCGCCTTGAAAGCCCTGAGGGACTCGATCGAGATCGCTCCCGACGTCCTCGCGATGGCGACGTGTCGGGTCGCTCTCGAGCTGGAACCCATGCCGAAGATCAGACTCGAACGAGCCTTCGAGCTGGCGGTCCACGCCGGAGATGCCAGCGGCATCGTCGCGGCGGGCGATGCTCTGGTCGTGGCCCGCCGCGTCGACGAGCTGCGGCAGGCCCAGGTCTCAGCGTTCCTGATCGGAGGAGTCGCTCTCGTCGTGCTGCCTGGCGAGGTCTTCCTGGAGCACGGCCTGTCCATCGGAGCGCGGTCGCCTTATAGGGCAACGCTGGTTGCCGCGTACCAGGACAACACCCTCCAGTACATTCCCACCGCCTCCGCGTTCGCCGACGGGGAGTACGAGGTCACCGGCGGCTGGCGCTACATCCAGCCTGGTCAGGGAGAGCGGTTGGCCGACCAAGCGGTTTCGCTGCTCGCCCGCCTGGCTCCGGCGGGCCAGTAGCCTGAGCCGGTCCGGCGGGTCAGCGAGGGTCCTCGCCGAAGTCCCGGGCCACTTCCGTGCGCCGCTCGTAGATCGTCTCGCCGAGCCCCAGGATGCATGAGCCCCGCTCGTTGCCAAACCAAGGTTGCCAGATCGGATTGGGAAAGCTCCGACCGGGCTGCGGCAGGCCGTCGATGAGCGCGCTCGGCCGGAGTGACTCGACGAGCATCGTCGCGATCCAGGCATCGCCGCCGCGGGTGGGGCCCGAAGCGAACACGGGGGAGCTCAGATCCTCCCAGCGGGCCTCCACGATCAGATCACCGGCAATGACGCGGTAGCCGATGCCGTATGGTCGGAGGTTCTGACGTTCGAAGCGAGCCGGAAGGATTGGGCGCTCGGGTCGAGTCATCGGCCACTGCCCTGGGCGTAGGCGGGCTCCGAGCACCTGCGCCAGGTTGGGGTTGTCGGTGAGCGCGGCCTCGAGGTCGCCCGACTTCGTGCCCGCGGGTTCGTTGGTTGGGTTCCGGTCGCGGGCATTTGTCGACCACAAGTAGGCGACATGGCCGCGGTCGGGCTCGCCCGCCTCGGCCGTGTAGCCGATCCAGTACAGACTGAGCAGGAAGTCGGGACGCTCCGTTCCGGGATCAACCTTGAGGGCCATGATCAGGTGATCCATCTGCCGGTTGATGCGACTCGAGTGGACCGAGGGCGCACCGGCCACGTGGTCTTCCAGTCTGCTCACAGTGGCTGCCTGTTGAGGGTGCGAGCGTAGCGGGCTGCTGCGGAACCCGTTTCGCGACCCTGGACGAGGCCGAGGACGAGGCCGCCCATGTAACCATCGCGGTAGGTGCCGCCGGCATCGGCGCCCGCCGCCCATAGACCGGGGATTGGGCGACCGCCGCGATCCTGGACGCGACCCTCCACGTCCACGCCGACGCCGCCGTTGGTGAACGTGATCGATGGCCGGACTGCCATCACGCGAAATGGCGGCCCTAGGAGCCCGAAGGCCCTCGCTCGCCGAGGCACCGGCAGGGACGCTCCCCCACCTCGCGCGACTGCCTCGTTGAACGCCTCGAGTGTCGCCATGACACCCACGGTGCTCACGTTCCACCTACCCATTGCCTCGGCCAGGTCGGGCAGCGAGTCCCGCGTCAGCGCCGGGGCGCCGGACGCGACGGCTCGGTCGAAGTTGGCGCCGAGCGGCTGGGTGCTGCGGCCGGGAAGCGGCTCATCCCGGTAGAGGCGATCATCGACCAGCAGGAAAGCCCGGCCGTTCGGTTGCTGGATGATCTCGGACGACGCCAGTTCGTCGGCCAGCGAGCGTGACTCGTCGAAGAACCGCTCGCCGCGCTCATTGATGATGATCGCGTCACCCGTCGCGTACTGGGTGACCGACGTCCATGCGGCTGGAGGAGGATCGGCGGGGACGGCGGGCATCGTGTGGCCATAGAAGGTCGACATGTTTGGGCTTGTGCCGGCCCCGGCCGTCAGCGCTGCCAGCAGGCCGTCTCCAACGCTGCACGGATTCGAGCGGATGAGCAGGCGATCCGCGAACCGGCCGACGAAACGCGCAAGCAGCTCATGGTTGCCCTGGAAGCCGCCGGTCGCGAGGATCACGGCGCGAGCGCGCACCGTCCTGCGGTGGCCGTCCGCGGACCGCGTCACCGCTCCTCGGATCGCTCCATGCGCGTCGCGCCGCAACTCATCGACTGCCGATTCGGCGACGATTCGGCCT
>VBEC01000107.1 GCA_005883615.1 Chloroflexota bacterium | reverse complement strand
GTGGCGACGCCCCAGACTGGCATCTTCGCGCTTGGCACGATGTCCCACGCCTATCTCGAAATGGACGAGCGGCCGGGAGCTGACTCGCGCGAGCTGGTCCGACGGGTTGCCAGCCTCCGGGAGCCGCGCACGACCATCGGCGGCGTCAATCTCGTGGCCGGCTTCCGTCCGGAGCTCTGGGCGTCGGTTGCGCCGGAAGCCTCGCCAGCCCGGCTTACGGGATTCGCGCAGCCCGTCGTCGGTGCCGACGGCTTCACCCTTCCGGCGACGCAGCACGATGTCGTGGTCTGGTTGGCCGGCGCGGCCTACGACGTCGTGTTCGACGTGTCGCGAGGTGTCGTCGCCGCGCTGGCCTCGTATGCAACGCTCGCGCACGAGATGGTGGGCTGGCCCTACCACCGCGATCTCGACCTGACGGGGTTCGTCGATGGCACCGAGAACCCGACGCTGGTGGACGCCACGGAGGCGGCGATCGTGGAGGCCGGGTCGCTCGGCGAAGGCGGCAGCGTGTTGCTCCTCCAGGAGTGGGAACACGACGTCATCCAATGGGAGACGCTGCCGATCCCCGAGCAGGAGCAGGTGATGGGTCGCCGGAAGCTGCAGGGCGACGAGCTCGAACCGAGGCCGGAGACGTCCCACGTTGCCCGAACGGACCAGGACCAGTTCGGCCGGATCTTCCGACGGAACATCGGCTATGGAACTCTGACCCGGCACGGGACGATCTTCGTGGGCTTCAGCCGAGACCGCGCCCGATTGGACGCGATGCTCGACAGCATGATCGCCCGTCGAGGCGGCCGCCGAGACCGACTGACCGACTTCGCGCATGCCCTGACCGGCGCCTATTACTTCGTGCCATCGAGCGAGGCACTCGCAGGGTTCGCGGCAGCGCCTTTCGGGTGAGCTCCCCTTGCGCGAGGACGCGGCCCGGTCGTACGCTCCGCGCGAGACCTCGACATTTGCGGTAGGGCCCCTCGGGACAGCCTGGAGGAGGAACCGTGAACTCTCGTCATGCCCGGTTCGGCAGGGTTCTCGTCGCCTCGATCGCGCTTCTCGCCGTCGCGTTCGGGCCCATATCGTCGACCGCCGCCGCCCCCAGGCAGGGGCCCCTGGGGAACTTCAAGCACATCGTGGTGATCTACGAGGAGAACCACAGCTTCGACAACCTGTACGGCAACTGGGGGACGGTCGGCGGCCAACACGTAGTCGGCCGCTCCGACGCTGATCCGGACCACACGATCCAGATCGATCAATCGGGCGACCCGTACGCCTGCCTCCTCATGAGCGACGTGAACCTGATGTCGCCACCCCTGTCGCCGGACTGCAGCACGAGCACGTTCTCGTTCGGGACGAACCGGCCGACCACCGCCTTCCACTTCTCGAACGCGCCCTACAACATCGACCAGTTCATTCCGGCGACCGCCGCGACCTGCCCTGACCGGGACCACCAATTCAGCTTCGCGTTCGGGATCCTGGATGGCGACGCGAACGGGCACCCTGGGGGCTGCACCCGCGACCTGGTCCACCGCTTCTACCAGGAGCAATACCAGCTCGACAGCGGTCAGCTGAACCGCTACGTCACGGGTTCCGACGCGGTCGGCATGACGATGGGCTATTACGACAGCACGCAGCTCCCGATCTACCAGTACCTGCACGCGAACGGCGCCCCGAATTACGTCATTGCCGACCATTTCTTCCAGGCGGCGTTCGGCGGCTCCTACCTCAACCACCAGTACCTCGTGGCCGCCGCTGCTCCCCGGTTTCCGGCCGGCAGGCACTCCGTCCTTGACACGAATGGCTTCCCGACCGCCTATCCGCTCTACACGCCGACGCGGACGCCGGTCGTGAACGGTGAGGTCACGCAGCTCTGCGGTCAGCCGACGACGGTCGTTGGCCTGGCTTGCGGCGACTACTCCGTAAACACGCTGGTCCCGTGGTATCAGCCGACTGCGGCCTTCGCCCCGAAGCTGCCGGTGATCGACGATACGGCGACCCCGATGACGATCGGAGACACCTTGTCCGACGCGGGAGTGAGCTGGGCCTGGTACGCCGGTGGCTGGGACAACGCAGCCGGAAACCGGACCGGACGTGGCTGGACCAATGGCACCGGGACGACTTGCGCCGACCCGAATTCGGCGCCCGCCCCGGCCGACGGGGCCGGCAACCCCGGCGGCTGGCCGTACTGCCCGGACAAGTCGTTCCAGCAACATCATCAGCCGCTGGCCTACTACGCGCGATACATCCCTGGCGCGCCCGGCCGCTCGCACCTCGAGGACGAGCAGGACTTCCTGCACGCCGTCAAGGCCGGGGCGCTCCCTCAGGTCAGCTTCGTAAAACCCAACGGT
>VBEC01000106.1 GCA_005883615.1 Chloroflexota bacterium | reverse complement strand
CGGCGGCAACCACCTCATCGACCTGATCCAGGCGATCGAAACGGGACCGCAGGCCGGCAACACGCTGATCGTGGTGACCTATGACGAGTTCGGCGGGCAGTGGGATCACGTTCCACCGCCGGGCATGGGCGCCACGGCCGGATTCCACGACCTGTTCGGACCGGGGACCAGGATCCCGGCAATCCTGATTGGGCGGAGCCTCACCAGGTCGGCGGTCGATCACACTGTCTACGACACGACATCGATCATGAAGACGCTCGAGGTGCAGTTCGGTCTGGATCCCATCGCCACGCGAGATGCGCACGTGGCCGATCTTGGGCCGGCCATCGCGGCGGGGCGGCGCGGCCCCTGAGCACTCGATCCATTCCCGTCGTCGTCGAGACCGGCTCGAAGCGGGTATTCGCCAGCTCCATCGACTGGCCTGGCTGGTCGCGCGGGGGCCGGCAGGAGCTTGACGCCCTCGAGGCCCTATTCGCGTATGCGCCCCGTTATGCGCCGGTGGCTCGGCGCGCCCGCCTGGCCTTCTCGGAACCG
>VBEC01000016.1:158036-164746 GCA_005883615.1 Chloroflexota bacterium | reverse complement strand
CGTGCGGTCAAGGTGTGGGATGCCCTGGTGGCGGCCGGACGGCCGTTCGATCTTCGCCCCGCAGGAATGCTTGCCCTGGACGTCGTCCGCCTCGAGGCCGGTCTGATTCTCATCGAGGCCGACTACACGAGCTCGCGCCACGCAATGAGCGCCGAGCAGGCCTATTCACCGTTCGAGATCGGGCTCGGACGACTCGTCGATTTCGACAAGCCCGCCGAGTTCGTCGGGCGTCGGGCGCTGGAGCACGAGCAGGCGGCGGGCGGCCCGAGCAGGCGACTGGTCGGTCTCGAGCTCGACTGGACCGGCATCGAGCGCCTGTTTGCGACGCATGGCCTGCCACCCGAAGCACCCATGGCGGTATCGAGGATTCCTGTCCCGGTCTTCGCCGAGGGCGGCCGCCACATCGGCCGGGCGACGAGCACAGGCTGGAGCCCGCTCCTCAAGGAGCCGATCGCGCTCGCGTCGGTCGGCGCCGCGTTCGAGCGGTCGGGGACGCGCCTCGGAGTCGAGTGGACGGTCGAGGGACGGCGCGGCGTGGTCTCGGCGACGGTCACCCAGCTGCCGTTCCTGGACCTTGCCCGAAAGCGCGCTTGATCGAAGACGCGCCTGGGCGCGGCACTTCGTTGCTAGCCGGCCTCACCGATTGCGGGCACGCCGAAACGGCCCGGATCGAGCTCGGGCGGCACGGAGGTCCGACCGAGGATGACGTCGACAACGAGCTCAGCCGAGGCCGGACCGGTCGAGATGCCCCATTGCCCATGACCCGCGGCAATGAACAGCCCGTCGACCCCGGCGACGGCTCCCAGGAGTGGCCGCCGGTCTCGAGACTGAGGTCGCGCGCATAGCCGAGTCGACTGGATCCTTGACGACGCTAGCGACGGGACGAACGCAGACCCTCTTCGCTTGAGTTCCGGCGCCAGTCGGTCCCTGTCTGGTTCGAGCGGCAGAAAGGTCGAGCCAAGGGTCGAAGTCCGGCCGACGGTCACAAGGCTGAATGCCGATTCGAAAGACGATTCGTCCGCGTCCCCGCGAGTAAGCGGCGAGTGTGCAAGGTGCTCGACGCCTGCCTCCTCGAGGACGTGGCGCGGCCGGGCCGGAAGCTCGACTCCGACGTTGACGCCCCAGATGGGCACGATCGGTTGCCAGCCGCCGGACGGTGAGACGATGGCCGGACTCCAGGGTCCTCCAGCTACGAGCACTGACCCTGCCGCGACGTGTTCCCCATTGACGACGATGCCGCGGACCGTGCGGTCCTCGACCCAGAGCGCCGCGCGGTTGCCCAGGCGGATCGACGCTCCACGCTGTCCTGCCAGCGACGCATAGGCGCTCGTCGCCCCGGCGGGCGGCACGGGGTAACCGGTCGAAAGGCGGCACGCCGATACGCCCGGTGCGAGGATCGGCTCGGCCGCTTCGAGAATGGCGCCTTCAAGAACCGCCGGCGACAGCTCCGGGGCTTCGGCTTCCACGCCGGCAAGGATCGTCTCGACGGCTCCGGGCGTCTGGCTCAGGAGGAGCACGCCAGCGGGCTCGGGAGGCATCCGGAACCCTCCTCCGCCGCTGGAGGTCGCCTCCGTGAGGTCCCCGTAGAGCTCGATGGTGCGGTGATACAACCGCGCCAGAACAGGGTCAAACGGATGCTGAATGGCACCCGAGTTGCGGCCCGAGGCCCCCGCACCGATGGCAACCCCGTCAGCCAGGAGCACGCTCGCGCCAGCCTTGGTCAGGAACGCCGCCGCGCTCGTACCGAGGATGCCCGCACCGATGATCGCGACGTCAGGAGAACTGCCACCGGAAGCCATCCCCCGATTCTGGCCCGAACCGGGCCACGGCGTCGGCTAGCGGCGCCCTCGCGGGGCGGTCGAGGCGGCCTGGCGGCGGCGCGCACGTCTCATTCCGATCTCGAGGGCAAGCAGAGGCAGGGCCACGAGAAGGACAAAAACAAGCAGCTGAACATAATCGACGACGCGCATCCCGACTGCCTCCCGGAGCTTCGGAACGCGACGGACCTTGATGGTCCATCGAGGCGCGGGACCGTAACCGCCATCGGCGAGGGCCCGCAATAGGACCCTCGACCTATTCCGCGGCCGGAGGGCCGCTCAGAGCAACCGATTGAGTCTGGGGCCGTTCACGCGGGCGCTCGGATCAACCCGGGATCCACCCGGAAGACGCTTCGAACCCGGTGCGGCGCGAGGACTTCCGCCGGCGGTCCATCGGATGCGATACGCCCGACGTCGAGCAGAACCAGGCGCGGGAAGAAGTGTGCCGCCAGGCTCAGGTCGTGCAGAACGGCAAGGATGGTGGTCCCGTCACGTTCGTTGAGATCCCTCAGCAGCTCCATGATCTGTACCTGGTGGCCGAGGTCCAGGTGGACGGTCGGCTCATCGAGGAGAAGCACGGGCGCCTGTTGAGCGACCGCCAACGCCAGGAATACAAGCTGACGCTCCCCCAGCGACAGCTCGCGAGCATCGCGGCCGACGAGAGGCCGCAGCCCAACCCGGTCGATCGCGGCCGCGACAGCCGCACGATCCGCCTCTCGCGGGCCGCGCAGGGCATCCTCGTGCGGCAGCCGCCCCAATGCCACGACCTCCTCGACACGAGTCGCGAACGGCAGAGCGGCCAGCTGGGGAACGACGGCCAGGCGCCGCGCGATCGCCGGGCGGTCGAGCTCGGCAACGTTCTGCCCGAGCAGGCGCACCTCGCCGGTCCTCGGAGGCAGCAGGCCGGCCAGGACGCGCAAAAGGGTCGACTTGCCGGCCCCGTTCGGGCCGATCAGGGCGACCCGTTCCTCCGCTCCGATCGACAGGTCGATGTCGCTGACCACGTCCCGGCCCCGATACCCCGCGCTCACTGAACCGAATTCGACCGCCGGGGACGCCCCGGAGTCGCGCCCGCCTCCTGACCAGCGTGGGTCCGATTGGCGGCTATCGACCTCGCTGGTGTCGATCACAGCTCGTAGCCCGTTCGGACCCGGCGAAGCATCGCCAGGAAGAAGGGCGCTCCGACCACTGCGGTGACGACGCCGACCGGGATCTCGCCGAGCAACCGGGCCACGAGATCCGCGAAGACCAGGAGGCTGGCCCCGTAGAGCGCCGAAAGCGGCAGCACAAGGCGGGCGTTCGGTCCGACGGCCAGGCGGACGAGATGCGGGACGACGAGACCGACGAAACCGATCAGGCCGCTCAGCGCGACCGCGGCTGCCGTGGCCAGGGACGCAAGGGCCAGCAGGATGGCGCGCTCCCGGCGGACGTCGACGCCGAGGTGCGCCGCCGTCTCCTCCCCGAGCAGGAAACCGTTGAGGACGCGCGCTCGAACCATGATGGCGAGGCTCGCCCCGAGGACCAACGGAGCGGCCACCGCAAGGCGGAGCCACGCGGCACCATCGAGTCCTCCCAGCAGGAACCCGAAGATCTGCCGAAGCCCCGCCCCCGAGAGGTACATGGCCATGGCCAGGCCGGCCGCGAGCAGGGACCCGATGGCGTACCCGGTGAGCAACAGGCTCGTCAGGGGAGCCAGCGGGCTCGTGCGGCTCAGGCGGTAGACGACCCACACGGCTGCGAGGGCACCCGCGAAGGCAAGGGCGTGCAGCAGGCCGAACTCGAGCACCAGGACCCGGACCGGAATGACGACCGCGATAGCCGCTCCGAGGGCGGCGCCCGACGCCGTCCCGAGCACATACGGATCCGCCAGCGGATTTCGGAGCAGGCTCTGGAACGTCGCGCCGGCAACCGCAAGCCCGAGGCCCACCACCATCGCCTCCAGGACGCGCGGCAGCCGTAGCTCCATCACGATCGTCTCGGCCGGAACGGACCAGGTCTGGGCCAACGGTAGCGCGAGGATGCGGCGGCCGAGGATGGCAAGCGTGTCGCCCGGCGCCACGGCCACCGTGCCCAGGCCCACGCCGAGGACGACCGCGACGAGCAGGGCAACGAAGCCTGCCGCAAAGAGGACGGCCGGCCGACGCGCACGCCAGGCATGCTCCCCGGCAATGGGCACCGCGAGTTGTTCCGAGCGGATCGACACCTACGGCTGACCCGAGGCGACCGCGGCCGGAGACGGAAGGACCGCGTCGGGATGAATGGCCAGGGCCAGCGCGCGCAGGCCCTCGACGAGGCGCGGTCCGGGTCGCGTGATCACGATGTCGTCGACGGGTCGGATCGCTCCGTTCTTGACCGCAGTCATGCCACTCCAGCCCGGTCGCTTCGCGAGATCCGCGGCCTTGACGCCGTAGGCAGCGTCGCCGAGGACGATCACCTCCGGGTCGGCTGAAACGAGTCGCTCGAGCGGGATGGCCGCGACCGTCGTCGAGCCGGTCGTGATCGGCTGGCCTCCTGCGAGCTTGATCATGTCGACCAGCGGCGATCCGTCGGTCGGCCCGTAGATCTCCTTGGTGGCGTCGATCTCGTAAAAGGTACGTGGCTGGGGAAGCCCCGCGGTGGCCGCTGAGATCTGGTCGATCTGCGCGCGCATCGAAGCAACCAGGTCGCCGGCGCGCGCGTCGGCATCCGCCGCCCGCCCAACCAGCCGAATGTCGGCGAGGATGCCATTGACGTCGGGCGCGAGCAACTCGACGACCGGAAGGCCCGTCGCCCGAAGATGCTGGAGTACGTCCGGCTTGGTCAGGCTGGCATCGGCGATCACGAGGTCGGAGCGCAGGGCCACGATCTTCTCGACGTCCACCCCCGAGAAGGTCGCCACCTCTGGGATCGAGTGGGCTTCTCTCGGGAAGTCGGCGATGTCCTGGACCTTGCCGACGACCTTCGAACCGGCTCCAACAGCGAACAGGATTTCGGTTGCTGCCGGCGAGAGCGACACGATCCGCTCGGGCGCGGTTTGGATCCGGACGGTGTTCTGGCGGTCGTCGGTGAGAGTGAGCGGGAAGGTCGGGCTCGGCGAGGGCGCGGCCGTCGGGTTGGAGGGCGCCGCGGACGGACCGGTGGACGGCACCGGAGACGGCGAGGCCACAGCACCGGTGCAAGACGCAAGCACACCTGATAACGCGAGCGAGGTCAGCAGCATCGCGACCATCGGCCGGACACGGAAAGGCCCCTCGCTTCGGCCGGAAGGAGGAGCCTGGAAGAACGAAATCACGGTGCCTACCCCTTTCTCTCGAGGGTTCGAGCACACCGCGGGGCCGGCGACCGGACTTCGGCCTCACCTCGGGAGGCGGGCCTTCACCGTAGCGGGACTGTGCCGGAATCTCACCGGCTTCGCGACCACGCAGCGTCTATATAGGTTGTCGCCGGCAGGGTAGCACGGCCGACCATCGGGGCAGGCGAGCCCATTCATGAAGGACAACATTCCAACTTCCAGTTGGAAACCTGCGCCTCTGGGCGGGTGCAGCCGGCCGGTTGTCAGCTCCTCGCTCGGCAAGGCAGGTGCGAACTCGCCCCTCCGGCACCCGGAGGGGCGAGCAGGTCGGTGGCGGGACCCGGGTCGGGCCGGTCAGGTCAGGCGGTCAGCGGTTGCGCCGAGAAGATGGAGACTTGCGCCTCCTCAGGCAGCATGACGCCAAAGATCTTTTGCAGTGTCAATAGGTGGACGCACGAATTCCAACTCTCGAAGTAATGGCAGGTGCAATGCCACGAACCGGCGTCGAGACTGACGTGATGGGTGTCGTTGTCGCCGCGGAAGGTGAGCGAGAGTCGATCGATGGTGATCCGATCGAGCTCACGCGCGTAGCGATTCGCCTTCTCGACCTTGCCGATCAGAGAGCTGTGCATCGCTGAGGAACCTCCGTCGCCCGATGGGCGCTGGCGTGGCCGCCGTCCGGTCCCTGCACCATCGACCGGTGATGGCGGTCGCTGGGGCAACTGTAACCCGCCGGAGCAATGCGGTCATCCCCTATTCGGCGGGCCGCCGGTAGGCCGGTGCCGTCCGGCAACGAGGGTCCCAATCGCCACCCTCCCTGCCGTACCACCCCTCGTCCACCTAGGTCCGAGGCGGAGGTCTCCGACGCCATTTGCTCGAGGTTTACGCCTCCGAGGTCCCCTCACGGCCGTAGTCGTCGTCCAGCCGGACGACGTCGTCGAGCTCGGGCGTCGAGACCTCCATGACCTCGACTCGCTCGACTCCTTCGTAGCGGTGGCGGCGCCCGACCGGGACCCGTGCGAACTCGCCAGGTCCCAGGTCACTGACCTCGATCGTACCGGCGTCGTCCTCCAGGTGGAGGCGGAGCCGACCGGACAGGACGTAGATCGACTCATCCTTCTTGCGGTGATACTGCATCGACAGGCGCTTGCCCGCCTCGATGACGAGGATCTTGCCGACGTACTTGTCGGTGTGAACCCAGATCAGCTCGTGGCCCCAGGGCTTGGGAACGACCCGCGCCTCGCTCGCGCCCTGGCCGGGCCCCGGGCTGCTCACGCCCGGCTGACGACTCATGCGCCGCGGACCATCTGCTCGCCCACGGTGACGAGGGCATCGCGAGCATCGGCGGACGTTGCCTCGGTGTAGACGCGAACCAGCGGCTCGGTTCCGCTCGTTCGGATCAACACCCACGAACCATCGTCGAGGAAAAACTTGAAGCCGTCGTTGGTGGCCAGTGGAACGACGCTGGTGACCTTGCGGCCGGCAAGCTCTGCGGGCGGCTCCTGGCGCAGCCCGTTGAGGAGGTGGTCCTTGATCGCGGGATAGCCGGCCCGGTCGACATGCACGTCGATGCGCCGGTAGAAGGAGGGCCCGGCAATCTCGTGGAAGTGTTCGAGGGCCCT